>JACXWD010000005.1:0-77255 GCA_014764515.1 Candidatus Polarisedimenticola svalbardensis | reverse complement strand
CAATGGTGCGATCCAGTGGTTCCCCTCTGGCGCCGCCAAGCACCAGTTTCCAGCTGCCGGGCCGTTCACCGGACGGGGCCATGCAAAAATTGTAGCTTCGAACCACCGGCTGCCCTTCCACCAGGGCGCCCTCCAGGCGGTAGACCTCACCTTGACGCCAAGAGCCGAGACCGAGTCCCCCATCTGCCGTACGGTCGGCACAGAGCAGGAGAACATCCGGTTGTTCACCGGAACCGGGCCGGCAAAAGCCTCCCCACCGGCGCTCCAGCACCTGCGTCGTTTCCGTATTCAGCCCCCTGAGCACGATGCGCCAGGGACCGATGGAAAGGGTCAAATCCGTCCCGGAGAGATCCCAGGGGATCCGATCCATGGACGCCAGGTCGGGGAACGGTGGGTCGGCAAAGATCATGCCCTGAATTCTACGCTGAATCCACCGGATTGGGTCGGTATCCGTGACAAGCAACGCACCGCAGGTACAATGATCCGCCCCAGCAAGGGGGCGAGGTGAAACGATGAGTGCAGCAGAATTGGCAATCCTGACCCGGCCCAGACTCCAGGAGTTTTTCCGTTCGGCCTTCAAACCCGAAACGGAGTGGCAGGTCGGGATGGAACTGGAAAAGATGGGCAGGATCGTCGATACGGGCCTGCCGATCCCTTACGACGGTGAATCGGCGTCGGTTGTTGCGGTGCTGAGACACTACCAGGAGCTTCGGGGCGGGTTCCCGATCTTCGAGGCGGAACACCTCATCGGGCTGGACGGGCCTTACGGCACGATCTCCCTGGAACCTGCCGGCCAGGTGGAATGGTCGTCCCGGCCCCACCCCACGCTGGACGAGCTGGACCATCAGCTTGTGGAACATCTCAAGGCCCTGGACCGGGCCGGCTCCGCCGCAGGCGTGGACTGGCTCGATGTGGCAGTGGACCCTGTACATGATGTATCCGAGATGCCCTGGATGCCCAAGGCGCGCTACGGCATCATGAAACCGTATATGGGCGCCCGTGGCCGGTTGTCTCACCGCATGATGACCCAGACAGCCAGTATCCAGTGCGCCTTCGATTTTCGGGACGAGGAGGACTGGGTCCGCAAGTTCCGGGCGGCCGCTCTGACCGCCCCGATTTCCGTAGCCCTGTTCGCCAACTCGGCCCGGGTGGACGGCAGGGACAGCGGCTTTCGATCCTACCGTCAGGCGATCTGGAAGGAGACCGATCCGGACCGCACCGGCCTGCCGGCGGTTGTCTTCGACCCGGCATTCGATCTGGACCACTGGATCGACTTCATCTGTGATGTCCCCTCCATGTTCCACCGCCGTGCCCGGGGCCTGGTGCCCGCCGGCGGCGTGCCGTTCCGCAGGATGATGGAACGGACCACTTGCGAGGCGCCTCGCATGGAGGACTGGGAACTGCACCTGTCGTCGGTGTTTACCGAGGTGCGATCCTACGCCTACATCGAGGTGCGATCAGCCGATCTGCTGCCTGACGAAGTGGCGTTCGCCGTGCCCTCGTTCTGGACCGGTCTTCTGTACAACGAAGCAAACCTCTCAGCCGCCCTGGAACTGGGCACCGACATCGATGATCAGGCCGCGTGGCGCCAGGCGATGGATTCGGCGGCAAAAAGCGGCCTGGACGGAACGATCGGCGGCCGGCCGATCCGAGATCGGGCCGAACGGTTGCTGGAGATCATCGGCTCCGCGTACCGTGACGGGCAGGTACCGTGCGGCGGCGGCAACGGCGCCGCTCTGAGGTCCCTTGAGATGCTTGCGGATCGGCACGGCATCCGGCTCACAGGCTGAGGCGGATCCGGCTTGCTCCCCAGCCCGGGAGTTATACAATCGGGATTCCGAACCTGCTCCAATCTACCGACCAGGAGGTTTTAGAACATGAACCCCGCCATCCAATACGTTCGTGACAATCGCAAGCGGCATCTGGACCAGCTGACCGAACTGCTTCGGATCCCTTCCATCAGCACCGACCCGGAAAAGAAGAAGGCTATCGGACAGGCGGCGGACTGGGTTTCAAGCCGCCTAAAAGAAGCCGGCTGCACCAAGGTCAAGATCCACAAGACCGCCGGACACCCTATCGTCTACGGTGAGTGGCTGGGAGCTCCCGGCAAGCCGACGCTGCTGGTCTACGGCCATTACGACGTTCAGCCGGTAGACCCGCTGGAACTCTGGCACACGCCGCCGTTCGAACCGACGCTGCGGGATGAAAAGCTCTACGCCCGAGGTGCGTCCGATGACAAGGGCCAGGTCATCATCCACGTCAACGCCCTGGAAGCACACCTCCAGACCACCGGCAGTTGTCCCGTCAACCTGAAGTTCGTCATCGAAGGCGAGGAAGAGATCGGTTCGCCCCACCTGGATCCGTTCATCGGCGAAAACAGTAAAATGCTGGCATGTGACGCGGTTGTCGTTTCCGACACCGCCATGTTCGCCAAAGGGGTCCCTTCCATCTGCTACGGGCTCCGGGGACTAGCCTACCTGCAGATCGACCTCACCGGCACCGATTCCGACCTGCACTCCGGCACCTTCGGCGGCGCCGTGGTGAACCCTGCCAACGCGCTGGTCGCCATGCTCGCCTCGCTCAAGGACGCCAACGGCAAGATCAAGATTCCCGGCTTCTACGACAACGTTCGCAAACTGAAAGCCAAGGAGCGCAAGGCGTTTGCCTCCCTGCCCCACTCCGACAGCCGGTACAAAAAGGCGCTGGGAGCGCCGGCGTTGTTCGGAGAGAAGGGCTACACCACCCTGGAACGGACCTATGCCCGACCCAGCCTGGACATCAACGGCATCTGGTCCGGGTTCACCGGCGAGGGCGCCAAGACGGTCATACCCGCCAAGGCCCACGCCAAGATTTCCATGCGGCTGGTCCCCGATCAGACGGCCAAGGAGATCGCCCGTAAAGTCAAAAAGCACCTGAAGGCGATCGCCCCTAAATCGGTCAAGATCGAAGTCACACCCCTGCACGGCGGCGAAGCGTGGCTCGCGGATACGGACCACCCCGCCCTGGCGGCGGCAGGCAGGGCTATGAAGGGCGCCTTCGGCCGCAAGCCGGTTTTCGTCCGGGAAGGCGGCTCCATCCCGGTGGTCGGCACGTTTGCCGACGTCCTCAAGGTTCCTTGCGTTCTTCTGGGCGTTGGACTGAACGAAGACAACATCCATGCCCCCAATGAGAAGATGGACCTGGACCAGTTCTACCGAGGCAACGAGGCGGCGGTCCTGCTGTTTGAAGAAATGGGAGCCGGAACACCGGGTGGCAAAAAGAAGAAGAAATAAAGCGGCGGCGTTCTTCCTGCTGACCGTGCTGGCAGCACCGACAGTCGCAAGAGGAGCCGATGGGGTGTCGGTTTCCGCCGCAGTCAGCCTGCGGGACGCACTCAACGACGCCTGGAGGCCGATCGGGGCCGAAGAGCAGGTGGAGATTGTCCTGAATGCCGCCGGGTCAGGAACTCTGCTCCGTCAAATCATGCAGGGGGCGCCGGTGGACCTGTTCATCAGCGCCTCCCCTGCCGAACTGGATGAACTGGAGCGGGCCGGGTTGCTGGTCCCGGGATCGAGGGTGACGGTGGCGACCAACCGGCTGGTCACCATCCTAGCGCCTCTAGGCGAACCGCCTGTGCAGTTCGGGGATCTGGCCGGCCCGGGAATCACCCGGGTTGCCATCGGCAACCCGCGAACGGTGCCGGCAGGGCGCTACGCCAGGGAAGCCCTGGTATCCACCGGCCTGTGGGAGCCGCTGCAGGATCGACTGGTCTACGCCGAAAACGTTCGCCAGGTCGTGGAATACGTTGCCCGTGGCGACGTAGACGCCGGCCTGGTGTACAGCACCGACGCCGAACTGTTCCGGGGGAGGGTCCGCAGAGGTCCCGAACCGCCGGATGGGTCCTACGCTCCGATCCTGTACCAGGCCGCCATCCTGAACGAGGCGACGGAGAAGGAGGCTGCCGGAGAACTCCTGGAGCTGCTGCTGACCGAACGGGGCCGCCTGACCTTCCGTCAGTACGGATTCACCCTGCCGGCGGAATCGCCGTGATCCGGTCCGCACTGTTCCTGAGCCTGTGGGTCACCCTGGCATCCACCCTCATCGTGGCGGTCATCGGCACCATCAGCGGGTACCTGATTTCCCGTCGCAGGTTTCCAGGGAGAGGGCTGCTGGAAGCGGTTCTCAACCTGCCGCTGGTCCTTCCACCGACGGTCACCGGGTATTACCTGATCGTGCTGCTGGGACGCCGAGGCCTGCTGGGAGAAACGCTTTTCGAATGGACCGGGTTCACGGTGCCGTTCACCTGGGTCGCCTGCGTCGTCGCCGCATCGCTGATGGCCTTCCCCCTCATGCTGCGATCGGCACTGGTCGCCTTCGAATCGATCGATCCGCGGCAGGCATTGGCCGCCGCCAGCCTGGGCCACGGCAGGTTGTCCACATTTTTCCGGGTCCTGGTTCCGATGGCACGGCGAGGGCTCCTGGCCGGCATGGTTTTGAGCTTCGCGCGGGCCCTGGGCGAGTTCGGAGCGACACTGATGCTGGCCGGAAACATCCCGGGCCGTACTCAAACCCTGCCCCTGGCCATCTACGAAGCTGCTTTGTCCGGCGAGGACCGGGACGCGCTGCTGATGGCCGGCGCCCTGACCCTGGTCTCGGTGATCGTGATGATCCTGGCCGGCCGGCTGGACCGGAAAACCGCCTAAAGCAGCTTCTCCAGCTCCGCCACCGTCTTCTCAAACAGCTTCAGGGCCGCCTCGACGGCCGCCGGCTCGGTCAGGTCTACGCCGGCCGATTTGAGCAGGTCCAGGGGCGGCCTGAAACAGCCGCCCTTCAACATGCCCAGATAATCCTGGACCGCAGCCTCCCCGCCCTGTTCGATCCTGTCGGCCAGGGCGATACCGGAAGATAGCCCGGTAGCGTAGGAGAACACGTAGTACTTGTAATAGAAGTGCGGGATGTACGCCCACTCCATACCGTCGTCGGGTCCGACGGTGAAACCTTCACCGTAGTAGCGGCGCACCAGGCCGGTGTAGGTCTCGTCCAGGAGGGCGGCGGTAACCGGAACCCCCTCCTCGATAAAGCCGTGGACCGTCTTTTCGAATTCGGCGAACAATGTCTGTCGGTAGATGGTGGTCCGGATGTTCTCTGCCAGTTCGGTGAGAACATACGCTTTCATCGCGTCGCTTTTAGCGTTCCGCACCAGATAGTCACTGAGGAACTTTTCGTTGATGGTGGATGCGATCTCGGCGAGGAAAGGCACGTAGCGAGACGACGAATACGGCTGGGCCTCCATGGTCAGGCTGCTGTGAACCGCGTGTCCGAACTCGTGGGCCAGGGTGGAGAGGTCGTCCAGGCTGTCCTGGTAGTTCATTTTGATGAACGGGTGGCGGCCGTATACGTTGGCCGAGAATGCGCCGCTCTCCTTGTCCATATGGGGGTACAGGTCGATCCAGCCATTGTCGGCATCCAGCCCTTCGCGAACCAGTCCGACGTAATCGTCTCCCAGAGGCGCCAGGGCTGCCACCAGGGTCTCCCGACCTTCGGCGATCGGCACCTCCACCGTCAACCCGGGCACCATCGCAACGTATAGATCGTAAAGATGCAGGTCCTCCACCCCAAGAGCCTGCTTGCGCAGTTCGACGTAGCGGTGCAGAGGAGCCAGGTTGGCGTTGACCGTGTCGATCAGGTTATCGAACACCGCCGGGTTGAGCCCATCCTTGTCCAGGTAGGCCTCGAGGGCGGTGTCGTAATTCCTGGCACGGGCATAAGCCACATCCAGTTTGAACTGGCCGGTGAGGGTTCCCGCCAGGGCGTTCTGGTATTGACGGATGGAGGCCAGGAAAGCGGTCATCGCCTCCTTGCGGACCTTGCGGTCGGGAGAGGCCCGGAATCTCCCGAGATTGGCCAGCGTCAGCTGAACCTCGTTGCCGGCGGCGTCATGGACCATCGGCCACGGGATATTGCTGAGCAGGTTGCGGAATGTTTCCTCGTGAGGTGAAGGGATCTCGTTGAGGTCGATCTCGGCCCAGAGGTTGTCCCCTGCCAGGGACAGAACCCGTTCCGCCTCCGGGCTCAGGACACGATCCCGGCGGCGAAGGATATTCTCTATATACGGTTTGTGGGTCGCAAGCCCCGGGCGGGCGGCGTACGCCTTGTCCATGGCCGCAGGCGAAAGGGTCAGCAGTTCGGAGCGGATGAACGAGGCGGCGGTCATGAGTTCATCCAGGACAGTCAAACTGCTTTGCTGCATCGCCTGGGCGTCATTGTCGGACTGCGCCGTTGCCAGCTTCAGATTGGCGTAGAGCGTCCCCCGGTTTGCCTCCAGATGATACTTGAAATACAGGTTCAGGCACTTCTCCAGCTTTTCCGGATCCTTGAGTTCACCCTTAAAGGCCCCCAAATAAAAGATGTGGCTGTCGAGTGCGGCCTGGGATTGGGCCCACTCCTCATCATTGGCATACAGCGCCGTCAGATCCCATTTGTACGCGTCAGGAACCTGCCCACGCTGGACGGTAGCATCCGGCTGATGGACCGGCAGCGGAGCCGAGAATGCCGGCGCAAATCCGAGAATGGCGATGAGTACGGCCAACAAGGTCATCGTTCTATGCTTCATCGGTTCACCTCTCAATAGTCAAGCGCGTAGACAAAACTGGCCTTGGGGTGTCGCAGAATCCTGTCCGATATCAGTTCCAGCGGAAGGAAATCCGAGTCGACATACTTCGCCTTCAATTCCTCGGCCGCCCCCCGGTTACCGGTTGCCTTAATGGAACCTGACTGCCGCATCATCGCTTCTACCGCCATCGGCAACTTGTCGAAGTCGACGGTAAAAGCGCCGACATCCTGGCCGTTGGCCGCAACAGAGGCGGCGTCGAAGGTCAGCGCTCCCTGATCCAGAAGGAATCCGACTTCCATGGCCGCCAGCTGGCTGTATGCCTTGGGCCGCCCGGACCCTGTGTACATCCCCCGTGAGATATGGTCCAGGGCCCACCGCAGGGAGTCCACATACGTTTCCCGGGCCATCTGTTCAGTGATGATTTCACGGCCGGCCAGCCAGTGGATGAACCACAGAGCCCCGTTCTGGGCCTTGTACTCCTCCATGGTGCTGGCCAGCGGACCGCCGAACAGGTCGGTGTCGGTTTTCCCTCGATACCGGTACTCGTGGGCCGGGCCGAAATTGTGGGTCGCCTCGTGGAGGATCGTTCCCAGAAGACCGGGCTCGGGACTGTCCGAGAACCATTCCATTGTGCCGGCGGTGAACAGGGAGGCGACCTGCTCCCGCTGGATCCGGATGCTGTCCGGATCGGTGTACAGGTTGCTCATGGCTACGGTTCGGCCCCGGCCCTCATTGGCGACCGGTCCCCAGTTCGGCAACGACTGGCCGATAGTTGCACCAAGAGGATCCCGGTCGTCACCGGCGTTTACCACGATGTCGATGAAGTCCGGGAGGTGGAAGGAAACCTGGCGGGCCGCGTATGGAGGACCGATCAACCTGGCCAGGTCATCTTCCATTTCCTGGCGCACCGGAAGGATGCGATCCTCCCAGGCCAGGGAGGCCGTATTGAGCAGGGCCAGCGTCAAATGGAGGCCTGCTTTCTGACTGCACGGCTCCCAGTAGACTTCATCCGGCGCAACCCGGACGTACCATTTGGAATTCCGCGCATTCATCCGGGACCAGGCTTCATCGGCAGGCTGCCAGTCGTTATCCGTGAACGCCTGTGCTGCAGCGGCGAGATAGGTTCTCAGCGCCTCTTCTTCCGAGTCCTTCAGGGCTTCGGCGGCGGACCGGAGCTCGGCGGCCACGGCACCCATCTCTTCGGCATAGGCGACGGTGTAAGGTACGGCCTGAAGAGCGCCGTCGGTTTGCCGCACCACGGTGAACGGGTCCAGCAATTCGCCGGCGTCTTCCCGGGATTCCAGCTCGGCGCAGAAATCTTCATTCGCCTGCAGGGACGCCGGGTACAGGTCGGAAATCATAGTCGCCCCACCAGGGATCGCGGAGCACGCAGGATCATCCTGGGTCCTGGGTGCAACACAATCAGGCCCCCAGTTCCGCCGGAACAGGCTACGGCTGGCCGCATCTTCCGGCAACTGCCCCGCCAGCGCCTCGGCGCCGATATGCCGGGCGTACAGAACATCGATGAGCCGCGCCACTTCCATCATGTGGCCGAGGAACGCCCGATGATCCTCCGGCATCTCCCGCAGGTCGTTGTAGACAAGGGTTGGAATGCCGTGGTCCATCTCCCGGTAGACCCGTTCGATCCGGCGCGCTTCGGCGTCGGACAGTCCGGCAGGCAGATCCCGGTCGGCCATCCGCGCCAACGTTTCGAGGGCCGAACGGTACTCGGCGGTGAACGCTCCATCGGCAACCCACGTTCCGCGGGTCGGATAGAACTCCAGGGCCGCGACTTCTTCTGGATCGACCGATCCGTCCGCGTCGTCATCGGCAGTCCAGTACAGCGGCAGGTCGGCCCGCACAGCCAGCCGATTAAAATCCAGCCGTCCCAGCTGGGCGGCATCGGATCCCGGATCCGGGCTCGAACAGGACGACAGGGCTGCGATCAGCAAAACAGAGGAGAAGAGGATGAGGGCGATAGGGCGGCGTACTATTCCGGGCATCACGTTTACGGCCTCCATGGAGTCATGGGTCAGGGTGATACGATGGCATTGTATTGGATGCACGGGAAGATGCCATGAACCCCTTCGAAATCGACATCAGACTGGAACACGAGAACAGCGGCCCGGACCGGTTCACGCTGGAGGCGGCGTTTCAGGCTTCGGGGCAAACGACGGTGCTGTTCGGTCCCAGCGGTGCCGGCAAGACTACCTTGCTTCAGGCGGTCCTGGGGGGCCGGAGGCCTGAGCGTGGCCGAATTCAGGTTGCCGGCCGGACCGTTTTCGACTCGGAGCGAGCCATCGACCTGCCGACCCGTCAACGCAGGATCGGAGTGGTGTTTCAGGATGCTCTCCTGTTCCCCCATCTGGATGTCAGGCACAACGTGGCGTTCGGCGCCCGAGGCGGCAACCGTTACGCCCTGGCCCAGGAACTCCTGGACCGTGTGGAAGGGGGGCACCTCGGTTCGCGCATGCCGGTGGACCTCAGTGGCGGCGAGAAGCAGCGCATCGCCCTCGCCCGTGCGCTGGCGGCCCGTCCTGCGGCGATCCTGCTGGACGAGCCGTTTTCAGCCCTGGATGGACCGGCCCGGGAAGCTCTGGGCGAAACGGTGCGCCAGGTTCAGGCGGAAAGCGGTATCCCGTTCCTACATGTCACCCACGACATTACCGAGGCGTTGCGAATCGGAGACCACATGGTCGTACTCGACCAGGGCCGTGTGGTGCAGCAGGGTCGTCCGTCGGACGTCGTTGCGGCGCCCACTTCCACCGTTGCGGCCCGGGCCGTGGGCACCGAAAACCTTTACCGCGCCCGGGTGCTGAACCATCACCCGGATGGCTACACCACACTCGACCTGGGCGGGGTCTCTGTGGAGACCGGACTGATGCCGTCCCCAACAGGCGATGAAGTTGCCGTCGGCCTCCGGGCCGAAGATGTTCTTATCAGCCTCAATCGGGTGACCGGCACCAGCGCCCGGAACGTCCTTGCCGGCACCATCACGGAGCTGTCCCCCCGGGGCTCCGCCATCGAGGTCCGGGTCGAAACGCCGGTTGCGATCCGGGCTCTTGTGACACGCGCGTCCGTCCAGGAATTGAGGCTCCACACCGGATCCCCGGTTCACCTTCTGATCAAGGCCGCCGCATTCCAGCGCCTCATTTGATTCGGTAAGTGGCGGTGAACGGCGATTCACCGGGAGTCCTGACGACTCCACGATCCGGATTGGCCGCGAGGTGCTCCAAAATCCGGAACACCGTCTCAACCTCCTCCGGCGAACCGAGAGAGACGGCCAGATCCTGGCAGGTCCCGCCGGCTTTGCCCCGGCCTTTCATTTCCGCGACCAACCGGGCCTGCAGGTCAAGCACGGAGGCCGCCGCCTTCTTCCCCGCCTCGACACCAGGCTGGTGGTAGGCGTTCACATTTACCAGGGAGGCGTATAAACCAACGGCCCGTTCGTACAACGCGATGAGCATCCCGACACTGAAAGGGCCGACCTGGTCCACCGTCAGGGTAATCGATCCACGGCCGTTCTCGTAGAGCGCCCGGCGTGTCCCCAGCAGGAAGCCGTGCAGGAAGTCCCCGGAAGTCACCCCATCCTCCACATCGATGCCGGCGCCGTCACGGTCTTTCATCACCTCGATGAATGTAGCGAAAAAATTCGGCACGCCGTCACGGAGCTGCTGCACGTAGGCATGCTGGTCGGTGGAACCCTTGTTGCCGTAAACCGCCAACCCCTGGTGTACTACCTGGCCATCCAGGTCCTTTTCTTTCCCCAGGGATTCCATCACCAGCTGTTGCAGGTACCGGCTGAACATCGCGAGGCGGTCCTTGTACGGCAGGATCACCATGTCCTTGAGTCCACGGCCGTCACCGGCATGAAACCAACAGAGGGCCAGCAGAGCGGCAGGGTTCGCCTTCATGCTCCTGCGCCGCGTGACCTCGTCCATGGCCGCCGCTCCTTCCAGCATGCGGTCCACATCGATTCCCTGGAGCGCCGCCGGCAGCAGGCCGACCGCAGACAGCACGGAGGTCCTTCCTCCGACCCAGTCCCACATCGGGAAGGTAGCCAGGAACCGCTTTTCACCGGCAAACCGGTCCAGCCTGCTCCCGGCCTGGGTTATCGCCACCGCATGCTTCCCGAATTCAAGCCCGGCCGCCGTATAGGCCGCCTGTGACTCCAGCATGCCGTTGCGGGTTTCCGGCGTGCCGCCTGATTTGGAGATCACTACCGTCAGGGTGGCGGCGAGATCTTTGCCGATGGAAGCAAGGATCCGATCGATGCCGTCAGGATCGGTGTTGTCCAGGAAATACGTACGGATCCGATCATCCGTCCCTCCTAGAGCCGAAGCAACAAACTGAGGCCCGAGCGCCGAGCCCCCGATGCCGCACAGGAGCAGGTTCTCGAACCGATCACGGGACGGCGGCTTCACCGTTCCCTTGTGGACCTGGTCCACAAAGGTTCGGAGCGCCTCGTTGGTCGAAAGGATCTCCTCGGTGATGGCCGCATCCGGCGCCATCCCAGGGTCCCGCAGCCAGTAATGGCCGACCATCCGCCCCTCGTCCGGGTTGGCGATCTCCCCTTCTTCAAGCTTCTCCATGGCATCGAAGGCTGCGGCCATGGGAGCTTCCATCCGGTCCGGATAGTCCGACGGCATGCCGGCGCGGCTTACGTCGAGGCGGAAGCCGAGCTCCGGCTCGTCCAGCAACCAGGCCTGGTAATTGGCCCACAGCTCCAGTGTCGTCATGACGGCGTTCCTCCCGAGGCGCCGGCCGGCCGGCGGCGGTTGAAGATCAATCCGGCGATCAGTGCGCCTAGAAACGGTAGCAGAAGCGGCACCACCGCAAGGGCGCCGGATTCAGGATGAACCACGCCGCCGTAGGCCAGCATTCCAAGACCAAACCCCAGGATCAGGGAACCGGCTACCTGCCGCAATGCCCCCGGCGTCCCACCTCCAGGTGCGCCCTGCTCCCAACGTGACACGAACGCGACCACAGGAAGCAGTGCCACCAGGAACAGGCCGATCCAGGCCAGTTTCATTATCCACCAGGAACCGGACCCCGGATAAGCCTTGAGCCCGGCTCCGTCCAGCAGCAGGGCTACACCGAACAGCAGCATCATCACCGTGCTGTGCCATAGAAAAACGGACATGATCATACCGTTGACCAGTACCGTGGCGGCCCAGGCCTTTAGATTCCCCAACCAGCGGCGGAGGAACCCCTCAACCAGTCGAACCGTCCCGAACTGGAACGCAGTCAGAGCCAGAAGGGGGAGATGGGGTGGAGTCGTATTGCTGACTTCCGCCCCGGGCACACCGACCAGGCTGCGAGGCCAGGGACCGAATTCGGTAAGCAGCACCAGCAACCCCAGACCACCCAGCGCCCAGAGGACCGCCCGGCCACCCCGCGCGCAGCGATCGTCCAGCCAGGCGAAGCCGAGTTGATGGACCGCCCCCCAGACCAGCAGGTAGTTGATCCAGCCGAAGCCATGCATGTCCAGCTGGAAATAGGCGGCGTCTACCAGGACCGCCAGGCCGGCAGGCACCCAGAATGACGCCATTCCGAACCGCTTCCAGGCTCCGCGGGCGATAGGAACCAGCAGCACCGCCAGGAGGTAGACCGCCAGGAACCAGGTCGGCACAAGGGCGATCTGGGAAGCTACCCCAACCATTCCGGCCGGGACGCCGGCCAAAACCGCCAGCCAGCCGGCAACGGCCCAGAACAGGACCAGGGGTAGGGCCGGCCTGAGGAGCCTTCCAAGCCGGCCGGCCAGCCATTCCCGGTACGGCTTGTGGTCGCGGACGGCCGCATCCCATGAAATGCCGTTGGCAAACCCACCGACGAAGAAAAATACCGGCATGACCTGCAGAACCCAGGTCAGCCACTGGATCCACTCCTGGTGGCCCAGCATGTGTGCGATATGGGCGCCGGAATCGTCCACCCACGGCGCCGCCATCACCCAGTGGCCGATGACCACGACAATAATGGATGCCGCCCGCAGGAAATCGACGCCACGGTGGCGCTGGGGAGGCGTGCGGGCCGCAAGGTCCAGGGCTCTGCTCCAGATGCGTATACTCATGGCCGCAATGATAAACGACTTGCGGCGGTTCTCGACCACAGCGTTTCAGTGGTAAGGTTTTCAGTCCCTATGTATGAGTTGGAGTGTGGAACCGATGCACGATTTTGACGTATTGGTCCTGGGCGGCGGGTCCGCCGGCACGGCGGCGGCCAAAGCGGCGGTGGAGAGCGGTGCGAAAACCGCCATGATCAATGACGGTGAGCTGGGCGGCCTCTGCATCCTACGCGGTTGCATGCCTACCAAGGCGATGCTCGCTTCGGCCCACGTTATGCATGCCGCTTCGGGGACCGACCGTTTCGGACTGATCCACACCGGAACGGTTACCGCCGATTTCCCGGCCATCATGGACCGCAAGGACCGGCTGGTGGCCAGGTTCAAGAAGGCGAAGATCGGCGGCATCGAGCGGCAGGACTACCAGGTCATCGACGCCCGCGGAATTTTCCATGCCGATGGAGGTCTGCAGGTCGGAGACACCCGGATGCGCGCTTGGCGCTATGTGCTGGCCGTCGGCTCGAAGCCTGTCACGATTCCGGTCCCCGGCATGGAACACGTGAAGGTCCTGACCAGCGACGATGTAATGAACATGCGCAGCCAGCCGGAGAGCCTGGTGGTTCAAGGAGCAGGCCCGATAGCGATCGAGATGGCGCTCTTCTTCGCACGCATCGGAACCCGCGTGGTGCTGGTGAACCGGTCCCGCTGCCTGAAACTTCACGATCAGGATTTAGGCGAGGAGATGAAAGCGGCGCTGCAATCCGAACCGAACCTGCAGGTCGCTGCGCCGGGCCGGATTCGGAGCATCAAGCCTGACGGTGAATCCTGCGTGTTCTCCATCGAATCCGAAGATCGACAGACCGACTTCCGGTCGTCCTTTCTGCTCATGGCGGTGGGCCGGGAGGCGGCCCTGGATGGCCTCAACCTCGCCGACGCCGGGATACAGACAGACCGTGGCCGGATCGTCCACGACCTGGCCATGCAGACCACCAACCCTGATGTCTACGTTGCAGGCGATGCCAGTGGCGATTACCAGATCCTCCATATCGCCAATCAGGAGGGAGCAGTTGCCGGGGCCAACGCAGCCGCAGGCAGCCCGGACCTGAAGATGGACTACCGCCTGAAGATGTCGGTGATTTTCTCCGACCCGCCGTTGGCAACGGTGGGCCTGGCCGGCCCGGAACTGGAAAAGGCCGGCGTTCGCTTCGTCTCCGGAGCCGCCAGGTTCCCCCAGACCGGACGGGCGATTACCATGGGTGTGGAACACGGTATCTGGCGACTATACGCCGACGCCGGAAGCGGGGAGATCCTGGGATCGGTGATCCTGGGGCCGAACGCCGATGATCTCATTCACATCATTTCCACGATGATGCACTATCACGGCACCGCCCGGGACATCCTGGACCGGATGCCCTGGTACCACCCGACCCAATCCGAGGTGATCATGAACCTTGCCCGGGAGATCATCTCCCGCCTGGACCCGGCGCCTTGAACCCGGTTGCGACGATCCGGATCGACCCGGAACGGTCCGTCCTCACCGGGGATCTTGACGCCCTGAACCATGCCTGGGCCGGGAGGCGCAACGCCGTGGCTCTTACAGGCGCCGGCGTATCGGTGGAAAGCGGAATCCCCGATTTCCGTTCCGACTGTGGGCTGTGGCGCCGCTTCGACCCTATGGAGTACGCCACGCTGGAGTGTTTCCTCAATGATCCGGCCAAGGCCTGGGACCTTTATCGTGAACTCGGCACAATCCTGAAAGACAGGCGACCGAATCCGGCTCATCTCGCACTGGCCGACATGGAGAATCGCGGCGACCTCAACGGAATCCTGACCCAGAATATTGACGGCCTGCACCAGGCCGCCGGCAGCCGATCCGTAGTCGAGCTGCATGGAACCCATTCCAGCCTGCACTGCCTGGGTTGCGGCCATACGGAGCCTTTTGCCTCGACATTCCTCAAGCCGGGACCGGTGCCGTCCTGCCCCGCCTGCGGGAAGGCGTTGAAACCGAACGTAGTTCTGTTCGGGGAACCGGTGCGGGAAGCCGCCTTGGCCCAGACCCTCATGGCCGGGTGCCGCACCATGTTCGTGATCGGAACATCCGCCGAGGTGGCGCCGGCCTGCCTGTACCCGGACGGGGTGCTCCGCGCCGGCGGAAGCGTCCTCGAATTCAACCTGGAACCGACGGAACGCACCCGTTCCGGACTTGGGCCTGACGGTGTATTGATAGAGGGTCCGGTCGGCAGGACATTGCCGCTGTTCCTGGACCACGTGCAGTCATGAAAGGGATTATCTCCTTCCACCCCGTGGACCCCAAGGTTTTCGAACGGTTCATCACGCCGCTGATCGATGGCGGAAAGATCCAGCCCGACGAGTATCTGGACAACGCGATCCGCCTGCGAGACAACCTTCACCGGGCGACAGCCACAATACGCGGGATCGAATACCACATGGACAGCGCCGCCCCACCTGCGGCTGAAGACAACGCACCGTTCTGGAAAAAGATCAAGACCCGCCTTGACGCCATGGAACATGAGGTCGATGAAGCGGCGTCGATTCTGTTCCAGAAGGTGGAGCCGGAACTGCACCTGGACGGCAGGCCTTTTTTCATCACCGAAGAATCGGCCCGCAGGGTCGGTGAGCTGGTGGATGAATTCCGCAACGCCGAGGGTGGCGATCAGGTCGATGACCTGGCCCGGGACCAGCTGATCCGCATGGACCGCAGGTTGGCCGGAGCAGTGGACCCTCTCCCCGGAGAACCGCCCTCCAACAGCTTCAATTACCGGCGAGAACTGCTGGACGAAATGCGCGCCTTGTATGACCTGGTCCGGACAGCCCGGCTGGGGGGCGATTGGCCCGACCGCGGCGGACAACGGATCAAGGCTGCCCGGGTCATGGAGCGGGAGCTGGCGTTCAGATCGATGCACATCCATTCCCGGGTGGTACCGTTCTGGTATGGCCGTGATGTTGACGGTCTGGAGACTGTTTGCCGGGCCGCCGGGGTCGATGCGCCGGACTGCCTGGTACCGGCCTGGAGGGTCTGGGCCAACGCCTGCTCTGAGTTCCCGGCGGTTCGCGAACATTTGCAGATGGAACTGGCGTCAAGCCATGCTGTCGGCGCCTACGTCTCCCCTGCGGAGATATCGGATCTGCTGGATTTCCTCAACGTCAGAGGCGCACGCATTATCCAGGAGGCGACCCGCCAGGGCGCCGGTCCGGCGTGTACGCTGTTGCTCAGGAAGATCCGCGAGTGCGCCACCTATGCCGAACGGACCGGCTCAGGGTACCTGGAGGCGTCAGGCCTGATCCCGCCGCACATGCAGCCCTAGCTGCTTCGCCGCTCAGGACCGGAGGGTGTCCGGTTCGGCGTGAACCGACACACGGTTCAGCTCGGGCAATGCCTGGTACAGGGCCTTCTCAAGGCGGTCGGTCATTCTATGGGCTTCCTGGAGCGAGGTGCCTCCCGGCAAGAAGCAGTGACACGAAAGGTACAGCCCACTCTCGGTCCGGGTCATGAGCAGGTCATGGACCGATCCCGCGCCGACGATCTCCGCCGAGATCTCTTCGACGCGGCGCTCCCGCCAGGCCCTCGACTCCTGATCCAGTGGAACCGCCCGAACCGGCTCGTCGGCGTGGAGCTCCAGGTGGATATCGACCCGCCGCACTTCCGGCACCCGCTGCAGGATGGATGTCTCAACCCGATCGGCGATCCCGTGCCCCTCTTCCAGGCTCATTTCACCAGGCAGTTCCAGATGTAGATCGACATGGGTTCCGTCATCCATCTTGCGAACGGTGATGTTGTGCCCGTGGACACCTTCCATGCCGATTGCCGTGGTCACCTGCTGACGCAAGGTGGCGGGGCTCCTCCATTGGCCACGCAACTGGATCAGAACACTGGCGTTGGCGCCCAGAACTTCACGAACCTGTTCCCGTGCCATTTCCGCCACGCGCTCACCTTCGGCCAGGGGAAGCCCGGGAGCCATCCCGAGTTCAATATCGGCAAACATGCGGTCGCCGGCCTGCCGCAGACGAATCCTGGGGTCCCCGGCTGCTCCGCCGATACCGGCCAGCACCAACCGAACCTGATCCACCATGCCCTGAGGTGCACGATCCATGAGTACATCAATGGATCGCCGGCCCAGTTGCCAGCACAACACCAGCACGATGACGGCCACCAGGACCGCCGCCAGCGAGTCCGCCATGGCGAGACCGGGGATATCGTAGCGCTGGGCCAGGAGCACGCCGACCAGCCCCAGCAGAACAACGCCGGAGCTGGCGATGTCGGTGCTGAAATGCAGGGCGTCCGCCTCCAGGGCCTGGCTTTTGCTCTTTTTGGCCACTGCCCGCAGATCACGTGCCCGGACGATATCCACAACAATGGAGATGCCGACCACCAGGAAGGCCCAGATGTTCGGCTCCACCTCCACATCGGGATGCATCATCCGGCCCACCGCTTCCCGGATGATCCAGAACGAAGTCAATATCAGGAGCACCGTAGACGCCAGGGCGGTCAGGTTCTCCACCTTGCCGTGGCCGTAGTGATGTTCGGCGTCCGGCGGCCGCCAGGATGTCTTGACGGCGAACACGGTCAGGACGGCCGCTCCGGTGTCCAGGGCGGAATGTGCGGCCTCGGCCAGAATACCCAGAGAGCCGGTGGCCAGGCCGGCGGCCAGCTTCATGACGGTCAGGCCCAGTCCGGCCAGCACGCTGGCCATGGCCGCCCGGCGCTTTTCGCCGAGCATCGCCTTCGGATCGATTCCACCTTTGCTCGGCTCGTTGCCGTCCAACCCCGGCTCCTCCGCTCTGTTTCCGACAGTACCTTAGCAGGGATCACCCCCTGTCGTGGAGTCCCGGGAGATTTGGGTTACAATTTACATGGGCATGCGGGAGTCAATATGCATTTGAAACGAATCGGAACGATGGCGGCCACGGTACTGGTGCTTCTGTTACCTCTCGCGGTGGCGGAAGAGACCGGAACCGGCCCGATCATCCGTTTCGAGAAAACGGCCCACGACTTCGGCAAACTCCCCTCGGACTCCAAAGTCGCGTTCTCCTGGTCGTTCAGGAACATCGGCGACGCTCCGCTGAAGATCACAGGTACCCGACCCCAGTGCGGTTGCACCGCCACGGTTCAGGACGACACCCTGATTCCACCTGGCGGATCGGGTTCTCTTGAAATCACTTTCGATCCCGCCGGACTCAGCGGATCGATACGCAAGTCCCTGGCGGTCCGGACCAACGAGCGCTCGGAGCGA
Organism: Candidatus Polarisedimenticola svalbardensis; assembly: GCA_014764515.1. Taxonomy (GTDB): domain Bacteria; phylum Acidobacteriota; class Polarisedimenticolia; order Polarisedimenticolales; family Polarisedimenticolaceae; genus Polarisedimenticola; species Polarisedimenticola svalbardensis. Next base: position 59,350 of record JACXWD010000005.1, on the reverse strand, counting down.
CGGACTCTGCTGGAAATCATGGCGACGGTGATTCCAGTGGAAAGAAAGGTGGAGGAAGGGACGCACCCGCCGACCGCAGGACAGTCCCTGTTGATCGGAAGCTGCGCCGGGTGCCATGCCGCTCCCGCCGCCGGCCGTACCGGCGCCGACCTTTACGCCGCCGTGTGCGCCATGTGCCATGGCGAGAACGCCACCGGCGGCCTTGCCCCTTCACTGCGGGAGCGGGATTATCTGACCTCCCGCGATGATGTTGAACTCCACGGCTACATCACTTACGGTTCGGCCAACCCCAAGATGCCCGGCTTTTCGGCTCTCATGGGCGGGCCGCTTTCCGAACCCCAGATCGACTCCCTGGTGGAACTACTGAGAACATGGGGTCCGTTGTCTTCCGGCGAGAAATGAACCTGACCAACCGCCCTGCATCACTGATGGCCGAGAAGGCGGTCCGCTACCTGAGGGACCGGCAGGGGCCGGTTGCGAGCCGACGCCTGGTGAAGGATCTGCTCTCCACCCGCTCGGGAAGCGAAGCCGACGCCACGGTTCTGCTGGAAAATGTTTTCGATAACGACCCCCGCCTCGTTTACCGCGAAAGCGGGTGGGTGCACACAGGGGAGAAAACGGACCGGCCCTTGGGGGCGGCAGCAGGAGACCCTCCCCGGGTGCTCGGCTTATTCCATGGCGACCGCAACAATGAAACCGGACGATGGGAACTCCACCAGGTCCTCATGGTGCGTATCTTCAACGGCATGACCGTCACCGCCTGCGGAGGCGATCTTGTTCGCGGCACGGAAGCCGAACATCTGAGGCGCTCGGTCCTGGAGACCATGGACGATGCGGTTCTGATCGTCCATGACCCGGCAGACTCCCTGAAACAGTTTGAGTCCTGGCTGGGTGCGCCGGTGGGGTCGCCTGTTTCCCTTCGCGTTCTCGCCCGGGACCGTCTCGGCATGCCCTCATCACACACACTTGAGGACCTGGCCGCCAGGTTGCAGCTGCACTGGCGCGAGACCGGCGATCCGCTGGACATGGCGGAAGTCCTGGACCAGGCTCTCGAAGCTCTCCGCAAAGAGGGGGAATCTCTCGATACCCTCCAACAGGCCAGCAGTTCGGATAAATCCGTGATTCAATGGCCCCGGCTGAATTTCGACAGGGAATTCCTGCGATCTCTCCCCAAGGGGCCCGGCATCTACCGTTTTCTGGATCGTGACGCCAATCTGCTGTACATCGGAAAATCCCGAAACCTGCACCGGCGGGTAGCGTCCTATTTCAATCAGAGTTCCGGGCGGTCAGAAAGAGTACGCAAGATCCTCCGCGATCTGTTCGATATCCAGGTTGAACCGGCCGGCTCCGATCTCGAAGCGATGCTCAGGGAAGCGGCCAGGATTCGGTCGGAAGGTCCGGCCCACAACAGACAACGCGAGGTTCATCCCAAGGCCGGTCTCGCCTCCAGGCTCCGTTCCATTCTTATCATCGAACCTGCTGCGCCACCTGCCGTGTTGAACGTTTACCTGATCCGTGACGGCCGTCTGCTGCGTAAATTGCCTGTAGGACCGAGAGGAGGAGGTATCAAACAGATCCAGCGCACCCTGGAGGATCATTTTTTCATTGCCGTCGAGGGCCCGACGCCTGTCACCGGCCCTGATGTGGATGTCGAGGTCGTGGCGCGCTGGCTGGCAGCCAACCGGGAGCGAGCAGTGGCATTCGATCCGACCGATTTTAAAACACCGGGGGAGGTCACCGACCGCCTGCGATGGTTCCTGTCCAACGGATCGCCCTACGATTCCGACGGCAACCCGATTTTTGCACGATGAAAGATTTACTTTACCTGCTGGTCGCACTGGCTCTGGTTGTACTGAACGGCTTTTTCGTCGCCGCCGAGTTCGCACTTGTGAAGGTGCGGGCCACCCGGATGAAGGAGATGGCAGACGACGGCAGCCGGCCTGCAGTGATGGTCCTCGACATCCTGCCGCAGCTGGACGCCTACCTGTCGGCCTGCCAGATCGGCATCACCATCGCTTCCCTGGGACTGGGCTGGATCGGAGAACCTGCCTTCGCCCACCTTCTTGAGCCGCTCTTCACCGGCTTCGGGCGCTGGAGCGGCGTTGCGTCCCATACCATCGCCGTTCCGCTGGCGTTCGTCATCATCACCGTCCTGCACATCACCCTTGGGGAACTGGTGCCCAAGATCATCGCTATACGCCAGGCGGAAAAACTGGCCGTCTGGGTTGCCTGGCCGATGCGGCTGTTCTACCTGCTGCTCTACCCCGCCATCTGGCTTCTGAATGGGTGCGCCCTGATCCTGGTGAAGTGGTTCGGCTTCAAAGAGGCCGAAGGGTCCGATTCCGCCCTCAGCAAACAGGAGTTGAAACAGGTATTGGTCGGCAGCAGGGCGGAAGGATATCTTTCCGATTCCCAGACCGAAATTTTGCGTAAAACACTGGAGTTCCCCGGCCACATCGTGCGCCAGATCATGGTACCCCGCACCGACATGGTGGCGCTGGACGTCAATGACCCGTTCGAGGACAACTTCAGGACCTTGTGCAACAGCGTCCACACCCGCTACCCACTCTATGAAGACAGCCAGGACAACATCGTTGGCATCCTGCACCTGAAGTCCTTGTTGCCGGTTCTGGACCGGAATGGCCCGTCGCCGGACATCCGTGCCTTCGCCCACGAAGCCCAGTTTGTCCCCGAGTCCCTTCCGATCGCACGCCTGCTGACGCTGTTTCAGGAGGAAAAGAGCCACCTGGCTATCGTCATCGACGAGTACGGCGGCACTTCCGGGATCGTCACGCTGGAAGATGTTATCGAGGAACTCCTGGGAGAAATCCAGGACGAGTTCGACCGGGAAGAACCGATGGTCGTCCCGCTGGACTTGGGAAAGATCTCGGTAGACGCCGCCCTCCCCGTTGACGACCTGAAGGAGCGAATCGGGCTGGTCCCGGACCAGGAACCGGATGTGGATACGTTGGGCGGCCTGGTGATGACCCGTTTGGGGCGAATCGCCCGGGTCGGAGACAGTGTGGTGATCGGAGAACGGCGCATCGATGTCAGCCGGGTGAGCGGCCGCAGGATCGTGCGACTTATTGTTCACCCTGCCCGGAAAGAAAGCGGCCCGGACGAGAGAGATGGGGACCGGAAGGGTCCATTGCCTACTTGACCGCTAGAGATTGACCCGGTACTGTACTTGCGAATGCTTCGCATTTACAGGATGACGGATGATCACTCAAAAAGAACCGGGCGAATCTCTGATGGAACGCATGCGGGCCCAGGGTGTAAGGATCACTCCACAGCGCGCCCTGATCGCCGAACTTCTCGAGAACGCCAGGGATCATCTGGACGCCGATTCGGTTTACCGTCTGGCCCGCAGGACTGATCGAGGCATCCACCGAGCCACTGTCTACCGCACCCTTGCAACCCTGAAAAGGCTCCGGCTCATCGACGAACTGGATCTCATGCATGTTGAAGGCGAGCGACATTTTTATGAAGTCCGGCCCTCCACCCTGCACATCCACCTTGTCTGCCTGTCGTGCGGTTCCGTCCAGGAGCCGGAAGGCAGATTCTGGGAAAGCATGAAGGGAAAAGTATTTCGCGAGACCGGCTTCAAGCCTGAAATCGTCCGCCTCGAAATGGGCGGGCGCTGTTCTAAATGCCGGACCGGGAAAAAGAAAGCAACCAAAGTCAGAGGAAATTGATTTTTTTTGAGTTTTTGTTGCGAACTATTCGCATCTATAAGGTGACCATCGATGACATTCCGACAACTACTTAATCGCCCCCCTTTCCGGAGCCTGCTCCTCGCCGCCCTGCTGCTGGTCGCTCCGGGGATGGCGGCCGATGCCGATCCAAGGGTCGAGGCCCTGGAAAATGAAATCGTAGAGCTCAGGGCGCTTATTGCAGGCAGCTCCCACGACCGACTTGAGGAACTGGAACGCCGCCTGATGCAGTTGGCGGAACAGGTCTCCGACCTCCAGGCCGGCGACACTGCCCCCACCGCCATCGCTCCGGTCCACTCCGGCGGTCTGGGACCGGCGGCATCCAAGGTCTACGGTGTCGGCCACGGCGTCTCCCTCGGTGGATACGGCGAGATGCTGTATGAAAACTTCAATTCCACCGCCGAAGACGGCTCCCCTGTCTCAACCCGGGATCAGCTCGACTTCCTGCGGGCGATCGTGTACATCGGATACAAGTTCAACGACCGCATACTGTTCAATTCCGAAATCGAGTTCGAACACGCCACAACAGGTGGCAGCGGCGAAGTGTCCGTCGAGTTCGCCTATCTGGACTTCCTGGTGCGGGAGAGCTTCAACGTCAGGGCCGGCATGGTTCTGATCCCGGTCGGGTTCGTCAACGAGTTGCACGAGCCACCGGTCTTTCTGGGAGCCAGGCGACCCTACGTGGAACAGAGGCTGCTCCCCAGTACATGGCGGGAGAACGGCGCCGGCATTTATGGCCGGCATGGCCCGCTATCGTACCGGGCGTACCTGACCACCAACCTGGCGGCAGTGGACGGTGTTTCAGGCGGAGCATCCGGTTTCAGCTCATCGGGGGTCCGGGGCGGACGATCCAAAGGATCGAAATCCTCCGCCGAGGACCTGGCGTTCTCCGGACGGCTGGACTGGGAACCGGACCACGGCATCCTCCTGGGTGCATCGTTCGTCAGCGGCAACACGGGCCAGAGCGCCGTGAGCTCCGGGGGTGAAACCATAGACGGACGCACAACCATGTTCGACATCCACGCGCAGTACCAGCGCAACGGGGTGCAGGCCAGGGTCCTGTTCGTGGACACCGAGATCGAGGACGTCGTACTGATCAACGAATTCCAGGGATTCACCGGAAGCGACTCCGTCGGGGAATCCCAGTCCGGCTGGTACGGTGAAGTCGGGTACGATGTCCTGGCGCCCAGAACCGGATCGAGGCGCTCCCTGATCCCCTACCTGCGTTACGAAAGCTACGACACTCAGGAGGCTGTGCCGGACGGCTTCTCCCGCGACCCTGCCAGGGAGGTCACAGTCACCACCATTGGCGTGGCCTGGAAGCCGATCCCCCAGGTCGTCCTGAAGGCGGACTGGAACGACATTTCCAACGAGGGCGGATCTGGCGTGGATCAGTTCAATGTCGCCCTCGGTTTCCTGTTCTGAGAACGGAACCATGATGTATCGCACCCGTTTGTGCTCAGCTATTCTACTGGCCTCCGCCGGCTTCGCCGCCCTTGGCGGGTCTACGGCGGAAGCCAGGGTTTTCATAACCCGGGAACAGGCCCTCCAGCGGACACTCGGCGACCATGCCGAATTCCGCCGGGAGTCGATCTTTCCAACCTCCGAACAGGTTGCCCGGGCCCGCACTTTGGCCGGTAAGGGCGTGGAAATCCGGGAAGCGCCGCTGACCCGGTACACCGCGTGGACCGAAGGCAGGCTGCTGGGCACCGCATATCTGGACACCCATCTGGTTCGCACCCTGCCCCAGACCGTACTTGTGTTTGTGGAGCCGTCCGGCGAGCTCCGCACCATCGAAATCCTTTCATTCGGCGAACCGGAGGAGTATCTCCCCCGCGACAACTGGCTTCGCCAGTTCGATGGCCGGAACCTGGACGACGGTCTGGCCATTGGCGGGAAGATCCACAGCATGACAGGGGCGACACTTTCGGCCCACGCCGTGACCGACGCCGCCCGGCGCGCGCTTGCCATGCACCAGATCCTTGCAACCGGCGATCCCGCCGGGGAGACTGAACCGTGACCCGTTCCGAACTTCTCTTTCTCATTTGTTCATCAGCGCTCACCGCACTGACCGGAACGGTCTACGGCATCATGAAATACCTGATGGTATCCTCCGACCCGTTTGCCGTCATCAACCACCCCTGGCAACCGATCTTCCTGAAGCTCCATATCCTGACCGCCCCGCTGATGGTGTTCGCCGTCGGTCTGGTCTTCCGGCGACATGTAATCGACCGCTGGCGGACCGGCTCCCCTCGGGGACGGAGGTCAGGCGCCATGATTACGGGGCTGTTCACACCCCTGGTATTGACTGGATACCTGATCCAGGTGGTCACCGGAGGCGTCCTGTTGCAGGGCCTGGTGCTGTCCCACCTGCTCACTGCAGGGGCGTTTCTGGCCGGCATGGGAATGCACCGCAGGCGTTCGATCGTATTGTTCCCCCAATCGGTGCGTGGTAATTTGAGGCCTGCGGCCGAACCTTGCAGGGAATCGTCATGGAGAGACCGTTCGTCTACATGAATATGGCTATGACCGTGGACGGCAAGATCACGTCCGCGCGCCGGGAATACGCCAACTTCACATCCGACCTGGACCGTACTTTCATGGACCGTCTCCGCGCCGAGGCCGACGCCATCCTGATCGGAGCCGGTACATTGCGGAGTGACGACCCTCCGCTGCACGTCAGGAATCCAGAAATGCGGGAATACCGCAGGTCCCTCGGCAAGCCGGACCACCTGCCCCGTATCGTGGTTACGGCAGGAGGCGACCTGGACGGTTCGCTCTCCTTCTTTGAGTATGCAGGTGGCCGGCCACCGCTGGTCGCCACTGTTGAGAGCCTGGACCGGGACAGGCTGGAACGGCTGGAGGCTCACGCCGAGGTCGTCCAGGTCGGCACGACCTCCGTGGACCTCACGAAGCTCTTGGCGCTCCTAGAGAGCAGGGGCATCCACCGCCTCCTTGTGGAAGGGGGTGGCGAAATGAACTGGGAATTGCTCCATGCCGGCCTGGTGGACGAGATCTACGTCACCGTGGCCCCGGTGCTGCTGGGGGGGCGGGACGCGCCGACCCTGCTGGAAGGGGACGGCTGGCCTATGGACCTGCATCGCCGGCTGAATCTGCTGGAGATGCGACGTGAAGGTGATGAAATCTACTGCCGCTACGGGGTACAGACGCTATGAACCGCAACGAGGTGGCTGCTGCACTGTCCGAGATCGGGACCCTCCTGGAACTGCTGGGAGAGAACCCGTTCAAAACCAGGGCATACGGCAACGCCGCTCGTCTGATCAAGAGCATGGACCAGGATCTTCCGACACTGGTGGAAAAAGGAGAGCTGGACAGCCTGAAAGGGATCGGCAAGGCGCTGGCCGAAAAAATCACCCTGCTGGTCCGGGACGGCCGGTTGCCTTACCTCGATGAACTCCGGGCCCGGGTGCCGCCCGGCCTGCTGGACTGGCTGCGGATACCCGGCCTGGGGCCGAAGAAGGTTCGCGCCATCCACCTGGCTCTCGGCATTTCTACCCTGGGTGAACTGGAGTACGCCTGCCAGGAAAACCGGTTGAGGGATCTGGACGGATTCGGGCAGGCATCCCAGGACAAGATTCTGCCCGGCATCGACCGGTTGCGGAGGAACGCCGGCCGCTTCCTTCAGCCTGTTGTCCAGCAGGAGGCGGATCGGCTTCTCGAACTGGTGCGCGGGGTACCCGGCGTGATCCGGGCCGAGGTGGCGGGATCGGTGAGGCGCAGAAGCGAGACATCCAAGGATATCGACATCGTGGTCGCCTCACCCGACCCGGAACCGGTCATGGAACAGTTCGCAGCTTCCGACCAGGTAGAGGAGATTACCGGACGAGGGCCGACGAAATGCAGCGTCGTACTCAAGTCCGGCCCTTCTGCCGATCTGCGAGTCGTGGATGAACTCTCGTTCCCGTTTACCGTCATGTACTTCACCGGCAGCAAGGACCACAACATCGCCATGCGTTCCAGGGCGCGGGCAGCCGGATTGAAGCTGAACGAGTACGGCCTGGTTCCTGAGAATGGAGGCGACAGCCTGCCGTGCGCCGATGAGGCGGCGATCTACAGCGCCCTCGATCTCCCATACATTGAACCGGAGCTCCGCGAAGACCTGGGGGAACTGGAGGCCGGGTCGCAGGGAGAGCTGCCGGCACTGGTCTCGGACTCGGACATTTGCGGCATCCTGCACTGCCACTCCACGTGGTCCGACGGATCCGCATCCATCGCCGACATGGCCTCAGCCTGTCGCGAGCGCGGATACACGTACCTGGGAATCAGTGATCACTCGCAAGCGGCATCGTATGCCGGCGGCCTCTCTCCGGCGCAGGTTCTGGAACAACATGAAGAAATAGACCGGCTGAACGCCGACCTGAACGGCACGTTCACAATCCTGAAAGGGATAGAGGTCGACATCCTGGCCGACGGCAAGCTGGACTATCCCGACGAGATCATGGCTCGATTTGACCTGGTCGTGGCGTCGGTACACAGCCGTTTCAATCTCTCGGAACAGGACCAGACAGATCGTATCCTGAAGGCGCTGGACAATCCGTTCGTCGATATCCTGGGGCATCCTACAGGACGTCTGCTGCTGGCCCGGGAACCTTACGCCCTGGATCTCCGGACAGTGGTCAGGGCGGCGGCGGAAAGAAATGTGGCGGTGGAGGTCAACGCCCACCCGTCCCGTCTCGATCTGGACTGGCGAGAACTGGCGGTGGGACTGCGCCACGGCCTCCTGACCTCCATCAACCCGGATGCCCACTCCCCCGCCGGCATCGATCATGTCCGCCACGGGGTAGGTATCGCCCGCAAAGGCTGGTGCACGCCGGAACAGGCTCTGAACGCCTGGCCCCTTCCGCGGCTGCAGGACTGGCTCAAGGAACGGAGGACAGGTCGTTGAAGCGAGGCCGGGAAATCGTTCGCGGTTTAGAGAAGCTGTATCCCGATGCCGAATGCGCCCTGCACCACAGCTCCCCGCTTCAGCTGCTCATGGCCACCATTCTTTCTGCGCAATGCACCGATGAGCGGGTGAACCTGGTCACACCGGACCTGTTCCGGAAGTACCCCGATGCAGCCGCTCTGGCCGATGCCGACCCTGCGGCGCTGGAACAATTGATCCACTCCACAGGGTTCTTTCGCAACAAGGCCAGGTCACTGATCGCCATGGCAACATCATTGACAAAACTTCACGCCGGCGAAGTGCCGGACACCATGGAGGCGCTGGTTGAGCTTGCCGGCGTAGGGCGCAAAACCGCCAACGTCATTCTCGGCACCTGTTTCGGACGGCCGGCCATCACTGTGGACACCCATGTCAAACGACTCTCCGGCCGCCTCGGCCTGACAAACCACACCGACCCGGTGAAGATTGAGCGCGACCTGATGAAGGTGTTGCCGGAAGAGGACTGGACGTTGACCTCCCACCGTCTCATCTGGCACGGCAGACGGATCTGCAAGGCTCGCAAGCCGGCTTGCATCGAGTGCGGAATTGCAAGCCTTTGCCCGTCAAACGGGTCGTTCTGAGGCGGAAATTTTATCGATCCACTATAGTACCCGGCCTGGAGGGACCGGTACTTTGACTCGTGATCAACGCTACGGAACCGTCGACGGAGAGGAGCTTTACCGCAAGCTCGCCATGGGCGAACCGGTGGTGGTTCTCGACGTACGGACCGGATCCGAACACGCCGCACGGCACATACCCGGCTCCCTCCTGATCCCGCTCCACGAGCTGCAGACCCGTGTGGGAGAAATACCGAACAGCGGCACTCCGGTGGCGGTGCTCAGCGAAAAAGGGATTCGCGCCGAGTCGGCCTGCAAGCTGCTGGCGGAACATGCCTTTTCCCCGGTCCTGAACCTTGCGGGCGGCCTGAAGTCCTGGACCGGCCCAACGGCCAACGGTGACAGCAACCATTCCCGGCACTGGTTCGGAATCGGCCCCAGCAATTTCCTGGTTCAGCAGTTCGATCTGCTTCCCAAGGGCATCGCCCTGGACCTGGCCATGGGTGACGGGCGCAACGCGATCTACATGGCCACACGCGGGTTCGATGTGGACGGCGTCGACGTCAGCCAGGACGCCGTGAACTCGGCAAGGGCATCTTCCCGACAGTTGGGAGCGCCGATCCGTGCCCTGGTGGGCAATGTGGAAGACGGATCCTACATCATGCCGGAAGACACCTATGACGTAATCATGGTGTTCAACTTCCTGCACCGTCCGTTGTTCAAGGAGATCAAGGACGGCGTCAGACCGGGCGGCGCGGTGATCTACGAAACGTTCACAACCGACCAGCCCAGATTCGGCCCCCCGAAAAACCCTGATTATCTCCTGAAACCCGGCGAGCTCCGGGAGGCGTTCAGCGACTGGGAGATCCTGATCTACCACGAGACGGTGGATCCGGAGAGACCTGGAGCCCGCCGGCGGGCCCGGGCGGGCATCGTGGCGCGCAAGCCGGAATAGGTATGCGGCCGGCCCTGATCCTCCTGGCCATTCTGTCTGCGGCCTGCTCCAACAACCTTCAGGAACAGAAGCCTGATCCTGTCTCCCCCAAAGACGGTCTGCGACTTGTGGTGGTGTCCCCGTCCGCAGCGGAGATGCTGGCCGAGTTGGGCATGCTGGAGCGGATTGTCGGTATCGGCGACTTCGTCTCCCGCCCGCCGGGGCTGAACCGCCTCCCCAGAGTCGGGCCGTACAATGCGCCGAATATTGAAAAGGTTCTGGACCTGCGCGCCGATATCCTGGTCACCGTCCGATCGGAAGCAGCCCGTGCCTCCAATGCCCGTCTCCGGGATCTGGGAGTGGAGGTTCTGGAGCTGGACACTTCCCACTGGGAAGGGACCCGTCAGGCGCTGAGAACGCTGGGGGATCGCCTGGATCTGGGCGAGTCTGCCGGGGAGATCCTGGCATCACTGGATGAAGCGATGACCACCATCCGGCAACGCGCCGAGGGATCGCCCAGCCCCAAGGTACTTTTTGTTGTAGGCAGGGATCCGCTCTATGTCGCCGGCCCCGGATCCCATATCGACGCGATGATCCAGACGGCAGGCGGAACCAACATCGCCGCCGACTCCGACTCTCCTTACCAGCTTGTCTCCCTGGAGACGATGCTGCAGAGGCTTCCGGAAGTGATTATCGACACCTCCGACAACGGACCCGACGCCCTCCGGGGACGGCTGCCGGGCCCATGGGACACCTGGGATTTTCTTCCGGCGGTCCGGGAGAATCGGGTATTCTGGATCGACCCGGATCTGTTGGTTATCCCCGGAATCCGGCTGCCGGCCATGACCGAGCGGATGGGCAGACTCATCCATCCCGAGATATTCGGTGATCCGGTGGAAGCCGACTTCGAGCCGTCCCCGGAACCGGGACCGACGGAGACGACGATTGAGGACAGCCCGTAAGCCATTGACTGCCGCCGGCCTCCTGTGGGGGGTGGTGATCCTGACTGCGGTCCTGGCATGCAGCATCCTGGCCGGCCTTTCTACAGGTGGCGGCGAGGGCGGCCTCAGGGAACTGCTCTTCCCCGCTGCCGGAGACGGAGACGGCACCAGGCAGATCCTCCTCCAGGTACGTCTTCCAAGGGTCCTGCTGGCCGCCCTGATCGGTGGAGCCCTGACAGTGGCCGGCGCCGTGTTCCAGGCGCTGTTGCGGAACCCGCTGGCCGATCCGTTTGTCCTGGGGGTTTCCGGTGGCGCCAGCATCGGCAGTGTCCTGGCCGTCCTGGCCGGTATCGGGGGCACCGGAGCCGGCATGGCGTTCGGTCTGGACGGTCGCATGCTGTTCGCGTTCCTGGGAGCACTGGGCGCCCTGATCCTGATCGAGAAAATCGCCACGGTGGACGGAAGCATGAGCGTCTACACACTGCTGCTGACCGGCGCCATCTTCAACGCCTTCAGCGGAGCGCTGATCTACTTCCTGCAGAGCATCGCCAGCCTGGAACAGCTCCACGACATCGTCTTCTCCCTGATGGGCCATGTCCCGTCCACCGGGTTCGGCACCGTCGCCGTGCTGGCCATCGGGATTCTTGCGGCTGTGCTGTACCTGTTCCTCCAGGCCCGGGACTACAACGCCATGACTCTCGGTGAAGAGGGGGCGACCCAACTGGGGGTGGATGTAGAGCGGGTCAAGCGCCGCACCTTCGTCCTCGGCTCGCTGCTCACCGGCCTGGCGGTCTCGGTTGCCGGACTGGTCGGCTTCATCGGCCTGGTGGTGCCCCATATGCTGCGGTTGGTCCTGGGACCGGATCACAGGATGCTGATCCCCTGCTCCTTCCTGGGCGGAGCGTCGTTCCTGGTGCTGGCCGATCTCCTGGCCAGGACCGTCATTCTCCCCGGCGAGTTGCCGGTCGGCGTGATCACCGCCCTGGTCGGCGGGCCTTTCTTCCTCTACCTTCTGCGCACAAGACGGACCGGCCATGAGTTCCGCTGAGCCGGCCGGCGGCATCCAGGTCCGGAACCTGCGGTTCTCCTATGGAGAGCGACCGGTTCTCGCCGGTGTAGACCTGTCGGTTCGACCAGGGGAGATCGTCGGCCTCCTGGGACCGAACGGTTCCGGCAAGAGCACCCTGGTCAAGGTATTGAGCGGGGTCCTGAGGCCGTACGAAGGATCGGCCACCCTCGCAGGCCGGGAACTGAAAGATATGGCAACCCGGGACGTCGCCCGCACGCTGGCCGTGGTCCCCCAGGAACCGGTCTTCGGTTTCTCGTTCAACGCCCTGGAGGTGGTGCTCATGGGCAGGCATCCCCACCTGGCAGGACTGGCTTTTGAATCGGAAAGCGATATCGCCAAGGCAAGAACCGCCCTTCAACGATGCGGCGCCCTGGAGTTCGCCCACCGGCCGGTCCTGGAGCTCTCAGCCGGTGAACGCCAGCGGGTGGTTGCGGCCCGGGCCCTGGCACAGGAACCGGATTTCCTGCTTCTGGATGAGCCTTCCAGCTTCATGGATATCCGCCACCAGGTGGAACTGTACGATCTGATACGGGACCAGTCCGATAACGAGGCCACCGGTGTCATGGCGGTTCTCCACGATCTGAACATCGCCGCCGAATACTGCGACCGGATCTACCTGCTCAAGGAAGGGCGGATCCTGGCCTCCGGGCCCACGGCGGAGGTGTTCACCTACGCCAACCTGAAGGCGACCTTCGACACCGACGTCTACGTGGACGTCAACGCCCTCACCGGCCGGATGCTGGTCGTGCCGCTCTCGCAGAGGCGGAAGCCCCGGTGATCAGGGCGCAGGTTCATCCCCTGAAGTCCCGCCGTTGTTTTCAGCCGTTATCAGGTAATACCCGAACGGGCCGGACACCAGGTCGTCCATGAACACATGGAACTCCGCCGTCGGACCGGCGACTTGGCCGTAACCGGCTGCTGCGCTTTCCGATCGGTACACCCGGTAGGCATCGGCTCCGTCGTGTCCGGCGTCCACAGCCGGAGACACCCAGTCAAGCCGGAGACCACTGCCCGATTTGCCCACCTGCAGCGTGTCTCCGATCCCGTTGGGCGCCTGGCGGGCCGGAGGGTTGAACGGCGCGCATTCGAGCCGTTTCCGTGTAACAAGGAAATCGTCCACTAACCCTTCCACCAGTGTGTCTCCGCCGAATCCGCCATTGTCATCCAGGACCTCGAGCCTCAACCGCATGGCGCCGGTCGGCGGCAGCGCCTCCGCAAGGTCAAGACTGACCGGCGCCCAGAACGGGCTATCGGCATCCAGCATCGACACTTCCCACCAGCTCTGGCCGTCATCGCCGGAGGCCAGCACCCGGAAGCGGCTGGCATCGAACTGCCCGGGATTTCTCCGGACGAACCAGCGGTTGAACGACACGATCAGACTTTCGGCGTCGGTCCCGTCAAACGCGGGGGAATCCAACGTGACGGCTCCGCCATCCACATCGCCGTCGCCCGGATTGAAGTTTCCCTTCGGCCTCGGGTTGGCGGTGATCCATGCCAGCACTCCCGGATCGGCGGTGGTGTCGTTCTCCGGCTGTACCGCTGTTCCGAAACCGTCATCAACGAAGTACGGATCCTCCCGGACCCACTGCCCGGCCGTGGCGGTCCCCCCGACCGTCCAACCCTGGTCGGTCTCCAGGTCATCCTGCATCAGCTCGACCTGGGTCAGCTCTCCCACAGGGACAGTGAAGCTGCTGGCGGCGCCGCCGCCGTTCCAGCGGGCCTCCACCTGGAACTGGATGTGTGTCGCACAGGCGTTTTCATCCACCGTGAACGAAAATCCGGGCGCCAGGGAGATCCCGGTGCCGGCTGCCGGGATATCGTCGTATCCGGCATAGCCGGTCCGCACCGTTACGCCGGGGGTGGTGGTGGTCAGGAACGCCTCGACACCTTCCGCCACGCTGTCCCGGTTGGACTGCAGGGTAATCTCCAACCCCACGGTTTCGCCGGCGTCCACGATGCCGTTGCCGTTGCCCCCATCCGGGTCCGAATCGTCCAGTGTGTGGGACAGGTACTTCAACTTGCCCGCCGCGTGGGGCACGTCCTCGCCGCAGATCGAAATGTCGTCGATGTACATCCCCGGACGGCTGGTGTTGGCGTCGGATTCCAGGCTGAACCGGAAGCGGACGTCATCCTCAAAGTCGGCAAGCTGCTCGATGTCCAGCCGGTGCAGGTCCCAGCCCTCTCCGTACTCGAACCCGGACCAGATCTGGCTCCAGTTCTGGCCGCCGTCCACTGAGATTTCAATCCGGGCGATATCGAATCCAGCCTCGTTATACAGCCATCGCCGGTACTGCAGTTCGGCATGGCGCACCCCTCGCAGGTCGAACGGTCCGGTGGTCAGGGTGTATTGGGCCGAGTCCCCGTACGATCCGGCCAGATCGGTACCGTAGACGTTGAGTCCGGTGGCGGCGGCGGCCGGCCCGGTGCTGCCGCCGTTCCCGGTCGGCGGACCGAACGCCCAGCCGCTGGGGTCGGAATTCTGTATCTGCCACGCCGGGTCGTTGTCCAGCGGCTCGCCGATGGAAGGGCAGGACCTGGAACCGGTGGTGATGCGGAGAGCGAACGACTCGCCGGAGGTGCATAGAATCTGGTCGGCGCCGAAGGTCACGCTCATCAACGCCATCGCCTCGTCCGGCGCGATCCCTGACAGACGCACGGTGAAGCCGTCGCCGTCGGCTTGCGCCCCGGTAGCCATGGTGCCGTACGCCGAGGCACCGTCCACGATGATGACGTTCGGGTCGGTAGTTGAAAGGGTCGCGGTCACGCCGGTCAGGTTGCCGCCGGTGTTGTGGAGGGAGACGGCAAGGTCGAATTCCTCACCGGGATCGGCCTCGCCGTCGCCGTCACCGGCAGCGTCGCCGATGGCGAACCCGCTCAGCGTGAGACCGAACGAACCGGTCGGGACAAGCCGGTACTCCTGCAGCACCGGCTCCAAATCGACTTCCAGGGTTCGGACCTGCTCCACGTATCCATCCAGGGCGACCCGCAGGTTCCAGGTACCGGGCACCACCGGCCAGTCGATCCGGCCGTGGGACGGCTCGGAGGTTCTGGGCGTCTCCCCGTTTGTGTAAACCACCTCGTCCAGGGAAGTGGTCGCCTCCAGAGGTGCGCCGGTGCAGGCATCGGTGACGTGGCCCTGGATGATCGGGCCGCCGAACCGGTCCAGCAGGTAGCGCCAACCGGGGCGGTTGCGGGCCACCGTATCGTCCCGCCAGGTGGCGTAGTTGGGCTGGAACCCCTGCGACGAAGAATTCGCTTCCACCGTCATGCCGAATGAGCCCAGTTCGCCATAGAACCAGTCGGTCATCTCCCCGTCCACGGCGTACAGGATCTCCCAGCCGGTCCCGGGCTCGTACCAGTAGGCACCGGTATCGCTCACCAGTTTCGTGGCCAGGCTGGAGGACAAGTCCCGAAACGTCGGCGTCTCCGGCGTATACGACCCGTCGCAACCGTACGGCATGATCACGAGTTCCGAGTAGGTGTGGTACGACAGGTTGATGGCCGGCCGCTGCTCCCGGGCCAGTTCCATGATCCCCTGCCATGTTTCGGGCTCACTGGCCGGAGACGGTCCACGGTAGGTGTCGCTGCTTGTGGAGCCGTCGGAACCGTTACACGCTCCCCACTGGAACGGGTAGTTCCTGTTCGGGTCCACTCCGAAATTGCCGTCGCCGTTGTCGCGGCGGTTTTTTCGCCACCCGGAGCTGTTGGTAAAGACGTAGTCGGCGCCGTCCGGGTTGTGGCTGACGATCACCCAGATCTCCAGAGATTCGACCCAGGCGGTGATCTGTGGGTCGAAACCGTACCCGGTGAGCAGCTGATCGATGATGTCCATGGTAATCTCCGGGGTCATGACCTCCCGGGCGTGGTGCTGGCCGACGAACAGGATCGCCGGTTCGTCCTCTTCCGCTCCGGCGTTGTCGGAGACCTTCATGGCATACACCGGCCGGCCGTTCTCCGTGGTTGCATACTGTGTCTTGATGATCAGGCCGGGGTAGTCGGCGATGTACTGGTCGATCCTGGCGTTGACTTCCGCCGGATTGAGGTAGTCCGAAAGCGCGGCCACCGTCTCCTCGGTCCGGGTCAGGTCCTCCAGGACGACGATTTCGAAACCCTGCTCCGCGAGCAGGGCCATGTCGGCGTTGGTTCCCACCAGATCGACGGTACGTCCCTTCCTGTTGAATCCGGCAATATCCATGCCGAGACGATCCACATACGGTATGTCGGCAGCCGGGTCGATACCGGTGAGCCGAAAACGGTAAACCGTTGTATCCGGGCTCGGATCCGCCGAACCGGCAGCCGTGGCGAACAGGAAAGCGAAGCAGGCGACGATGCTCAACGTTTTGACACAGCAGGTCATAATTTCCCCCGAAGGTCCCGGTAAGTTCCAGACCTTCATTCCGCACTCCTTGAGTACGACGTTCGGGGGACGATGTCAATATGGCAATATGCGGGTCAGGGCCCTTCCTGGTCACAGATGTTGGCCCCCCGGACCTGGAAGAAGGTCAGGGCCGGAGTCGTGTTCGCTCCGTCCGGCAGGGTCAGGGTGGTGGCGCCGGCGGTCTGACCGGCGACCACTTCCACGGCAAAGTTGGGCGTCTCGGACTGGATCAGGTGGTAACCGGCCACCACCAGGGCGGCCCAATCGAACACCAGGTCCAGGGCGCCGCCTCCAGAGACCTTGAAACCGCTCTCAAGACGGTGTTGCGAGGCGACACCTACCTCAGCCCCTCGATCTCGAAGCAGGTGGTGGAGATGTTCCTGCGCAGTGACGAGCCGGCCGCCGACCCCCTGGGCGGTCTCACCGCCCGGCAGCGGGAGATCCTGCAGCTGATCGCCGAGGGCCGCTCCACCAAGGAGATCGCTGCCGACCTGGGTGTCTCGGTGAAGACGGTGGAGACTCACCGGGCCCAACTCATGGAGCGTCTCGACATCCACGACATCCCGGGGCTGGTCCGGTTCGCGATTCGGGCAGGACTGGTCTCCTCCGACGCCTGAGCTTTACCCGCCGATCTGGTGCATGGTCCGGTTCCCGGGCAACGGCTCCTGGCGTTCCAGGATTTCCAGCGCCCCTCCCCTGCCCTTCTCCTGCAAGGCATCGTGGATCAGGCCGGCCAGTTCCCCATCGGTCGCGCCCTGTCGTAACGGAGTCTTCAGATCGATCTCCGCCTGGTCATACAGGCATACCCGGAACTTGCCGTCGGCGGTAAGGCGCAGCCGGCTGCAATCGCCGCAAAACGGCTGGGAGATGGAATTGATGAATCCGACCCTGCCCCTGCCGTCACGGAACAGGAACCGGGACGCCGGGGCGGACGGATCGGCGGACGGGTCCGGATCCAGGTCCCAGTGCGCACGTAGCCGCTCCAGGACCTCTTTCCCGGTGACGACCTGGCTCAGGTCCCAGGTGCCGCTGTTCTCGAGAGGCATGAATTCGATGAACCGGACCTCCCAGCCCTTGTCCCGTGCGGTTTCCACGAACCGTTCCGCCTCGTCCTCGTTGATCCCCTTGAGCAGGACGGTGTTGATCTTCAACGGCGTCAATCCGGAAGCGGCAGCCGCATCCAGGCCGGCCAGAACCTTGTCCAGGTCGTCCCTGCGGGTCAGCTGCCGGAAGCGCGCCGGATCCAGGGTGTCCAGGCTGACGTTGACCCGGGTGAGGCCGGCATCGGCCAGCGGCCGGGCCATCGCCTCCAGCAGAACCCCATTGGTGGTCAGGGAAATATCTTCGATTCCATCGCTGCCGGCCAGGAGGCTGATGAACCGGGTGAGATCCTTCCTGACCAGAGGCTCTCCTCCGGTAACCCGGACCTTGCGAACGCCGTGCTCCACAAGAACCTGAATCAGGCGGTGCATCTCCTCGTAATCCAGGATCTGATCCCGGGGGAACCAGACCGGTTCTTCCGGCATGCAGTAGGAACAGCGCAGGTTGCACCGGTCGGTCACCGACACCCGCAGGTCGTCATGGAGCCGATTGAATCGGTCGCGCAATGCCATCAAGCCGTCCCTCGGAGATCCCGTCCCGCCGCGTATTCGTCGGTTTCACGATATCACAGCGCAGGTTAGGGAGTACCATGCCGCCATGTGGTTGCGGGTGGGAAAGATCGTGCTGATTGCGGCCTGTGTCGCGGCGGTGGTCTGGCTGGTGATTTCCCTCGATCCCCGGACCGTGTTCGCCGCGGCCAGGGATGCGGATGCCGGGCTTCTGGCCCTGTCCCTTCTACCCCTGGCTGCCCGTTTCCTCATCTGGACCTTCAAGGCGACCCGGGTCGCCAGAAGGTACGGCCAGGTGCGCTCCCGAACCGTTCTGCGCCTGATCCTGGCCGGCGCGTTCATCAACCTGGTCACGCCTGCGGTCAAGATAGGCGGCGGCCTGTACCGGGCGGCTGGGATCCGCCGGGAGACCGGATGGGAGTTTCCCCTGGCCTGGGGCTGGGCGCTTGCGGATCAGGCCACCAATATCCTGGGCGGGTTGACCCTCTTCGGCATCGCCGCCCTGGCAGCAGGAGGCCCGCCGTTCCTCTGGGGAGGGACCGGGGCGTTGATGCTGGTGGCGCTGTTTTTCCTGTTGAGGCGGTGGGCCTGGCAGCTCACCCGGGGCAGGACCCGAATCGTGCTTGAACCTGTGCTGGGGCCGGAGTCCCGGAACGGGGAACTGGCCATGGATATCGGTCTGGCCGCCCTGTCCTGGTCCATGCTCTGCGTGGCCTGCAGCCTGGTGTTCCAGGCTCTTGGGATCGGCGGCTCGTTCCTGGAGATGGCGGCGGTTCTGGCCGTTGGCACCACCGCCGGCGTTCTGGCAGGCGCAGGCGGCCTGGGCGTCACCGAATTCGCACTGATAGGTCTGTTCACCCAGGTCGGGATCGACCCGGCCAGCGCTGCCGCAGGCACATTGCTCCACCGTGGGATTCTCTACGCAGTGATAATCATCGCGGGGGGATCAGCAATATTGGCAAACAGACGGATCAGTTCTTGCTGATGTTTCCACCAGTGCCGGGGCCGAAAGCTGAGGGGTAGGTCGCCATCGGATCGTTGGGGGTGCCAACGCCGCTGGAGAATCCCTGGGCCGGACCGATCATTTCCAGCAGCTCGGAAACGGGGATCGTACGGATCTCCGGCCCGGTATAGCTGGGTCGTCTGTTCGTACCTTTGCTGGACATGTGAGGCTCCCTACTGTTGTATGTCTCGCGCCAACAAGACTCAAACGGCAATTGTCGCCATCTGCTGTCCACAATAGTGCTGGGGAGTAAGGTGCGCCGCAACATCGTTTTTGTAAGAGATCGCCCGGATAACAGGTTTTTCTGGATTATATGAGCCAAAACGCTAAGATAGGCGACTCCCGTAAGGCTCGGGGAGAGGAGAACGTGATGCGGCGCACCCTGATGATCACCCTGCTGGGGCTCTTGATCCTTGCCATTCCGGCTGTTGCTTCAGAGCCGACTGCCGGCGAAACATCCCATGATCCTGCCCTGATGGCGGACCATGGCGAATCAACCCACGGCGGCTTGGGAGAGCGGTTCCCGTTATGGACCGTGCTTCCGTTTGTCGGCGTCCTGCTGTCCATCGCCGTCCTGCCCCTGGCGGCGCCCCGGTTCTGGCATCACCACTATCCCAAGGTCTCCCTCATGTGGGCGCTGATTTTCGCACTACCGGCGCTCCTGGTCTTCCGGGGCGAGGCGGCTCACGAGATCCTGCACATCTATTTTCTGGATTACATCCCGTTCATCATCCTGCTGTGGGGGCTGTTTACCGCCGCCGGCGGGATCGTCGTGAAGGGCACCCTGGCCGGCAAGCCGTCGGTGAACACCGGAATCCTGGCGCTGGGAACGATCATCGCATCCTGGGTCGGCACCACCGGCGCCGCCATGCTGCTGATCCGCCCGATCCTGCGGGCCAATATGCAGCGCAAGCACAAGGTCCACGTCGTCGTGTTCTTTATTTTTCTGGTAGCGAACATCGGCGGCTCCCTGACACCCCTGGGCGACCCCCCCTTGTTCCTCGGGTTCCTCCACGGCGTCAGCTTCTTCTGGACCATGCACCTGTTTCCCAGCATGTCCATGACAGCACTGATCCTTCTCGTTCTGTTCTTCGCAATCGACACCTGGTACTTCCGCAAGGAGGAGCGCCCGGCGGAAGTCGAGGCCGAGGCAGGCGACAAAGTGCCTCTCAGCGTAAGCGGGCTGCACAACCTGTTGTTCCTGGGCGGGATCATGGCCGCCGTGCTGATGTCCGGTGTCTGGCGGCCGGGGGATATCAACATTCTCGGCATCCACGTCGGGATCCAGAACCTGTCCCGGGACGGACTCATCATTCTCCTGGGTATCCTCTCCATGGTTACCACCCGCAAGAGCCTCCGTGAGGCCAACGGTTTCAGCTGGGAGCCGATCCGTGAGGTGGCCTACCTTTTCGCCGGCATCTTCATGACCATCATCCCGGCCCTGGCGATCCTGAAAGCGGGAGAGAACGGCAGCCTGGCCGGACTGATCGCCGCCGTCCAGGAACCCTGGCAATATTTCTGGGTCACCGGAGGCCTGTCCTCGTTCCTGGACAACGCGCCGACCTACCTGACGTTCTTCAACACCCAACTGGGCCAGTTCTACCCGGGAATTGCCGAAGTGGACGCCGTCGGCAGGCTGATGGCGGAGAAGACCCAATACCTGCTGGCGGTTTCCGCCGGTGCGGTCTTCATGGGCGCCAACACCTACATCGGCAACGCGCCCAACTTCATGGTCAAGGCGATCGCCGAGGAGGCCGGTGTGGCCATGCCGTCGTTCTTCGGCTACCTGCTGCGCTGGTCACTGCCGATCCTGGTGCCGATCTTCGTGCTGGTGACCCTGGTGTTCTTCCTGTAGCCCCCTTGCCTGGTCGGGAGCGCCGCCTATACTAACTTCATGGGGAAATTAACCGGAAGGATCCTGACAGTTGCCGCCGCCCTGGCGGTTTCCGTCGCCACCTTCTCCCCGCTCCCCGCCGATGAGGTCGATCCGTTCCCGATCCCTGCAGGCCTGGAAGGTCACGTCAGTTTCTGGCAGTCGGTTTTCGCCGAACACGACCGGGACGAAGTGGTTGTCCACGACCTGGAGTATCCCGGCCTGATCTACGAAATCTTCGATCTCCCCGGCGAAATGAAGGACAGCTATACCGATGAGCAGGAAAAGCTGGTAGAGGCTCTGCGGGAGGACTGGGAAGATCGCCTCCGGAAACTCCAGGCCGACCTGGCAGCCGGAACCGCCCTCTCCGACCCCCAAAAGGAACTGGCCCTCAAAATCACCACGGAAGCCGGCGCCGGCAGGATCGAGGGGGCCCACGAGCGGGTCCGGTCCCAGCGCGGTCTCAAGTCACGGTTCAAGCGCGGAGTGGAGCTGGGGAATCGATACGACGCGGTCTTCCGGGAGATTTTCCGGAAGAAAGGGTTGCCGGAAGATCTGGTCGCCCTACCTCATGTGGAATCTTCCTTTCAGCCCCTGGCACGTTCTTCCGCCGGAGCCGCCGGCGTGTGGCAGTTCACCCGCTCCACCGGCAGACAGTTCCTGTCCATCAACTCCATGCTGGACGAGAGGTACGACCCGGTGGCGTCGGCGGAAGGCGCCGCCAGCTTCCTGGCCGCCGCCTTCAACAAACTGCAGGACTGGCCGATCGCCATCACCTCCTACAACCATGGCGTCAACGGCATGGGCCGGGCCCAGTCCAAATTCGGGAATGATTTCGTTCGTATCGTCTACGAGTACCGCAGCCGGTACTTCGGGTTCGCTTCCCGGAACTTCTACGCTGAGTTCCTGGCCGCCAGGATCATCGCCAATGACCCGGAAAAGTTCTTCCCCGAAGGGCTTCAGCTTGTCCCACCTATGGACGAAGAAAGACTGGTTCTGGACACGGACCTGTACGCTTCCAATCTGGCGCGGCGGTACGGCGTCCCGCTGAAGGAACTGGCAGGCTTGAATTCGGCCTGGACCCGCAGGACCGTCCATGGCGTGCTCACCGTACCGTCCGGTTCCAGGGTCTGGCTGCCGGCAGGTTCCCTGGCCCGGGCAGCCCGGGGAGAAGTGCCGGATGTGGATTTGACACCTCCCGGACTTCCCCCGGAAGGGACTCACACCGTACGGCGAGGAGAAAATCTCTCCGTCATCGCCCGGGATTACGGCATGACGGTGGTTCAGGTCCGCCGCCTGAACGGTATGGAGCCCAGGGACACCCGCATTTTCGCCGGCGAAAAGTTGAAGGTAACCGGCGGGCGAACCCGGTTCCACACCGTGGTTCGAGGCGACACCCTTCTGGGGATCGCCAAATCGTACCGGGTCGACCTGAACGAACTGCTGCGATCCAATCGGCTGAGCCTCCGGTCGATGATCCATCCCGGGCAGAAACTGCGGATCCCCCTGGGCTGATTTTTCCGCTCCCCCCGTGCTATCGTGCCCCTATGGGCACCGACAGTCGTCTGTACAAAGGGGATCGCGAAGGGCAGAAGGTTTCCGAGGCGGAGCCGGCGCCCCGGGTGCATCCGGATCCGGAAGGACCTCCCCTGGCGGAGATCATCTCCATCGGAACCGAACTGTGCCGCGGCCAGACCACAGACACCAATGCACCGTTCCTGGCGGCAAGCCTGACACGCCGGGGCGCCTGCGTGGTCCGGGTCACCACCGTCCCCGACGACGAAAAGGCGATTACCGACGCCATCCGCAGAGCCATCGAAGCCGGCTGCAGCTTGGTGATCACCTCCGGAGGGCTGGGGCCTACCGCCGACGACAAGACGCTGCGTGCTACCGCCGACGCACTCGGCGTACCGCTGGCGATCCACAGTGACGCCAAGGCGATGGTGGAAGCGGCTTACCACCGTCTGAAGGAACGCCGCATCGTCGCCCATGACGGCCTGAACCGTTCTCGGGAAAAACTGTGCGCCCTTCCGGTCGGCAGCGAAGCCCTGGTCAACGAAGCGGGCATCGCACCCGGGGTGCGCGCCAGTCTTCCCGGCGGGGCAACGGTGATCAACCTGCCGGGCCTGCCGGAAGAGATGCGAGCCATCTGGAGCGGGACCACCGCGACTCTGAAAATGCTTCATGAGAAACCGGCCAGCGCCATGCGTGAGGTCGAGGCTCCGACCCTGGACGAAACGGTGCTCCGGCCCTGGCTGGACAAGATCCGCAAGGAATTCCCGGGAGTCTGGATACAGACCCACACGCCGGGATTCCGGCACAAGAGCCGGGGCATCCGGGTCACCTTCGAGGCCGACGCCGGCACCAAGCACGAGGCCGAACTGGCCGTGGAAGGTGCCCTGCGCCGCCTGCTGTCCCTGGCGGGCACCGGCTAATGAGGGGACAGATCTATTTAATCTGTCCCCTTTTCTTTACAATGGTTCCATGAAACGGACGCCGGCACTTCTTCTCTGTCTGGGGTTGCTCTCTACCGGTTGCAGGCCGGACATCCTGGTAGAGGTCGTCTCCAGGATCTATCCAGACGGAAGCATCGACCGTCAGGTAGACGTGTCCGGCCGGGAAAAACCGTCGGAGGACCCACCGGACACACCTGGATGGTTGCGCGACAAAAGCGGCCTTGTGCTCGCGAACCCCGGTCAGTGGGACCGGGTGGAGAGCTCCCCTTCCAGCCTGCATGCCGAGGGGATCTTCCGGTCGGCGGAAGACGTCCCTCCGATCCTGGCCCACGTCAAGGGACCGGACCAGGTCCCGGACAGACAGCAGGTCAACCTGGAGCGGGATGACCTGGTAATCCTCACCCGGTGGCGATATCGAGAATCGCTGGGTGACCCCTACGGTCCGGCGGATGTGGATGCGGCGCTGAACGCGATCCTGGAACTGGTGGCGGACTACTTCCGGGAAGAGCTTACGGCGATGTACGGCGACCGCATCGACCTTCAGGGAGTGGAACGTTTCCTCAACCAGCAGGCCGGGCCGATCGCCCGGGAATTCCTGGGCGCCAGGCAGTCGTCTCCAGGCGTCGAAAAGTTCCAGGCTCGCTACGACCGCTGGCGCAGTGTCCTGAGCCGATACGACGCCCCGGTTGTCTATCCGGGAGAACTGGAGCCCGGGGAGCTTCCGCCTGACTTCTGGGAACTGCAGACCGACCCGCTCCTGGAATGGTCACGGGAACAGCTGGCGGCGGCGATTACTACCGACGACGAGACGGTGGAGCCGCGGCATCTTCAGTTCATACCCGACGGTGAGCACCTGGAAGAGCGTCTGGTGGAGCTCCTGGTCCGTCTTTACGGCTCGGAAGAAGACGGGCTCAATGCGCTGGATCCGTTGTTCCAGGCCATCGAGGGGCACTATGCCTCCGGCGGTTCCTCCCGCTACCGCTTCCGGTGCAGGCTTGAACTCCCGGGTACAATTCTCACGACCAACGGCGTGACAGAAAACGACGGACTGGTCTGGTTTTTCCGTGGCGAGGATCTCGCCGGCGGTGATCGGATTCTCTTTGCCGAGTCGGTGGAACTGAACCTCCGGGCACTCAAGGCTTTATCGGCCCGGCGAAGCCTCGGCGCACAGGATTTGCTGAACCTGGTGGACATCCTGGGTGAACGGGATCCTGATGACCGGATCAAGGAACGTCTGAAGCAGGCTATCGAAGCGGGAAATCTTGAACTCCTCGAAGATGAAGAGGAGGAACTGCCCCCGGACCTCCAGCCCCTGGCACTGGAACTGGCGGAACTCCTTCGCCGCAGGTGATCCGGCTCAGACCGGCTCGGGCCGGTCGTCCTTCGCCCACTGCTCCTTCAACTCTCCCAGTCGCTGCCTGAAGCGGTCCACCAGGTCGTCCGGCGCCACCCGGGCCGCCAGATCGGCCACGACGAGGACGTAGGGCGCCAGCACCGAGCGCTCCAGGATTCCGGCTCCGTCAGGCGCATAGGCAACGATCGGGACCACCAGCAGTGAGAACGCGAGGAACGCTGCGGCAACACCCAGGGCGGCTCCGGCCAGTCGATCGGCCCAACTGAGCATCGCCACCTTCAGCAGTTTCCGCACCAGAAACGCCAGCACCGCTCCGGCCAGCATGACGGCGATAAACAGGGCCAGATAGCACAACAGCCGAACGATCTCGATGGAAACATCCAGCCTGCCGAGGCTCTCCGCCAGCGGACGGTGGAACCTGCTGGCAACGAGGAACGCGGCAACCAGGGCGGCAAAACCGACCAGTATCCGGACCAGGCCTTTCATCAAGCCGACGACGACGAGGATGCCCATGACGATCAACAGTGCGATGTCAAACCCGTTCATGTCCGGTCCCCCCGTCCGGGGCTACTTGCCCTGGATCAGGCGCTCTTCCTCTATCTGGAGCAGCATGGCGTCGGTGATGTCTCCGGTGGGGTACTCACCGGTGAAACAGGCGGAGCACATCTCGCGGATGTGATCTCCGTTCCCCTCCCGGACCGAGTCCAACAGATCATCCAGGCTCTGGTAGATCACTTCGTCGGCGTCGATGGAGTCGGCGACCTGTTCCGGGGTCCGATCCCTGGCGATGAATTCCCGTTTCGTCGCCATATCGATGCCGTACACGCAAGGATGGGTCAGAGGCGGCGAAGTCGACGCAAACAGCACCCGGTTCGCTCCGGCCTCCCTGGCCAACTGAACAATCTGGCGGCTGGTGGTGCCCCGCACAATGGAGTCGTCCACCAGGAGCACGTCCCGGCCCTCGAATTCCCGTTGGATGGCGTTGAGTTTCCGGCGCACCGAGCGTTTGCGCTCGCCGGCGTCGGGCATGATGAAGGTCCGGCCGACATAGCGGTTCTTCACCAGTCCCTCGCGATAAGGCATCCCCAGGGCCTGGGCCATGGCCAGTGCGGAAGTGCGAGCCGAATCCGGCACCGGGATGACCACGTCCGCCGTATGCCCTCCTGCCCGGAACACCTCCGCCAGCTTCTCACCCATCTTCATCCTGGTTTCGTAGACCGACACACCTTCCAGGTAAGAGTCCGGGCGGGCGAAGTAGACGTATTCAAAAACGCACGGATGGGGGTTGGCCTCGGCGACCCGGCTCCGGGAGACCTTGCCGGCCAGATCGATGAACACCGCCTCGCCAGGATCGCCCCAGGGCAGCAGGTCGTACCCGAGGGTGGACAGCACCACCGATTCGGAGGCGACGGCGTACGACTTGTGACCGTCCTTCACCCTGCAGCCCATGGCGATCGGCTTGATGCCGAAAGGGTCCCGGAAGGCGAACATGCCGTGGCCGGCGATGTAACCGACGACGCTGTACGCTCCACGGACCGTGCGGTAGACCTCAGCCACCGCCTGGTAGTAGGCCTCGACGGTGAAACTGCCGGTGCCGGCCGCGGCCAGGGCGTTGGCGAAGACATTCAGGATAATTTCCACGTCACAACCGGAATACAGGTGTCGCAGGCTGTCGCCTGCCAGCTCCGCTTCAAGGGAGTCGTAGTTCGCCACGTTGCCGTTGTGAGCCATGACGATGCCGTACGGGTAGTTCACGGTGAACGGTTGGGCGTCTTCCCCGCCACCGGAACCGACGGTGGGGTATCGGACATGGCCGACGGCCAAGCTGCCCTGAAGTCGCTCAATGTTGGCGGCCGAGAAGATGTCCCGGACCAGGCCCTCACCTTTCTTGATATGGAAACGCCCGTCGTAGGTAATGATTCCGGCGGCGTCCTGTCCCCGGTGCTGGATGGCGACCAGGCCGTCGTAAATCTCGTGAACCGCTGTATCCGACCCGATGATACCGATAAATCCACACATCCCGTCAGACCTCCGGTTACCGGCAAAATCGAATGGTAGCATCAAAATTGACGAGGCGGACCACCGGTTCCTATAATGCAGGCGCATCACCACTTCGGGAGATCCAATCTGATGTCAGAGGTTTTGAAGCGCCTGGCGGATGCTGCCGGCCTGTCGGCGATCTACGGCAAGGTCCAGTCCGGGGAACGGCTTACCAGGGCGGACGGTCTGCAGCTGTTCGAATCCAGGGAGTTGATGGCGGTCGGCGCCATGGCCAACCTGGTCCGGGAGAGGAAGAACGGCGACACCGCCTACTTCGTGCGCAACATGCACCTGAACCCGACCAACGTATGTACGGCGGACTGCAAATTCTGCGGCTTTTACAGGCCGTACCGCGAAAAGGACGCCGGCTGGACCTGGGATCTCGAACGCTGCATGAACGAGGTCCGGGGTCGCCTGCACGAGCCGCTCACCGAAGTCCATATCGTCGGCGGACACAATCCGGATTACCCGTACGAGTTCTACACCGATCTGATCCGCGGCATCCGGGAGCTGAAGCCCGACATGCACGTCAAGGCGTTCACGGCAACGGAGTACGACTTCTTCGCCAGGCGGTTCAAGATACCGGTGGAACAGGTTTTCCGGGACTTCATCGAAGCCGGCCTGGGCTCTCTGCCCGGCGGCGGCGCCGAAGTGCTTTCGGAGCGGGTGCGCCAGGAACTGTATCCGAAGAAGATCGGCGCCGAGCGCTGGCTGGAAGTGGTGCGCATCGCCCATGAACACGGACTGCGCTCCAACGCCACCCTGCTGTACGGCCACATCGAAACCCTGGAAGAGCGGGTGGACCATCTCTGCCGGCTGCGGGAACTCCAGGACGAGACCGGCGGGTTCATGTGCTTCATCCCCCTGGCGTTCCACCCCGAGAACACCGAGCTGCAGCATCTCCCCGGCCCCACCGGGTTCGACGACCTGCTGACGACGGCCGTCTCGCGGCTGATGCTGGACAACTTCGACCACATCAAGGCTTACTGGGTCATGCTGACGCCGCGGATCGCTCAGACCGCCCTGAACATGGGGGCGGACTGCATCGACGGGACGGTGGTGGAAGAAAAGATCGTCCATATGGCCGGAGCGACCTCACCGGAAGGGATGAGCATGGCCGAGCTGGAGCGACTGGTGCGAGACGGTGGCCGGGTGCCGGTGCAGCGGGATTCTCTCTACAACATCCTGGAGCCCACCGATGCGGCCGCAACGGTCTGAGGCGACGTGATGCCCGCACCGACCCGAATCGGCGCCGTCGGTTACCTGAACACGCGACCTCTGGTCCATGGGCTGTCGGAAGATGCCGACGCCGGACGGATCGTGCTGTCCTACGGCAGCCCGGCCCACCTCGCCGATCGGCTGGCGGCCGGAGAACTGGACCTGGCCCTGCTGCCCTGCATCGAACTGGCCCGGATACCGGATCTTGAAGTCATCCCCGGACTGAGCATCAGCTGCCCGGGACCGGCCCGTTCGGTCCTGCTGGTCAGCAAGAAGCCGGTCCGGGAAGTGGGCACCGTCGCCCTGGACCCGGAGTCAAGAACCAGCAACGGCCTGGTGCAGGTCCTGTTCGATACGGTCTGGAAAAACAAACCTGTCTACCTCACCGGCGATCGCGACCTGGAATCGTCTCTCGCAATCGCCGACGCAACCGTCCGGATCGGAGACAAGGCACTGTTCGAGCCGGTGCCGTCCGGTCTGCATGTCGAGGATCTCAGCGGGATCTGGGCGGAACGAACCGGCCTGCCGTTCGTGTTCGCCGTCTGGGCAGGTCGCACCGGAGCGGTGGACCGCACCCTCTATCGCCGTCTTCATGCCTGCCGCCGGGCCGGTAAACAGGCGATCGCGGAGATCGCCCGGGACTACGTCTGGGAAGGGCGCGCCCGGCCGGAGATAGCCGAGGCGTACCTGCGGGAGAATATCCGCTACCGCTTCGGCTCCCGGGAACTGCAGGCCCTCAACGGCTTCCTGGAAGCCGCCGCCGGTTGCGGCGTCATCGCTGCCGCACCCAAACTGAAACTGGCGTTCCACCGCTGGACCTCGTGTCACGATCGGGCCGCTGCCACAGCCGCAGGCCGGAGTTCAACCTGATGACGGAAAACTTCAGAGCCAACCTGGACGCTGTCGCCTCGAAAATCCTGGAGGA
This sequence comes from Candidatus Polarisedimenticola svalbardensis, assembly GCA_014764515.1. Classification (GTDB taxonomy): domain Bacteria; phylum Acidobacteriota; class Polarisedimenticolia; order Polarisedimenticolales; family Polarisedimenticolaceae; genus Polarisedimenticola; species Polarisedimenticola svalbardensis. The sequence goes on along the minus strand of JACXWD010000005.1, from coordinate 30,334 downwards.
GACGCGGATCTCACCTCAAGAGGCGCTGCTGCTTCTGGAGCATGAAGAGATCACCACCCTGGGCGCACTGGCCGACCTGGTTCGCAGGCGGAAGCACCCGGACAAGGTGGTGACCTACATCATCGACCGCAACGTTAACTACACCAACATCTGCAACGCGTTCTGCAGCTTCTGCGCCTTCTACCGGCCGCCTGGCGACGACGAGGAAGGTTACGTCCTCCCTGCAGATGAGATCATCGCCAAGATCGGCGAAACCTACGAACTGGGCGGCAACCAGATCCTGTTACAGGGCGGGCACAACCCGAAGCTGAAAATCGATTACTACGAAGATCTGTTCCGGAAGCTCAAGGAGGCGTTCCCGGACCTCTGGCTCCATGCTCTCTCCCCGCCGGAGATCGAACATATCCGGCGCGCCTCCCGGATTTCGCTGGCCGAAACCCTGGAGCGGCTGCGGGCCGCCGGCCTGGACTCCATTCCCGGCGGCGGGGCGGAAATCCTGGTGGACGAGATCCGGGAGCAACTGGCCACCAACAAGTGCAGCTCCGACGAGTGGCTCGGGGTCATGGAAGCAGCCCACAACATGGGGATGCGCAGCACGGCGACCATGATGTTCGGCCACGTGGAAACCCGTGCTCACCGTATCGAGCACCTGGCCAGGATCCGTGAACTTCAGGACCGCACCGGCGGGTTCACCGCCTTCATCGGCTGGACTTACCAGCCTCACGAAGGTGACCTGGGCGGAGAAGAGGCGAGCTCGGCCGAGTACCTCCGCACCATCACCGTGGCCCGACTGTTTCTGGACAACATTGAAAACTTCCAGGCATCCTGGGTGACCCAGGGCCCCAAGGTCGGCGGAGCCGCCCTGGCGTTCGGGGTCAACGACATGGGTTCCACCATGATCGAGGAGAACGTGGTCGCCGCCGCCGGGACCGTGTTCCAGATGAACCAGGACGAGATCGTCCGGGCGATCCGGGACGCCGGTTTCACCGCTGCCCGCCGCAACATGCAATACGAACGGCTCGAGGTCCATCCTGGCTAGGACGGCAACCGCCGCCCTGATCCTGATGGCCGCCCTGTGGGCCGCCCCTGCTTTCTCCCGTTCCCTGTACGTCTGGCGCCCTGCAGCAGCCATGACCGACGGCCGAGTCCGGGACGGCGTCACCGACTTCGAAGAACAGAAGCGATTGATCCGTTTCTGTACCGACTCTGCCGTCGCGGTAGACCGCCTGTACTTCCTGTTGGACCCGAAAGACGTCGACACAGGTTCCCTGTCTACGCTCCTGCGACAGGCCAACGAAGCAGGCATCCAGGTTTACGCCGTCCCTCGAGGCTCGATCCAGGAAGACTGGATCCGTCCTTTTCGCACCAGGCAACCGGCTGACCACCAGGTGGTTTTGGACTGGGTTTCCTGGATACACCGCTTCAACGACGGCCGCACCGAACCTGGATTCACAGGGATCAACCTGGACATCGAGCCTCACCGGGCCTCGCCGGTGGGCGGCAAGCCGTTGTGGAAAAAAAAGCGTAAGGGGCTGTCCGACAGCAAGACCAACAAACGTATAGCCCGTGCCTACCTGGACCTTCTGGACCGGGTCTCCTCCGCAAAAAAGAAGCTGACACTCGCCGTCACGATACCGGCCTGGTACGACGGCAACAGCCAGCCGAAACTGTTCCGCCTCACAGCCGGAGGGAAGCGCAAAACCTGGGCGAACCATATCCAGGACCGGGTCGATTTCGTCGCCCTGATGGGTTACACCGACGCCAGGGAAGAGGGCGGCAAAGATCGCCTCCTGCGCCACGTCGCCGGCGAAATCGCCTACGGTCCCACCGAGGTTCTGATGGAAACCTCACGGCAGGGCCGTTCCGGGAAGGGACACACCCTTTATGAAGAGGGCGAGAAGGCGCTGCTCAAGCTGGAGCGGCTCCTGCAAAAGAAGTTCGGCAGGCAGCCGAACTTCCTCGGCACCGGCGTGCACCATTATCGGGACGCCTATGGATCAGGCCGGAGGAAGTGGCCCGCCCATAGCCAGTAGCTTCTCGCTGCGTTTGAGCAGCGCACGGATCTGGACTTCCTTCAGCCATGGCGCCAAAACCGTCCGGATCCGATCAGGCTCCATCGCCGCCAATCGTTCCCTGAAATCGTCAGGCATCTCGATATCCTGGTTCTTCAGGCTCCGCGGCCGGCCGGTGTAGGTCCGGAAACTGCGGGAGTGGTCGATGAGATGCATCCGGCCATCTCCCAGGGTGTACAGAATGTTGCCGGTGTTGCGGTCTTCGTTAAATATCAGAAGATCGAAGACCAGCATGCTCGCCTTGTCACCGATGGGTGGCAGTTCCCGACTCTTGCGCTCGCTTTCGTCGATGGCGCCCTCGATCCAGACCGTCAAGGATCCCGGCTCGCCGTCCAGTTCCCGGTAGATCGTCACAGGGACCATGTTCAGGCCGAGCATGCGGTCCAGCAGGTAGGCGGCGATATCGTAGTGGTAGCGGTCGGCCTGGTTCAGTTCCGCCAGGCCGGTGCCTGCCATCCGCAGGCCTGTCAGTTCGTCCACGGTCTTGAACGACGCCCTGAGTTCGGTGTCGCCGTCCCGCAGGGTCAGCTGCCGGATCCCGGTGACGCCTTTCCCGACCTCCACGTTGGCCACAACCGGGGCGGACGCCAGGAAACGCTCCAGCTCTGGATCGCTCATACCTGCGGAAGCGACGGAAACCGCCAGCAGGACCGCACCAATGAGTGTTCGGCTGCCTCGCATACCCCCCTCTTGGGGAAAGCATACACGAGGTTGGGGTTTCCATCTCGCTTCGGTGCGGCTACCATGTGCGCTCCCCTGATACGGATAGGAAGGGATTACCTGTGTCCACCCCGAAGGAAACTACCGAACCGCTGGACCAGGGCGGCCGCCGCGCCCTGAAGGCGGTCTTCCTGACCCTGTTCCTGGACCTGATCGGGTTCAGCATCATCTTCCCGCTGTTCCCGGCGATGCTGGACTGGTACACCACCCATGATGCCGACTCCGCCACCCTGGGGTTCTTCGTCGACCTGATCCACAACACAGCCTGGCTGGGCGCCGGCGTTGGTGAAGCGGTTCCCATCGTCCTGTTCGGCGGTCTGCTTGGAACGGTCTACTCCCTGCTGCAGTTCCTGGCCGCTCCGATCTGGGGTCAGCTCAGCGACCGCTTCGGCCGCAAACCGATCCTGCTGCTCTGCATCGCCGGCATCGGCCTGAGTTATGTGGGCTGGTTATTCGCAGGCAGCTTCCTGGTTCTGATCCTGTCCCGGATCCTGGGCGGGATCATGGCGGGGAATATCTCGGCGGCCACGGCGGCGGTGGCGGATACCACGACGGACAAGACCCGCTCCAAAGGCATGGCGATCGTAGGCATCGCCTTCGGCCTGGGGTTCATCCTGGGGCCGGCCCTGGGTGGCCTGGCGTCGCTGTGGGACCTGTCGATCTCGCTCCCGTCCGTTCCGGGCCTGCACCCGTTTTCGCTGCCGGCTCTGATCGCTCTGATTCTCTCGGTCATCAACCTGCTTTACGTGGCCCGCTACTTCAGGGAAACCCTCCCGAAGGAAAAGCGAGGGACTTCCGCAAGCCAGCGCACCATCAATCCGTTTCGTGTGCTGCAGACCTTCCAGTTCCCCGGCGTCGGCACTACCATCCTGGCGTACTTCGCGTTCCTGGTGTTGTTCTCCGGCGTGGAATTCACCCTCACTTTCCTGGCGGCGGAACGACTGGCTTATGAGCCGATGGATATAGGCATCATGTTCATCTTCATCGGGGTCGTTCTGGCCCTGGTGCAAGGCGGCTACGTCCGGCGCAAGGCCCACGAGGTGGGAGAAAAGAAAATGGCGATCCAGGGCTTGATCGCCATCATCCCCGGCCTCGCCCTCACCGGAACCGCTCACAGCACACCATGGCTGTATGCCGGCCTGTTCTTCATCGCTGTCGGCTCGGCCATGGCCACACCCTGCCTGACCTCCCTGGTCTCCCTGCTGACGCCGGCCACCGACCAGGGCAGGATCCTGGGGATCTTCCGGTCCATGGGCGCCTTATCGAGGGCGGTAGGGCCGATCATCGCCTGCGTCATCTACTGGCGACTGGGCGCCGTCACGGCGTACGGCCTGGGCGCCGTGGCGATGCTGGTGCCGATCCTGATCACCTTGTTCATTCCGAAGATTCAGCGCGAGGTCTCGGCGTAACCGATCATCGGGCAACCGAGTTCCGTCTCATCCCCGGACCACAAACCCCGCATCCACCCGTTCATCGCCTCGTTGTCGATTTCCATCCGCCCGTCCTTCAGCAGCCTGCCGACCTGGTTCCGGGGGCTGGACAGGGCCACGGTGCACTTGGAAAGGGAGCCGTCGGACCGGACAATGAATGAGTTTCCCCAGGCGGCGTAGCAGATGTTCGGTCCAGCATGAGCGGGGGGAATTCCGATACCCCGGGACCCGGCATACGTCCAGGCCTCGACAAGAGTTGACCGGACCTCCGCCGGATCGAGGTAGGTGGACGGATCCTCCGACTTTGCTACGGCGCAACTCAGCGGGACAAACACCAGCGAGAACCGGGCGTCATTCCCGAAGGTGGCCGCATACAGGTCTGTCAATTCGTGAACTGAGTCCCGATTTCCGCGGTCGATCTGGCACCGGACCAGGATCTCGAACTCCTGCCGGCTTTCCCGGGCCGCCTCCAGGTTCGCCCAGATCCGATCGAAGGTGCCCACCCCACCGGCTGTAACACGGGTCGTATCGTGCAGTTCCCGAACCCCGTCCAGGGCGATCTGGAAGTGCGAAACGCCCAGCTCCACGAGTCGTGCAAGCAGGTCCCGGTCCAGCAGGTACCCGTTCGTGGTCATAGAGGAGCGCAGGTCGATGCCGGGATAGCGCTGCAAGAGATCACGAACATGGCTCTGGATGTCGAGGACGATATCGGAGGCCAGGAGGGGCTCCCCGCCGTACCAGTCGATGGCGAGTTGCTCCAGCCCTGCGGCCCTCCGCGTAAGGAACCGCTTGAGCCCGCTTACCACGGCCGGCGACATCCGGCCCCGCTGGAAATCCTCGAAGCAGTACCGGCAACGAAAGTTGCACTGCTCCGTCGGCATCGCGATGAGCTGGAGCAACCGGTCGGACAGACAGTTTGCTCGCTCGCTGTCAGATAGATTGATGAAAGCCTCTCTAGGTACTCTCGCCCTGGCTCCCATCACCTTCCGGAACCGGCGGTAACTCAATGGTGTGATCGGTAAGTCGGCCATCCTCCAGTGTCAAGTTGATGGACCACGGCGGACAGAACGGGTCCGTCCCATACAGCGGTATAGGTGGAGGACCGAACACCGTTCTAACGTCTCCTGTGGTGGCTTCAATCATTTTGGTGCGACCCAGTTCGTCGAAGGAAACCCTGACTTCCGTCTTTTGCGATTCGCCCATCTCATTCCTCCTTGCATATCGCCCGTTACCGCCAATCACCGGAGGCTATGAACCCGGCCCAGAAAAATGGGTGGGGATCCAAATGTGTTTCTCGATTGTCCCCCAGTGCCTTGAGGGTAGCTTGCCGTACCGCTTCCGCCGTGTCCAGCCCTAATTCGAATTTACCTTTGTACAGGTAAACCATCCAGTCCCGGGTCGATTCATCCTCCACCGGCCACAGGCTCATGATCACAGTCCTGGCGCCCGCAACCTGGAAAACCCTGCGGAGGCCGAACACCCCTTCCCCAGCCTGGATCTCGCCAACACCGGTATCGCAGGCGGAGAGCACGGCCCAGTCGATCCCGGAAAGATCCATGGATGCGATCTCCTCCGCCGTGAGGATGCCGTCGTTCCCGCCGGAAGCGGTTCCACGATGGTTGGCTCCGGCCATGGCCAGACCGGAAAGGAGCAGCAGGTTCGGGTCCGGCTGCCCGGAAACCGGGGACAGACCTCCGATACCTCGCAGACTGTCGCCGGCGCCGGAATGGTCGCGGCCGCTAAGGAAAAAACCGTGAGTCGCCAGATGGATGACCCGCTTTCCCCGGGAATGTTCCTCGAACGCCTTCTCCGTGGCCAACTCGCCGGTCAATCGCATCACCTGCCCCGAGTTTCCTTCCGGGCCATGGGACCATATCGACTGTACCGCGTCGATTTCCTGGAGCGTCGCCGGGAGCGGCCGGAAATCATGGGATTGGAAACGGTCGTTGGAGATCCCGGAAGCATGACCGAAATCAGGTGCGCCCAGTGCCAGGAGTCCGCTGCCGCCAGCCGGGAGTTCCCCTGGACCGGTGAGATCCCGTTCGGCCGAGAGGAGGTGCAGCGTTGGCCCCGTTTCCACCATGTACCGGTCCCGGCCGGACGGAAGGGCGGCGATATTCACGAGGTTGAGGGAACCATCGGGGATGACGAACACCCGGTCCGCACCGACCAAGGACCGCTCTAAAGGATCCCAGACCATCTCTCTCAGCAGCTGGCCGGTCTCCCTGTGCATTTCCCCGGCCCCTGCCGCCCCTCCCAGAATTTCAGCCCTCCACGCCCGAACCGCGTCATCCACACCCGCGGCCGTTCCAAGATAGACGGCTTGAGGGTTCCGCCGATCCTCTCCCAGCACAAACGCCATGTAGCCCGGTGTGGATGGAGTGCCCTGGTGCTGGAACTGGAAATACGCCACAAGACAGGTCCCAGCCGGCAGGCGGAGCCCCAGCTCTTCGAGACCGGTCTCCTCATGGACCTGCGTCAACCGGAAATCACGACTACGATCGGCCAATGCGAGTTCCGCCCGTTCCCGCTCTTTCCTTGCGCTCGCAATGAGATCCCGGTACTGCTCCGGAGGGAGGTCGCCAGCTCCACGAACGATCAGGTTCGCCAGCCTCCGCCGGCTCTCCTGCAAATCGGCGGCCAGTTGCAGAACCCGGGCATCGGAACTGGCGGCCACCGTGCGATGGCGAGCCGCCATCTCGTCCAGCACCAACCCGCGGGCTCGGATCACGCCGGTCCATAGCTCATCAACCGACCGGGATAAGCTGTCACCATGATCGGCGGTGATGGTCAGCGCCAAGTCTAGATTCTCCCGCACATGCCCGGCATAAGTCAGCGCCTCCCGCTCAGGCAGGCTCCGGGCCGTGGCCCGGACGTGGGAGCGAGCGATACCGGCACCTTTGAGGGCCGTCGCGAAGGCCCGGGTCCACTTCTTCTCCCGGGCCAACGCTCGGGCATCGCCGTACAGGATACGGGCCAGAGTCGGGTACCCAGGCCCCAACGCAACTTCCGTCACTAGCCGTGCTCTGCTGAACCGGGCGCGGGCCACGTCGATCCGGCCGTCGGAAAGGGCAAGCTCTCCCAGTTGAAGCAGCGGCTCGACCACGCCGGGATGCCCTTGGCCCAGGGTTCCCTCGAGAATCTCCAACGAACGCTCGAGCAATCTCTCCGCCTCCTGCAGGTCACCTCCATGTCTGGCGGATTCGGCCATCCCCAGAAGCGTGGTCGAAAGAGCTGCATGGCCCGGGTCCAGGGAGCGCTCCTGGATCTCCAGCGCCTCGGAGTACAGCGATCTTGCCTCCTCATGTCTCCCAAGACTACCGAGAACGGATGCAATATCGGATTTGGCAGATGCCACGTCGGGACTGGCAGGTCCGATGGCCACCTCCAGGATCTCGTGGGCCTGCCGGTAAAGTTTTAGAGCCACCTCCAGGTCCCCGGTCGAATGATGCAGTCCCGCGAGGCTTCTCAGACTGAACGCATAGTGCGGTTGGTCGTCTCCATACGTTCTCGCCTGGCCCTCCAAAACCTGTTCGTACTGGGCCCGGGCAGAGGCGTAATCCCCGAGTTGGTACAACAGGGCAGCCAGGCCCGATCGGATGTTGAATATATTGGGATGTTCCGGACCTACCGTATCGAGACCGATCTTGAGTGATCGCTCATAAAGTGCACGTGCTTTGGAATATCTCCCCAGCGCCTGCTGGGACTGGCCCTGGTTGTAAATGATTTTTACTATGGGGGCACTGTCCGGACCGAAGGTGTCCGTGCAAATCCGTTCGGCCCGCTGGTAGAGGCGCAACGCCTCTTCAAACTCCCCAAGTCTCGACATGCAGTTGGCCAGGTAGTTCAGGCTCTCCGTCAAATCTGGATGATCGGGCCCCAGCACATCCTCTCGGATCCGGAGCGAGCGTTCCAGCAGTTCTCTGCCTCTCCGGGAGTCACCCCATTCATCGTACAGGGTACCCAGGAATTGCAGGCTTTTGGCCACATCGACATGGTCTTCCCCGAACGCTTCGCGGCGAATTTTCAGCGCGCGCTCCGCCAGTTCCAGCGTCTCGTCCCGGAGTTGATCGAAGTAATTAAGCAGCGCGAGCTGGTGCAGGCTGTCGGCCAGGGTCGGATGGTGGGACCCATACAGTTCCTCCCGAAGCGCTACCGCTTCCTCGCCCAGGGCGAGCGTCTCGGGATCTCGAAAGCCACCGCCGCGGTAGAGCGTCTCCACCAGCAGGTCCAGGGTTTGTACCGCTTCAACCGAGCGGTCGCCGTATTCCTTCCTCGTATTCGAGTACAGAAGGCGGGCCCGCTCCTTGGCCGGTTCCCGTCGCCTTTCCCTCAGTAGATCGTCAATCTCCTGCCGCGCCGGCGGCAAGGAGGCGGCGAACGCCGGGTCGAGGACAGGCTGCGGCGATGGCCCGGTAGCCTGCCAGGCGATCCAGACCGCAGCCCCGGCAAGTACCAGGGTGGCCGGTACCAGTAGTCGCATGTTGACGGTCACTTCTTCCCCAGGACGGTCTTCTTTAGTTAGCATACGGCACCAAGTTACGGTGATCAATACCGGCAATCCGGTCTAAGATAATCGTGCAACCTTGTAAAGAAGAGGGATCCATGGAAGCTGATCGGGAATTGAACAGGCTCATGGCTCGCCGGATCCTCGTCATGGACGGGGCGATGGGAACCATGGCCCAGTCGTACAAACTGTCGGAGGCGGACTTCCGCGGCTCCGAATTCGCCGATCACCCGACGGACCTCCAAGGGTGCAACGATCTGCTGTCCATCACCCAGCCGGACATCCTGCGGGAGATCCACCATCGCTACCTGAGCGCCGGCGCCGATATCATAGAAACCAACACCTTCACCGCCACGCCGATATCTCTTCTGGACTACGGACTGGAAGATCATGCCTTCGCCATCAACAAGGCGGCGGCCGTGGCCGCGGTGGCGGCGGCTGAGGAGGCGACCGCCGCAAACCCGGACAAGCCGCGGTTCGCAGCCGGCTCCATCGGGCCGACCAACCGGACCGCCTCCCTCTCTCCGGACGTTGAGAACCCGTCCCTGAGATCGGTCACCTTCGATGAACTGGTCGCCTCCTACCATGAACAGGTCCGGGGTCTCATGGCCGGTGGTGTCCACCTGCTGGCCCCGGAGACCACCTTCGACACCTTGAACCTGAAAGCGGCCCTGTTCGCCATCAGCCGGTATTTCGAGGAAAACAAGGTCCGGGTTCCGGTTCTGGCCTCCCTGACCATCATGGACGCCGGCGGCCGGACCCTCTCGGGGCAAACACTGGAGGCGGCCTGGATTTCCATCGAGCATGCCGACCCGTTCTGCGTCGGGCTGAACTGCGCCCTGGGCCCGGAACAGATGGAGCCCCACCTGGAAGAGCTGTCCCGGATCTGCCACCTGCCGCTGGCCTGCTACCCCAACGCCGGCCTCCCCAACGAGCTGGGCGGGTACGACCTGACGCCGGACGGTATGGCCGCCTTCATGGGCCGCTTCGCCAGGGAAGGCTGGGTCAACATCGTAGGCGGTTGCTGCGGGACCGGCCCGGACCATATCGCCGCCGTCGCCGCCGCGGTGGAGGGGGTGCAGCCCAGAACCCCGGCGGTACGCTCACCCTACACGCGGTACGCCGGACTGGAGCCACTGACGGTCCGTCCCGACTCCAACTTCCAGATGATCGGGGAACGGACCAACGTCTCCGGCTCCAGGAAGTTTGCCCGCCTGATCCGTGAGGGCGACTACGAGACCGCTCTTGAGGTCGCCAGGCACCAGGTGGAGGGCGGGGCCAACCTGCTGGACATCAACGTGGACGAGGGCTTGCTGGACGGCGTCAAGGTCATGACCACGTTCCTGAACCACCTCGGCGCGGAGCCGGCGATCTCCCGCATACCGATCATGCTGGACAGTTCCAACTGGGCTGTTCTGGAAGCCGGACTGAAATGCGTTCAGGGGAAGGCGGTGGTGAACTCCATCAGCCTCAAGGAAGGGGAAGATGCGTTCAGGCGTCAGGCCGGGCTGGTAAGACGCTACGGCGCCGCCGTAGTGGTCATGGCGTTCGACGAGGACGGGCAGGCTGCCGACCTGGAACGCAAGATCTCCATCCTTCAGCGTGCCTATCGCATCCTCACGGAGGAGGTCGGTTTTCCTGCACGGGACATCGTCATGGACCCCAATGTCCTGACCGTTGCCACCGGCATGGAAGAGCACAACGGATACGGCGTTGCGTTTATCGAATCAATCCGGCGCCTCAAGCAGCTATGCCCCGGTGTGAAGTTCAGCGGAGGGATCAGCAACGTCTCCTTCTCCTTCCGCGGGAACGAACCGGTTCGGGAGGCGATGCACGCCGCGTTCCTGTACCACGCCATCGAGGCCGGCCTGGACATGGGTATCGTCAATGCCGGCCAGTTGGCGGTCTATGACGATATTCCGGAAGATCTGCTGAACCGTGTTGAAGACGTGCTGCTGGATCGCAGAACTGACGGCACCGACCGCCTGGTGGAGTTCGCCGGCACGGTGAAGGGCAAAGGCAAAGCACGAACGGTGGACGACGCCTGGCGGTCCGGAGACGTCGCCGAACGGCTGTCCCACGCCCTGGTTCACGGCATCGTCGATCATGTGGAAGCGGACACGGAAGAAGCGCGGCAGGCGCTCGGAAGGCCGCTGGACGTCATCGAAGGGCCGCTCATGGCCGGTATGGCCAGGGTTGGCGACCTGTTCGGCGCCGGCAAGATGTTCCTGCCCCAGGTGGTTCGATCCGCCAGGGTCATGAAGAAGGCTGTCGCGGTCCTGGAACCGTACATGGAGGCGGAGAAGGCCGGCGGCAGCGGGAGACAGTTCCGGGGGAAAATAGTGATGGCGACGGTTAAGGGCGATGTCCACGACATCGGCAAGAACATCGTCGGCGTCGTGCTCGGCTGCAACAATTACGAGGTGATCGACCTGGGTGTCATGGTCTCCGCCGACCGGATCCTGGCGGCGGCAAAAGAACAGAACGCCGACCTGGTCGGCCTCAGCGGCCTGATCACACCGTCCCTGGACGAGATGGTCCATGTGGCATCCGAGATGAAGCGGCGCGAGTTCAGCGTGCCGCTGCTGATCGGAGGCGCCACAACCAGCAAGAAGCACACGGCGGTCCGGATCGCACCGCAGTACCCCCACGGTGTCATCCATGTGCCCGACGCCTCCCGGGCTGCGGAGACCCTCTCCAAACTACTCGGAGATGACGCCGCTCTATTCCTGGGCGAAATCGGCGATCAACAGGAAAAGGTGCGGGACAATTTCCACGCCGCCACTGTCGAGCTGTTGACCATGGCGGATGCGGAAGCGAAGAAGCCAGTCGTTGAATTCTCCGCTGAATCCGTCCCTGAACCGACTTTTACCGGCATCCGCACCCTGGAAGCGTTCCCCCTGGAACAGATCGCCATGTACATCGACTGGTCCCCGTTCTTCCACGCGTGGGAACTGAAAGGGGTCTACCCGGCGATCCTCAAGCATCCGAAGTACGGCGAAGAAGCCGAGAGACTGCTGGCCGACGGCCGCCGCCTTCTGGAAAACATGGTGGACAACAACCGTCTCACCGCCAAGGCGGTCTACGGCCTGTTCCCGGCGGGCAGCGACGGCAACGACGTGGTCCTGTTCAGGGACGAATCCCGGCAGGAAGAGCTGACACGGTTCCACTTCCTCCGTCAGCAACAACCCGGCTCAAGGGACCGCCCCCAGTACTGTCTGGCCGATTTCATCGCACCGGTAACCGGGACGGTCCCCGACCACCTCGGCGCCTTCGTGGTCACCACCGGCATCGGACTCGAGGAAGTCGTCGGCCGTTTTGAGGAAGAACATGACGACTACCGGGCGATCGTGGCCAGGGCTCTGGCCGACCGCCTGGCGGAGGCGTTCGCAGAACTGCTGCATCAGAAGATCCGGAGGGAGTGGCGCCACGGCGAACCGCTCCCCCTCCCGATCCAGGAACTGGTCAAGGAGCGCTACCAGGGCATCCGCCCGGTCCCCGGTTACCCGGCCTGCCCGGATCACAGCGAAAAGCGGATCCTGTTCGATCTCCTGAACGCCGAAGCCGCCACCGGCGTACAGCTGACCGAGAACTTCGCCATGACCCCGACCTCATCCGTCGCCGGCCTCTACTTCGCCCATCCCAAGGCGAAGTATTTCAGCCTTGGGAAGATCGGACGGGACCAACTTGAACCGTACGCCGCCCGCAGAGGCGTAACGCCTGAAGCTGCGGCGAAGTGGCTGGGGACGGTTCTGGTTTAGTCGGTCAGTTCTGCCTCGCCGCCAGCACCGTTTTGAAGCTCTTCCTGTAGACCACGAAGCCGAGATACCCTTCCAGCACCACCAGGGCCACTGCCATCGGCAGCCCTTCCGGCGCCAGGAAGGCGTGGAACAGGAATATGTGGACGACCACAGGCGCCAACAGAACCAGGGCCAGCGGCACCCAGCGGCGGAACAGGATGAGAATCCCACCGACCGCTTCCACCAGCTTCAGCACCACCATGAAATAGGCGTTGGCGGACAGGCCGCTCATGAAAAAGGCGGCTTCCTGGTCCAACTCCGGCTGGGGGAACAGATCCGGCTTCAGCAACCCCGCCAGGCCGAACACGGCGAAGACCAGGCCAAGAAGGATATGAGCCGCAATATCAACATATTTCATCATCGCGTTCCCCTCTTCGATGGCGTGTGCGATCTTTTATATCACGGCCTTGGCACTCCTAGAGCAATTTCAGATCGCAGAACCTGGCCATGCGCTCAAAGTCCTTGTCCGCCGTCAACAGAAGGCATTCGTTCCGAATTGCCGTTGCGGCGATCTCGCAATCCACAGTCGAAACGGCGACCCCTTTGGAAACACTGCGTCTATAAATGCATGCCGCTTCCACAAATCCTCGACGATCCAGCCTGAGCAGAGGGAACGGTTGCAGATGCTTTTCCACCCGTCGGAAGGTCGTTTCGGCCCGGAACGCCTGGAGAATCTCTTGAAGGATGATCCCGGTGAGGAACAGATCCTGATCTTCCGACAGCAGCCGGGCGAGTTGTCGCGCCTTCGGATGGTCGGCAGGGCCGCCTTTACGCAGGGCCAGGGACCAGACCGAGGTATCCACCAGAACCCTCATCCCCGGCGTTTCCTGTCCTCTTTGTAGTCATAACGCTCGTCCCAATCCACTTTTTCGAAAAGATCAAGCATCTTGCGCCTTTTGCGCCGGGAGACGTACTCCAGCAGCGCCTGGTTGACGGCGTCTTTTTTGGATCGGTGGTTCCCCAGCTTTTTTGCTTCGCTTACCAGATCATCGTCCAAGGCAAGGTTGGTAGGCATGACAAACCCCCATTACACATTAATCCACACAATATACAACACATTCAAGCGGCCAGCAAACCTGGAAAAACCATGAGTACAGAAAAATGCCCGCCGGCACCAAGGAAAGCGCCGGCGGGCAACGGTCAGGACAAACTAGCGGACTGCTACTGGCAGTCTCCTGATTGGGGCACTCTCGGCTTCGAACTCGACACGGTTCCGTACGAACTGCCGTCTCCCTGGTCGGACTCGATCAGGTAGAAGAACATGTCGCCGGAGGGAGGAATCTCTGTGTCCTCGTTCCCGCTGGTGTCCATCGCGGATGTGCCGCCTGCGTAGCAGGTCACGGTACCGAGGTCGATCTTGTTCCCCAGCTCTCTCAACTGGCTCAACGATCCCCGGATCAGGTTGTACGGTCCAGCGGCATCCATGTCGGTCCAGGCCACCAGAGTGCCGTCGAGGGTTACCACCAGGTCCAGCTCCAGCGGCTCGGTATGGCCGCTGCGGTCATGGGCCACGGTGACACTGGTTGAAGCGCCGGCTTCGTTGCCGGATGCGTCGGTGGCCGTGTAGGTGACGGTGTACACCCTGCCGGTTCCGGATGAGGCCCGTTCCGCCCGAAGCTGGAAGAAGTAATCTTCCGTGCCGGTATCGGCGCCCTGGATATCGTTGACGGTGTTGCCGTCACCATTGCCGGCGGCGTTGTCCGGCTCGCTGCTGGTCACTGATTCTAGGACCACGGTTGCCGGCCCGCAGGTGTCCGCAACAACGACGCTGGCCACGATATCGTCCATGCGGTGGTTCGGCGGCCAGAGATCGTCCGGGGATACGGAGACCGAGATCGTAGGAGGCGTGGTGTCGGCCACTGCCGCCTGGCAGACCACGATGGTCGTATCTTCCGAATCGCTGCACTGGATGGTGACGTCGGTGGCGCCCAGTCCGTAGGGGCCACCCGGATCACAACCGAGTGTGATCACGCCCCCGGAGGGGTCGATGCAGGAGGCGATGGCGTCACAGGCGATATCAGCATCGCAGGTGTTCGGATCGGCGGAAACCGTCGGACTGCTGCAGGTGATGATTGGAGAAATACGGCAGGAGTCATTGCATCCGTCGTTGCCGTTGGTATTGCCGTCGTCACACTCTTCCCCCGGGCCGGTGACACCGTCGCCGCAATCATAGGTCTCGGTTGCGACTGCGATGGCGTTGACATCGGCCAGCGACACAGGCAGCGGGTGATACTCATTGGCCAGCCACAGGTCCAACTGGTCGGTGCGATTCGGGCTTCCGAGGACGCCGCTTTCGCCACCGGGGATCACCTGCATCGCCTCGGGTCCGTCAGGCTTCATGGTAGCGATGAACCGGCGGGACGGGCCGGAACCGAACATGAACTCGTTGAGTCCATCGGCACGGACACCGTGGGCCGCGGCATCCAGAGAGCCCATGCCCCCTGCCCGGGCGAAGCCGGGGAGGTCCGGCGCCAGGTTGGTGGGGGACCCTTCCCCGGGGACGCTGAACGGCCCGCCCAGGGTGTGGGCGAACACGATACGGTGCAGCTTGCCCCAGCGGTAGTCGTTCAGATCGGTGGAGTTGCCGAAAGCGGCAGCCATGTCATCGGAGGCCAGCAGGTCGAGAGCACTCTGCAGGCTTCCCAACAGGATTACGTCCTTCGCCACATCCTGGTCCGGCACTCCGGGCACGTCAAAGAAGTTGATCAGGGAGGCGCCGGTGCCTCCGGTAATCGGATAGCGTTCCATGAGGTAGCGGAACGCCGACATCGTCTGAGCGCTGCCCGGGGCGTAAGGGTGCAACGGGATCGGGAGGTTGGCCAGGGTCTGATCGATGACGCGCTGGGTAACCTGGCCTCGCCAGACCGAGTACAGCGTCGCCGCAACACTGGCATCGATTTCGGCGGCAGGTGCCGGGCCGGAAACGTTGGTCGCATCGCTGGGATCCCATCCTGCATCAAGACCGGTCGGCGTGCTGAAATCCCATGAGTCCAGGCGGGCTATGGCGTCTCCTATGCGAGGATCGGCGATCAGGTCCACCAGAACCTGGGGTGCTCCGGCGGCACTGGCGTTGTCGAAGGACTCCAGCAGATAAGGGGTCAGTACTTCAGCGTCCAGCAACTGATTGTTTCCCTGCCAGTCCTTGTACTGGTCGGTGGTCAGAGGGCCGGCAGCCATGCCTGCGTCGAACAGCTGTTTGAGGCGACCGATGCGGAACCCGGTGGCATACCCCGGTGCCAGGTACAAAAGGCCGTTGAAGCCGGCCCGGAACTGGTTCCAGGAGACGTTGTCCAGACTGGTTCCGATCGGATCGTTGTTGGCGTTGAGGATATACCCGCTTCCCGGGTTGATGACCTGGGGCATTTCATCGAACGGAAGCATCTCGTAGTTGATCGCCTGGTTCGGCTGTGGGTTCTGGACCGGCAACCATTCGTGTTTGTTGGTGCCGGTGCCGTCCCGGATGATCCCGGGATGCAACAGGCCGTCGGGGAAGAACAGCGTCTGCAGATCTTCCCGGATCGGAAGCTCGGCACTGGTGAAATAGGCGATATTGCCGTTGACATCGGCGTATCCCCAGTTCTGGGAGCCGACGTCGAAGAACTGCAGGGCGTCCCTGAAGTTCTGGGGACTGGCCGCCCGGGCCATGAGGCGGAACGATTCCAGTTCCTGGGTGGCGCTCCAGCCGGTGTACATGATGCTGAAACCGGTCAGCGGCGTGGCGGACGCCGGGTCATAACTTGTCGATACGATCGGGCCGTTGTTACGACGGGGAACGACGATGGTTACGCCGCCGGATTCCGGCGGAAGCCCTGCGTCGAACGTATTGTTGGGAATACCATCGCCGATGGCGTTGAACATGTATGTCTGGGGGATGAACTGCAGCGGCTCCAGGCCACCCCGGAAGAACGAATGGGTGGGAGATGTCGGTGCAGCCGGGTTGGTAGCGATCAGGACTTCCTGGTAGACGTCGGTGACGTCCAGGGAGTTGACCGTCGATCCCCAGCAGATCGTATCGTTGCAGCCCTGCACCAGGCCGGGGACGCCGGGGAAGCTGATACCGGTTACGTTGATGCCGTTCTCGACATTGAGGTGGATTTCATAGAACGTGGCCGGGGTCCCCAGGGACAGGTGGGGGTCGTTGGCAATCATCGGGAAACCGGAATCGGTCAGGGAACCGTTGGCGATCCACCAGTTGCTGCCCACCTCGGTTCCGTCGTTCTCCAGTGCATTCTCGAGGATCGGAATGTCGACAATCGCATCACGATAGGAATTAAGCATCGCCTCGAAATTGGGATCGGAGAGGTAGGCGGGCGTTTCCTCGTCACCCGGCGGCTGGGGATCCTGTTCCGGACCGTCGCCGGCATTGGCCATGGCCGGAATGGAGATGGTGGCATCAAACGGAGCAACCCGGTAAAGGTCGGCATTGAACAGCTGGAAGCCGTTGAACCCGAGGATTTCACCTACACCCTTGAAGTTCAGCAGGGCCAGGGTACGATTGATATCACCCAGATCGAAGGACAGGCCGAAAGCAAGGCCTTTCACCATGATCAGGGTGTCCAGCGGCGTCCAGGGGGGGATGCCGTTATGGTCCATCTCCAGGGCGCCATACTCCGGCGGGAGCGGGTTGGAGAGCGCCAGGTATGCGTTGACGCCGTCGGAGTAGGCCTGGAGCCAGGCCAGGGTCTCCGGGGTCTGGACCGCCAAGCTCCGTACGGCCGCCCGCTCCAGTCCCAGGGTCCGCAACTGGACATCCTGGGCGAGAGCGGCTGATCCGAGCATTTCGGACGCCTTACCGGCGAACAGCCTGCGCTGGAAATCCATCTGCCACAGGCGGTCACGAGCATGCATGAAGCCTTGCAGATAGATGGCGTCGTGCTCGGTCTGGGCCACGATGGTCGGTACACGGTATTGATCGAAAACGATGGAAGCGGGCCCGTCCAGGTCCGCTGCCATGGCGCCGCCGGCCAGCCAGATCGTCAGGCAGGCGATGATCAGAGCCGTTCGGGCTCGATTGTTGATACTCATAGCGAATCCCCCATGGAGACGGTGCGTTGCACTGAAATTACGGGCAGGTGCCGATGGACTGGAGCAGGCACGGCGTGGTGCTGGCAGGACGTTCCGCAACCGAGCTGTCGGCGCCGTACGACCCTTCGGTGGATCCGTTGGACGGCACAACCAGGTAGTAGTGATTCCCGGCCCCGAAGTTGAACGTGGCGCTGGTCACTCCGGCGGTGCTACAGAAGGTCGGCACCTCGAAATGGCTGTACCAGATTCCCAGATCTCCCTCGTACACTCCGTAGTCGGTGTCGGCGGTGGTACAGGACGGATCCCAGTTCAGGGTGACGGACGGCCCAACGTTTTTCGTCAGAAGCAAACCGTTGGACTGCCCGCCGGGGACAGCCGGGCCTGCAGGGGGGATGAAGGCGTCGGTGCTGCCATCGGCGATTTCACAGTTGGTGTTGCCGGTGCCGAAACCGGCACAGCTATCGGCTGAAGTGGTGTACACGCCGGCCACCTGTTCGGACATGACGTCCTCAATCGCACCGTCCGGAGTGTAATCCAGCGTGTTGGTGCCACGGGCCACCAGCATGGTGAAACTGAAGTCCTGGCCCGGACCGAATCCGGGACAGACGCAGGCGTCGGGGCAACCGGTGCACCCGAAGGCGGACCACGGAACAGCCAGTTCGATACCGCCTGGAGGTCCTCCGGAACCGCCGCTGGCGCCGGGGTTAACCGCCGGATCGAAATCGCACATCGTGCTGTCGCCTGAGAAATCGGGAACGCAACCGAATTTCGGG
Source organism: Candidatus Polarisedimenticola svalbardensis (assembly GCA_014764515.1). Taxonomy (GTDB): domain Bacteria; phylum Acidobacteriota; class Polarisedimenticolia; order Polarisedimenticolales; family Polarisedimenticolaceae; genus Polarisedimenticola; species Polarisedimenticola svalbardensis. The sequence goes on along the minus strand of JACXWD010000005.1, from coordinate 12,007 downwards.
TCCCACGACGCGGTCACGCCAGGCACCATCAGGAGCGTCGCCCCGTCGGCGCTGATCAGCCAGCGACTGAAATCAAACGCCAGAAGGTATTCGGCGCCGACGTCAGGAGTCGAGTTCACCCCGAGATTGGCGATCGGCTGTGCACCGATGCCGACGCAGGTCTCGGTAGCAATGCAGTTGTCCCCAGGGAGGTCCGGGTTGCAGCCTGAGCCGCAGGTTCGTTTCCGGGTGGAAGGGAACGGCTCGGTGGAGAGTGCACAGAAGCTGCAATCAGCATCCGAGGTGCAGGCTCGATCGGTGGAACCGCTGCACGATCCCGGCGCCACCATCGCGGCGTTGGGGTCATACCAGAGGTTCACGCCGCCGGGTTGATAATCGATAGCGATCTCACCGAACGGAAGTGACAGCGGATCCGGATCGACCCACAACTCGGATGAGATGTAGAGATTGGTGTTGTCCTGGGTCATGGCGACGGTGCCCAGGTCGTTGACCGCGCCGTCGGTGCGGTTGTCCCACCACACCAACTCGTCCCTGCTGGTCAGGTTTTCGCAGATCTCACCTCCGGGACAATCCGAATTCAGACTGCATGCGAAGTCGGTGGTAAAGGAACAGTTGCCGCAGACCAGCGTCGCGGAACTGTCCTCCACACGGCCTCCGCCTGGCGCCGTGTTGGAGAATGCGCCCAGACACCAGTCGGAGAGATCAGCATCCACGACCGGGCTGTGTGCCAACACCGTTGAAGCGCCGGCTGCTACTGTGAGAACGAGAACTGCCAGAGAGAAAAGCGATCCGAATTTTCTTTGCATTTAATCCCCCGAAAACAACCAGCAAAACCAACAAAGTGGAATACGCATAAACTTACGACCAAAATGATGGCCGCGCCTAAAGTCACAATTCTGGATAGAAGGTCCTGCGGAATACAGGTCGCAATAATTATTGCTATAATCGCAAATACGATGGAAATAGTCCCAATTTCCAATCGATCTGGAAAACTGCTCACCAATTGAACGTCGTGTTGAAAAGAGCACGGCGGTAAATAATATCCCCGCCGAACGCCTCGAAGTGACCGCTGTCCCGCACGTTGGCGACGTTCAACCCCAGGCGTATCGTCTTGCTGAAACTGTATCCGGCATTGAGATCGATGGTGCTGTAGGCAGGCACGTCGCCCTGGAACACACCGGCGGACCAGCGGAAACCATCTACCCACCTGCCTGCAAGGCTGACCGCCCAGTCGTTCTTGACGAACGAGACCGACAGGCTCGCTTTGTGTTCAGGCGAGTTGGGCAGCAGGATATCCTGTACTTCCAGGTCGGTGTCGATGATCTCGAAATCAAACCAGGAGTAGCTCGCCTGGAGGTTCCATGCCTCGTTCAGGAAATACTGCATCCCGAAATCGACGCCCTGTGTCTTGACCTCGCCGATATTGGTGTAGGTGCGGCCGATGACCACCGTGGCGCCGTCCAGATCCCGGGCCAGCCGAAAACCGAGAGAGTTGCCTCCCACCGAATTGTCCACCGCGTTGCGCAAAGCCGTTGCGGCCAGGATATTCGGCGAGAACGGGACGATCAGGAAGGTGGACTCCCAATCGTCCGGTCCGATCCAGGGCAGGTAGTCGGCGTTGATCGGACAGTTCATAGGGTCGGTTTCAGGGTTCAGAGAGGAGTCGAGGCAACCTTCCAGATCTCCGGGAATCGCCCCGACCTGGGGCACCAGGTCGGTGATGAAGTCATTGTTATCGCTGTTGTAGTAATCGAGGGTAATGAAAACCTTCTTTCCCAGAAGGCCGGTGTAGCCGACTTCCCAGGCGGATGTTTTCTCCAGTTCCAGGTCGTCGTTCCCCACCGCCAGAATCGGCACGAACCCGTCCTCGGTTTCGATGCCGTCGCAATCGATCGGCTGCTCCAACGTGGGGGATTCGCAAACGAACCGGATGAATCCACCAAGTGGAAATGCCGAGATACGGGTATGGAGGAAATACTCCGAATAGTTGGCGACCTGGAACGCCTTGTTGAAAGTAAGCCTGACCGAGTTCATCGGGTTGATGCTGTAGACCATGGCGGCCTTGGGAGAAAACTGGGTGTCGTGGAGGGTGTTCTTGTCCACCCTGCCGGCGAAAACGAATTTGATGGCGTCGTTGACTTTCCAGTCAAACTGGCTGAAAACAGCCTGGCGGTTGGTGTCCAGCGGCTGGTAGACCACCGTCTGCCTCCCGGTCACCGGGTCGGATGTGTCGACCCTCTCTTCGGTGTGGGCCGCACCGATCACGAACCGGCCCCGATCCCCTTTGATATTCCAGTTGCCCTGTGCCTCGACGCCGTAGCGCTCGGTATCGGTCAGCAGCTCGAAGTTCGCCAGAAGGTCCTTTGTGAGGTTGGCCTGATCCCCTACCCGGGAGGCATAGTGCGCCAGGACGTTCCAGTGCTCGTTGGCGTAGTTGAACCGGAAGAACGGTCGCTGGGAGCTTCGGTTCTGGACCCGTCCGATCCCGGTCAGGAACACCGGCCCGGCGATGTCGGAAGTCCCAGCCTCGAAGGTAAGGACGGAATCGTCGGCCAGGTATTTGTCGAATCGGGCCGAGGCGAACAGGATGTCGTCATCCTGTTCACGGAACAGGGTGCGCTCCGTCGGGATGCAGTCGGTCTCGCCGATGAGCAGACACCACGGAGTCTCTCCTCCTTCCCCCTCGATGATGCTGTACTCGGGAAACTCGAGATCGTCCGGGGTATTGGGGAGCCGATCGATCCCATCAGGGTTGCGGGAGATCGAAAAATCTCCGGAGTACTTGGCGCCGGCCGTGACTTTCGAGTACCACCCCCGGCCCAGCTTGTCCGCCCTGCGAAAATCAATGGTCTTGGTATCCAGCTCTCCCGCCGTGAGCCGCACCATGGTGCCCAGACTGTCCCTCGGCGCCTTGGTGGTGATGTTGACCACTCCACTGGAAGCGTTGGCGCCGTACAGGGCGGCGCTGGGCCCACGGATGAATTCCAGGCTTGCCACGTCGTCCAGTCCGCCTGAGATGGCCGCCCACTCCTGGGCGCCCAGGAGAACAACCCCGACGTCTCTTCCGTCGATGTAGGTAGATACCCGGCGATTGAGGGAGCTGTTGAACCCGCGGGTGTTGAAATTGAAATCATAGAGACCGCTCTGGGTCACTTCCGCCCCCGGCGTGAACTCCAGAACCTTCGGAACCTGCCCGTGAGCGGCCTGGCGCTCGATCTGCTCCTCGGGGATGGAGGTCACGGCGGAAGGAGCATCGACGATTTTCGCCGCCCGTGCTGCCGCCGTTACCGTCACCTTTTCGTAGACACCCAGATCCCAGTCTACTTCCACATCCAGCCGTGTCGTACGGCCCTGGGCAACAAGCACGTTCTCACGGGCCAGGCTGTTGTCTCCGTAGGAAACCAACACGGTATAGCTTCCGGAAGGAACATTTTCGAAAACGAACCGGCCATCGGCATCGGTGACCTCCACTGTCTTCAGCTGGACCAGGTTGACCACCGCCCCGTTGACCCCCTGGCCCTCTTTTTCGATACGGCCCTCGATCCGTCCCGGTTCCCCCTGGGAAAGGCCGATATTCAGCCAGAAGAGAACCATGAGCAGAGACAGACACCACCGTCCCGAAAGAGATTTCATTCCAGTCCCCCGTGCAAATTGGCATGCGGTCTGCGCGTCGGTCCCCACCAACGTTCATCTTGTATATCGAAGAGGTAGCCTTGCGGTCAAGCGGGAAGATTACCTCGTTCCACGCCCGGCCTATGGATAAGAGAGGCTCGACACCCAAAAGTGCCTGCAACTCTGTTCAGTTTTCGGGAGATATCTCTGTCTGGACTCCCCTGCTGCTTCAGGAAGCATCCCCTGCTTTTTGCAGGGACACAAAAATGCCCGCCGGCGCAGGGGAGCGCGCCGGCGGGCGAGTGAACGGTTCCTTGACGGACCGTGTTTATTCCGTGTTCTTACTCACATCCTCCAGGGCCCGGGATCCTCGGCTTGTCTGCCGATACCGAACCATAGGAGCTGCTGATTCCGTCGTTGTACTCGACCAGGTAGATGAACATCTGACCCGAGGCCGGTATGCCGGAATCCTCGAAACCGGCGGTGGACAGGTCCTGGGAGCCGGCCTCGACGCAGGTCACTGCACCGAGGTCGTACACGACTCCGGCATCCCGGATGTCGTGCAGGTTCGCACGGATCACGTTGTAGTAATCGGCTTTCGTCACACCCTGCCAGGAAACCAGGGCTCCGGCAGCGTCGGCCAGCACCATGATGGAGACCGGATCGGTCACCCCGCCCTGATCGTGGGGCACCAGCGAGTAACCGGAAACAACCGTCTGGTTGCCGGAACCGTCGGTGGCCGTATAGGTCGCGGTGTAGATCCGTCCGGTGCCCTGTGCCGAGCGTTCGGCACGGAGCATGAACTGGAAGTCGGCGGTGCCGATGTCCGTTCCCTGGATGTCGCCGACGGTGTTGCCGTCGCCAGGTCCGTTGTCAGCCTCGTTGCTGGTGACCGAGGTCAGGACCACTGCAGGCGGCCCGCAGTTGTCGCTTGCGACAACGATAGCCTCGACGTCCATCATCTGATGGTTCGGCGGCCAGAGTTCATCCGGCGTCAGTACAACCGTGAGTTCCGGCGGTACGACGTCGATGACCGTGACGGTCGCCATGCACTGATCGCTCAGTCCGGTTTCATCCGTGACCGTCAGGGTGACCATGGTGTCGCCCAGCGGGTACGGTCCTGCCGGATCCTGAACCAGACTCACCGCGCCGCCATCCGGATCGTATGAACCGTTGTCGATGGAAGCGTCTCCGATGCAGTTGTCGGCACCGGTCTCAACCGTGATCGGGGCGCACATCGCCACCGGCGGCTGGTTGACGTTGAGAGTCACCGGCACCTGGTAAAGCGGGGTGGCCGGGTCGTTGCTAATGAAATCGATGGTCGCCTCGTGGATCCCTTCCGCGAGATCGGTGGCATCGAGGTTCACCGTGATCACCTGGCTGCCGCCGGCGGGAATCACACCGCTGACCGGATCCAGGATCATCCACTCCGGCGAGCTCTTCAGCTCGATCGCCATGTTGTCGTGGATGTAGGCCGTGTTGTAGGCCACCATCAGGGCGTCATCCTTGGTTGCGTTCTGGATGCCGATGGTGGCGCTGTTCAGTGTACCGGAGCCCATCGTCTGGTACTGGTAGACGATCTTGCCGCTGGGGTACAGGATGACCTGGAAGGACATCTGATGGGTGTAGTTACCGATCCGGTACATGTCCTGGTACTGGGCGATGAAGCGGGTGCCGTCGTTGTGGTAGTACACCGCCGAGGCGACCGGTTCCGAACCGGTGCCGGAGCGATGGACCAGGTCGTCCCAGAACAGGGCCAGGAGGTTTTCCGGGCCGCCGGAGCTGGGCAGCGGATCGTTGGAGTAGTCGGTGGATGTGTTGGTGAACGACATCCAGCCGTTGGTGGAGAACCGGACCTCGTTGAAGTCCAGTCCGTAGAGGGAGAAGTCGAATCCGATCGGGAACGGACCCTTGTTGGAGTCATCGGAGTATCCGGAGGTGCTGAATATCACCTGCGTCCCTACGCCGGAGATATCGACCCAGTCATAGACCGGACCGCCCGGCTCGTCGGAGTCGACCCAGGTGTACCCGAACAGGTCGGGCCCGCCGGAACCGAGGATGCCGGGCCGCGGGTCTTCTTCGTCCTTGGCCAGGTCCAGCACCGGGTAAGGCGTCACCGCCGCACCACTGATGAAGTTGGAGCCGGAATCCCAGACCAGGTCGCTCCCGCCGGTATTGGAGAGAGTGATGGTCTCGGTTCCCATGCCGCCTGGCGGCAGGGCCCGGTAGATCGAGGTCCGATCGGAGCCGATCACCGGCGGGATCAGGGCGTCACCGGAGAAGGTCACCGTGAACGGCGCCTCGTCCGGATCGTTGCTGCCGATGACCAGGCTGCCGGACAGTGCGCCTGCCGCCGTCGGCGAGAACGTCACATCAACCGGAATGACGCCGCCTGGCGGCAGGTCCACCGGAAGGGTCAGCCCGGCCTGTGTGAAGTCACCGGTAACGTCGGCGGAGGTGATGGTCAGGATGTCGGTGCCGACGTTCTGAATCGACATCGGTAGTACGGTCGAGTACCCGACGAACGTTGTCGGGAAGCTCAGGGAAACCGGCACGGCGTCGATATCCGGGATGCCGGTGACATGCAGGTTTACCGGCACCATTATCAGGGCGTTGGCCGGATCGTTGGTGGTCAGATCGATGCTGGCTTCGTAGTCGCCACCGATCAGCGCCGTGGTATTGAACGTGACGTCCAGATCAGCAAATCCGCCGGCCGGCACGGTTCCGGTCAAGGGTGACAAGGTCAGCCAGTCCACCAGAGGCGCGAACAGGATCGCCATGTTGTTGTGGACGTACGCGTCGTTGTAGACAACGGTCAGGCCGTCATCCCGGGCGTCGTTCTGGATGCCGATGGTAGCGCTGTTCAGCGTCCCTTCCATCGTCAGGTACTGGTACACGATCCGGCCGTCCTGGTACAGGATGACCTGGAAGGTCAACGAACCGGTGCTGTAGTACTTCTGCACGTCGGTGTACTGCACGATGAACCGCGAGCCATCGTTGTAGTAGTGCGCCTCGGCGCCTGCCGACGTGAACCGCAGGTCGTCGTGGAAGGCGGCCAGCAGGTTCTCGGGCGAACCGGTGCCCGGCAGCGCACTGTTGGACAGGTCGGTGGAGGTGCTGGTGAAGCTCAGCCAGCCGTTGGAGCAAACGTTCACCGAAGTGAAGGTGTTGCCGTAGAACGGGACGCTCATGCCCATGTCGATCGGGCCGGAGTTGCGGTCGTCAATCGAACCTGTACCCAGGTTGACAGGGGTGCCGATCGCCGAGATGTCGAACCAGTCGAAGACCGGTCCGCCGGTTTCGTCCGAATCGATCCACTTGTAGCCGAACACATCCGGTCCGCCGGAGCCCAGGAATCCGGGTCCGGGCAGTTCTTCACCCTTGCCGACCTTGACATCGGGGTAGACGGTGACACTTTCGGTGCCGGCTTCAACCAGGGCGACCGAGAAGTCCAGGTCGCTGCCGCCGGTGTTGTCGATATGCAGTGTGCGATTGACGATGTCGCCAACCAGCAGGTCCTCCGTGAAGGAGCCTGGCGACCAGGCCGCCACCGGCGGAAGAAGGGCGTTGCCGGTTACTGGCAGGATCAGCACCGGGTTGACCGGGTCGTCGCTCTCGATTGAGACCGCCGCATCCAGCGGACCGGCGGACGTCGGGAACCACCTCATGGTGAACAGTCGTGATGCTCCCGGAGGAAGCGGGAATTCGGCGTCCATGCTCTGTTCCCCTGCCCCGGAGCCGTCGTCCACGGTAAGAGTGCCGTGGTTGGTGGTCACGTCGTAGACGTTCAGAACGTCGGTGCCGGTGTTGACCACCTGGAACGAGGTCAGGTACGGGTATCCAACAAAGCGATCGCCGTAGGCGTAGGATTCGGGGATCACTCCGACTACCGGCACGCCGATGACGTGCAGCACGGCCGGAACCAGGACCTGGGGTTCGGACGGGATGTTGGTGGTGAGAACCACGTTGCCGAACAGGTCGCCGCCGTCACGATCGTTGGCGTCGAAGAGAACGTCGAAGTTGAACGATTCTCCCGGCGGGATCGTGGCGTTGGCCGGGGTCACCGCCATCCATTCCGGCGTGGTGCTGATCTCGATGGCCATGTTGTCGTGAATGTAGTCCGTGTTGTAGGCCATCTGGGATGCGATGGCGCGTGTGCTGTCCTGGATCCCCACCGTGGCGCTGTTCAGCAGCGCACCGGACATGGTCAGGTACTGGAAGACGATCTTGCCGTTGGGGTACAGGATCACCTGGAAGGTCAGGGAACCGTTGCTGAAGTACTTCTGCACGTCGGTGTACTGCACGATGAACCGGGTGCCGTCGTTGTAGTAGTGCGCCGCAGCCCCGGCAGAGGAGAACCGCAGGTCGTCGTGCAACGGTGCGATCAGGTTCTCCGGAGCGCTGGTGCCCGGAAGCAGGCCGTTGGTGTAATCCGTGGAAGTGCTGGTGAAGCTCAGCCAGCCATTGGAGCACACGTTCACCGTTGGGAAGTTGTTGCCGTAGAACGGGAAGGTGAACCCCAGCGGGATCGGGCCGGAGTTGTCGTCGTCCGCCGGCGGCGTTCCCAGATCGATCGGTGTCCCGATGGCCGAGATGTCCACCCAGTTAAAGGTGGGGCCGCCGGATTCGTCTGAGTCCTTCCAGCTGTAACCGAAGGCGTCAGGGCCGCCTGCGCCTTCGGCGCCGAGGCCGGAACTGACCACCGGGGCCAGGCCGTCGCCCAGATCGGCGGCGGCGGTGATGACCAGGTCACTGCCACCGGCGTTCAGCACGTTGAGCACCCGGGTCACGGTCTGACCGGTGAACAGGGTCTCGTCGAACGACATCGGTGTGGTGATAATCTCGGGGGCCGGGAGGGCGTTGCCGGTCACAGGAACGACGATGGTCGGCTCCGCGGCGTCGTTGCTGTAAACGGTGACGGTTGAAGACAGCGCTCCCAGAACCGACGGCACCCACCCGATGGTGACTTCCATCGCCTCTCGAGGCGCCAGGTCGAACACGGTATGCGAAGTACTCAAATCCAGGGAGCCCAACGCGATATCGGTCACGTGCAGGACGTCGGTGCCGGTGTTGCGCACGATCAGCGCCAGGTCTCCACCGATGCCGAGGAAGCGGTCACCGTAATTGAGGGCGGCCGGATCGACTTCCGCATCCGGAGCGCCGGTGACGTTCAAGGTGACGTCCACAGTCATAACCGCATTGCCCGGATCGTTGGTCAGGACGTTGACCGCTCCAGGGTACACACCACCCTCGAGGCCCGAGGCGTCCATGTGGACGTTGATCGGGATCGATTCGCCGGCGCCCAGGCGTCCGGAAACCGGTCCGGCGCTGAGCCACTGGGGAATCGCCGAGATCTGCACCGCCATGTTGTCGTGCAGGAACGCCTGGTTGAAGGCGACGGTCAGACCGTCGCTGGCGTTGGAGTTCTGAATACCGACGGTGGAACTGGCCACGTCGCCGGTCATGCTCAGGTACTGGTAGGTAATGGCGCCGGTGGAGTCCAGGATCGCCTGGAACGTATAGGTCCCGGTACCGCTGTAACGGGGCATGTCGGTCCACTGCACGATGGCGTAGGTCCCGAACGACTGGTAGTGCATCCGGTTGACGCCACCGGGGTTGAGGTCATCCCAGAACGGCGCCACCAGGTTCAGCGGGGCACCGGTGGTGGGAAGTGGCTGGTTGCCGTACGCGGTGCTGCTGGTGCCGAAAGAGAGCCAGCCGTTGGTGCAGACCTGGATTGCCGTGACGAACCCGCCGTAGAACGGGAATTCGAAGTCCAGATCGATCGGAGTGCTGGTTGCGTCGTCACCTGTGACGCCGATGGCGCTGCCGGTTCCTGAGATATCGACCCAGGAGAACACCGGTCCGCCCGGCTCATCGCTGTCGATCCAGCGGTAACCGAAGCCGTCAGGTCCGCCGATACCGGCTGTGACCGGGTCGCCGGCGCGAGGATCCAGGTCGTCCTTGCCCAGTGCCAGGGGGGTCTGGGCCGTGGTCGGCTCGCCGACCTGGGGTATGGGGATGGTGAAGTCCAGGGTGCCGACACCGACGTTGCTCAGGGTGAGGGTATGGTCCGATTCCCCACCGGTGAACAGATTATCGGAGAGAACCAGCGGGGTCAGATCCGCCGTCGGTGGAGGCAGGGTCATGCCGCTGGCGACGTTGGAAAGCGCACCGGCGTTGCCCCATTCATCAAACGCCTTCAAGGCGAAGTAGTACACCGTGTCGGCGTCCAGGCCGGCAACTTCCATACTCTCGGCTGCACCGGCAGGCCCGGGGTTGGGCGCGCCGGAGGCCAGGGATGCCGCGTCGAAGTTGGTGTCGTCGATGACCGCCGTGGAGTAACGTACCTGGTAGAAATTGGCGGTGCCGACGTTGCCGTCATCACCGGTAGCGGTCCAGGTCAGGCCGAGGGCGTTGGAGCTGGGGTTTTCCGTTGCCAGGTCGTCGACCTGCCCCGGAGCCACGTTGTCCGGTTCGGCGATGGCGAAGAACGCGTTCAGCCGGGCGCCGCTCACCGTGATTCCGTCCATGGACGGGATCGGGTCTGCGGAGTTCAACAGGACGGTCTTGAGCTGGGCCATCGGGATGTCAGGCGAGACGGACCGGATCAGCGCCGTGACGCCGGCCACGTGGGGGGTCGCCATGGAGGTGCCGGACAGCAGGCCGTAGGAGTTGCCAGGCAGGGTGCTCAGGATATCAACACCCGGGGCGCCCAGATCGACGGTGGTCAGGCCGTAACTGGAGAACGACGCCTTGGCGTCGTTGTGGTCGGTGGCCGCAACCGAGATCACGTTGGGAAGGTCGTAGTTGCTCGGGTAGTGCGGCGAAACGTCGTTGTCGCTCCCGCTGTTACCCGCTGCCGCCACGAACGCCTGGCCGATGGCGCCGGCCGCCGCGATGGCGTCGTACATCGTCTGGGAGTAGCCGCCGCCGCCCCAGGAGTTGGAGGTCAGGTCGGCGCCCATCATGACGGCATAGTCAATGGCGCTGACCGCGTCGTCGGTGGAGCCTGATCCGCCGGCGGAGAGGAACTTCAGCCCCATGATGGAGACGTCCCAGTTCACGCCGGCCACACCGATGCCGTTGTCGCCGACACCACCGATGGTGCCGGAGCAGTGGGTGCCGTGGCCGTTGTCGTCGAACGGGTCGCTGTCGTTGTTGATGAAATCCCAGCCGTGGATGTCATCGATGTAGCCGTTGCCGTCGTCATCGATGCCGTTGTCAGCGATTTCACCCGGGTTGGTCCAGACGTTCGCCGCCAGGTCCGGATGGTTGTAATCGATGCCGGTGTCGATGACGCCGACCAGGACATCGTGGCTGCCGGTGGAAACGCCCCACGCCAAATCGGCGTCAATATCGGCGTCGGGAGTGCCGCCGGTCTGGCCGGTGTTATGCATGCCCCACAGTTCGCCCATCCGGGGATCGTTGGGGATCAGATCCAGGGACAGAAGGTAGTTCGGTTCAACGTACTCGACCAGAGGGGAGCCCTCCAGGAGTTCCATCGCCCGTTCCACATTAAAGTTCGGGCCCAGGACCCAGCGTTGCGCGCCGGAGCGGAACTGCTGCCGCGCCTCGCCCAAAACCATCGCCTGCAGACCGGCCTTTGCAGGTCCGTCGGCAGCTGCCGACATTTTGATCAGAATCTCGCCGGGCACGTGTGGAGCAAGCTCCGCCCGTTCAGGCGCCGACATAAACGGTGGAACCACCGCCGCCGCCGCCACGATCATGAGGGTGAGAATGAAGAGAATCGGTATCCTGGAACGTCGCATCGCGTACCCCCCGGACTGCTGTCGTCCGCTGCTAGACCTTATATATCCAACGGGGGCCGGCCGGTTCGGAGCCAACCGGTCCCGGTTGATGGACTCACGAATAAAACTTCTGGTACTGCCCGTGCGATGTGTCGGAGGGGGGAATTTCCAAACGGAACCGCCACGTCGACGTGCCAGTTTTATGGTGATGTGACAATGAAGTCAAGCAGGAACTTTGAACGAATCCGGATCATTCCCGCTTTCCCGATCGGAATCATGGGGAACACCGAACCTCTTGCTGACGCAGGCTTCCGGTCGCCTGCTACATCTTAAATGCTACAAACGACTGAGCGCTTCGATCGGATCGAGCCGGGCGGCTTTGACCGCGGGATAGAGCCCGAATCCCAGGCCGGTAACGGCGCAAACTACAAACGCTATAAGCGGGGCGGTCATGGACCAGGCGAACGGCCATCCGGAAAACAGAGAGATGATCCAGGCCAGGGCAAAACCCAGCACCACGCCTGCCAGACCTCCAATCAGGGAAACCGTCAAAGCTTCTATCAGGAACTGACGGCGGATATCCGCCCTCTTAGCTCCGATGGCGCGGCGGATACCGATCTCACGGGTTCTTTCAAGGACCGTCG
>JACXWD010000033.1:14745-35665 GCA_014764515.1 Candidatus Polarisedimenticola svalbardensis | reverse complement strand
CCAGGGTTCCCATAGCCTGTACCGTTTCTGCACGCACTCCAGGATCGGGATCGGTCAGACCCCAGGCGATTGTGTCCGCCGCCTCCGGAATGCCGGACCGGCCTACGCCTCGAACGGCGAACAAACGGACCAGCGGCTCATCATCGTCTGCAGCCTCTGCCAGAGAACTCAACGCCCTCTCATCCCCGTATCGCGAAAACGCGTGGGCCGCTGCTATCCGCACGTCCGGTTCCGTATCCCCAAGGGCCGCAGCCAGCGCCGCCGAAGCCTCATCCGACCAGGCTGCCGGCTCCTCCACCTCTCCACGCCAGACCGGAGTGAACCGCCAGCGCATCATGGCGTGAGCCGCCTCTTCCCGAACCGGCGCCGCCTCGTGATTCAGGAACGGCGCCAGCAGCTCCGGGCCGTCGGCCGGCGCCAGCTTCCCCAGCGCCGCCACGGCCAGGGCAAGTTCCACAACCTCTTCCGAGGACAGCAGTCCCCTGACCGCAGCTACAGCCTCTTCAGGTACTTTCTCCACCATGCCGAACTGGCCCAGAGCGAAAATCGCAGCATCCCGAACGCCGGGGCCGGGATCAGCCAGCGCAGCCGTCAATGGTCCGACATACGCTTCGGACTGGATCCTGCCCATGGCGATGGCCGCTGCCAGTTTTTCCTCGGCGGAACCGCCGGACAGTGCGTCCTTCAGAACATCAGAATCGGCTTCCCGGTTGTGCTCGGCGAGCCTGATCGGCCCCAGGTCCACCGGGCGGGAGCAGCTGCAGAGCAGCGCAAGGAGGAAGATCGACAGGGTGAGAGACAGTGTTGTATTTCGCATGGCCGAACTATACGCCCCCAAACCGTATCCCGGCCAGCTCCGCCACCGGTTTCTTCCAGGCGGTGAGGTCGTCCGGGTTGAACTCGCGTAGATGGCTGTGGCCGCAGGCCCGGGCCATGATCTGCATGAGATCTGTCGATGCCTTCAGGAACCGGGCCAGCCGCTCCGCCGCCACGTCGACCTGCAATTTGGCCCGCAGCTCTTCCTTCTGGGTGGCGATGCCGGCGGGGCAGTTGTTGGTATTGCAGATCCGGGCCGCGATGCAACCGATCGCCTGCATGGCGCTGTTGGCAACGGCGATGCCGTCGGCGCCGAGGCACAACGCCTTGATGAAATCGGACGGAGTACGGATACCTCCGGTGACGATCAGGGTGACGTCCTTGCGGTTGCAGCGGTCCAGGTGCCGCCTTGCCCTGGCCAGGGCCGGGATGGTCGGCACCGAGATGTTGTTCCTGAACAGCAGGGGAGCGGCGCCGGTAGCTCCGCCGCGGCCGTCCAGGATGATGTAGTCGGCCCCGGCCTTGAGGGCGAAATCGATGTCTTTCTCGATGTGCTGGGCGGACATCTTGAACCCGATCGGAATCCCGCCTGACAGTTCACGAACACGTTCCGCGAAAGCCTCGTAATCCGCCGCCGTTTCAAATTCGCTGAATGCGGAAGGTGATATGGCCGACTTTCCTTCAGGCAGTTTCCGGACCGCTGCGATCTTCCCCGTGACCTTGGCTCCGGGAAGGTGTCCTCCGGTGCCGGTCTTGGCCGCCTGCCCCGCCTTGAAGTGGAACGCCTGTACCCGGGTCAGCAGTGATTCTTCATAGCCGAATTTTGCCGAGGCCAGTTCGTAGAAGTACCGGGAGTTTGCCTGCTGCTCTTCCGGGAGCATGCCGCCTTCTCCGGAGCAGATCCCGGTGCCGGCCAGTTCGGCGCCTCTGGCCATGGCGGTCTTGGCCTCTTCGGACAGCGCTCCGAAGCTCATATCGGAGACGAAGATCGGGATCTCGAGACGCAGCGGCTTCTTTGCCCCGGGGCCGATGATCAGTTCGGTGCCGACGGCGGCGTCTTCCAGCAGCGGTTTCCTGTGAAGCTGCGCCGTCAGCAGCTGGATATCGTCCCATGAGGGCAGTTCGGTGCGAGGAACGCCCATGGCCGCCATCTCGCCGTGATGCCCGAACTTCTCCAGTCCATCCCGGGCCAGGGCGTGGATCATCTCCACAGCCGGCTCTTCCGCCGTATTAGACGGCGTGGGCATGCCGGTTTTGGACTCAGGCGGGTATTCCATTTCCCCGACACCGGCAGGAATCGATTTGTGGGTGCCGTCACAATACGGCGGGGTTCCCGTCTGTTTGCAGAGGCAGGCCCAGCCCTCCGATTTCTCATCGACGGTGAACTTGACCGGCGTGATGCCGGTCCCTTTATGGGAGCCGTCACAGAACGGTTGGTTGGCGGACTTCCCGCAGGCGCACCAGTAATGGTCTCCGGCTTCCAGGTCCGCCTTCATGGGTCTGCGATCGGCCACACGTGCCTTGAGCATGGTTTCTCCTCTTTCCGAATGGTTGTATCCGCCGTCAGGGGATGCCGGCTATTGTACGGCGAGCGGTTCGCTCAAATCCAGCGCCGGACCTTATGCCGGTAGGCGGCGTATTCGGAGCCGAACAGGGCGGCCATCGCCCTTTCTTCCGGGAGGATCTGAAAGCGACTCATATAGGCGACGAACAGCGGCAGGATGAAGAGCGACGGCAGGCTCCCGAGGAACAGGCCCCACCCCAGCAGGACGAGAAGAATCCCCAGGTACATCGGGTTGCGGGTGAACCGATAAACCCCGGTCGTAACCAGCGATGAGGCGGTGTGGGGCGCGGTCGGGTGGATGGTGGTGCCGGCACCCCGGAAAGTGACAATACCGCTGAGCGCCAGGATGAAACCTGCGGCAGCCAGAGCCGACCCGACACCGAGGCGATACGTCAGAGAGATCTCGAGAACCGGCGTGGCCCGGGAAACAAGCCACATGGCGAACGCAAAGACCACGGCCAGAACGGCAGGTGGAATCTTCAGGTCGAGTGAGTGATCCTGGTCGCCCATTTGTTCTACTCAGCCACCCTCTGGTCACCTGTACCCGATCTCGGGCGTAAGTGCGATGCCGCTTCTGGCGAAGGTCCCGCTGCCCCTGGCGATCTCGTTGCCTTGTTCGTCACTCAGCCCGGCTTCGGCGAAGAACAGCCGGCCGGTCCGATGGGTCAACCAGCCCTTTGCTGTCAGAACGCCATCGACCACAGGGCGGAACAGGTGGACGTTGAACGATACGGTCAGGACGAAGACGTCCTCCACCTGGGAATTGGCGGCGAAGAACGCCGCGTCGTCCAGCGCCTTGAAGTAGACCGAACCGTGAACGGCGTGGGCGGCATGGAACATCTTGCGGTCCACCTCGAAGCGGATGACCGCCTTGCCGTCGGAAATTTCCAACTCCGGCTTGTAGAAGTCGTTGATCGGAGCCGAGGCGTAGGTGCGCACCAGCTTGTTGTAATGCTCCTCGTTCATCCGTTCTCCGTGGAACTTCGTGCATAAAAGTAACTCGTCGAGAACTTCGCAATCAGTGCGACACGCACTGCAATGCCGACGATGAACTCCCGGCCCCCCAGAATCGAGCGATAAAAAACCAGCTCTGCCAGGATGGATACAAGCAGCAACACAGCTGTAATCATCAACAACCCTTTTCGCTCATGGGGTTTGAACCATCCCCAGAACAGGATGGCGGACCAGCCGGCCATGAACAGCGCTGCAATATACATGGCGAAGCGGTACGCAGGGCCGGTACCCACGAAACCGCTCAGGACATTGGGCCTTCCGTCTCCTGAGGCGATCAGCAGCCAGCTCACGGCGACCAGCGCGTCTGCCACACCGCCGATGAGGAAACTCCATTTCAAAAATTGGAGGCCCCGTGTTGCCACACTCATTCCTTTCGAGCCAGCTTCAATGCGGATTCCAGCGCCTGGTCTGCCGGTACGGCAACGTCAGGTTGAACCCCGTCTCCTTCCCAGTTCGACTTCGCGATCGGATTGATCGATTTGCCGATGGCGATCTGGGTCAGGATATCGCCCTCTACGATGAACACGTCGATCGGGTGGGCCCCCTCCCTTGGTTGGCTCGCCGACGATGACGGAACGGTCCAGCTTTCTTCCCTTTTGAATCCGGAACGGTAAACCACCCCTGTCAGAGGCACCGGATCACCTTCGAAGAAGTGAGAAGCCAGCAGTGGCAGGACCTCGCCTCCTCCGCCGCCGTTCCAGCGGAGGTCGATGATGATCGCCCGGGTGGTTGCGAGGAACATCATGGCGGCTGTTGCCCTCTGCCATGCGCGGGGTTCAGCGGAGAAAGAATCCAGACGGAGGTAACCGATGTTGCCGTCCAGAACTTCCAGCCGGACGAAACCGAAAATCTCTTCACTCTCCCGCCAATGCTGTTCGCCAAGGACGGCGGCAGTCTCCTCGGGAGACAGCAAGCCCTTGGCAACCGCTACCTCTCGGGCCTCCTCGGGGCTGTGGAATACGTACAGGTGCTTGTCATGGCTGATACTCCGAAGATCGGTGGTCACCTGTTTGCAGAAAGGGACGGTCTCAACGTAGTTGTCGTAGGCCGCCATCGATTTCCCGCTCTCCGGGAAAACATAATGTTCCTTCATCAGGTCGGCGACCTTGTGGACGACAAGCGCCCTGGTACTGGAATCGATGGGGAGGGCGTCCTCGCCGGGGAGCGCAGGCATGGCTCCAATGAGAGCCAGGACAAATATCGCGATCGGGCGGATGAGCATGGCTTGAGAGCTCCATGTGGGCAACCGCAATGATACAGTAAGTGTGCTGCAATACGGTCAGTCGGGAGCTCCACAATCCAGAACGGTGCGAAGGATGGCGTGCCTAGCCGGCCCATTCCTTCAGCCAGCTCATCGCTTCCTGTTCGTCACGGAAAACCTCCAGCATCCTGAGCAGTCCAAAAGACACATCATCCGCCGCCAGATAGGCCACTCTTGCGGCTGTATGCCAATGCTGCCTGCCGCGAGTGGCGATTTTCACAACCTCTTCGGTTGTGAATTTGAAATATTCCGTTACGTCCCAGAGCCGGCGATCACTTACGCCGGCCTTGGCCACCTGGTCGACCAGCTCAAGTACTTCGTCCAGGTTCAGATTTCTGCTGAGGCGGATGACACTGATGCCATCAACCTGATCCATCGAATAGTTGTTATTCATACGTCTCACCACGAGTTGCACGAGTCGCGCCAGCTACTCGCCGAGTGTTTCGCCTAGAATTATACAGGAATTTTCAGGCAGTTGAATGGTCGGGTTAGAAACTGATTTTGAGTCCGGCGTCCGCCGTGCCTTCCCTCGTGTCGTACCCGGCGTAGAAGCGGGTTGAGGACAGGCGGCCGTAGTGGCCGTAGTTCAGATCGATGACGCCGTCGGCGCACAGGCTGAGGCGGACGTTGCCGGCGGCTCCGATGCGGTACCCGATGTCCACCCGTGGCATGGCTGAAGAGATGCCCAGCCGCAGGTTGAAGCGGGAAGCTTCACCGCCCTCCGACGGCTGGCTGTTACGACCGGCCAGATTCAAAGCCATGGTTTCCAGGCCGCTGATCTCCGACAGGTACGAACGCAGGGCCCGGCTTGCTCCTTTTTCGAACATCCGTTCGGAAATCGCCGCCAGGTCGTCATGGTTTTCGTAGTGTCCCAGATCCGGCCGGTCCAGAACCCAGGTGTGCAGGACGCCGACACGGGAGAGCTGCTTCTCGAGGCCGGGGATCAGGTAGCCTTCGTAGAACGGGCGAGGTCTTGGCCCATCGATTCTCAGGTTCAACCGGTTGTTTGTGGTGAAGCCGGCAGGAGCCGTGTGGGCCGGGGTCAGATGCAGCGCCATCTCCGGATGACGGAATTCGAACCGTTCGGGAGCTTCCTGGGCGATGCAGATGGACATTACCATTACTGTCGCGAAGGCGACTGCAGCTATCCTCAAAATCCTGGCGGTTCCCTGGATCATGGTATTCGTGTACCGTCACCGTACCGATGCCGCAACCTGCGAATTCGTCAGGACGCGGTTTGTGCTGCATAAAAGCAACGACTACTTATAATTATACGCCTGAATCGAGTTCATTTCTCAGTGCGGACGGTGACTTGCAAAAAACGCCTGAATCCCGCACCTGGCGGGTCCTGAACCTGGAAATGCCGATCGACCAGCCGGAATCGGCCCTGCAGGAGGCCGCCTGTCGTGTCGCCGGAATCGACCGGGAATCCCTCCGGGGTCTGCGCATCGCCCGGAAGTCCCTGGACGCACGGAGACGGGGCGGGGAGCGGCGGCTGCGCTTTGTCTACCACGTGGACCTGATCGCGGACGGCGGCTATTCCTCCGTTGTTTTCGACTCCGCCGTGAGGTCCGGAAAAATCCGTGAAGTTCCGGAGACCGGCAGTCTTGATGTGGAAGCGCTGCCCCATCGATCCGGTCTTCGGGTCGTGGTGGTTGGCGCCGGGCCGGGCGGGATGTACGCGGCCACCGTGCTGTCCCGGGCCGGGGTGCAGGTCGATCTAGTGGATCGGGGCGGTTCCCTGGAGAGTCGCGGCACCGACCTTGTGACTTTCCATCGCACGCGCAACCCCAACCCGGAATCCAACCTGCTGTTCGGTGAGGGTGGCGCCGGGACCTATTCCGACGGCAAGCTGTACACCCGTGTCGATCATCCCCTTGAGCTGGCATGTCTAAAGGAACTGGTTGATTGCGGCGCCCCGCCTGAGATCGTATACGACTCCCGGGCCCATATCGGCACCGACCGGCTGCACCGGATCCTGCCGGAGTTCCGCAGCCGGCTCGCTGCACATGGAGTCCGGTTCCACTGGAACTGCCGCATGGAAGGGATGGAGGTGGATGCCGGTGCTCCGGCGAAGGTGACGGCAGTCAGGACGTCGTTGGGGTCGTTGCCTTGCGATGCCGTCATTCTCGCTCCAGGCCACAGCGCCCGGGACACCTGGGAAATGTTGTTGGCGGAAGGTGTGGAACTGCAGGCCAAGCCGTTCCAGCTGGGAGTGCGCATCGAGCATCCCCAGGAACTGGTGGATCGTGGGCGGTACGGCGACGCCGGTCTCGCGAAACAGCTGGGCGTCTCCGCCTACAACCTGGTGTTCAAAGGGGGTGGCGGTTGTCCCCCTGCCCATTCGTTCTGCATGTGCCCCGGCGGGCGGATCGTCGCCAGTATCAACGAAGCCGGGGAGCTGTGCACCAACGGCATGAGCAACGCCGCCCACTCGTCGGGAAGAGCCAATGCGGCGATCGTTACAACATTCGGCCCCCGGGAATTCGGCGATGGGGCGCTGGACGGAGTTCGGTTCCAGCGGGAGCTGGAGAAGAGTTTCTTTGAAGCCGGTGGTTCGGATTACACCGCGCCGGCCCAGACAGCCACCGACTTCCTGGCCAGGCGGGAGTCACCGGATCCGGGACGGACCACCTATACCTTCGGGGTCTGTCCAGGGCGGGTCGATGCGCTGTTGCCGGAGCGGGCCCGGGATGCCATCGCCGCGGCGCTGGTCCGGTTCGATCGAACCATCCCCGGTTTTGCCGGGCCTGAGGGAATCCTTGTCGGTTTGGAATCCAGAAGCTCGGGTCCTGTGCGGATCATCCGGGAGCCGGATACACGGGTTGCCCGAGGGTTCTCCAACCTGTACCCGGTGGGGGAAGGGGCCGGCTATGCAGGCGGGATCATGAGCGCCGCCCTGGACGGCGCCGATTCGGCCTTCGCCGTTCTCGAAGCCTAGCGCTTCTCTTTTTTGCCCCGGCCGCCGGTGAGGTAGTAGCCGGCCATCCCGGCGAATCCGCCACACAGGAACGCGACTGCGAAGGTCAACAGCACCAGGAGCCACGGGTTGCCGACCTGCAGCATGGTAGCGATACGGCCGGAGATGATGGAGCCGTCACCGGTCATCTGCAGGGTTGCCGCCAGTCCCCAGGCCAGCCCTGCTCCCAAGCCGCACTCGAAGAAGCCGGACCAGCCGGAGCGGGCCGTGATCGCGCCGGCCACCGCCGGCGCAAGAAACACCCACCACCAGGCCGGGTGCAGCAACTGGATGCCGTACAACAGGATGAACGCCAGCAGGATCGACAGCATCATTGCCCCCTGAACGTGGCCCGGCCGGCCAGATCGTACCCATCCGCCTCCGGAGATTCCAGGAACAGCAGCGGGTACGCTTCGCCCCGGGCCCAGTCGTCTACGAAGTCATCGTAGTGCCGGGAGCCGGGGTTGCCGGACTGACCGCCGGGGTACAGGCCCCAGGCCTCCGGCTTGTCGCCCAGTGCCACTACCATCCGCCAGGATTGGCCGGAACTGGAGGTGGTGGCCCGGATGACGCCGTACTGACCGGAGGTGGCCAGGCCGGTGCGACCCAAACCCGGAATGAGTGCCAGGTGGTTCAGCCGCGTACTCCGGACCGTTCCCCATCTCCAGGAGTCTCCAGGATCACCGTGTTCGTTGGTGAGATTCAGCACAGCACTCTGGAATGAGGCCAGGGCGATGTCGGAGAAAGTTTCAATCCGTTCCGTTTCCCGGTCGTCGAAATAGCGGCTGTCCGGATCGCTCAGGACCAGTTGCAGGGTCGTATCCCGTTTCGGCCGTCGCCCGGAGCGGTTGTCCCGGGTGATGTCGTCGCTCCAGGTCAGGCTGAGCAGCGTCCGCTGCCAGCGGTCGAAAATCGTCGGCCCGATCTCGTCGGCGTCATAGGCGTGATTCCAGTTTTGCAGGATCTCCAGTGCTGCCCGTTCCGCTGCAGTGCCGTCGTAGCCGTCCACCGCCGCAAGCAGCTCCGGGAGCAGCCGGCGGGCGTACAGTCCCACGGTATCGTTCTGCATCGCCAGCATCCGCTCCGGGGTCACCGCCTCCATGACCTCCAGGAGGTGGAATACGCGGGCCGATCGCTCCCAGGGCGCGAAGTCGTTCCCCA
Source organism: Candidatus Polarisedimenticola svalbardensis (assembly GCA_014764515.1). Classification (GTDB taxonomy): domain Bacteria; phylum Acidobacteriota; class Polarisedimenticolia; order Polarisedimenticolales; family Polarisedimenticolaceae; genus Polarisedimenticola; species Polarisedimenticola svalbardensis. The sequence goes on along the minus strand of JACXWD010000033.1, from coordinate 26,890 downwards.
GAACATGGGGGTAGGCGGGTGAGACCGGGTTCTGGTTGGCGGAGCCCAGATAGCCCCGGGCCGGGTTGAGCACGTGGGGCATCTGGGCCCTGGGGATCCAGCCCGGCCACTCGTCGGCCGAATCGGTACCGTCGGAGAGGTAAACACCCTGCCCCCGGCGTCTCTGCGGCAGCTTGCCCTCGTGATGGATGGCGATGTCGCCGTTTTTCGATGCGAACAGGAAGTTCTGCAGCGGGTTGTCGAAATAGGCGATGGCCGACCGGAACTCTTCGTATCCTGTGGCCCGGTTCAGTTCCAGGAACGCACGGATCTCGTTGGACGGGTCGTGGGCGGTCCAGCGCATGGCGGCGCCGGGAACCAGCCGGGCGCTGAAAGATTCTTCGCCTGGGAGGTACGGCACCGGTCCATGGTGGGTCCAGGCGGTCTTCTCCTTCAGGGTCTCTCCGTCCCGGACCCGGTATTCTTCGTTTATCCACGCCACCGGCTTCCATTCTCCGTCGTGGAAATAATGCTCGAACTCGCCGTTGCGGAACTTCAGCAGGTACTGGTCCATGGCGTCGGATTCGCCGTTGGTTTCCGCCCAGGCGATATGCCGGTTGAAGCCGATGAGGATGCCCGGGGCGCCGGGGAGGGAGACTCCGTAGGCCGAGTACTCCGGTGTGGTGATCTGGAGTTCGTACCAGATCGACGGCAGGGACAGGGGGAGGTGGGGGTCGCCTGCCAGGATCGGTCTGCCGGAAGCGGTGCGACTGCCGTTCACCGCCCAGTGATTGCTGCCGGTGGCGTGCTCCGTCTCTTCCGGATCGGTCTCCTCCGCCGGTGTGAACTCCCAGTCGTTCAAATCGGGCGGGTCGTCGTGAGGCACACGGTGCACCAGGGAAGGGATCGCCCACATCGTTTCCTCTGGAACGATAGGCTCGGTGAAAGGTCTGTGGACCGGGAACAGCCTGTCAGTCTCGGCCCTCCCCAGGATCTCGCGGGTCACCGTCATCCCTCGTTCCGTATTGCTGCCGGAGAGGGTCAGGGCCATCGATTTCATCAGGAGCGTGGTCTTGAGGGGTGTCCATGCCTCCGGAGAGTAATCCAGGATTTTGTATTCCAGCGGCAGGCCGGCAGGCGAGAGGGAGTCGATCCAGGCGTTGACGCCGTCCGAGTAGGCAGAGAGCGCTTCCAGTGAGGCCGGATGCTCCTCCGCGGATTGCAGTGCGCGCTTCGCCGCCAGAGGCAGGCCGATGCGACGATGGTAGCGGTCCAGGTCAAGGCCGCCCTCGCCGATGATCTCCGCCAGGCGGCCGGCGGCCACATGGGTCTGGAACTCCATCTGCCACAGCCTGTCCCGGGCGGTGAGCCAGCCCTGCACGAACCAGGCGTCATGGTCGTTTTCGGCGAATATGTGGGGTACGCGGCGGTTGTCCCATACCACCGAAACCTCGTCCGCCAGGCCGGGGATCGCCGGATCTTCCGGCAGCGCGTCCAGAGCCTGGCCGCTGACCCAGAAGCCCGAGAACGGGCTGAGGAATTTGCCCGCCGGGGGGATGCGGGCGCCGGCTACCGGCCAGGGTCGACCCAGGGCCCAGAACAGGGCCAGAACGATCACCGCGGTGAGCAGAAACCGGACCCTTTTCATACATTGTCTCCCGGGGAACAGGGCCTTCCGGGGCTGGACGGCCTGTGGGTGAATCCCTCAAGAGTGGTAGCGGCGAGTGGAGTTGAACCACTGACCTATGGGTTATGAGTCCATCGCTCTAACCAACTGAGCTACGCCGCCACACCCTTCAGGATCACGGTAATGTAGCGGGAATGGGGCTGGATCGCAAGAATCGGGATGTTGGCCGGAAAGGGGAAATGCCGCCGTTCCCGGGGCTATAATGAACGCCCAGGACCTGACGGGGGTTGAAGGGGAGGGGGAACCGGCCAATGGAAAATGAAACGGTCTGTTACGAATGCGGCAAGAAGGCCGGCCCGGACGCCGAAGGCGATCTGGTTCGACTGGAACGCTGTGTCATTTGTTTCCGCAGGTACTGCGAAGAACACGCCGCGGTTCAGAGCGGCCGGCAGTTTTGCAGCAAGCGCTGCGGCGAGTATTTCTTTTTCGACGATTCGGAGGATTGAGATGTTCCCCACCAACAGGCCGAGACGGCTCCGGCGTACCGGCGTCCTGCGGGACATGGTACGTGAAACCCGCCTCGACAAGAGCGACCTGATCTACCCCCTCTTTGTCCGTCATGGAAAAGGGATAAAAAACGAGATCACCTCCATGCCGGGGAACTACCAGTTTTCCGTGGACACGGTGGTAGATGAGGTCGGGCAGGCCTGGGAGGAGGGCGTGCGCTCGGTGATCCTGTTCGGGTTACCGGAGGAGAAGGACGAGATCGGATCGGAGGCGTTTGATGACGAGGCGGCGGTGCAGATGGCGGTTCGGGCGCTCAAGGAGCACTACCCCGGCTTGCTGGTGATCACCGATGTCTGCATGTGCGAGTACACCAGCCACGGTCACTGCGGCGTCATCAGGGACAACGATGTGGACAACGACCCGACCCTGGAGCTTCTGGCGAAGGCGGCAGTCTCCCATGCCCGGGCCGGAGCCGACATTGTGGCGCCTTCGGACATGATGGACGGCCGGGTCGGTGCGATCCGGTCCAGCCTGGATCAGGCCGGGTTCAGTGAGATCGCCATCATGGCGTACGCCGCCAAGTACGCCTCGGCGTTCTACGGGCCGTTCCGGGACGCCGCCGACTCGGCGCCCCAGTTCGGCGACCGCAGCAGTTACCAGATGGATCCGGCCAACAGTGATGAAGCTCTGACTGAAGTGCAACTGGATCTTGAAGAGGGCGCCGACATCGTCATGGTCAAGCCTGCCATGGCCTATCTGGACATCGTAAGAAGGGTGAAAGACACCTTCCAGGTGCCGGTGGCGGCGTACAACGTAAGCGGTGAGTTCTCCATGGTCATGGCCGGCGTACAGAACGGCTGGATCGACCGGGAGCGGATGATCCTCGAAGTCCTGACCTGTATCAAGCGGGCCGGAACCGACATGATCCTGACCTACCACGCCCGCGAGGCGGCCAGGCTGCTGGGTTGAGCCGACCGGCCCAGCTCAAGCTGTTTGAATCGGACACCCTCAAGGCTGTTCCACCGCCGACTGCGCGGCTGAAGCGGCTGGCTGCGATCCCGCCGCGGGTTGCCACGCCCAGGGAACGCCGGGAGGACGAAAACAGGGAAGTCATGGAACGGATCAACCGCTGGGGCCGGGTTCTGGCCAAACGGTTCGGCCTGCGGCTCATGGGGATCGAGGCGGAGCGTCACGGGCAGAACGCACACTTCGGCATCTGCTACCAGGACGGCCTGATACGGATCCGTCTCCGCCATGCGGTCACCGGGAAACTCTTGAAGGAATCCAGCCTGGTGGACACCCTGTGCCACGAATTGGGGCATCTGCGGCACTTCGATCATTCCGACGCCTTCTGGCGTTACTACCGGAAAATCCTGAACGAGGCGAGGCGGCTGGGGTATTACCGCCCCGGACCGGTGCGGAACGGACCGGTGCCGGTACAGCGCCTGCTGTTCGACCTTGAGGAGACGGCATGAGCATGGAGAAATTATTCGCCGAGGCGAACCGGTACATCCCGGGCGGCGTGAACAGTCCGGTGCGGGCGTTCGGCGGTGTCGGCGGTACGCCGGTGTTCATGGAACGGGGCAGCGGCACCCGGGTATACGACACCGACGGCAAGGAATACATCGACTACCTGGGCTCCTGGGGTCCCCTGATCGCAGGCCATTCCCACCCGCGGGTTGTGGCGGCGATCCGGGAGCAGGCGGGGAAAGGGAGTTCGTTCGGTGCGCCCTGCGAACTGGAGACCGTCCTGGCCCGCCGGGTATGCGGCCTGGTTCCCGCCTGCGAAAAGGTCCGGTTCGTATCTTCCGGCACCGAGGCGACCATGTCGGCCATCCGGCTGGCCCGAGGTGCTACCGGCCGGCAGGGTGTGGTCAAGGTGGCCGGTTGCTACCACGGCCACGTCGATTCATTGCTGGTTTCAGCCGGATCAGGGGTGCTGACCCTGAGTCTTCCCGGCAGCCCCGGTGTGCCCGACGCCCTGGCCGGACTGACCCACGTCATCCCGTACAACGATCCGGATGCTCTGGAGAAGCTGTTGGTTGAGAAGGGCGGCGAGATCGCCTGCATCATCCTGGAGCCGGTAGCCGGCAACATGGGAGTGATCCCGCCGGCGAAAGGGTACCTGGAGCGGGTCAGGGAGCTGACCCGTGAACATGGTGTTCTCTTGATCCTGGACGAGGTCATGACCGGTTTCCGGGTTCACGCCGGCGGCGCCCAGACCCGCTTCGGCATCAAGCCGGACCTGTCCTGCTTCGGAAAGGTGATCGGGGGCGGCCTTCCGGTAGGAGCGTTCGGCGGCCGGGCCGACCTGATGGACCAGTTGGCCCCGACCGGCCCGGTGTACCAGGCCGGTACGCTATCCGGAAACCCGCTGGCGATGCGTGCCGGGATCGAAACCCTGGACATCCTGGCCGAGGACGGAACCTACCGCAGAATGGAAGAGGTGTCCGCAGCGCTGGAATCCGGACTCGGCCAGGCGGCGGCAGCGGCCGGCCTGACGGTCACGAGCAACCGGGTCGGTTCGATGATGACCCTGTTCTTTGCCGCCGGCCCTGTTGTCGATTTCGAATCGGCCACCCGGTCGGACACCGATTTGTATGCGAAGTATTTCCACGGCATGCTGCAGAGAGGTGTGTACGTCGCGCCGTCCCAGTTCGAGGCGGCGTTCGTATCGACCCTCCACGGCGACGCCGAGGTGGAGGCGACCCTCGAGGCGGCCCGGGAAACCTTCGGTGAGATGACCTGAAGCGAGCACTACACCAGGAGGACAAGACCATGCCCAAGCTGCAGTTCCACGGACATTCGTGCTGGCAGGTGTCCGACGACAAACACTCCGTTCTCATCGATCCGTTCCTTACGGGGAACCCGCTGGCGGATGTCGGTCCGGAATCATTCGACAAACTGGACGCCATCATCGTTACCCATGGCCACGGCGACCATACCGGCGACACCGAGGCGATTGCAAAGGCCACCGGGGCCCTGGTGGTCAGCAATTTCGAAATCGCGAACTATTTCACCGCCAAAGGGTGTGAGGCCCATCCGATGCATATCGGCGGCGGGCATGCCTTCCCGTTCGGCCACGTCAAATTCACCATCGCCCACCACGGATCCACCGGTCCTGAAGGGGAGCCTCTGGGGAACCCGATGGGGGTCGTGCTGACCCTGGGCGGCAAGAAGATCTACCACGCCGGCGACACCGGTCTGTTCTATGACATGAAACTGATCGCTGAAATGAACGGCCCCCTGGACGTGGCCCTGCTGCCGATCGGCGACAACTTCACCATGGGGATCGACGACGCGGTGAAGGCGGCGGAGCTGCTGGGCGCCGGGCTGACCATCCCGATGCACTACTCCACCTTCGACCTGATTGCCGCCGACCCGGAAGAGTTCACCAGCAAGGTGGAGGCGAACGGAGGAGGCGCCGCCGTAGTGGCGCCAGGCGGGTCGTACGCGTTGTAGGGCCCCCGCTTGAGGCCTATTTGGCCCGTTCCATGTACGAGCCGTCGGCGGTGCTGACCTTGATCGACTCGCCTTCGTTGATGAAGGCAGGGACCTGCACCACCAGGCCGGTGTTGCATGTGGCCGGCTTGCGTTGGGCCGAGGCTGTGGCGTCCTTCACGGCCGGCGGGCACTCCACAACGGCAAGAACTACGGCCGGGGGCAACTGTACCCCGATCGGGTTCATGTTGTGGGTCTCCACGATGATGGTGGATTCGGGAACGATGAACTGGATGACGTCGGCCAGGATATCGTTGGGCATGGCGAACTGGTCATAGCTCTGCAGGTCCATGAAGTGGTGGCCGTCGGCGTCGGCGTAGAGATATTGCATCTCCCGCTGTTCCAGAATCGCCCGCTCGATGTTTTCGTCGGATCGGAAGCGCATCTCGGTCTGGTTGCCGTCCACGATGTTGCGCAGCTTGGTCTGGATATGGGCCCGTCCCTTGCCGGGAGTGACATGATCCATATTCATGACCCGGAACAGGGTCCCGTTGACGATGAGGATCTGGCCCTTGCGGATGTTGGTTGCTCTCATGCTTATAGTCTCCAGCCGTTGAAACGAGCGCACACTATACCGTTTCGCAGCTTTCCTGTCAGGCCCGGACCTTCAGGCTGGTGTAGGACGGCAGGATCTTTTTCTGGCCATGGCCGTCGAACCGGATGGTCAGTTTCAGCGTCTTTCCGGCCCCTTCCCGGGCAATGATCTTGCCTCTGCCGAACTTCGGGTGCATCACCGCCGCGCCGGTGCGGTAGTCGTCATCCACCGGGTCCGGGGAAGTCGAACCTCCCGGAGCCGGCCCGGACGGCGGGTATTTCCGTGCCGACGGGCTGGCGGCGGAAGAGCCGGAAGAGCGCTCGAAGCGGTCCCGGGCGCGGAACTCCTGGATCGCCGGCGACACCTTCAGGATCAGTTCCTCGGGGATCTCCTCAAGGAACCGGGACGGGCCGTTAGGGAGGAACGTGCCCTGGAAGCGGCGCAGGCCGGCCCTCGAGAGGAGGAGTCGTTTCCGTGCCCGGGTCATGGCGACATAGCAGAGCCGGCGCTCCTCCTCCACATCCTCGTCCATTCCTACGGACCTTGAGTGGGGGAAGATGTTCTCCTCCAGGCCGACCATGAAGACAGTGTCGAACTCCAGGCCTTTGGCGCAGTGGATGGTCATGAGGGACACACCCGGCCGGGAGCCGACGTCGTCGGCGTCGGAAACCAGCGCCGAGCGGTCGAGGAAGCCGATCAGGGTGGGATCGTCCTCCTCGTCGGCGTACTCGGCTGCTGCGGAAACCAGGGACCGCAGGTTCTCCATGCGCTCGATACCCTGTCCCGGATGGGCCTTCTCCATGTACGCCTCGAAGCCGGCGCGATGCACCACGCCGTCCATGAGCTCGGCCACCGGCAGCTCGGGACCGTTGGCGATCATCCAGTCCGCCAGGTCCAGGAAACCGCGGACGGCGGTCGCCGCCCGGCTCTTGAGGTAGCCGTGTTGCAGCGCTTCACGGGCCGCCTCCAGCATGGGAACATTCAGGGACCGCGCAATATCTTCCACCAGGCTCAGTGTGGTATTTCCCACCCCTCGCGGCGGGGTGTTGACGACGCGGCGGAACGAGACGTCGTCCGCCGGATTCGCCGCCAGCTTGAGGTACCCCAGCAGGTCCTTGATCTCCTTGCGCTCATAGAACTGGGTGGAACCGACCACCTGGTACGGGATGCGGTCCCGGCGGAAAATCTCTTCCAACTGGCGGGACTGGGCGTTGGTGCGGTACAGGATGGCGATCTCTTCGTAGGCGCAGGAGTCCGCCATCTGCCGGACGGCGCCGACGGCCCAGACCGCCTCGGCGCGGTCGTCCGGAGCTTCGAACAGGGTCAGTCGCTCACCCTGGGCGTTTTCCGTCCAGAGCTTCTTCCCTTTACGGTTGACATTGTTCTCGATGACCGCGCCGGCGGCAGCCAGGATGGTGCCGGTGGAGCGGTAGTTCTGTTCCAGCCGGATCAGTTTCGCCCCTGGGTGGTCCTGCTCGAAATCAAGGATGTTCCGGATCTCGGCCCCGCGAAAGCGGTAGATACTCTGATCCTCGTCACCGACCACGAACAGGTTGCCGTGGATACTCGACAGCGCCCGCACCAGCAGATACTGGGGCCGGTTGGTGTCCTGGTATTCGTCCACAAGCAGGTGGTGGCAGTTCCCGGCGTACCGCTCCAGCACCTCGGGGTGCTCCCGGAACAGTTCCAGGGTCCGGAGCAGGATGTCGTCGAAATCAACTGCATTCGCTTTGCGCAGCGCCCGGTCATAATCCCTGTAAATCCGCGCCGCCAGCTTCATGTCGGGGGAGTACGCCCGGCGCTCCAGCGATTCCGGTGATTCCATGCGGTTCTTGGCCCGGCTGATCTTGGCCCGGATCGCCCGGGCCCCTGCGGAGCCCTCGTCCAGTTCCTCGTCTTTCAGCAGCTTGCGCACCAGGGAGACCTGGTCGGTAGCATCGTAGATGTTGAAACCGGATTTCAGGCCGATGCGCTCCCCGTCCTGGCGCAGGATCCTCAGGCACATGGAATGGAAAGTGCCGATCCGCGCCCCTCCCAGATCCCCACCCATCATTTTTTCCACCCGCTCCCGCATCTCGGCAGCCGCCTTGTTGGTGAAGGTGACGGCGGTGATGTTCCAGGGGGGCACACCCAGGTCGGAGACCAACCAGGCGATGCGGTGGGTGATGACGCCGGTTTTTCCCGAGCCTGCTCCGGCCAGAACCAGCAGTGGCCCCTCCTGGTGGGTGACGGCTTCCTGTTGAGCAGGGTTCAGGTGGTCCAGACCGATCACGGATACTCCTCGAGGGTGTGGATGACGGGACATTCTAGCAGCCGAAACCTTCAGGTCAGATGGAAAACCAGCACCCGGATCCCTACCAGGAGCAGGATCAGGCCACCGGCGATCTGGGCCCTGTCTCCCAGGCGTGGGCCCATCCGCCGGCCGCCGGCGATGGCCAGGATGCATATGCCGCAGGTGATCAGGCCGATGATGGCGGCGGGGTAGATCACCGACACCTTCAGGGCGGCCAGTGTCAGGCCGATTGCCAGGGCGTCGATACTGGTGGCGGTTGACAACATGATCAGGGTCCAGCCCCGGCTGGGGTCGCTCATCCGCGAAGCCGCCGCCGGTCGCAAGCCTGCGGAAATCATGCGCAGGGCGACCAGGCCCAACAGCAGGAACGCAACCCAGTGGTCATAGCGGGCGATGTACGGCTCTACCGACAGCCCCAGCGACCAGCCCAGTACCGGCATCACCGCCTGGAACAGGCCGAAGTGGAACGACAGCCTGAACGTAGCCCGGCGATTACCGGCAAAGCCGGCCGCCGCCGCCGCCAGGGAGACGGCGAAAGCGTCCATGGCCAGGGCAACGGCGATCACGATGATCTCGAGGAAGGTCATCGCTGCAGGTCGATGGCGGGAGGCTCGCCGGACTCCCCGGTGATGAACGCGATGACGCGAGCTGCCAGGTCGGCGCCGTCGATCCCCAGAAATACGCCACCGGCGCCGCAAAGCAAAGCGCCGCCACCGGCTGCGTGACTCACTGCACCTTCCATGTTGCCCATGGAGTGCTTCAGCAGGGCGGCCGAGACCTTGATCAGGCCCTGGAGGAACCGTCCGGCGTGGGAATCCCGCCCGGCATCCAGCCACAGCGGTTCCAGCGCTTCGTGGGCTTCCCAGAAGTAATGGTTGTTGAACAGATCGACGGCGAACAGGTACTTCTCACACGCCATCCACTCGGCAGGGTCCAGGCTGCCGGGGATCTCCGGCGTGTGATACGAATGCCCCCTGGGGCTCCGGGTCGGGTGGGGTCGCCGCCCGGGGATGAACCGGTAGGCCGGCAGCGGTCGTTCGGTGTAGCGCAGTGGCGGAGAGGTCATGGTCCCGTCAGCTTGCGGCAATGGATGAACCGCAACTCCCAGTTCATGCGGCAGCCATTGTCGGTCACCACATACCCCTGATGCTCGCCGATTCCGGCCACGACCTGTTCCGGCGTCGCCAGATCCAGGCCGAACATGAGTGTGACGTAGGCGGCGCTGTCTGCGCTCATGAAATCAGCATCGCTTTGTATATGGAGAGATCGCCCTCGGAGTGGCAGCAGAACGTGACGTCCATGAGGGTACCGGATGCGTGGAGCACTTCACGGACGGTCTCCACGGCGATACGGGCCGCAGGTTCTACCGGGTAACCGAACACGCCGGTGCTGATGGCGGGGAAGGCGATGGACATGAAATGTCTGGCCACGGCGATCTCCATGGAGCTGCGGTAACAGCTCGTCAGCAGGCCGGGCTCACCGGAGCGACCGCCGTCCCAGACCGGTCCTACGGTGTGGATCACGAAACGGGCCGGAAGGTTGTACCCCATGGTCAACTTGGCGTCGCCTGGCTCGCATCCGCCCAGGGTGCGGCATTCCTCCAGCAGGCCGGGTCCGGCGGCCTGGTGGATGGCGCCGTCCACACCTCCGCCGCCCAGCAGGGAACTGTTGGCGGCGTTGACGATGACGTCCGGATCGAGGGTAGTGATATCAGCTTGAACCGCCTGGATCATTCTACGACTCCTTTTCCATCTACTACATGGAATCGGATGATAACCCGATCGGCGGACTTGATAGGAATCGCCTTGGAATCGATCAACCCGTCCGGATGTTCGGTAGTGATGATCCGGTGGGCAGGGGAGAACTCCCAGCCCGCCAGCAGGAGAACCGTTGCCGCCAGGATCGGGATCTGTTGCTTCATGCTACGGCTGCTTCCTGGTGACTCCCTGGGCCTCAGATTTTAGGCTCCACCGCCGCCGGACTGTTCTCCGCATCGAACAGGATTCCACGAGCCGTGTCCAGATGCTCCGGCGGCACAATCACTACCGCGTTGGTCGGCATGAGGCTGGCCGCCTCGCCGCCCCGGATGTAGTGCGGGATGTTGTTGGCCGTCAGGGCAGCCTCGAAGATGGCCAGGAGCGGTTGGTTGTTGGTCCTCAGAACCGGGACCATCTCTTCCATGTCGCTGTCCCCGGCAGGAATTTCCACCACAAGGTCCACGTTGCACTGGTCGCAGTGGGTGTACGGTTCAAGATATTCGGATTTGCAAACGGGACAGAACATGGTGCACCTCCGCTGATATTTTCTCATTTCCCGGCGGCAGCCGGGACATGATTCCTCCGGAATTATCCCCCGGTTCGGTCCGGGTTCATTGCTGTATACCCCGGAGTGGAGGGATTATTCCGGTTTGGGCCTAGAACGGCTCGTCGCCGGACGGGATCTCGGCGCCATCTTCGGTTTTAAGGCGGTCCATTTCACGGCTGTAGGCCACCATCAGGTCCCTGCGGCCGAAAACTCCCAGAACCCGGCCGCCTTCCGGCTCGTCGCAGACGATCACTGATCCGGTCCGACGGTTGGCCAGCATCCGCGCCGCCGCCGCCAGGTCGTCATCCGGTTGCAGGGGGCCGATCGGCGGGCGCTGCAGGTCCCGGGCCACCACCAGTTCCTTGGGGACGTCGGTGAGCAGGGCGCGACGGATATCATCCAGGGTCAACTCTCCGGTAAGCCGGCCGTCACGGTCGGTAACCGGGAACAGGTCCTGCTCGGTATCCGACGCCATGTCCACCAGTTCCGCCAGGGTGTCGCTCTCCCGGACGATGTGGACCTCGTCCGGTTCCGGGGTCCAGTAGTCCTTCACCCGGATATGGTTCAGGATATCCACGGCGAAGGATCCCAGGTGAGCCGGGGAGTCGCTGCGGGAGCCGACCTGGTTTTCGTAAAGCCGCACTGTCAGCGGCAACATCAGGTAGGCGATGGTTGCCACCAGCAGGGAAGGCACCAGAAGGCCGTAGGAGCCGGTCAGTTCCATCACCATGATTACCGAGGCGAACGGCACCTTGGCCACACCGGCAAAGAACCCGCACATCCCTACCATGATGCACGCAACCGGCGACGGGGCGATGCCGGGCATCAGGTCCACTGCAGCCTGACCGAACGCTGCACCCAATGCGCCTCCGATGACCAGGGAGGGACCGAACACGCCGCCGCTGCCGCCGCTGGAGATGGTCAGGGAGGTGGCGATGATCTTGATACCGGCAAAGGCCAGGAGGAAGCCGATGGTGTGGGTGCCGTTGATCGCTTCCTGGATGTAACCGTAACCCATCCCCAGGGCCTGTGGGAAAACCATGGCGATCGTGCCCAGGATCAGTCCGCCCAGGGCGGGCTTCAGCCATGCCGGGATCGGCAGCGGTTTGAAGATCCGGTCCCGGAAACCGTAGAAGATCTTCGGGTAGATGGCGCCGACCAGGGCGCAGACCACTCCGAGGATGGCGTACAGCAGCAACTGGCTCGGATGGCTGAACGCGATATCCGGCACGTCGAACAGGAATCCCCAGCCGGCGTACGAAGAATAGATGGAGTACCCGGTGATGGCCGAGATCAGTCCCGGAAGCAGTACTTCGTACTCGAACTCCGGCTTGCTGTACAGGCACTCGGCGGAGAAGAATGCCGCCCCAAGGGGAGCACGGAAAATGGCGCCGATGCC
>JACXWD010000033.1:0-14645 GCA_014764515.1 Candidatus Polarisedimenticola svalbardensis | reverse complement strand
GAGCAGGTTGTGTTCCGAGAACCGGAACATCATGTCGAACAGGATGGCGCCGAACCCCGAGACCGTGCCGATCAGTGCGCTGAGAAGTATCCAGCGTCCGCGCCGCCGTAGGCGGAGGTCCCGGAAGTGCAGGTTCATTCCACGGTGACGCTTTTCGCCAGGTTCCGGGGTTGGTCCACATCGCAGCCCCGGAGCAGGGCGATGTGGTAAGCCATCAACTGCAACGGCAACACCATCAGGAGCGGCGAGAGCAGTTCATGGGTCTTGGGGACCACGATCACGCCGTCGGCTGTATCGTCCAGGTCCTGGTTCGCCTCGTCGGTGACGGCAATGACGATGCCCGAACGTGCCTTGACCTCGGCAATGTTGGCCAGCATTTTCTCGAACACGGCGTCGTGGGGGATCACGGCAACCACCGGGAGGTTTTCGTCGATCAGGGCGATCGGTCCGTGCTTCATCTCACCTGCCGGATACCCTTCGGCATGGATGTAGGAGATCTCTTTCAGCTTCAGCGCACCTTCAAGGGCGATGGGGTAATTCACCCCCCGGCCCAGGTACAGGAAGTCGCTGTGGTTCTGGAATACCTGGGCCATCTGCTGGATCTCGGTGTCGTCGGCCAGGTAGCGCTCCATCTGGGCCGGGATGTGGTACAGGTGCCGGACGATGGTCAGGAACTGTTCCTTTTCCAGTACGCCGCGGGCCTGTCCGATCTTGAGCGCCAAGAGAGTCAGGGCCACCAGCTGGCTGGTGAACGCCTTGGTGGAGGCGACCCCGATCTCGGGTCCTGCATGGGTATAAATGGTTCCTGTCGCTTCCCTGGTCAGCATGGACCCGACGACATTGCAGATCCCGATGGTCTTGGCCCCTTTGGACTTGGCTTCGCGCAGGGCTGCCAGGGTGTCGGCGGTTTCGCCGGACTGGCTGATAAGCACCGGCAGGGTTCTGGCGTCAACCAGCGGGCTGCGGTAGCGGTATTCCGAGGCGTAATCCACCTCCACAGGGATCCGGGCCAGCTGCTCCAGAAGGAACTTCCCGACCAGGCCGGCGTGCCACGATGTGCCGCAGGCGATGATCGCCATCCGTTCCGCGGCTCTCAGGTCGTCGTCGGTGAGCCCGGTCTCGGCCAGCTCCAGGAAAATTTCTTCCGATTCCAGGGAGACCCGGCCCAGCAGCGTGTCCCGGACCGCCCGGGCCTGTTCGTGGATCTCCTTCAGCATGAAATGTTTGTAGCCGCCCTTTTCCGCCATGATCGGGTCCCAGGGAATCCGTGTCGGTTCCTTGTTCACCGGTTTGCCGGCGGCGGTCTTGATTTCCATGCCGGCAGGCGTCAGAACCACCACCTCGTGGTCGTCCATGAAGATCACATTCTTGGTGTGATGCAGGATCGCAGGGATATCCGATGCTACGAAGTATTCACCCGGCTCATCCCCGATCCCGATCACAAGCGGAGGCCCGACCCTGGCGGCGACCAGCGTATCGGGGGCGTCGGTATGCAATGCAACCAGAACGTAGATTCCCCGGAGCCGGGCGAGGATCGCAGTGAACGACTCGGCGAGGCTCGTTCCCGCTGTCTTCATTTCCTCTTCGATGAGGTGGGCGACGATCTCGGTGTCGGTTTCGGTGATGAAGGTGTGATCCTTCTTTTCCAGCTCTTTCTTCAGCTCAAGGTAGTTTTCGATGATGCCGTTGTGGATAACCACCATCTTACCGGTGCAGTCCCGGTGGGGGTGGGCGTTCTCTTCGGTCGGGCGGCCGTGGGTCGCCCAGCGGGTATGGCCCAGCCCGAACCGTCCGTGGGCAGGATTTTTGAGGAGGACCTTTTCCAGGTCCCGAAGCTTGCCGGCGGCGCGGCGGAGCTCCAGCTTCCCATGGTCGTCTACTACGGCGATACCGGCGGAGTCGTACCCCCGGTATTCAAGTCGCCGCAGACCCTCTACCAGGACCTCAGTGGTCTCTTTGGGTCCTATATAGCCGACGATTCCACACATACACTCATCTCCCCGATGCGCGCTTCGTAAGAAAAGCTACTTCTTGGACGGTGAGGCGCCACCTTTGGGGCCCGATTTCTTCTTGCCGGCCTTTTTCTTCGCCCAGCCTTCCTTGTTGAACTGGCGTCCCCGCCCTACCGCCAGGGCTCCGGCCGGCACATCCTTGGTGATGGTCGACCCGGCGCCGACGTAGGCGTCGTCGCCCAGTTTTACCGGGGCGACCAGCTGGCTGTCGCTGCCGATGAATACATTCTTGCCCAGGATGGTCTGGTGCTTGTCCACACCGTCGTAGTTGCAGGTGATGGTGCCGGCGCCGATGTTGCTGTTCTCCCCGATGTCGGCATCGCCAAGGTAGCTCAGGTGAGATGCCTTGACGCCTTCCCGCAGGCGGGATTTCTTGACCTCGACGAAATTTCCGACCTTGACCGAGTTGTCCAGCCGGGTGCCGGGCCGCAGATGGGCGAACGGGCCGACCTGGACGTCGTCGCCGATCTGGCTTTCGGTGATTACCGAGTGGTCCTTCACCATGACGCCGCTGCCCAGCCGGCTGTCGGCGATCCGGCTTCCGGAGCGCACGGTGCACCCTTCCCCGAGAACCACCGGGCCTTCGAGAAGCACATCCGGGTACAGCACTGTGTCCTTGCCGATCTTGGCCCTGGGGTCGACCCAGGTGCGGGCCGGATCCAGGACGGTCACGCCGGCCTGTTGCAGGGCATCGTTTTTGCGGTTGTACACGGTGCGGGTCGCCTGGGCCAGCTCGGTCCGGCTGTTGACGCCCAATACCTCTTCCGAATCGTTGTGGCAGACCGCGACGACCTTCTCGCCCATCCGGATCAATCTGTGGACGGCGTCGGTAAGGTAATACTCGCGCTGAGCGTTGTTGGGCCGGATCTTGGCCAGCGCAGGCAGCAGCCGGGCCGGGTCGGCGCAGTAGATCCCGACGTTGATTTCACGGATCCGCCGCTGCTCCGAGGTGGCGTCACGGTCTTCAACGATCCCCTGGATGCCGCCGTGTTCTCCACGGATGATGCGGCCGTATCCTGCAGCGTCCGGGAGCCGGGCGGTCAGTACTGTCAGAGCGGCGCCGGAACGGCGGTGCCGGCTCAAAAGGGATCGCAGCGTCGCCGGACGCAGGGTCGGTAAGTCGCCGTTCAGGATCAGAAGCTGTCCCCTGGATCGCAGTTTCAGTTCCTCTACCGCCTTGATCACCGCGTGGCCGGTGCCGCGCTGGTTCTTCTGCAGGACAAAGTCGGTGGGAACACCCACAAGGGCTGCCTGGACCGCATCGGCCTGGTGGCCGACTACGGTGATCATCTGCCTGGGCCGGAGGGCCAGGGCGCAGTCCATGACGTGGGCCACCATCGGGCGGCCCGCCACCTCATGGAGCAGCTTGATCCGGCGGGACTTCATCCGTGTCCCCATGCCGGCGGCCAGAATAATCGCGGAAACCGGTTCCCGGGGAGGAGCCATCGCTTAACCCTCGGCCGGAGTGGGCTCGATGAGATCGATGAACCCGGCGTCGTCCCGGATCCCTTCGAAATCCGAATCATTCACCGCCTGGAAACGGATCGCCGGGTCACCCAGCACCGCCTGGCGCAGGTCGGCCACGGCCAGTTGGGCGTTGCCCTGCATACCGAAGGCCGAGGCCCGGGCAAACAGGTATTTCGGTGAGGTCGGGTCCTGTTTCAGAGCATTTCCGAGGCAGCGGATCGCTTCGTCATGATCGCCCTTGTTGGAGTTCACCACTCCCTGGTAGTACCAGTCGTCGGCGGTACACGGCTCGCCAGGCGCCGGCGCCAGCTTGTTCTCGCAGATGGTGACGTAGGTTTCGGCCCGCTGCACCAGTTCCCTTTCTTCAGGGTTTCCCTTGGCGATAGCCTGGAAGGCCTCCTTCGCCTTGGAATAGTCTCCCTTCTGGAGGAGCTTGGAGGCGGTGCCGAACTCTTTCAGCGAGCTTTCGTAGGCATCGGTCTGGGCGGCCGTCTTGGCCTCTCTACGCTTCGACTTCTTCTTGGTTGCCATGTTTTATTGGTCCCTCGGGCTCCGGGATGGGGCCACATAATGTAAGGATGCCGGAAACCCAAGATCATAGCTGTGTGCAGGTCCAGATTCAAGAGAGGGTAGAATGACGCCCATGGAAGGGTTCCTCGGGTTAGGCAGCAACAAGGGAGACAGGGCAGCCGCCCTCAAGGCCGGCCTGTGCCGGCTGGAGGGCCTGGGAGTCCGAATCCTGGTTGTTTCCTCGGTGCTGGAGACCGAGCCGGTGGGCTGTGAAGAGCAGGATCTGTTCCTTAACCAGGTTGCCAGGGTACGGTTCGACGGCAGCCCGGAGGAGTTGCTGGCCAGAACCCAGGAGGTGGAGCGGTTGGCCGGCAGGGTGAGGAGCCGACGAAACGAGCCCCGGCCGCTGGATATCGATCTGCTGCTGTTCCCGGGCCACGAGCGCAGCGATTCGCCCCCGATCCTTCCACACCCCCGCATGTGGCGCAGGCGGTTCGTGCTGGTGCCTTTGGCGGAACTGGCCCCTGATCTGCGCAACCCGCTCACCGGTCGGACAATCCTCGAGGAACTGGAAGGATTGCTGGAAGGGGAGGTCCGCCCTTATAATCCAGGCCTTCGGGTAGAGGAGCGTTCCGGCCAATGAAATTCAAGTCGATTGCCGTGGAAGGGCCGATCGGGGTGGGGAAGACCTCGTTCGTGGAGTTGCTCGCCCACAAGTTCGACGCCCACAAGATTCTCGAGGACATCGACAACCCGTTTCTCGACGACTTCTACCAGGACAAGCCGGGTTCGGCGTTCCAGGCCCAACTGTTTTTTCTGCTCTCCCGCTACAGGCAACTCCAGGAGTTGACCCAGCGCGACCTGTTCAGCCAGGTCATGCTGGCCGATTACATCTTCCCCAAGGACAAGATATTCGCCTACCTGAACCTGGACGATTCGGAGCTGATGATTTACGACAAGCTCTACAACATGCTGGAAATCCAGGTGCCCAAACCGGACCTGGTGATTTTCCTGCAGGCGGAAACGTCCTGTCTGGTGGATCGAATCCTCAGGCGCCGCCGCAAATTCGAAGAAGGGATCTCCGAGGCCTACATCAACGAGGTCAACAAGGCGTACAACTATTACTTCTTCCACTACAATCAGGCGCCGCTGCTGGTAATCGATACGACCAATATCGACTTTGTTCACCAGGAAGAACACCTGGACGAACTGGTGGAGCAGATCCGCAAAATGGACCGGGGTGTGCAGTACTACCGGCCGCTGGGCAAGGCACTGTAATCTACAAAACGGTTCATGCCGGCATTCCCTCGACCCGAGACGTCGCGGCGGGGAGAAAGAAGGCGAAATGAAGTTCAACGATTCCGGTAATTCGCGAGTAACGGTCCCGGCGTTCATGCGCCGCAAATCCGGCGATCCCCCCCTGGTGGTGCTCACCGCTTACGATGCGGCAACCGCAGCCCTGGCCGAGGCTGGAGGCGTGGACTGCATCCTGGTGGGGGATTCCCTGGGGATGGTGGTTCTCGGTTACGAGAACACCTTGTCGGTGACGGTGGATGACATGATCCACCACGCCGCGGCGGTGGGCCGGATCCGGCAGCGTGCCCTTCTGGTCGTGGATATGCCCTGGCTGTCGTACCACATCAGTGTGGAAGAGGCGGTCCGGAACGCCGCCAGGCTGATCCAGGAGACCGGCGCGGATGCGGTCAAGCTGGAAGGAGGATCGGAGCGGGTTGGGGTGATCGAGGCGATCCTCAACGCTGAAATCCCTGTCATGGGCCACCTGGGGCTGACCCCTCAATCGGTGCTGAAGATGGGCGGCTACAAGGTGCAGGGACGCAAGGACAGCCGTGCCGAGCGCCTGGTGGACGATGCCGGGGCTCTGCAGGAGGCCGGCGTGTTCGGCATGGTGCTCGAAGGGATTCCGGTCGCCCTGGCCGACAGGATCACCGCAGCGGTACAGGTCCCCACCATCGGGATCGGGGCCGGCCCCGGCTGCGACGGCCAGGTGCTTGTGATCCATGACCTGCTGGGTCTCCTGCCGGGCAAGGTGCCGAAGTTCGTCCGGCAGTACGCTGACGCCCATACCGATCTGACGGCAGCTGTCAGCACCTGGGTCGGGGACGTCCGGGCCGGCCGGTTCCCGACGGACGAGGAGAGCTACAGCTAAATGGAAATCATCCGCAAAGTCCACTCCATGGGAGAGATCTCCAGCCAGATCCTGGCTGCCAGAAGGACCATCGGTTTCGTGCCGACCATGGGCTCCCTCCATGATGGCCACCTGGCGCTGGTAAGGAGAATGAAACAGCTCTCCGACGTGGTTGTAGTCTCCATTTTCGTGAATCCGGCCCAGTTCGGGCCGGACGAAGATTACCGGGAGTACCCCAGGCAACTGACACGGGATACCGACCTGCTCATCGCCGAGGGGGTGGACTATGTGTTCAGTCCGGAACCGGATGAGATCTACCCTGAAGGCCCGGCAACCTATGTGGAGGTGGAGGACCTCTCCACCCGTCTCGAAGGTGCCAGCCGTCCCGGGCATTTCAGGGGTGTGACCACAGTCGTCATGAAACTTCTCCAGATCGTCCGACCCACCCTGGCCGCCTTCGGGCAGAAGGACGCCCAACAGGCTGTGATTGTGAGGCGGATGATCGATAACCTGTTCCTGGGGACCGAACTGCTGATCCTCCCGATCGTCCGGGATGAGGATGATGTGGCCCTGTCAAGCCGCAACGCCAACCTCTCTTCCGGCGAGCGCCGGTCGGCGCGGGCGATCTACAGGGGACTCTTCGCCGCCCGGGCGGCGGTGGAGGCCGGGGAGCGGGACCCGGAAGCGGTGGTTCGGGCGGCCCGGGAGGTCGTCGAGGCCGAAGAGGTCCTGCGTGTCGATTATCTGGAACTGGTGGACGGGGAACTGCTGCGACCGGTGCCGGCGGTGGAGGGCCGCATGCTCCTGGTGGCCGCAGTCTACGCCGGTTCCACACGTCTCCTGGATAATGTGGAGATATCCGTATAAGTAACTGATATAGTGTGACTTACGAGGCGTCGCGGCCGTTTCAGATTTGCCCGACCCCTCCGGTGCCGGTACACTGCGACCGGTGCAAGACACTTGTTTCAGGCGTCGAGCCGGCGGTTCGGGCTGGCAGGCGACCTGGCAATGGAGAGAACGAAATCATGACGAGAGAAATGCTGCGAGCCAAGGTCCATCGGATCACGGTGACGGAGCGGAACGTGGAATACGAAGGCTCCCTCACCCTGGATGCAGGGTTGATGGAAGCGTGCGGGATGGTGCCGTACGAACGGATCGACGTCTTCGACGTGGATAACGCCGGCCGCTTCAGTACCTACCTGATCGAGGGCGAGCGTGGCAGCGGCGCCTGTGAGGTCAACGGCGCGGCGGCTCACCTGGTCAACATGGGGGACAAGCTGATCATTGTGGCGTACTGCCACATGGACGAAGCCGATGTCCCGGGGCACAAGCCCCGTGTGGTCCTGGTTCACGATGACAACGCGCTGCGGGAAGTGAAAGACTTCGAAGGCGCCGGGGTCAGGCTGGCCTGACCGCCAGTTTCCGGAAAACCTTTTCGGTCTGTATCCGGGATTGTTCCGGGGATGTCGAAGTGTCGATGACATAATCGGCCACCGCCAGCTTTCGGGACAGGGGCAACTGGGCCTCGATCCTCGCCCTGGCGCCGTCCACTGTCAGGAAGCCCCGGGAGAGGAGCCGCTCCAACTGTTCCTCACGGCTGCAGCTGACGACCACCAGGCTGTCGTACTCCCGGTACATGCCGGTCTCCACCAGGAGCGCCGCCTCGAAGATCATCATGGGGGCCGAACCGCCGTCCGCCAGGTATGCACTCAGCATGTCTGCCGAGGCTTCCCGGACTTTCGGGTGGACCAGCCGGTTCAGTTCTTCCCGGGCGGCGGAGTCCTGGAAGACCAGTTCTCCCAGAAGGACCCGGTTGATGGAGCGGTCACGGTCCAGAATGCCGTCACCGAACCGGCCCACCACATCATCGTAAGCCGCTCCGCCAGGCTCCATGACCTGGTGGGCCACCGCATCGCCGTCCTGGACATAGGCTCCCAGTTCCCGGAACCAGCCTGCCACGGTGCTTTTGCCCGACGCGATCCCGCCGGTCAGGCCGACCTTGACGATTCCCGAAGAGCCGGTCACCGGACCCGGTTGCCGGCGGAGATCAGGGTGTTCTTGAGCAGCATCGCGATGGTTAGCGGCCCGACGCCGCCTGGCACCGGCGAGAGCCATCCAGCGCGGGCGGCGCCGTCTACCGGGTGAACATCGCCGACCAGCGTGCCGCCCTTCTCGCGAACCGATTTCAGACGTTTCGGGTTGTCCCCGAACAGCTCAAGGCAGGTGGCCTCGTCGGTGACCCGGTGGATTCCAACATCTACCACGGCAGCCCCCGGTTTGATGTAGTCGGCGGTGATCAGGCCCGGCCGTCCCACCGCGGCCACCAGGATGTCGGCTGAGGCACAGACCTCCGCCAGGTTCCGGGTCCGGGAATGGCAGATGGTGACAGTGCAGTGCTCCCGAAGGAGCAGCAGGGCCATCGGCTTGCCGACGATGTTGCTGCGGCCGACCACAACCGCGTGCCTGCCTTTCATTTCTATCCCGTTCCGTTTCAGGAGCTCCATGATTCCGGCGGGAGTGCAGGGCAGGAATCCGGGCATGCCGATGAGCAGACGCCCGGCGCTGGCCGGGTGGAAGCCGTCCACATCTTTCTCCGGATCGATGCGCTGGATGACATTCTGCTCCTCCACATCAGCCGGCAGGGGCAGCTGGACCAGGATGCCGTGAACCGAGTCGTCGGCGTTGAGCCGGTCGATGGTGGCAAGGATTTCGGCTTCCCCGGTGTCGGCCGGCAGGCGCAGGATGACCGATTCCATGCCGGCGGCTCGGGCCGCCTTCTCCTTGTTGCGGACGTAGACCTGGGATGCCGGGTCTTCGCCTACCAGCACCACCGTCAGGCCGGGCCGGATCCCGTGTTGCTCCAGCAGGCCGGCGCAGCCTGCCTGCACTTCCTCGCGAATGGCGGCGGCGCATTGCTTGCCGTCGAGTTTACGTGCGCCATCTTTCGCCTGGGTGTCGGTCACCGCTTTCCTTTCTCGCGCTGTTTCTGCAGCTTTTTCATCTTCTTGTTCAGTCGTTTCTCGGTGGCGTACGCCGCCTTGTACTCCAGGGTCTTGCCCCGTGAATCAACCAGAGGTATTTCAACCCGGAACTCCCGCGGATCATCCTTGGGAGCGCTGAACACCAGCATTCCGGTTACTTTGCGGCCCGGCGGGAGATGCTGTTCGCCATTGAACAGGGCCTGCCCTGCGACGGTGAACTCCGCGGGCATCTCCTGTTCGTTCACGGAATAGCCGGTCTGGATCCGGCCCAGGTCCACAGGCAACTTCAGTTCACCGGGAGGCGCCAGCAGCCAGCACTTTTGCGGCTCGAACGCCAGCGGACCGTCGGAACGGTTCATGATCTCCAGCAGGAACGACACGAAACGGTACGAGCCGTCCGGCCTTGGACCGAACGGGTCGACCCTTGCGCCTGTTCTCTTGAGGATGTAGGCCGCCCTCGTGTCGTCGTTGAGCGGGGTCAACCGGATGACCACCTTGCTGCTCTGGAATACCCAGACCCCATCCATCAGTTCACCATTGGTTGCGGTAGGGTCCGGCAGGTAGCCGGGCAGGGGCGAACTCCCCAGGCCGGCCGTCGCGGTGGCCAGGAGCAGGAAAAACAACGCCAGGGTCTTGATAATCGCTTGTTTGGGTCTCACAGGGAAAAGATACCACAGCGGCAGGTCGGGTTCGCACCGCCGCCGGTGGCCTGTTAAAGTCTTGTCTCGAATATCATGCCGCAAGGTTCGACGGCCGCGGCGGGGAGAACGGATAATGAAGAGAACACGGATTCTGTTTCTGTTTCTGATGTTTGTCGCTGTGGCAATGGGCGGGGGCTGTTCCAACCCGGCGGAGGATGCGGCCCCTGCGACGGTTGAGGAGCCGGAGGCGATTTCGGCCGAGACCGAAGCCGCGCTCCCGTCAGGAACGGTCTACACCATCGGAGAGGGTTCCACCGTCGGGTTCACCGGCAGCAAAATCACCGGATCCCACGACGGCGGATTCAACAGCTTTACCGGCGAGATCATTTTGGTGGATGGGGATCCGGCTGCTTCCCGCGTTGCCTTCACCATCGACACCACGTCCCTGTGGGCCGACGCCGAAAAACTTACCGGGCACCTGAAGAGCCCGGACTTCTTCGATGTGGAAACGTACCCGACCGCTAAATTCGTTTCCACCGCCATCGTCGCCGCAGAACCGGGCTACGAGGTTACCGGCAACCTGGTGCTCCACGGTATTACCAAGCAAATCACCTTCCCTGCGGCTATCGAAGTGGCGGAAGGCGTGGTGAAGGCAACGGCCGAATTCTTCGTTATGAGGTTCGATTTCAAAATCGAGTACCCGGGACGCCCGGACGACCTGATCCGGGATGAAGTGGTAATCCGTCTCGACATCAATGCCCGGGAGCAGGCAGGAATCTGAACGGTGGCCGCTCGCGAGATCGTCATCCGGGGTGCGTCGGAACACAACCTCAAGCGGGTCAACCTGACCCTTCCGAGGAACAAGCTGATCGTCATCACCGGAGTTTCCGGTTCGGGGAAATCCTCCCTGGCGTTCGACACGCTGTACGCCGAAGGCCAGAGGCGGTACGTGGAATCGCTTTCGGCGTACGCGCGTCAATTTCTCGAACAGATGGAGAAACCGGACGTCGAATCGATTGAAGGACTCTCGCCGGCGATCTCCATCGAGCAGAAGACAACCTCCCGCAATCCCCGATCCACCGTCGGGACCGTCACCGAGATCTACGATTATCTGCGGCTGCTGTTCGCCAGAATCGGCGAGCCGCACTGCCATGAATGCGGCCGGCCGATCCGGTCCCAATCGGTGCAGCAGATCGTCGATGGGATTCTCGATCTGCCGCACGGCGCCCGGATCCAGGTTCTGGCGCCGATCGTCCGGGGTCGCAAGGGGACCTATCGCAAGGAGTTCCGTGAAGCGGCCCGGCAGGGGTTCGTCCGTGCCAGGGTCGATGGGGAGATCCGTGACCTGTCCGACGATATCGATCTGGACAAGAAGCTGAAGCACAACATCGAGATCGTCGTGGACCGCCTGGTGATCAAAAAGGGGCTCCGCGGCCGTCTGACCGATTCGGTTGAAACCGCTCTTGAGGCGGCGTCCGGTCTGGTGGTCGTAGATGTCGCCGGCAGGGGAGACCTGCTTTTCTCCCGTCACCTGGCATGTACCGACTGCGGTGTGTCCGTTCCGGAAATGGAACCGCGGCTGTTCTCGTTCAACTCGCCTTTCGGAGCATGCCCCAAATGTGACGGCCTGGGGGTCAGCAAGTCGTTTTCAAAGGAACGGATCCTGCTGGATCCGGCGGTCTCCCTCCGTGACGGCGCCCTGGCCTGGGGTTACGCCAACTGGTCCCAGGTTCTGGAGAACTCGTTGTACCAGGCTTACGAGGTCGACCCGGGCACACCGTACAAAAAACTCCCCAAGAAATTTCTAAAGGTTCTGTGGGAAGGCGCCGGTACGAGGGAGTTCGATTTCCGCTGGCAGGGCAAGCGCTCGGCATATCACTGGAAAGGCAAGTGGGAGGGGATCGTTCCCAGCCTCACCCGCCGCTACAAGGGTACCGAATCCCAGACCAAGCGGGAGGCGATGGAAAAGTTGATGGCGATCCGCCCCTGCGAGGATTGCCAGGGGATGCGACTGAAACCGGAGGCGCTGGCGGTCACCGTAGGCGACCTGAACATATCCCGGCATACCGAGCTTTCGGTTGAGGAGGCGGTCAAGTTGTACCGCGGCCTGAAGTTCGGGAAGCAGGACTCGGTCATCGCCAAACCGATTATGAAAGAGATCCTGGAGAGGCTGGGCTTCCTGGCCAACGTCGGTCTGGGCTACCTGACACTGGACCGTTCCGCCGCCACGCTCTCCGGAGGGGAAGGCCAGCGTATCCGGCTGGCGACCCAGATCGGTTCCCGCCTTACAGGGGTGCTGTACATACTGGATGAGCCGTCCATCGGGCTGCACCAGCGGGACAACCGCCGGCTGCTGGACACACTGCAGGCGATGCGTGACCTGGGAAACACGGTCGTCGTGGTGGAGCATGACGAGGAGACTATCCGGGCCGCAGATTTTGTTGTGGACCTGGGACCCGGCGCCGGTGAGCTTGGAGGTGAAGTTGTTTGCGCCGGAACTCCCAAGCAGGTCCAGGCGTGCAGGAAATCTCTCACAGGGGCGTTCCTCTCCGGCCGGGAGGCGATCGCTGTACCGGAGCGCCGCCGTCAGGGCAACGCCAGGGCAGTCGAGGTCCTGGGCGCCGCCGAGAACAATCTGAAGGGACTGGACGTCCGGTTCCCGCTAGGTCTGTTCACATGCGTCACCGGTGTTTCCGGATCGGGAAAAAGCACCCTGGTGAACCAGATCCTGCACCGTGCACTCGCCCGCGCTCTCCATGGGGTCGAGGCGCTTCCGGGAAAACACCGCGAGGTTCGTGGCGTGGAGCACATCGACAAGATCATTGACATCGACCAATCACCGATCGGCCGGACGCCCCGCTCCAACCCGGCGACCTACGTCGGTCTGTTTACCCCGATCCGCGAACTGTTCTCCCAGGTTCCCGAGTCCCGAATGCGAGGCTACAAGCCCGGTCGGTTCTCCTTCAATGTTCGAGGCGGTCGCTGCGAGGCGTGCGAGGGCGGGGGAGTCCTGAAGATCGAGATGCACTTCCTGCCGGATGTGTACGTCACTTGTGACACCTGCGGCGGCCGGCGGTACAACCGGGAGACCCTGGAGGTTCTCTACAAAGGCCGGAACATTGCCGAAGTTCTGGAGATGACCATCCACCAGGGGCTGGACTTCTTCGATGCGGTGCCCAAGATCAAAACGAAGCTGGCTACACTCCAGGATGTCGGCCTCGGCTACCTCCGCCTGGGTCAGCCGGCCACCACCCTGTCGGGTGGGGAGGCCCAGCGGATCAAGCTGTCCAAGGAGCTTTCCCGGCGCGCCACCGGAAAGACGCTCTATTTGCTGGATGAGCCGACCACCGGTTTGCACTTCGAAGATATCCGCAAGCTGCTGGCTGTTCTGAACCGGTTGGTGGACCAGGGGAACAGTCTCGTGGTCATCGAGCACAACCTGGACGTGATCAAAACCGCTGACTGGGTCATCGATCTCGGCCCGGAAGGGGGAGGCAAAGGCGGGAAAATCGTGGCCCAGGGTACGCCGGAGGCTGTGGCCAAGGTTCGGAAATCGCAAACCGGGCAGTTGTTGAAACAGCTCCTGGGGCAGTGAAATTTCCACATATATGGTCTATTTGTTAGCCCACAATTGACCGGACTGCCTTGCCGCCTGCGGGGTCGAATGATTAAAATGAATGGTCCCAAGGACTTGTTGTTCCACTCGTGCCCCGGCACATCCCGGAAGGTTGGAGTTTCGGCTAAAGGAGAGCACCGATGACCATGCTGAAAGTGTCCACACTCAAAGAGACTTTAGCCCGCAAAATCGAAGAGCACCGCCCCCGCACCGTCAGGCTCCTCAAGGAGCACGCGGACACCAAACTGGGTGAGGTCACCATCGGACAGGCGATCGGTGGCGCCCGTGGCGTGCGCTGCCTGGTGACCGACATTTCCTATCTGGATCCGATGGAAGGAATCCGGTTCCGCGGCAAGACCATCCCCGAGACTTTCGAGGCGCTGCCCAAGTGGTCCGGTAGCGAATACCCCACCGTGGAATCGTTCTGGTATTTCATGCTGACCGGCGAGGTCCCCACCGTCGAACAGACCGCCGAGGTTGTGGAGGATTTCAAGAACCGCCGCGAGGTGCCGCAGTACGTTTTCGATGTCCTGCGGGCCATGCCTCGTGACTCCCACCCGATGGCGATGTTCTCCGCCGCGATCCTGGCGATGCAGCGCGAGTCCAGGTTCGTCGTCGAATACCAGGCCGGCATGAGCAAGATGGATTACTGGAGGTCGACGTACGAGGACTCCTGCGACCTCCTGGCGAAGCTGCCCACCATCGGCGCCTATATCTATCGCCTGAAATTCAAGAACGACGACATCATTCCCAGCAACCCCGATCTAGACTTCGGCGGTGATTTCGCCCACATGATGGGCATCGACAAGCCGTATGACGATGTTGCCCGGATGTATTTCATCCTGCACTCCGACCACGAATCCGGAAATGTCTCGGCCCACACCATCCACCTGGTGGCCTCGGCACTGTCCGACGTCTACTACTCCCTGTCCGCCGGGATCAACGGCCTCGCCGGACCGCTCCACGGCCTCGCCAACGAGAACGTGCTGCGCTGGACGCAGGCGTTCATCGAGAAACTCGGCGGCAAGGAACCTACAGAGGAAGTGATCAAGAAAGCGCTGTGGGACACCCTGAACAGCGGCCAGGTCATTCCCGGATACGGCCACGCCGTGCTTCGCAAGACCGACCCGCGTTACACCTCCCAGATGGAGTTTTGCCGGAAGAACCTTCCGGACTACCCGCTGTTCAAGGTCATCAACATGATCTACCAGGTCGCCCCCGACGTTCTCATGGAACACGGCAAGGCGAAGAACCCCTGGCCGAACGTGGACG
>JACXWD010000032.1 GCA_014764515.1 Candidatus Polarisedimenticola svalbardensis | reverse complement strand
TACGGATGAACCGATCCTGAAAGGGTTTCTCGAAGGGGGAGGGTATGGCTAAGCGACCTGGCGGCGACCTCATGGTCGGCACCATCGGAGCCCTGGCGCTCCTGATATTGGCAGTGGCGGTGATGACGGTTGGAGAACAGTCGTCCCTGCTGTTCAAGACAGTCCCGTACACCGTCGGTTTCCCCAACGCGGAAGGGCTGATCGTCGGCTCCCCGGTGAAACTGGACGGTGTTCAGGTCGGCTCCGTTACGGGAATCCGGGTTCCTACCGACCCGGCAGCCCGGGGTGTCAAGGTCGGTATCGGTGTGCGCAAGGAATACGCAGGCCGGGTGCGACAGGACACCGCCGCCGCCCTGAGATACCTGCAGCTGTTGTCCGGAGAGAAGTTCGTCGACCTTTCAGCCGGCGATCCGGAACTTCCGGCCCTTGCGGCAGGTGCCGAAATCCCTGTTCTGCAGGAGACCGAGTTCTTCGAGCAGGGAGCGTACATCGCCGAGAACCTGGGCGACATCACCGTGGCCCTGAGCAAGATCCTCGAGCCCCTGGAAAAGGGTGAGGGCATGCTGGGAGAGATGATCCAGAATCCCGAGTTCGGCAAGGAGGGCCTGGCCCGGCTGCATGGAGCCCTGGAGAACCTGGAAGCGATCACCGGTGAGCTGCGTGCCGGCAGGGGATTCCTCGGCAGGGTGCTGTCGGACCAGGAGTTCGCCGGCAGGGTGGACGACCTTTCCAGGACCCTGGGGGCCCTGGCCGCCTTCGTCGAGAAGCTGGAACGGGGAGACGGCGCCCTGGGGCCGCTCCTTGAGGAGAACGGCGCCGCCGAGCAGACCATAGAATCCCTCCGTGCCGCCTCCGAATCGCTGGCGGCCATCGCAGGGCGACTGGAAAAACCGGACGGTCTCCTCGGCAGACTGATCAACGACCCCGAATACTCCAACGCCCTGGCCGACGACCTGGGAGCGACCCTTCACAACCTGTCCGAGATCACCCGCAAGATCGACCAGGGTGAGGGCACGTTGGGCGCCCTGATTAACGAACGTACACTCCACGACGGACTGGAGGATGTGGCGGCAGGGACCAACGACAGCAAATTCGCCCGCTGGCTGATGCGCCACTACCAGAAAAAGGGCATCAAGTTGTCCACCGAGCAGCTGGAAAAGTTGTCTGAAGAGTAGTTCGTTGAAAAAGCCAGGGTCGCAGCATTATATTGCTCCACTCCAGGGGAAGCACAATCTCCCCCTCCGTCATGTCTGATCGGCACGCAAAAGGAAAATGTATGGCTCAGCTTGAAATACTTAAAGAAAAGGTCGCTTCCGGGAAAGCGCGGGTCGGAATCATTGGCCTTGGCTACGTCGGGTTGCCCCTGGCCATGGAGTTCGCCCACGCCGGGTTCAAGGTTGTCGGCGTAGACGTGGACCAGAAAAAGGTCGACGGACTGAACAAGGGCCGTTCCCATATCGAGGACGTGCCGTCGTCCATGGTCAAGGAGATGGTGGAAGCCGGGAGATTCTCCGCCCGGTCCAATTACAAGGGCTGCGGCCGGCAGGATGCGATATTCATTGCCGTTCCCACACCGCTTCGGAAGACCCGGGACCCGGATATTTCCTACATCGTCTCGGCGGTGGACCAGATCGCCCGGGAAGTGCGTCCCGGCCAACTGATTGTTCTGGAATCCACGACCTACCCAGGCACCACCGAGGAGATCATGAGGCCGCGCCTTGAAGCCGGCGGGCTCAAGGCAGGGAAGGATTTCTTCCTGGCGTTCTCACCGGAGCGGGTCGACCCCGGGAACAAGGTCTACGACACCAAGAATACGCCGAAGGTCGTAGGCGGCACCACGCCGCGCTGCACCCGGGCTGCGAAATTTTTCTACGAGAAGGCGATCGCCTCAGTCCATACCGTCAGTTCGACCCAGACAGCCGAGATGATCAAGCTCCTGGAGAACACGTTCCGGGCCGTGAACATCGGGCTGGTGAACGAGATCGCGATGATGTGCGAGAAGTTGAAACTGGATGTCTGGGAAGTGATCGACGGCGCTGCGACCAAGCCGTTCGGGTTCATGAAGTTCTATCCGGGACCGGGCATTGGCGGGCACTGCATACCGCTGGATCCCCACTACCTGTCGTGGAAACTGAAGACCCTGAACTATTCGGCCCGGTTCATCGAACTGGCTTCTGAAATCAACGGCGCCATGCCGGAACTTGTGGTGCGGCGGGCTACCGAGCTGCTGAACGACTGCACCAAGAGCGTCAAGGGCTCTAAAATACTGATCCTGGGCGCGGCGTACAAAAGAGACACCGGGGATCTGCGGGAGTCGCCGGCGCTTGACGTGCTTCAGATCCTTCACGAGCGGGGAGCACGGGTCCAGTTCCACGACCCGTACAACAAAACGTTGAGGATGGAAGACGGTACGGTGAAGCGCGGCAAGCCGTTTACGCCGGCCACCTTCAAGGAATCCGACCTGGTGATCATCATCACCGACCATTCTTCGTTCGACTATGATGAAGTTGTGAAGCATTCCCGTGTCGTTCTGGATACCCGCAATGCGACCCGGTCCGTCAAGGTGGGCCGAAAGAAGGTGCACTCGATTTGAACACCGGTACGGAGACGATACTGGTCACCGGCGCCGCCGGATTCATCGGCTCCTCCCTGGTGGAGCGGCTGCTGGCGGCAGGCCACACGGTAGTCGGTCTGGACAACTTCGACTCGTTCTACGATCCGGCGCTCAAACGCCGGAACCTGGAGACGGCTGAGGCCAACCCCGACTACCGGCTGGTGGAAGGGGATATCCGTGACCGGGATCTCCTGGACAGGGAGATGTCCGGCACATCATTCGGAACCGTGATCCACCTTGCGGCCCGGGCCGGGGTGAGGCCATCGATTGCCGACCCGGAGCTGTACACCTCGGTCAATCTCGTCGGTACGACCTGTCTGCTGGAGGCCTGCAGAAGGCACGGCATCACCCGGTTCCTGTTCGGATCTTCTTCGTCGGTGTATGGGAACAACGCCAAGGTCCCGTTCGCCGAAGACGACCCGGTGGACCATCCGATTTCGCCTTATGCGGCGACCAAGAAGGCCGGCGAAGTGCTGTGTCACGCCCATCACCATTTATTCGGACTCAAGGTGGCCTGCCTCAGGTTCTTTACGGTGTACGGACCGCGGCAACGTCCGGAGATGGCGATCCATCACTTCACCCGATCCATCGCAAACGGATTGCCGATCCAGCAGTTCGGAGACGGCAGTTCGGCCCGGGACTACACCTATGTCGACGATATCGTCGAGGGCATCATCGCCGCCATGGACCATCTCTCCGGATACCATGTCTGGAATCTCGGTGGCTCAAGGACGATCACACTGGCCGGTCTGATTGAAATGATTTCCACGCGGCTGGACCACAAGGCGCTGATCGAGGTCAAGCCGATGCAGCCCGGCGACATGGACAGAACCTGGGCCGACACGACAAGGTCCAGAAAAGAATTGCTTTGGGAACCACGCACCGGTATCGAGGAAGGTCTTGACCGCTTCGTCTCCTGGTATCGGGCCCGGAATTCCGGGCCGGAGATTCAAACATGAACATTACGGTAGTAGGGACCGGATATGTCGGACTGGTAACCGGAGCGTGTTTCGCCGAGTTCGGCAACCACGTCACGTGTGTTGACAAGGACGAATCCAAGATCGACATGCTCCTCAAGGGGCAGATGCCGATCTACGAGCCTGGCCTGGAGCAGGTGGTGGAGAGAAACGTCGCTGCAGGACGTCTTTCGTTCACCACCGAGCTGGACCGATCCATCCGCGAGGCTCTCGTAGTGTTTATCGCCGTGGGGACACCCCAGGGTGACGACGGCCGCGCGGATCTCTCCTTTGTGCGGGAAGTGGCCCGATCCGTTGCCGCGAACCTGAATTCGTTCAAGGTGGTTGTGACCAAGAGCACGGTACCGGCCGGAACAGGCACCATGGTCCGTGAGATCATCGACGAAAACAAGGCTGAAGAACATCCGTTCAGTGTTGCCTCCAACCCGGAATTCCTTCGTGAGGGTTCCGCCATCGAGGATTTCATGCGGCCCAACCGGGTTGTGCTCGGCACCGAAGACGAGCACGCCACGGCGATCCTCCAGGACCTCTACCGGCCGCTCTACCTGATCGAAACGCCTATTGTGGTCACCAACGTCGTGACCGCAGAGGTCATCAAATACGCTTCCAACGCATTCCTTGCCACCAAGATCTCATTCATCAATGAAATGGCCGACCTGTGCGAGCAGGTTGACGCCGACATCCATGCCGTGGCCAAGGGCATGGGGCTGGACAAGCGGATCGGTTCCAAGTTTCTCCACCCCGGACCGGGATACGGCGGATCCTGCTTCCCGAAGGACACCCGGGCGATCCTTGAACTGGCCAGGGACAAGGGCGTCGATCTGCAGATCGTTTCTGCGGTCATTCAGGTCAACGAGCAGCGCCCCAACAGGATGGTCGAGAAGATCCTCGCTGCGGCCGGCGGTGAAGTGTCCGGCAAGGTAGTCGCCCTTCTGGGCCTGACTTTCAAGCCGAATACCGACGATCTGCGCGAATCGCCTGCCATCGAGATTCTGGACCGTCTGAACGGACTGGGCGCCCGGGTGCGGGTCTTCGATCCGGTTGGAATGGAGGGGGCGGCGCAGGTTGAACGGAGCGAAGTCGTCTACTGCAGCGATGAATACGATGCGTGCAACGGCGCTGATATGCTGGTGATCGCCACGGAATGGAACCAGTTCCGGGGTCTGGAGCTGAAGACGATCCTCGAACGCCTCCGCGAGCCGGTGATCGTGGATCTTCGCAACGTCTTTGAACCGGAGAAGATGCGGAAGCTTGGATTCCGCTACACCGGTGTTGGGAGGTAATGATTTGAGTTCCTATCTGGTTACAGGCGGAGCCGGATTCATCGGTTCAAACTTGGTCGAGGCTATCCTGAAGTCAGGGCACAATGCCCGGGTCCTGGACGATCTTTCCACCGGCCGCGAGAGCAACCTCGAACAGACCGGGGACTGGGCGAAGGCGGGCGGCGGCGAATATGAATTCCGGCGTGGAGACATCCGCGACAGGGATACATGCAGCGCTGCGGTGGATGGCGTGGACTTCGTTCTGCACCAGGCCGCCATGCCGTCGGTCAAGCGTTCGGTCCTGGACCCTGAGGGATCCAACGGCGTCAACGTATCCGGGACGCTCAACCTGTTGATCGCGGCCCGAGACGCCGGTGTGGCCCGGTTCGTGTTCGCTTCGTCTTCCTCTCTTTACGGGGAGAGCGAAACGCTGCCGAAGGTGGAGACCATGCCGCCGGCGCCGATCTCGCCGTACGGCCTCCAGAAACTCACGGCGGAAGTCTACTGCAGGCTGTTTTGGGACCTCTACAAGTTGCCCACCGTCGCATTACGCTATTTCAACGTCTTCGGCCCCAGGCAGGACCCGACCAGTGAGTATTCGGCGGTCATCCCTGCCTTCGTTACTTCGATCCAGACCGGGCGCAAGCCGGTGATCTTTGGAGACGGCGGCCAGACCCGGGACTTCACCTTCATCCGGAACGTGGTTCAGGCCAACCTTCTGGCATGCAGCGCCGGACCGGAGGCTTTCGGGCGGACCGTCAACATTGCGTGCGGCCAGAGGATCAGCCTGAACGATCTGCTTGCCGGCATCGCCGCCATCGGTGGCAAGGAAGCGCAGCCTGAATACCAGGCCACCCGGGAAGGTGACATCCGGCACTCCCTGGCCGATATCGCCCTGGCGGAAAAGCTCATCGGGTACCTGCCTGAGGTCGCCCTGAACGAAGGGCTGCAGGCAACTTACGAGGCCTACTGAACCGGAGAGACCATGGACCGTTTTCATGTTGTGCTGCTGGCGGGAGGGAGCGGAACCAGGTTCTGGCCGCACAGTCGCCAGGACAACCCGAAACAGTTCCTGGCACTCTACGGCAAGGATCCTCTCCTGGTTTCGACATGGAAGCGGGCCCGCCGCCTGGCTCCCGAATCCAGGATCTGGGTCGTTGCCCCCAGGGCGCTTCAGGCGAGAGTCCGAAAATTGCTCCCCGGATTGCAGCGCGACAATCTGGTGGTGGAGCCTTCAGGCCGGGATACGGCGCCGGCAATAGCCCTGGCCTGTGCCGCGGTAGAGGCCAGGGACCGCACCGCAGTTGTGGGAATTTTCCCCACCGATCATGTCATCCGGGATGTTCCGGCGTTCACCGCCGCGGTCAGGCGGGCGGCAGGCGCCGCCGAACAGGGATCCCTGGTCTGCCTCGGCATCCGTCCGGACCGTCCGGCTACAGGGTTCGGGTATCTCAAGTGCTCTACACTGCCGGAAAAGGACGGGGTCGCCTCGGTGGCGGAGTTTGTGGAGAAGCCGGATTCGGCACGGGCGCGACGTTTTCTTAAATCCGGTCGATACCTCTGGAACGGCGGGATGTTCGTCTGGAAAGCCTCCCGGTTCCTTGAGGAACTGCAGAGTACGGCGCCGAGGATCCGTCGTGCGGTTGAACGCCACCTGTCTGGCGAGAAGGGCGCCTGGGAGCGCGCAACCCGGCTGTCGGTTGATTACGCCGTTATGGAGCAGGCCGCCGACGTCAAGGTGGTCGCCCTGGATGCAGGCTGGGACGATCTGGGCTCATGGGATGCAGCCGGGCGTCTGCGGGTGAGGGATCCTCACGCCCGCAACCGGATCCTTCTGGACAGTGATAATTCCGTCGTGTTCGCCGGTGAGAAGATGGTAGCGCTGGTCGGTGTTCCGGACGTGATGGTGGTGGACAGCGGAGATGCCCTGCTTGTGGTCGCACGGGAGAAAACCGAACAGGTCAAATCGGTGGTGGACACTTTGAAAAAACGAAAACGGAAGGACCTGCTGTGACCTGGTTGACCGAAGGACCGGCCTCCAGCCTGGAGGCGGAAGACTGGCCGTTGCTGGCGGCGGTGTGCGCTCTCCCCTGGGCGTTCGGCGGTGTAGAAATCTGGGCGTATCGCTCTGCAGCGTTCCTGATCGTCGTGGCGGCGTTCATCGCTGTGTCCCGATCCGGCTGGGAAGGTATTCTCCCGGCCCGGGACCGGCGGTGGCTCGTCTTGCCGCTCCTGCTGGGGCTATGGGGTCTGTTCCAGTGTGTCCCGCTGCCGCCGGTGGCGGTCAATCTGCTCAGTCCCCATGCGGCGGCGATCTACCGGGACGCGGCCCCGCCTCTTGAAGACCGGGCCATGGCCTATCTTCCCGGCGATGCTGCGATGCCACAGGATTCCCCTGCGCCGGCCATGGAGACCCCTTCGGGCTATCCGTGGCGGAGCCTGTCTCTCTACCCTGCAGGAACACTGGAGCGAAGCCTGTGGTTCCTAGCTCTCTTCCTGGCATTCCTGCTGGCAGGCCGCCGGAGTTCGAAGGCGGAACGCTGTACGGTTTACAAGGTCGTGCTGCTGGCCAATATGACCCTGCTGGCCCTTGTCGGGATCATGCAACTGTTCCACGACAATGGGAAACTGCTCTGGATCCGGGAGTCCGCCCGGGAGCTGAGGTCCATCGGCCCCTATGTGAACCCCAATCATTTCGGCGGTGTCATGGAACTGGCCGTACCCTGGTTGCTGGGCTATTCCTGGTGGCGGTTCCGCAAGGGCGGGATCCAGGCGATCAAAGAGCCTCAGGCTCCCGTCGCTCTCGGCGCAGGCCTGCTCTGCCTGGTGGCCGGTTTTTTCAGCGCCAGCAAAATGACGGCGGCGCTGATCGCCCTGGGCCTGGTGTTCCTGGTGCTGCTTTGTCTGCGGTCCCTTCGAAGTCGGGTTCTGGCGCTCACGGTTGTTGTGGTCCTGGCGGCAGTGGCGTTCTTCGGCCTGGGCGGCACGGAACTGGCCCAGCGCGTCGAGGACTTTTCCTCCGCTTCCGCCGGCGACCTGGCACAATACGAGCGTGTGGTTGTCTGGAAAGCGGCGCTTCCCATGGTGGCGGACTACCCGCTGACCGGCGTCGGCTTCGGGGCATTCGGCCAGGTTTTTTCAGCCTATGTCCCCCCGGGAGAAACGCGGCTCTGGCTCCAGTTGCACAATGACTATCTGGAGGTCCTCGTCGAAGGAGGGCTGGTGGCCGGGCTGCTCCTTCTGGCCCTGATGTGGGCGTACGGTTCCAGGTTGTTCCGTATGCAGCTTGCGGGAACACTGGGCAGAACCGTCGCACCGGCCAGGATCGGAATGGTGGTTGGCCTGGTATGTCTTTCCCTCCACGCCCTGGTGGACTTCAATCATCAGATCCCCGGCAACGCCCTGATGTTCGTCGTCGTGGCAGCAGTGGCGATGCACCGCCATTCGGAGTCCGTATCATGAACATACGGAGTTTGCCGTTCTGGATCGGTTTGGTCCTGGTGGCCTTGTTCGGGATCCGGGCGGTCACCGGAGTTATGGGCGGCGTTGCCTATGCCTTTGGGAGCGCGGCCGCCGCACAGGGGTACTACGACACGGCGTTGCCCCATCTCGAAAAGGCCGCCGTAGGCATCAACCGTTACGAAACACTCTGGCTGGAGGCGGAAGTCCGCATCGGCCTGTACGACATGTTGCAGCAGGTTCCCGATTCCGATGAAGAACAGACCATGCTCCTGGAGCAGGCGCTTGACGGGTATCGTGCCGCTGCCACAAGCTGTCCTGTATCCGGCTGGTCCTGGCAGGGGATGTCGGAGGTGTATTTCCGACTGGAAGAACGCCGACGCGCCGGGGAAACACCGGATCTGGCCCTCCTGAGCCGGCCGGCGTGGGACCGGGTCGGTGAGGAGGGGCGAACCGCTTTCGGGTTCCTGCGGTGGGCCATTGATAAGGAAGCGGGTGTCTACACGTTTCGGGACAGGCTCGTGACCCGCTCGATCCAGTACGGACTGGATGAAGACGCCGCTGTCGCCCTCGCCGACACCGCGGTACAACAGCCCGACTTCTGGCAGCATGCGGATTTACAGACCCTGGACGATCCGGATATGTTGCGGCAGTTTGCACAGTCCTCGGAAGGGGCGCTGGAAGATGCTCCCCTGATCACTCGTGAGCGCCACCTGTTCTCTCTGGGCAAGCTCTACCACCGGCTCGGCGACCTGGTCCGTGCGGAAAGCCTGTTCCGGTCGGCCAGGGAGGAGCCGTCCACCGCTCTCCACGCGGCAGAGGTGGCGTTCCACCTGGCTCTGGTTCTCAAGGAGCAGCAGCGTTACGATGATGCCCTGCTCTTTTTTGAAGAGGCCGCCCTGAGCGAAGCGTTCCAGTTCGCCGTCTACTCCAACCGGGCGGAGATCGCCTCCAGCCGCGGGGAGTGGGAAGTCGCCTTCGATTACCTGAATCGCTGCCGCCGCATGGCGCCCCGGAGCACCCGGTTCGCCCTGGCCTTCGCCAAGGCTGCGGAACGGGTTGAGCGGACCGAGGCAGCCGAACAATCCCTGAAATGGGCAGCCCTTATCGATCCGAAGAACACCGCGGTCTGGTCCGACCTGGTTGATTTCTATCTGAAATCAGGCGACCTTGCGGCAGTTCGAACCACCCTTCGGGATGCCGGAGATGAATTGGGGCCGGATAATCCCGAGTTGCTGCAGCTGTCCGGAAAACTGGCGGCCCGCATAACCGCCCGGGAAACAGCAAGATAGCCGCTTGACCCCGACGCCGTGTCGATGTATTCCTGTGTGCCGTCCGGGTCTTGTCCAATCGAGAGGTCAGAATTGACAGGTATGCCTCAACAGGAACAGTTTGCCGGGGCCGGCGTCGGCGCCGGGAACCGCGGATCTCTGTTGCTGGCGGTCGCTTTCCTGCTGCTGGCTCTTCTTGTTTTGAGCATCCCGTTTACGACCTATGCCCTCGATATGGCAATGACCCTGGCGCTGGTTGCGATCCCGATGAGTTACGGTTTTTTGCGTCAGAAAGCTCTGCGGTTCGATTATTTCGAAATTATCTACCCGATCAGCATCCTGTTTTTCTTGTACTACGGATTCTCAACCCTGTACCTCAAGCAGAACGTCATGGTGTTGCAATACCGGTCCCTTTTGTACTGGTTGACACCGGCGCTGGCGCTGGCGCTGGTCGGTTATATCGCCATGGTCTCCGGTTACCTGACACTGGGGCGCAGGGCACGCTCCAGCGCCTTCGCCAATCTGGTGCCGTCAGGCATCGCGTTTTACCTTCTGGTGGGCGGTGTCGGCTTCATGGGGCAGCTCGCCAATGCGGCCCAGGTGCGGAGTGTTACCGGGGGAAGAGGAATTTCCGGGATCTTGAGCATCGGCCAGCAACTCTCTCTTCTCTTTTTCTTCGGCTGGTTCCTGCTCTGGTACATGCACTGGTCCAAGAGGCTGGACAAGATCCGGAGAAACGTCCTGTTTGCCCTGTACGTCCCGGCGGCCCTGGTCATCATGTACGCCCATGTGGGAAGTAAGGAAAAAGCGATCATCATGGTCGCCCTGCCGACGGTGGCGTTCTGGTACGCGCGCCGGAAGCTACCCTGGAAGACGATCCTCGCCGTGGTGTTGATCACGATCTTCGTGATTTTCCCGGTCTACAACACCTTCCGGAGCCAGGACAAGCGCCTGGACACCGCCCGACGTCTGGACCGCACCTTCGATGTCGCTACCCGGTGGAATGAGTCCGGTTTCCTGGATCAGTCTCTGCGTGCGTTCTTCAAGCGAATGGCGATTGTCACCTCGGTGGCGGCGGTGCTGAAAAACGTCCCGGATCATGTGGATTACCGTCATGGCGACACCCTGCTCCTGGCGCCGATCGGCCTTCTGGTTCCGAGGTTCCTCTGGCCGGACAAGCCGGTCATCGGGATCGGCCGGGAATTCGGGACTACATTCCAGCTGGTGAGCTATGTGGACAAGACCACCCGGATCGCTCCCTCCCTGATTAGCGAGTTTTACTGGAACTTCGGCTTCCCCGCGGTGGTCATCGGGATGTTCCTGGTTGGAGGCTGTTACCGCTTCGTGTACCAGAAATTCGGCACCCTTGCCGGCTTCGACCCGATGCGAAAGGGGATCTACATCCTGCTGTTCCTGCGACTGATCCACCTCGAAGGCAGCTTCGGCAGCACCCTCGGTGTTGTGGTGAAGAGCTACGTCATCCTCCACATATTGATCGTCGTCTCGAAAAAGATAGGGCTGTTGGGAGAAATGACCGACGTCGCGACCTCGGTGGAGCCTGCCTGATCCGGCGATGACGCTTAACCCGAATATCCGGAATCCATTAAAATTCAATTACGTTTTCCGTCCTGGGTCGTTGATTGCTATCATAGTATATTCAGATATCCCATAGAGGAATTGGGACTTAGAGTGTATCAGTCCGTCACCTTACCGTATGCTTCCGGCTCGTCCAATCGACGTGACGACGAGGTATTCAATGTCTGATCCGTCCGTTCTCGGCGTGTCCACGTTGCTGGTTTCGGCCCTGGCCAGCCTGCTGTTGACACCCCTGGCCATATGGATCGCACCCCGGATCGGCGCCCTGGATGCCCCGGGGCACCGCAAGGTTCACGGGAGACCGATTCCCAGAATCGGCGGTATCGCCGTCTTTGGAGGCTTTCTCACCGGCCTGGTTTTTGCCGCCTCTGCCACCGAAACGCATCTGGAACTTCGGCAGGTTTCGGTCTACTGGTCGATTCTCGCTGTTTGCGCAACCGGCATGTTCTTCCTGGGACTTGTGGACGATATCCGGAAGCTCTCCTTTAAAGTGAAATTCGTATTCCAGATTCTGGCGGCGGCCTTGATATGGACCGGTGGATTCCGGATCGTGGAGGTCACCCATCCGTTCCAGGAAGGGACCCTGGTATTCCCGATCTGGGTATCGGCGGCGGTCACCATCCTCTGGGTGGTCGGCATTACCAACGCCATGAACCTGATCGACGGCCTGGACGGCCTGGCGGCCGGTGTGGCATTGATCATGACCATTACCGTGGCCTGCATCGCTTTCCTTCAGGGCCAGACCGGTGTGGTCGCCACCAGTGTGGCGCTGGTGGGCAGCCTGATCGGATTCCTGTTCTTCAACTTCAACCCGGCGAAGATCTTTCTTGGCGATTCGGGAAGCATGTTCCTGGGTTTCACACTGGCGGTGATTTCCACCCGCGGCGCCCAGAAAGGTCCAACCGCCGTTGCTGTGCTGATCCCACTGCTGGTCATGGCCCTGCCGATCCTGGACACTTCCCTGGCGGTTTCCCGCAGATTGTTACGGCTGGACCGCGCCCGGCAGGAAGAAGGTCACGGCCTGGGCTACTTCATCAGGAACGTGGACCATCTGTTCCTCCCGGACCGCGGGCACCTGCACCATCGACTCATGGATATCGGTTACGGCCACCGGGCGGCGGTGATCATTCTGTACCTCATTGTCCTGACCCTGGCCCTGGCCGCCCTGGCACTGGTCATCGCCAAGAGCCGGATGGTGGCCGCGGCTGTCGTAAGCATTTTGGCGGCCTGTCTGGCCGGTTTGGTGCTCCTCCATGTATTCCTCCGTGTCGGCAAGCACAGCGCGAAGCAGAACGGGGAAGACGGTACTGACGAGTCGGACAATGATCGGCTGGATGCTCGTACGCCATCATGAACAGCCGGAAGTTCAACCGGATTCGCAGGTTGCTCCCGGCAGGAGCTTTCTGCCTCGTCCTTTTGGGGAGCGTGTGGATGCCTGTGGATGCCGCGATCGATGAAGGCCTCCCTGTTGGGCCATGGATCCTGACGCCGAGTGTGGTGACCGGTTACGAATACGATTCCAACCCGCTGTTCACTGAGGGAGGGTCTGCCTCGGACCGGGTTTCGATCCTCACACCTCGGCTGGGTGCATTCCTGCCCGTCAGTAACAGTGGATTCCGTATCGAACTCGAGCAGTCTTACTACAATTACGAGATCCTCGACCTGGATGACAACACGGTCACCGATATCAGTGCGGCGGTAGAACTCGAATTCTCAACATCGGACAACCTGGAGGTAGCTTTCGATCGGACCAGTGGATTGGCCCGCAGTGTCCAGGCGTTCGACGAAGGCGGCGAGGCGGTGTTTCAGGGGGACACATTCGATCTCAACCAGTACACCATGGCACTGTCGCGGTCGGTGAGCGGTCATCGGGGTTATCGATTCCAGGTCGTTCGCAGAGATCTGGTATTCGATCCGAACACGACGGCTAAATTTTTCAACTACCGGGGCTGGTCTTACTCCGGCGAATACCGGGAGCCTGTAGCGCCGGGCAGATGGATCATCGCTTCGGTAGAGGGACGACGGTACGATCATTTCCGGGTGCTGAGCCGACCCGGGGATCTCTTCCGCCAGGAAGACAGCAGGATGCTGTTTGTCGGCCTGGACGGCAAATTCTTCAGCCACTGGAATTCCCGTGTCCGGGTCGGCTACGGCGATTACCGTTTTCCGATGGCGGATGGAAGCGACTATAGCGGTATGGTCGGCGACTTCAGCGCGAGCTACAGGTCATCCGGAGAGCGCCTCCTGGTGCAAATAATCGCTGCGCACAAGCCGCAGGCCTCGTTCTTTTTCAACAGTACCTATTACTTGAATACGTCGTCCGAGATGACTTTGGAGTACGGTGTCCGGCCCCGGCTGACATTGGGCGGACGGGCGAATTTCGGGCATTCGGCGTATCGTGATCCGTTGGTTAACCCTGGAGACCCCCAGGAAGGGCTGATCCGGGCCGACCGGAGCCGGACCGTCGAGGTTTTCGGCAGGATAGAGTTGACCCCCTGGATCGGCGCCACCGTTTCGGCCCGTTCCTCCAGGCGGACGTCAAATTATGAGGGTGAGGAGTATGAAGCGAAGAGCATTTTCGGCGGACTGGCGATCGGCTGGCTTTAGCCGTGGGCTGATGATCCTGCTTGCCGTTGTGGTGTTCCTTCCGGGTTCCGCCGGCGAGAACGACGTCACAGCCGGCAGTGCAGGGCCGGCCGAACTGTCCTTTTCCATTCCGGAAGGGATGATTCCCAATGTAGGCGTTTCCCTCGAAGAAGGCGGCCTGACGGTCCGCCTCCCACCTGGAGCGGGAGTTCCGGAAGACATCGTTGCCGAAAGCCGCGGGCTGGCTGTTTCCGGGAACCTCCATCACGAACCGGACGGATCGCTGCGTTATGAGATCCGCCTCGCTTACGGAACTCTGGATCAGGTATTGATCTTTCCGGGCTATCTGGTCCTCCGTCTGCGAAGCCAGCCGGGAGCCGGGCCAGGCGGCGCCTCGGCCCGTCAGTACCATCTCGGAGTGGACGACAGGATTCAGATCACGGTTGGAGGGCACGCCGATCTCCAGACTCTGGTTGTGGTAAGAAGCAACGGGATGATCAGTGCTCCATTGGTAGGCGAGGTCCAGGCCGCCGGCCGGGCCGTACAGGAGCTGGCCGGGGAAATCGCAGACCTCCTTGAAGCCGATTTCCTGGTCAATCCCCAGGTCGATGTTGAAGTGCTGGACTACAACAGTCAGTGGGTTCTGGTTACCGGCCAGGTTGTGAGCCCCAAGCGCGTATTTCTTCAGGGCGGCACGACGCTCAAGGAAGTGATCGCGGAGGCAGGCGGTCTGACTTCCTTCGCCGGCAGCCGCATTCTGGTGGCCGCCAGTTTGGAGGAAGCCGGCGGTGGCCGGCCTCCCCTGGTAGTGGATCGCCGGGATTTCGAGGCAGGCCGGACACACGTGTTTCCGCGGCATGGCAGTATCGTTAATGTGGAGAAGATCGACTACGCCTTCATCCAGGGCGAAATTCGATCATCCGGCACGGTCCTGCTGGAGCCGGGCATGACGCTGCTGAAGGCGATCGCCATCAGCGGAGGGATGACCGAGTGGGCGGATCGCAAGCATATCCGCGTCCTGGACGGCGAAGGCGGGCTTCCTGCCCGGGTCTACAATCTCAAGAGGATCCAGGACCAGAAGGATCCGGATCCGTTGATCGAAAAAGGCCAGATGATCATCATCCCCAGACGATTCCTCTAGAGTTGAAGTGTTAGAAGAGAGGCAGGTATGCAGAATACGGAACAGACCCAGTCCAGTCTCCTGATTCGCGATGTCCACCTTCGTGATTACTGGAAGATAATCTGGCAGGGGCGCTGGACTCTGATCTCGGTGTTTTTCCTCGTGGTCACACTGGTCGGCGTCTGGACCTTCCTTCAGACGCCGGTCTACAAGGCGGCCTCGTCCCTTGAAATTCAGACCCATTCAAGCCAGATCACACCTGGACAGGACATCTCCGGCCTCGGGGCATCGGGCTACGGTTTCTTCGCCGAGGAAAAGTACGTCGCGACCCAGGTGGAGATCATCCGCAGCCGGGACGTGGCCGGCAAGGCGTTTCGCAGCCTGGCCCTGGATGCAGATCCCCGGTTTCAGGGCATGGACGATCCGGTGAATGCGTTCCGCTCCAGGATCCAGGTCATGCCCAGGCGGGAAACCGGGCTGATTGAAGTCAGTATCGAAGGTGGAGACCGGTTCGAAATAACCAAGTGGGTCAACGCCGTCGTTGACGCCTACAGCGCCAGAAACCTCCAGAAAGCCCGGAACAATATCGAGTCTTCGGTGGAGCTGATCAAGCAACAATTGGCCCCCCTCGCCAACAGTCTGAGGGAAGCCGAATCGACATTGATGGACGACCGGGGCGAGCGGCAGATCTACAACCCGGAGAACCAGCAGGAGGCTATCCGGAAGCGGATGGGTGAGCTGAACACCGAACTGGCTCAGGTTTCCGGTGAGGTCAACCGGCTCAAGGACCTGCTGGAAAAGGTGGATGAGATCCGGGCATCCGGTGGCGACCCGATGGCCCTCCCCGAACTGGCCCAGGACCCGGTTCTCCAGGAGCAGAACCGCAACAGGGTCCAGTTGCTGAGAGACCTGGAAGCCAAGAAGCTGACCCTGCGGCCGGGACACAGGGATTACAAGGCGAAGGAAGCGGAACTCGAGACGGTCAACCTCAAGATCGAGGATCAGCTGTACGTGCTGTACAACAAGATCCAGACCAACTATGACCTCAAGGACAGCCAGCGCAAGTACCTGAATTCCGAGCTCAGGAAGATGGAAGCTGCGGACTACGAGATGGAGCGGGCCCGGTCAACCTTCGCAATGGCCCAAACCGATGTGGAGTCCCAGAAGCAGGTCTTCGATCTGATCAGCCGCACCCTGCAGGACGTCTCCCTCAGCGCCGGCCTCCTGGCCAACAACGTTTCCGTTCTGGACAAGGCCACGCCGCCGTTGTACCCGATCAAGCCGAAAAAGAAAATGAACCTGATCCTGGGGGCGTTGCTGGGACTTTTCTCCGGGATCGGCGTCGTGTTCTTCCTGGACTACCTGGACCATACGCTCCGCAGCCCCGAGGATGTGGAGAAGGTCCTGAACCTCAATACGTTGTCGGTGATCCCGCGCTTCGAAGAAGGGGATCGCGCCAATCGGGCGATCAAGGAAGCGTATCAAACCCTGCGGACCGGTCTTATATTTTCCAGCAATAACCGGGAACGGAAAGTGCTGCTGATTACCAGCACTGTGCCGCAGGAAGGCAAATCCTCCACCATCGCCCGCCTGGGGCAAACACTGGCAGGTCCAGGCGAAAAGGTCCTGATCCTCGACTGTGATCTGCGCCGGCCGACCCAGCATTTCCACCTCGGGACCGAACGCGAGCCAGGGCTGACCTCCTACCTGGCGGCCCCCCGGGATGTAACCGACTGGAAGCCTTTCGTGCGTCCCACGTCCTACGAGAACCTGGACGTTCTGACCGCAGGGCCGATCCCGCCCAATCCGCCCGAACTGCTCGGTGGGGAACGTTTCCGGGACTTGCTGGACAGCGTCCGTAATGATTACGACTGGGTGCTCATCGATTCGCCGCCGTCCATGTCTCTCTCGGATACTTCGCTCCTGGCGGATCTTGCCGACATGACCCTCCTGGTTGTGCAGCACAACCAGACCGACAAGGACGTCATCCAGAAAAACGTCCAGCACCTGAAGCGTGTCGGCGCCAACCTGATCGGCGCCATCCTGAACAATGTCGACATCCAGAAGGCGTATCAGAAGGATTATTACTACGCCGGTTATTACTATTTCAACGAAGAAACGGGCAAGACCAGCAGGAAAAAGAAACCGGCCGCAGCCGGCTCCGGTCCGGCGTGAGGGGTGGAACCGTGGAGCGAATCAGAAGACAATGGGCGCCTGCCGCAGTCCTGGTCCTCATCGCCCTGTGCATGGGATGTGAAGCGGAAGATCCTGCCCGGAACGTCCTGAAGACACGAAGACTGTGGAACGTCGACCTGAGCGGGTTCGTGCAGCGTGAGGACGGTGCG
Source organism: Candidatus Polarisedimenticola svalbardensis (assembly GCA_014764515.1). Taxonomy (GTDB): domain Bacteria; phylum Acidobacteriota; class Polarisedimenticolia; order Polarisedimenticolales; family Polarisedimenticolaceae; genus Polarisedimenticola; species Polarisedimenticola svalbardensis. The sequence continues at coordinate 18,509 of JACXWD010000032.1, read as the reverse complement.
ATCTCGGCCCAGTTCCGCCTTTCAGGGCCGGTGGACAACCGGCTGGACGATCTGACCGTCAAGATCGAACTGCTGGACGCCGCCGGCGGCGAGTTGTCCACAACCTGGGAGAGTTTCGATCTCCGGGATGTAAAGCGGGGTGGACCTGTGGAGCGCTTCCTGACGATCAGCGGACCTGGTGACGATGCTGTGGTGGAGAGCATCCGCCTCGATCCGGTGCACTATCCGGAAACTGCCGACTATGCCCACATTCTGGAGCTGGCCGGGCTGGCGCCTACTGGGGAGTAAGGCGGTCAGGCGAGGCGTTGGCGGAAATACTCCAGCGTTGCCTTGAGTCCGTCCCGGACCGGATAGCGCGGTTGCCAGCCGAGGAGAGATTTCGCCAGCGTCACGTCAGGCTGCCGCACCTTGGGATCATCTTCGGGGAGATCCTCATGGAGAATCGGCTGGGTTCCGCCGGCCATATCACGGATCGCCTCCGCCATCTGCAGCACGGTCCACTCCTCCGGATTGCCGATATTCACAGGACCGTGGATGTCCGAGATCAGCAGCCTGAATATCCCTTCAACAAGGTCATCCACGTAGCAGAACGACCGGGTCTGTCTACCGTCGCCGAAGACGGTCAGGGGCTTGCCGGTAAGCGCCTGGATCATGAAGTTCGGTATGGCGCGACCGTCTCTGAGTCGCATCCTCGGGCCGAAGGTGTTGAAAATGCGTACGATCTTGGTATCCACACCGTGGTAGCGCTTGTACGCCATGGTCAGCGCCTCGGCAAAGCGCTTGGCCTCGTCATAGACTCCCCGGGGGCCGACCGGGTTGACGTTCCCCCAGTAGTCCTCTTTCTGGGGGTGGACCAGCGGATCGCCGTAGACTTCGGATGTGGAGGCCAGAACCATCCGTGCGTTTTTGACCTTGGCCAGTCCCAGGGCCTTGTGGGTTCCCAGTGATCCGACTTTCAAGGTCTGTATCGGCAGTTCATGGTAATCCAGCGGACTGGCAGGGCTGGCGAAGTGGGCCACGGCGTACAGTGGCCCATCGAGGTAGATGTAGTTGGTGACGTCATGGTGGATGAACCGGAAATCATCCCGTCCGGCCAGGTGAGCGATGTTGTCCACGCTTCCCGTGAGCAGGTTGTCCATGGCGATGACAGCGTAGCCTTCTTTGAGAAGGCGATCGCAGAGGTGGGATCCCAGGAACCCGGCTCCGCCTGTGACCAGAACACGTTGCTTCATCACCGCTCCTTGCAAACCGGCCCTATACACCTGCAGGACCAGTTCTGGTAGTGTACAAGACATGAAGGAATTCCTCATGATGAAGGTGGTGCCGTACCTGGCCTACCTGTACATCCGCTTCCTGCGAAGGAGCATGAGGATCGAATTCCGGGGTGTTCAGGTTCTGGATCAGGTGCGGGAGGCTTCCGGGAGCTACATCCTGGCCTTTTGGCATTCCAGGTTTGTCCTCATGCCTTACGCCTATCCCGACCAGCGCATCGTCGTGCTGGCGTCCAGCCATCGAGACTCCAGGATGCTGGGGAACATCCTGACCCGATTCGGTCTGGTCCGGGTCGAGGGATCTTCCACCCGGGGCGGGACGGCAGGCCTGAGAGCGCTGCTCCGAAAGGTGCGGGAAGGGTACGACGTCGGAATTACCCCTGATGGACCCAAGGGGCCCCGGCGGCAGGTCAAGCAGGGGGTTATCGCAACGGCCCGTTTCACCGGGCTGCCGGTTGTGCCTGTGACCTTTTCGGCCGCCTCCGGCATGCGGCTCCGCTCCTGGGACAGGACCATGCTCCCCAGACCGTTCACCCGGGGCCTGTTCCTCTACGGTGATCCGATCCGGATCCCAAGGGATACGGACGACGAAGGCATGGAAGCGTACCGCCTGAAGCTGGAGAATGCGCTGAACGCCCTGACCGATGCAGCCGACCGTGAAACCGGGATCGGCCCGGAAGGAACCGTGGATGCCCGGACCTGACAGGACGCCGAAGATCATGATCACCGCCGGAGAAACGTCCGGTGATCTGCTGGGGGCCGGGCTGGCAAATGCCATTCAGGCGATCGCCCCGGATGCGGAACTGTTTGGCATGGGCGGAGAGGCGATGTCCGCAGCCGGGGTTCGTCTCGTTCAGGACTCGCGAACGGTTTCGGTGGTCGGGATCGTGGAAGTCCTTGCACACCTTTCGGACATCCGGGCCGCCATGACCCGGCTGAAGGCGGTCATCGATGAGGAGAAACCGGACATCCTGGTTCCGGTTGATTTTCCCGATTTCAATCTGAGGCTGGCGTCCTATGCTCATAGCCGGGGTGTTCGTGTGGTCTATTTTGTCAGTCCCCAGGTCTGGGCGTGGCGCAAGCGCCGGGTCCACAAGATCCGGAAGATAGTGGACCACATGCTGGTCCTGCTTCCGTTCGAAGAGCGCTTTTACCGGGAGGCCGGTGTACCGGTCACCTTTGTCGGTCACCCTGTGGTGGAGCGGGTGCCGGCACAGGGCGGGACAGAGGTGCTGGAATCCGTTCTGGAAAACGCCGGCCTGGATCCGGCCCGGCCCACCGTGGCCCTGGCTCCCGGCAGCCGGAAGAGCGAGGTTGGGAAGATCCTGCCGCCACTACTCGAGACCGCCGGTCTGCTCCACCGCAAGCGGCCGGAATTGCAGTTCCTGCTGTCCCGTGCCCCCGGGATTGAGCCGGCCTGGCTCGCAAGCCGGATGGATGGCGCAGCAGGAATCGACCTGGCGGTGCACTGTGGTGATTTCCCGGAATTGCTCCGGGGGTGCCGGGCCGGGGTCGTCGCCTCCGGCACCGCCTGCCTGGAGGCGGCGATGACCGGCCTTCCCATGGTGGTGGTCTACCGTATGAACCGGCTGTCGTATTTTCTGGGGCGAATGCTGGTCCAGGTCGATCACGTGGCTATGCCGAACCTGATTGCCGGGCATCGGGTTCTGGCCGAACTGGTTCAGGGGGAGTGCAGGCCGGACCGGATCGCCGAAGAGCTTTCCCTGTTGTTGGACAGTCCGGAGCGGGCCGCAGGGGTACGTGCGGCTTTGCTCGGAATCCGGGATCAATTGCAGGGCCGGGGAGCCTATCCCCGGGCAGCCGAAGCGGTGCTAAACCACTGGAACCCTTGACCTTCCGCCTCCGGTGTGCTTAAATCCAACGCTTTCCTCCACCGAAAGGACATCGGATGATCCGCTCCATGACCGGCTACGGACAGGGTTCGGTGGAAGTCCGTGGCGTCCGCTTCCAGGCCGAGGCCCGGAGCGTGAACCACCGCTTTCTCGACCTCCGCCTTCGGTTGCCCGGATCTTTCCAGTCCCTGGAAAAAGAAGTCCGTGAAGCAGTCCGTGGTCGGCTGCACCGGGGACGGGTGGAACTGGGCGTTACCGTCATCCGACCGGAGGACGAGAACGACGTTCGGCTCAACGACGCTCTTCTGTCCACCCTTCTCGAGGCTGCCCGGACTCTCCGGGAAGACCACGGAGTTCAGGGTGACCTGGATGTGGCCACGGTCCTGAGAGTGCCGGGGATCCTGCGAGAACCTGGCGACCGGGCGGAACCTGATGCGGAGGACCGGGCAGGAATCCTGAAAGCGATGATCGAGGCCCTGGAAGCGCTTCTTGAAGACCGCCTCAGGGAGGGAGCCAACCTGGCGGAGGAAATTCTCTCAAGGTTGTCCGGCATGAGCCGCCTGGTCGGCGAACTGGACGTGCATGCCGACCGGGTTCCCGGCGAAGCCCTGGTCAAACTCACGTCCCGTATAGACAAGATGACCGCCGGGCTGGTGATCGACGAGGCCCGGTTGGCCCAGGAAGCGGCGTTGCTGGCGGATCGCAGCGATGTCACCGAAGAGCTGGTCCGCCTGCGGAGCCACCTGGGGCAGGCTGCCCGACTGCTTTCCGAGCCGGACGGCGAGCCTGTGGGCAAACGCCTGGACTTCCTGATGCAGGAAATCCATCGCGAGACGAATACGATCAACAGCAAAAGTTCCGATCTCGAGATCAGCACACGAGCCCTGGCCCTTAAAACCGAGGGAGACAAGGTTCGTGAGCAGATCCAGAACCTGGAGTGAAACCGGCCATGGCGGCACGAAAGGGAGTCCTGCTGGTGATCTCGGCGCCGTCCGGAACGGGCAAGTCCACCCTTGTGCACGAATTGCTCCGAAGGATGGAGGACGTGGAGTTTTCGGTCTCCTTCACTACGCGGAAGATGCGCGAAGGTGAAGCAGACGGTCTGGACTACCACTTTATCGACCGGGGTCGTTTCGACGCCATGATCGGTTCAGGGGAGTTCCTGGAATGGGCGGACGTTTTCCGGGAGCGGTACGGCACCGGGCGCTCGGTCAGTCTTCTAAAGCTGGCGTCGGGCCGGGACCTGATCCTGGATATCGACATTCAGGGCGGCCGCCAGGTCCGGGCGTCCGGCATCGATGCAGTCTCGGTTTTTGTTCTCCCGCCCAGCTTTCCGACCCTCAAAAGCCGCTTGTTGAGCCGTGGAAGCGACTCGGATGAGCAGGTGGCCACACGCCTTGCCATGGCCCGGGGTGAGGCGGACGAGGTGAAGTACTATGATTATGTGGTGGTCAACGACGATCTGGAGTCGGCGGTAGACCAGTTGGCCACAATCCTTTCGGCGGAGCGCCTCCGCGTCAGCCGGCGGGGACCGGTAACTGAGGACATACTTTCCACCTTTCCGGCGGAGTGATACCGTCTGTCCGTTCCAACGATCCAATCAAGGAGTGACCCTGATGTATAAATTGCCTGAAAATCTCGGAAGTAAATACGCCTTCGTTTCCACAGCCTCCTCCCGGGCCGAGCAGCTCCAGACCGGAGCTCTCCCCAGAACGAAAAACCCGGAAGGACGCAAGTTGACCATCATCGCCCAGGAAGAAGTCGCCACCGGTCTGGTTCAGGCCGTCTCCACCGAGGTCGTCGCCGAGGAAACGGAAGAGGCGCCGCCGGCTCTTGATGAAGAGGAATGATCCTGACCAGCACCTGATTGCAAGGAGACGGGCATGGTTGTCGCACTGGGGATCAGCGGCGGGATCGCGGCTTACAAGGCCTGCGAGATCATCCGCGGCCTGGACAGGGCCGGGGTGGAAGTGCAGACGATCCTCAGTCGAGGTGGCGCACAGTTCATCACACCCCTCACGCTCCAGACGCTTTCCCGAAACAGCGTACTGTCCGATCGGATCACGCCGGGTGAAGGCGGGGCCGTCCGGCACATCGACCTGACCCGCCGGATCGACGTCTTCGCAGTGGCTCCGGCCACCGCCAATTTTCTGGCCAAATTCGCAAGGGGAATCGCCGACGACTTCCTCTCCACCTTCTACATATCCGTCACAGCACCGGTGGTCCTGGCGCCTGCCATGAACAGCCGGATGTGGGATCATCCGGCTACCCGTGAAAACCTGGCGATCCTCAAGGGCCGGGGTGCGCGGATCATAGAGCCGGAAACCGGCTGGCTGGCGGAAGAAGAGCAGGGAGTCGGACGCCTGGCGGACCCGGACCGGATCGTGCAGGCGATACTTGACGAAGCGGGCCGGTCCAGTCAGCTCAAGGATCTGCACGTGGTTGTTACCGCCGGACCGACCCGTGAGCCGCTGGATCCGGTGCGTTTTCTGTCCAACCGCTCGTCGGGAAGGATGGGGTTCGCCCTGGCCTCGGAGGCGGCCAGACGGGGTGCGCGGGTGACCCTCATCGCCGGACCGGTCGACCTGTATACGCCCCGTGGCGTGGACCGCATCGATGTGGAAACATCGTCGGAAATGCGCAAGGCGGTTTTCGAGTCGAAAGCCGGAGCCGACGCCGTGATCATGGCGGCCGCCGTGTCCGACTACATCCCGCCCCGGAGCGACCGGAAAATCAAGAAGAGCTCGGCCGAGATCGATCTGCGCCTCTCCAGGGGACCTGACATCCTGAAGGAGCTGGGGGAGACAAGGGGCTCCGAACTGTTGATCGGCTTTGCGGCCGAGACGGACAACCTGCTGGACAATGCCCGGGCCAAACTGACCGGGAAGAATGTCGACTTCATCGTGGCCAACGACATCTCCGTGCCGGGGATCGGGATGGAGGCAGTCGATAACGAGGTCACCATCCTGGACCGGGAAGGGAACCTGCACCCGGTCCCCCGGGCTTCCAAGGAAGAGGTCGCAGGCCGGATCCTGGACCATGTCCTGGCGGGCCGGTCCCGGTGAGCCGACCGGTAGCTCGAGGGGAGCTGGTGGAGTGGGTACGCTGTCTGGCCGACATCGGCGTCCGTGATTTGAAGCTGCCCGCCGGCGCCGCCGGAATGGAAGAGGGGGATGGCGCCGTGCACGATGATGAATCCCGACTGGCGCTCGCCGGCAATCTTGGTGAAGTCCGTGAGGTGCTGGGCGATTGCACGCGCTGCAAGCTCCATCAGGATCGTAAGAACGTCGTATTCGGCGTCGGCAACGAAAACGCCGACCTGATGTTCATCGGCGAAGGTCCTGGGGCCGACGAGGACGAACAGGGCGAGCCGTTCGTTGGGCGGGCCGGTCGCAAGTTGACCGAGATGATCAAGGCGATCGGCTATGAACGGAAAGATGTCTATATAGCGAATATCGTCAAGTGCCGGCCGCCGGGTAACAGGGACCCTCAGCCGGATGAGGTCGCGACCTGTTCCCCGTTCCTGTACGCCCAGATCCAGGCGATCGCTCCCAAGGTGATCGTCACCCTGGGGTCCCCGGCTACCAAGACCCTGCTGGAATCCCGGACCGGGATCACGCGGCTGCGAGGCCGCTGGCATGATTTTCAGGGTATCCCGCTGATGCCGACCTTCCACCCGGCCTACCTGTTGCGGCGCTACACCGTGGAAAACCGCACCCTGGTATTTAGTGATCTCAAAGCGGCGCGGGCACGGATCGACGAAACGGAATGACCGCCCCGCGGTTCGTTGCGGTGGCGGTGCCGATACCGATACGGCGCCTGTTCTCCTACCGTGTTCCCGACAGCATGGAACCCGGGCCGGTTCCGGGATGCAGGGTCCGGATTCCGCTGGGCAAACGGGATGTCATCGGAACCGTGGTCCTGTCTCCAGGGGATCCGCCTCCGGATGGCGCCCGTGTGCGGGACATCAAGGAGATCCTGGATCCGGAGCCTGCCGTCGGCCCGGATATCCTGAAACTGACCCGGTTCGTATCGGACTATTACCTCTGCTCCTGGGGGGAGGCGATCGAGGCGGCATTGCCCCCCAACCCCGGGAACAGGCGCAAAGTGCGCTATGTCGCCCGCAGGGCCGGAACCGGGCCGGAGCAGGTCCCCCAGAGAGCCGTTGCCAAGCGGCGAATCCTGGAGTCCCTCCCCGAATCGGGACATCCGGTCCCGGTGGCCGAGCTGCCTGAAAACGACCGCAATCATCTCCGTGCACTGGAGAAAGCCGGCCTGGTGGAAATCACCACGGTGCAGGCAGACCCCGCCGAGCCTCCGGGTACCGTTGTCGTCCCCCCGACGGATCTGGTGCCGACGCCTGCCCAGGTCAAGGTGCTTGAGGAGATCGGACCGGCGATCGCCGGTGACGACTGGTCCCCGTTTCTGCTGTTCGGCGCAACCGGCTCCGGGAAAACCGAGGTTTACCTTCGAGCCGCCGAGCAGACCCTGGCGGCCGGGAAGGGCGTGATCTATCTCGTGCCCGAGATCGGATTGACCCCCCTCCTGATGCAGCGCCTCAAGGGAAGGTTCGGATCCCAGGTGGAGGTGCTCCACAGCCGGCTCTCAAAGAGCGAGCGGTTCCGGGCCTGGGCCCGTGTCAAGGACGGAGGCTGCCGTTTCGTGGTCGGTACCCGATCCGCTGTGTTCGCACCGGTCCGTGACCCGGGGCTGCTGGTTGTGGACGAGGAGCACGATCCCTCCTACAAGCAACAGGAGACCCCACGTTACAACGGCCGGGATCTGGCGGTGCTCCGGGCTCGTGAGGCGGGGGCGGTGCTGATCCTGGGATCGGCCACACCGTCCATGGAGTCGTTCCGCCATGCCGGCGCCGGAAGGTACCGACTGTTGCGGCTGGGTGGTCGGGTGGGTGGCAGGCCGATGGCCGCCGTCCAGGTTGTGGACATGCGGGAAGAATACCGGATGAAGGGCGAAATCCAGCCGATGGCCGAGCCACTCATTGAAGCGATCTCCGCGCGGTTGTCCCGGGGCGAACAGACCCTGATCCTGAGGAACCGGCGAGGTTACGCCGTCAGTGTTTTCTGCCCCGCCTGCGGGAACAGGATCCAGTGCGATCACTGTTCCATAACCCTGACCTGGCACCGTCGTGACGATCGGTTGCGCTGCCATGCCTGCGACCTGCAGCGACGGACCCCCGAACGATGCCCTCATTGCGAAGAACCCGGGCTGCAGTTCCTGGGGGAGGGATCGGAGAAAATCGAAGACGATCTCAAACACCGTTTTCCCCAGGCGGCGATCGCACGGATGGACAGGGACGCGGTTCGACGCAAGGGAGCCCACGAGGCGCTTCTGAACAGGTTTGACGCCGGCGGGATCGATATTATGGTCGGGACCCAGATGATCGCCAAGGGTCACGATTTCCCCGGTGTCACCCTGGTAGGAATCCTGTCGGCGGATCAGAGCCTCGGCTTGCCGGATTTCCGTGCCGGCGAGCGGGTGTTCCAGCTGTTGACCCAGGTCTCCGGCCGTGCCGGCCGGGGGGAGAAACCGGGAGAGGTGGTGCTGCAGGCGTTCGACCCGGACCACCCGGTGCTGCTGGAGGCTATCCGGCAGGACTACGAGGCGTTCTACAATCGTGAGGTGGAGTATCGTCGATCGTTACGCTACCCGCCTTTCACCGCCATGGTCCAGCTCCTGGTGTCGGACCGGAATCCGGGCAAGGCGGCGATCTGGGCCGATCAGCTGGCTGAAGCGGTCCGCATGGAGGGCCAGGGCCGGCTGATCGTCAACGGTCCAGGTCTGGCGCCGGTCGAGCGGTTGCGGGGCAAGTACAGGCAGCAGATCCTGGTTCGCAGTGCCGGGAGGCGGAAGATGGTGGACGCGGTCGGCCGCGCCCTGGAACGTGTGGATCCCGGCGTACCGCGGCGTGCCGTGACAGTGGATGTGGATCCCTACAGTCTGCTTTGATTTTCGTGGAGGAACGGGCCGATGCCGGATCATGGAACGGTGGTGCCTTCGATCCTGGAACCGGATAGGGCCGGGGCCGAAGCCCGGATCAGGATGTTGCCCCGGCGCTGTGCCCTGGCGGAGATACGTGCCGACCTGCTGTCGGTTGATGATCTCCGCCGGGTGGTGAGCTCGTGCCGGCGCAAAACGATTGTCACCGCCAGGAGGAAGCAGGACGGCGGCGCCTTCACCGGCACCGAGACCGAGCGCCGGGAACTGCTGCTGGCCGGTCTGCACGCCGGGGCCGACTATGTGGATCTTGAGATCGACTCGTCGATGGCGGCGGAGAAACCGGTCCCGCCTGAGCGCCTCATCCTTTCATGGCACGGCGAGAGCGGCGATACGAACTCGCTTCAGGCGATGCTCGCAAGGATGATCTCGCTGGGGGCGGCGCTGTACAAACTGGTGCCCCACGCCTCCCAGGTAGGGGATCTGTCCCCGATCCGCAGTTTTCTAAAAGATATCGATCCCGGCGGTCCGGCTGTTATCTGTTTCGCATCAGGCAGCCGGGGCGCCCTGAGCAGGATCCTTGCCCCGTCCTGGGGGTCCCGCTGGACCATCGGTTTCCCCCCGGGAGCCCGGGAGACCGCGAAAGGCCAGTTCCCGGTTTCCGATCTGCTCGAGATCTACGACGTCGATTCCATCGGGAAAGAGACCAGACTGTTCGGTCTTCTTGGAAGCGACATTCAGGGATCCCCGTCTCCATCCATGCACAACGCTGCCCTGCGGTCCCTGGGGATCGATGCCCGCTACCTGCCGATGGAGACCGACCGGTTCCAGGACCTGAACCTGCTCGCCGATCCTGCAGGTCCGGTGGGAGCTGCAGGCTTCGGAGTCACGATGCCGTTCAAGGAAGATGCAGCCGGACTATCCTGTGAACTGGACCGGTCCGGCAGGGTGGCCGGGGCGGTGAACACCCTCGTGCCCTCAGGGAACGGCTGGAAGGGCCACAACACCGACGCCATGGCGATCCGGCGGCTGGTTGACTCGCTGCTGCCTCCCGGGAAGCGCCGGGTCCTGATCCACGGGGCCGGCGGTACGGCCCGGACCGCTGCGGCGGTTTTCCGGGCTGCCGGTGACACGGTAACGATGATCGGACGCAGCTGGAACCGGGTTCGGCAGGCGGCAGGGGAACTGGGTGTGGCCTCCACCCCTGACTGGCCCGAGCCCGGCGCCATGGACATCCTGGTGAACGCTACGCCGGAAGGCGCCGCCGGCGAACCGTGGCCGGATCATCGCCCTCTGCCGGGTGAGCTGGTTCTGGACGCCCCATATGGCGCCCGGGAGACCGATCTGGTCCTGAAGGCCGGAAAGTGCGGTTTGGCGGTCCTGTCCGGGCGGGATCTGATCCTGGCCCAGGCTGTGGAGCAATTCCGCCTTCTGACCGGGTTGCAGGCCCCGGAGAAGGTCATGGCGGACGCCCTGGAACGATGGTTCGACAGGGATCCTGCTTGACTGACGGGAGACGCCCCACTAATCTGCTTGAACCGGCGCCGTTACGTTTCGAGGAGCGGTTCGGGAGGGGCGAGGTGAGTATGAACATCAGAACCACAGGGATCCGCATCTGCCTCGTCACGACCCTGCTGCTCCTGGCCGCCTGTGCCGGACGAGGCGATCTCCGTGGCCAACCGTCCACCGGACTGGATCGAAAGCTGTCCACCTACGCCTACATCGAGGACGGTGATCTTCTGGACCTGATCGTCGGGACACGGCCGACCCGATACCGGGACGACTCCGATTTCATGCCGATCGAGATCGCCATCGCCAACCGCAGGCTGAAGCAGCTGACCCTCAGCCGGGAATCTTTCGTCCTGATAGACGAAGAGGGCAACCGCTACCCGTGCGCCGGCCCGGAGGAACTTCTGGAGGGGTACGAATTCCTGGACTGGGACCGGGAGCCTTCCGTTTCCGAACTGTACGCACTCATCGACACAAAGTACGCTGCGTTCACACGGTATCCCAGCAAGTTCAGCCCGACCCGCCAGGTGACGTCCAGCCGCTACGGCGTGGTGTTGAACCGGGTAGCCCTCCCCAAGTTCGGCTACCTCATGGACATGCTCTATTTCCCCGCACCCTCCACCGGGATCAAGGGCCACAAATTCGAACTGTTCGTCAGCGCCCCGGAGCTTCAGGATCCGGTATTCATCAAGTTCGAGGTTCGGTAGCAGTTGTCAAAGATCTTCCTTCTGGACAATCACGACTCATTCACCTGGAATCTGGTGCAGTACCTGAGGATGGCAGGGGCAACTGTGGATGTCGGTCTGAATGACCGCACCGATGTGGCATCCGTGCTGGGCGGCGGGTACGACGGCATCGTGATATCCCCGGGGCCCGGCCGGCCTTCCGGCGCCGGGATCACGCTGGACCTGATCTCCGCCGCCGCCGGCAAGCTGCCGCTCCTGGGTGTCTGTCTCGGCCACCAGGCGATTGCCCGTGCGTGGGGTGGACGCATTGTCCGGGGCGAACAACCGGTTCACGGTAAAACGTCACCGGTGTATCACGACGGATCCGGTCTCTTTGAGGGTATCCCTTCACCCTTCGTCGCGACCCGTTACCATTCCCTGGTCGTAGACCCGGCATCCCTGCCGGATCGTTTCCAGGTTGCGGCCACTACCGAAAACGGAGTCATCATGGCTATCCGGGACCGCCGGGCCGGACTGGACGGCTTGCAGTTTCACCCGGAATCGATCCTGACCGATGCAGGCATGCACATCCTGGAAAATTTCCTTCTGCAGATCAGCCGGATCGATCCGGGTGCTTGCTGCAGCACGGCGGCCTGTGATAATTAATCTAATTCCCCTGCATTCACCGTCACAGGAGGCTGCGCAATGTCCCGTCCATCGCCACTGAACCTCAAGGCCTGGATCGAAGAAAATCGCGATCAACTGAAACCTCCTGTGGGCAACAAAATGGTCTGGCAGGACACGGAGTTCATGGTCATGCTGGTAGGCGGCCCGAACCTTCGCACCGATTACCATGTTGAGGACGGCGAAGAGCTGTTCTACCAGATCGAAGGGGACATGGTCGTGCGCCTGATGGAGCAGGGTGGGCCCCGGGATGTCACCATCCGTGAGGGGGAAATATTCCTGCTGCCCCCGGGGATTCCCCACTCACCCCAGAGGCCGGCGGGAACCGTGGGCATGGTGGTGGAGCGGCAGAGGAAGCCGGGAGAGATCGATCACCTGCGCTGGTACTGCGACGGCTGCGGGGAGATCCTGCACCAGGCCTCGTTCCAGCTTCAGGATCTGGGAGCCCAGTTGAAGCCGGTTATCGAGGAATATTACGCCAGCGACAAACAGCGTACCTGTGACGGCTGTGGTCATTTCCACGAGGCCCCTTCTTGAGCGACAAGCGACCCAGAATCGATATCCACACCCACATCCTCCCGGAACGGTGGCCGGACCTCAAGGAACGATACGGGTACGGCGGCTTCATCCACCTGGATCATCACCGCACCGGTTGCGCCAGGATGATGCGGGATGAGCATTTCTTCAGGGAGATCGGCGACAATTGCTGGTCGCCTGACCGGCGGGTCGAAGAGTGCGACCGTGACGGCGTCACGGTGCAGGTGCTGTCCACGGTGCCGGTCATGTTCAGCTACTGGGCCAAGCAGGCGGATACCGACGATCTTGCCCGTCTGTTGAACGACGACCTGGCCCGTTCGGTGGCAACCCGCCCGGACCGGTTCGTCGGACTGGGCACCCTCCCGATGAATGCTCCGGATCTGGCGGTTCGCGAATTGACCCGTTGTGTTCGCGAGCTCGGGTTCGCCGGTGTTCAGATCGGCAGCCACGTCAACGCGTGGAACCTGGATGCCCCTGAGCTGTTCGTGGTGTTTCAGTGCGCAGCCGAACTGGGGGCGGCGGTATTCGTCCACCCCTGGGACATGCTGGGCGCCGAGAGGATGGGAAAGTACTGGCTGCCCTGGCTGGTGGGGATGCCGGCGGAAACCGCCCTGGCGATCTGTTCGGTCCTTTTCGGCGGCGTGCTGGAGCGACTTCCGGACCTGAGGATCGGGTTCGCCCACGGAGGCGGGTCGTTCCCCGCCACAGTCGGCAGGATCCAGCACGGGTTCGATGTTCGCCCCGACCTCTGCGCCGTGGACAACAAGGTCGGACCCCGGGAATATCTGGGACGGTTTTATCTCGACTCCCTTGTCCACGATGCGGATGTATTGCGGCACCTGGTTGGCCTGGTGGGCGCGGAACGGATCGCCCTGGGCTCCGATTATCCCTTCCCCCTGGGAGAGGAATCTCCCGGCGCCCTGATCGAAAGCCTGGACGACCTGTCGGAGGAAGGACGGCGCAGGATGCTGTGGGGTACCGCAGAAGAGTTCCTCGGCCTCGAACCGGGAAGGTACCTGCCGTGAGCCGGCCTTCGGACCAGGCCCTGGCCCGGGCCGTGGAACTGGACAGGGAAGACAGTCTCGCTCCCTTCCGGGACCGGTTCTTCCTGCCGGCAGGCAAGAGCGGAACCGCCAAGCGGTATTTTTGCGGCAACTCCCTGGGTCTGCAGCCCCGATCCGTTGCCGATCTCCTGCGGCAGGAACTGGATGACTGGGCGCGTCTGGCTGTTGATGCCCATTTCCACGGGGCGACACCCTGGTTTTCGTACCATGAGGTGTTTCGGGAGAGCATGGCTGCAATCGTGGGAGCTCTGCCGGGAGAGGTTGTGGTCATGAACTCCCTGACCGCCAATCTCCATCTCATGATGACCAGCTTCTTCAGGCCCGACGGTCCGCAACGCAAGATCCTGGTTGAAGAGTCGGCCTTCCCCTCCGACACTTACGCGGTGAAGTCTCATCTCAGGCTCCACGGCCTGGATCCGGTCAAGGATCTCATCGTTGCCCGGCCCCGTGACGGGGAGAGCTGCCTGAGAACAGCGGACCTTGAGCAGCTTCTTGAAGAGAGGGGGAGTGAGATCGCCCTGGTGATGCTTCCCGGAGTGCAGTACTACACCGGTGAACTGTTCGACATCGGGAGGATCACCTCAGCAGCGCGAAAGCAGGGCTGCACCGTAGGGTTCGACCTGGCCCATGCCGCAGGGAACGTCCCGCTGCGGCTGCACGACTGGGGTGTTGATTTTGCAGTCTGGTGCACCTACAAGTACCTCAATGCCGGACCGGGGGCGGTAGCCGGCTGTTTCGTCCACCAGCGTCACGAGCGCCGCTCCGATCTTCCCCGCCTGGCCGGCTGGTGGGGCAACGATCCGGAAAGCCGGTTCCGGATGCACCTGATCCCCGACTTCCAGCCGGCGGACGGAGCCGACGGATGGCAGCTCAGCAACCCACCCGTTCTGGCCCTGGCCCCCCTGCGGGCATCCCTGGGCCTGTTCCAGGAGGCCGGCGGGATGGAAGCACTGCGGTCGAAGTCGATCCGGTTGACCCGGTTCTTTGAGGAGCAGATCGAACTCCTGGACTGTCCTGGGCTGGAAGTGCTGACCCCGGCGGATCCGGACCGCAGAGGGGCACAGCTGTCGATCCGGATCGGGCAGGAATCCGAAAAGGTGTTCCGCTTCCTGCTGGACAAGGATTTCGTGGTTGACTACCGCCGGCCGGATGTCATCCGCGCTGCGCCGGTGCCGCTGTACAACTCCTTCCAGGATGTTCTCGAACTCTGCCGCTGCCTGGGCGAGGGTATGGGGGTGGTCCGGTGAGCGGTGAAAAGATCCTGATCGCCGGAGCAGGGCTTGGCGGAGCCCTCCTGGCGGCACGACTGGGCATGGCCGGCCACGATGTGGAGGTGTTTGAACGCCGCAGCGACCCTCGGAACACCGGCCTGGCTGAAGGCAAGTCGATCAACCTGGCGATCTCCACTCGCGGGTTCCACGCTCTGGCTCAGATCGGTCTCGAACGCCGGATCCTGGACATGGCGGTGCCGATGCGTGGCCGGCTGATGCATGACCGCCAGGGTGGCACCGTATTCCAGCCCTACGGCACGGGAAAGGACCACACCATCAAATCGGTGTCCCGAGGCGGCTTGAACCTGGAATTGATCCGTCGGGCCGATGAGTTCCCAAATGTCACCTTCCATTTCGACCAGGCCTGCACAGGGTGTGACCCGGACCGTCCGGCGATAACGCTCCGTGGGCCGTCGGGCCAAACCCGGGATGCGGAAGGGGACGTTGTCGTCGGCGCCGATGGCGCCTTTTCAGCAGTCCGGCGGAGCCTGCAACGGCGGGCAGGGTTCGATTACTCCCAGTCCTACCTGCGACAGAGCTACAAGGAGCTGACGATCCCCGCGGCCGGGGACGGCGGGTATCGTATCGACCCGGACGTCCTGCATATCTGGCCCCGAGGCGGGTTCATGCTGATCGCCCTGCCGAACCTGGATAAATCCTTTACCGTCACCCTGTTCTGGCCGCCGGAAGAATACCCCGGCCTGGATACAGGCGACGTAACCGGTTTCTTCCTGGAGCAGTTCCCGGACACCGTGCCCCTCATGCCGGACCTGGTGCAGGATTTCAACGACAACCCTACCGGCTCCCTGGTCACGGTGCGCTGCGATCCATGGCACCATGAGGGCAAGGTGCTGTTGTTGGGAGACGCGTGCCACGCCGTCGTTCCGTTCTACGGCCAGGGCGCCAACGCTGCCTTCGAAGACTGTACCGTTTTGATGGACGCCGTTTTAGAGCACCCGAACGACATGGCGGCGGCGTTCAGGTCTTACCATCTCCAGCGCAAGAGCCATGTGGATGTTCTGGCCGACCTGGCCATCGAGAACTTTCAGGTCATGAGCGAGCACGTCATGTCGCGACGCTTTCTGATGCGCAAGAAATTCGATCATCTTCTGGAGCTGTTGTTTCCAGCCGCATACCTGCCGCTTTACACCATGATTTCGTTCACCCGCATACCGTACGGCGACGCCGTACGGAAGGCGGAGCGACAGAATCGCGCCCTGGGGTGGGTCGTCGGTTGCATCGGCATCGTGGCCGCACTGTCCGTTCTGGCCGTTCTGTTGTGATATCCGGAGGAGTCTCATGGCCCTGACTTACGCTTCCTATCTCAAGGTGGACGACCTCCTGAAACTGCAGGTTCCGAAGTCGGAGCCGGAACAGCATGATGAGCTGCTGTTCATCACCATCCACCAGGTCTATGAACTCTGGTTCAAGCAGATGCTCCATGAACTGGGCAAGGTCGCCGGGGATTTCGACCGGGGAGACACATTCGGGGCGATCGCCACGTTAAAGCGGCTATGCACCATCATGAAGACGCTGGTCGGGCAACTGGACATCCTGGAGACGATGACGCCGCTCTCGTTCAGCTCGTTCCGGGACCGGCTGGAAAGTTCTTCCGGTTTTCAGTCGGTTCAGTTCCGGGAATTCGAATACGTTCTCGGCTACAAGCGGCCCGACATGTTGAAGTACCATGCCGAGGGAGGAGAGGGGCGCCTGCGGCTGGAGAGGAAGCTCCGTGAACCTTCTCTGGTGGACCACTTCTACAACTTCCTCGCCCAACACGGAGTTGACGTTCCCGATGCCCTCAGAAAGAAAGATGCCGAGCAGCCCAACGTGGCGGATGAATCGATGCAGGACGAGATCCTCAGGCTGTACAAGAGCCGAGGTGAGTTGCAGATCCTTTTCGAACTGATGACCGATTTCGATGAGGGGCTGCAAGAATGGCGATACCGCCACGTCAAACTGGTAGAACGGGCCATCGGCAACAAGAAAGGGTCCGGCGGGTCCCTGGGTGTGGACTTCCTGAAGCGGTCTCTGTTCCTCTCGATCTTTCCCGACCTCTGGGCGATCCGGCACCGGCTGTGATGCTCTACGATATCTCACCGCAGGTCACGGAAAATATTGCGGTCTGGCCCGGCGACACGCCGATGAGCCGGGAGGTCCTGATGGACATGAAGTCAGGCGGTCACCTGACGCTGTCCACCCTCCATTCCACGGTTCACCTGGGAGCGCATGCCGACGGCCCGAACCACTACGACCGGGATGCCGGCGGCATTGATACGGTGGACATCGAGCGCTACCTTGGGCGCTGCCGTGTTGTGCGCGTCGACATCGACCGTGGAGAGCGGGTCACTCCGGACCATGTGCCTGATGGGCCGATAAGCAACCGTGTGCTGATCTGTACCGGCACGTATCCGGATCCGAATCGGTTCAACGAGGATTTTGCTGCGCTGTCACCGGAGCTGATTACGACATTCCAACGCCAGGGTGTGGGCCTGGTCGGCATCGACACCCCCAGCATCGATCCGTTTCGATCCAAAAAACTCGAGTCCCATGCGTCGTGCGCAGCCTGCGGAATGGCGATTCTGGAAGGTCTCGTCCTCAGCCATGTGCCGGAAGGGGAGTATGAGCTGATAGCGTTGCCGTTGGCCCTGGCAGGGTTCGATGCCAGTCCGGTCCGGGCGATTCTTCGGGCCTTACCCGCCGCCGGCGGTTGAAACGGAGGACAGGAATGTCGGGAAACGAAAATGACGGGCGTATCGTCAGCCACCGGGCCCCCGAACCGGTCGGCGCGTTCCCCCATGCCCGCCGGGTAGGAAACCTGCTGTTCCTTTCGGGCATCGGCCCCAGGGTGCGTGGGAGTTCTTCCATCCCCGGCGTTGAACTGGATGGTGACGGTGTCATCCGGAGTTACGACATCACCCTCCAGACCCTGGCGGTGTTCGAGAACGTCCGCACCGTCCTCGAAGACTCCGGTTCGGGCTGGGACCGCATCGTGGACGTCCAGGTCTTCCTGACTAACATGAAAGAGGACTTTGTCACGTTCAACGCACTGTACGCAGAGCATTTCAGCGAAAATCAGCCGACCCGCACCACCATCGAGGTCGGCTCGCTGCCTACGCCGATCGCCGTAGAGTTGAAGGTCATCGCCACCGTCGGCGAGATCGGCTGAGGCGCTGTCTTGGACCACGAACACAAGAAGCCGAGCCGAAGGAAAGCAACGGTCTGGAACCTGATCTTCAATTACGGAGCGCTGGCTCTGACGATCGTTCGCAACCTGCTTTTGGTGCCGGTTTATCTCAAGTATGTCGATCTTGAGCTCTACGGGGCATGGCTTGCAACGGGAGCAGCCCTTGCCCAGATGATCGTCTCCGAATTCGGCTTCATGGGGGTTGTCGTCCAGCGCACAGGCGCGGCGTACGGCGCTCGCGATTACAAGCGGCTGGGAGCGGTGATCGGAACAAGCCGCATCGTCGTCGGACTCCTGGCGGGCACCCTGGTCGGCATAGGTCTTGCCATCAGCCCGGTTATCCCCAAAATCATGCACCTGCAGGGGGCGGCGGCCACAACGCTGATGAACTGTTTCATTCTCATTGTAGTTGCGAATGGCTTTGATCTGGTCGGAAATGCCTCCGGAGAAATGTTGAAGAGCCTGCACCGGCCGTTCGTCCCTGGTTTGTCCAGGGTAGTGGGGGAAATGATC
>JACXWD010000110.1 GCA_014764515.1 Candidatus Polarisedimenticola svalbardensis | reverse complement strand
CGCTAAAGGCCTTCCCCCAGGTAAAGGGTCGAAAGGTAGCGGCGGAAGCTGTACAGGTAGGCTTTGCCGTCCGGCGTGACACTGACAGGGCCGATGTCCACAAGCCCCGCCGGTGACGACGGCATCAGTTCCAGGAACGGTTCCCGACTGCCGGTGCTGCGGTCGTAGCGCTCGATGATCGCAGGAACCTGCCCCCGTCTTCCGACGTAAAGCGTGTTGCCGTCCCGGCTCCAGCCGTCAATCGTGTCGCCGGCGTCCAGGCCAGGCAACGGCAGCGGCTCGCCGCCATCAAGCGATAGCAGTTGGGGCTCGCCGCCCCTGGGATTGACCACCACCATGCGCTGGTCCGTGTTTCGGAACGAGATCCCGTACGAAACCCCTTCCGGCGAGATCTGTTGCAAAACCTCGGCGTCCGGGTCGTACAGGTAGATCGCGAGCTCCCCGTTGTCTTTCCTGCCGGCCACCACGATCTCGTCTCCCCGGCCAGTGAAGAATCCGTTGAGCTGGGAGAAGCCGGGGAGGGTCAGTTCCCTGCTCTGCCCGGTTCCGGTAGGGTAGATCATCAGTTTGGTCGAATCTCCAATGGTGGCGGAGATGATCCGGGTGCCGTCCGGGTGCAGGTCCCAGGCCTGCCCCTGGCCCAGCCGTACCGCCGGGCCGCCGGCAGTGGATCGGATGTAGCTGCCGTACTGGGCGCCGCCACCTTCACCCTGTTCGGTGAATACAATCTGCAAGCCGTCATCGGAGATCACCCCGGGGAACGACCAGTCCAGCCAGGACAGCGGTACTTCCCGATCACCACCTGGAGGGCGGCCGAAGATCTTCCGGGCAGCGGTGTTGCGGCTGATCAGGTAGCGGCCGTCGGCGTCGATGTCGTGGAGGCGCATATCCACCGGCGCACTGGAGATCACCCGGATGTTGCCGTCCAGGTCGATTCCGTGGATCCCGCGGATGGTGCCGGTGCGGCCGGCTGTGAACCGAACCTCCTGGGAGTCCGGGGACCACGCCACTCCTCGCAGCGAACTCCATGTCTCACCGACTTGCCGCTCGTTGCCCTTGAGGTCCACCACCGAGATGTAGCCCCGATCGTCACCTAGCCCGGGATGGTTGGCGAAGGCCAGCTTGCTGCCGTCCGGCGCGAACCTGAGATCGCCGATCCAGCCGGCAGTCCTGTACAGTTCGGTGCCAGGTGGATACTCCAGGATCGAGTTGCCGTTCTCCACCCGCACGATCGCCAGATCGTTGCCCTCCGGATCCCATTCAGCCCAGGCCACCAGGTCCTGCAGTTTGCGAGGCGCGCCGCCGCCCAGGGGCATGCGGGCCAGGGTGCCGATAGGCGACCAG
Source organism: Candidatus Polarisedimenticola svalbardensis (assembly GCA_014764515.1). Lineage (GTDB taxonomy): Bacteria > Acidobacteriota > Polarisedimenticolia > Polarisedimenticolales > Polarisedimenticolaceae > Polarisedimenticola > Polarisedimenticola svalbardensis. The sequence continues at coordinate 3,371 of JACXWD010000110.1, read as the reverse complement.
CCGGTCCGGAACCGGGGCTGCAGCAGCAGCGCCAGCTCACCCTTGCTGGAGATCGAGAGGATCTCCGCATCTTCCACTCCCAGCGGCCGGGACTCGGGACTGCCCTGGTGCACGGTATACAGCTGCTGGCGACGGTCGTCCCAGGCGGCGGAGTACACCACCGTGCCGTCGGCTGCGAACCGGGCGCTGGCGATCGCCCCTTCACGGTAGGTCAACTGGGTGTAGTTCGCGTTGCCGCCGTCGCTTTCGCCGGCCCCGCGCCCCAGCAGCACGCCGGCCGCCAACAGCAACAGCCCCAGCACCGGTAACAGCCACAACTTGTATCGCCGACCGGAAGGCGCGGCAGCCATGGCCGGCATTTCCGTGGAGTAGGTCGAAGTCGTGCCCAGGGCGTTTTCCACTGCAAACGCCAGGTCGCTGGCCGACTGGAACCGTTCGGCAGGCAGCTTCTCCAGGCAACGCATGACCACCCGTTCGAGACCAGCCGGCATCCGGGTTTCGGAAACGCTGTCGGTGGACGGGGGCGTCGGATCTTCCCGCAACACGGCGGTGAGGGTTTCCGGCGCCGAGTCCCGCCGGAACGGTTTGACGCCGGTGACCATTTCGTAGAGCAACGCTCCCAGGGAGAAGATGTCCGAGCGATGGTCGACCTCTTCCCCCCTGGCTTGTTCAGGCGACATGTAATCGACAGTGCCCATCACCGAACCGGGAGAGGTCAGCACGGTGGCGGTAGGCGTGTGGGCTTCATCAGTCTGGCTACTGTTGCCGAATCCTGACGTGGCGGCCAGACCGAAGTCCAGGATCTTGGCTCGTCCTTCATCGGTGACGAAGATGTTCTCCGGTTTCAGGTCACGATGGACGAACCCCTTGGCATGGGCTGCTGCAAGACCCCGGGCGACCTGCCGGGCGATCTCCGCCGCCTTCCGTGCCGGCAGCGGTCCTTCAGCCAACGCTTCCCGGAGGGAGCGGCCTTCCAGCAGCTCGGTAACCATGAATACGGTGTCGCCTTCGCTGCGGAATTCGAACACCGACATGATGTTGGGGTGGGCGAGAGCGGCAACCGCCTTGGCTTCCCGCTCGAACCGGGCCATACGGGTGGTGTTGTGCACCACGTCGTCAGGCAGGATCTTGATCGCCACTTCCCGATCCAGGGTGGTGTCGAGAGCTTTCCAGACCACGCCCATCCCGCCCTCACCGATCTTCTCGATCAGGCGGTAATGCAGCAATTCGGTGTTCGGTTCAAAAGACATGGCGCGGATTGTACACGAAAAAAGGGGTCAGGCCCCTTTTCGCCCCGGGGACTGTCCCCAAAGGGGACTGTCCCCATCTTATCTTCTCAGCAACAACCCTACTCTGCTCTGGCTCTCCTGCAGTTCCGGGCTGGCCAGCATGATGAAGCTCTGGCGATCGGCGGCCACGTCGTAGTTCGGAATGCCCTGTTGCCCCAGCACCCCTTCGTACGGACCGAGGAACAGTTCCTGCTGGCCGCCGGCTTCAAACGACGGACTGGTTCGTACCGGCACCGCCAGCAGCCGCCGCCGGGACCGGAAGAAGATCTCGCTGCCGTCCTGGCTCCAGATCGGTTGCCTGCCGCCGTCGTTGGAGATCTGCCGTTTCCCACCAGGGCCGGGGAACTCGGCCACGTACACCTCGTACCGCCCGGTCTCGTCGGAGACGTAGGTTACGAACCTCCCGTCCGGCGAAAACCGCAGCCCGGTCTCGGCCGCTTCGGTTTCAAGGAACGGCTCCAGTTCCGATCCGCCGTCCGGCAGGGTGTAGATGTTCCCGTCCACCGTCATGGCCAACCGGCCGTCCCGCCCTGCGTCGGTCAGCCTCAGTTCCGGCAAATGGAAAAGAGATTCCGGTACACCGGAGAAATCCGCGGCTGTGCGGAACAGTTTCTGGTCGCCGGGAGTCTGGTCGGAAGTCGCGTAGATCACCCGGTTGCCGTCCGGCTCCCAAGTGTAGCTTTCTGCGTCCAGCGCCATCCTGCGGTGCACACCGGTGGCGACCTCCAGCTTCCAGATCCCGGTGATGTTCTCGCCGATCCCGGTGATCAGCAGTTGCCTGCCGTCCGGTGACAGCCTGGGCGTGCGGTGCACGCCATCCAGCACGGCGATGCTGCTCCGTGTGCCCTGGCGGTCGATCCGGGTGACGTCCACCACGTCCCCCAGGGACGAACCGTGGGCGAAGGCGATGTTCCCCGCCGGTGACACGGCGTACTGGGAGGCGCCGGTGTTGATCTGGATCGCCACATCCCGGACCATCGTTTCCGGCGGGCCGGTGATCGTCAACCGTTCCAGGTCGAACGGCACCGCAGTCAGGTCGCCGCCCTGGATGTACAGCAGCCTGCCCGGCTCGGCGTAGGCGGCGTCGCAGCCGGTACCCTCCAGCTTGACGGTGCGGTCTTCGGAAATCGAGTACGCCCGCAGGTGCCCTTTCTCGTAATGGAAATCCGGCCCGGCCTGGGCGCAGTACAGCACGGTGTCGCCGTCGGGAAGGAAGCTGGGGAAGCGGTGGCTCCACTCGTCGTCCTGGAACGCAGTCAACGGGGTGATGGCGCCGCCGGCGGCATCGATCTGCTGCAGTGTGACCCCCTGGCCGTCAGCGAACACGATCCGGTCGCCTGGCCCCCAGGCGCCGCCCCGGTAATCCCGCACCGGGGAGATCACACTGGGGGTTCCGCCGGCCACCGGCACCTTCCACAGGGCGAACTCGGCGTAGAACCCGATCCACTGGCTGTCCGGCGACACGAACGGACCTTCCGCCCCCTCGGTGCCTGGAAGTTCTGCTGGAACCGGATCGTCCAGCTTCCGTACGTACAGCCTGCGGGTGCCGTCCTTGAGGCCGACGTACACGATGCCCGACTCGTCGGGGATCCAGGTCATGGCCGGCAGGAAACTGCCGATGGCCACCGGCGCGTCGTCGGGCAGCACGATTTCCACGTGGAAGGTCTGCTTCGAGCCGGTGTCGGTTTTGCCGTTGCCGCTGGTTCCGAACATCCGCCCCATCAACGCACCGACCAGCAGCAACGCCAGCACTGCGGTGATCAAAGCCCAGGGCGAGCGGAACATCCCGGCAATCGGCAGTGCCGTTTCCTGCTGGTCCGACTCGTCACGATGCGTAAGATCCCAGTGCACGTCGCCGATATCCCGGAACCGTTCCCTTCGTTTTTTCGCCAGGCAGCGCTGCAGGGTCCGGACCACACTGGGGGAAAGATCGGCCGGCAGTTTGGACCAGTCCGGGTCTTCTTTGACAACCGAGGCGATCATGTCGGTGATGGTTTCCCCGGCGAACGCCTTGTTTCCGGTGAGCATCTCGTACAGCACGGCGCCGAACGACCAGATGTCGGCCCTGCGGTCCACCGGTTT
>JACXWD010000031.1 GCA_014764515.1 Candidatus Polarisedimenticola svalbardensis | reverse complement strand
AACATCATGACCGCCGAGGATCCGGTGGAGTTCAACCTCCACGGCATCAACCAGGTGCAGACCAAGGACGCCATCGGCCTGAACTTCGCCGCGGCGCTTCGGTCGTTCCTTCGCCAGGACCCGAATATCGTTCTGGTTGGTGAGATCCGGGACTTCGAGACCGCTGAGATAGCGGTCAAGGCGGCCCTGACCGGTCACCTGGTGCTGTCGACCCTCCATACCAACGACGCCCCGTCCACCATCAACCGTTTGATGAACATGGGTATCGAGCCGTTCCTGGTAGCCACATCGGTAAACCTGATCTGCGCCCAGAGGCTGGTGCGCCGAATCTGCAAGGAATGCAAGGAAGAGATCCAGATGCCGGTGCAGGCACTGACCGATATCGGCTTTTCGGAAGAAACCGCACCCGGCGTCCAGCTGTACAAGGGCCGGGGCTGCGGCAACTGCAACAACACCGGCTATCGCGGCCGGGTCGGACTGTTCGAGGTCCTCGAGGTCTCGGAGGATGTCCGGGAACTGGTCCTGTCCGGCGCGTCCGCCATGGAGTTGCGCCGCAAGGGGATTGAGGAGGGGATGATCACCCTCCGTATGTCCGGTCTGGAGAAGATCCGGGCCGGAGCGACTTCCGTGGAAGAGGTTGTCCGGGAAACAGTACTTTAAGTGGAGGCGGCCAATGGGCGTTACGATTCACCAGCTTCTTAAAACTTTGGTCGACCAGGGGGGTACAGACCTCCACATAACCACAAACTCGCCGCCGCAGATACGGATTGACGGCAAGATGGTGCCGCTGCAGGTGCCGCCTTTGACGGCGCCGGAGACCAAGAATCTGGTCTACAGCGTGCTGACCGACAATCAGAAACACCGGTTCGAAGACAGCCTGGAGCTGGATTTCTCCTTCGGGGTCAAAGGACTGGCACGATTCCGGGCCAACGTGTTCTTCCAGCGTGGCGCCGTGGCAGGCGCATTCCGCACGATCCCCTGGGAGATCAAGGGCACCAAGGAGCTCGGTCTGCCGGAGATCGTCAATTCGTTGTGCGAGAAGCCGCGTGGCCTTGTTCTGGTGACCGGTCCGACCGGTTCGGGTAAGTCCACGACCCTGGCGGCCATGATCGACAAGATCAACAGCGAACGTCATGAGCATATCGTCACCATCGAAGATCCGATCGAGTACCTTCACGCCCATAAACACTGCCTCATGAACCAGCGCGAGTTGATGGCGGACACCCAGTCGTTCGCCAACGCCCTGAAGTCGGTCCTGCGGCAGGACCCGGACGTTGTCCTCATCGGTGAGATGCGGGATCTCGAAACCATCGAATCCGCCCTTCGAATCGCCGAAACCGGCCACTTGACCTTCGGGACGCTGCACACCAACTCGGCGGCACAGACCATCAACCGGATCATCGACGTCTTCCCCCCTCACCAGCAATCCCAGATCCGGGCCCAGCTTTCACTGGTTCTGGAAGGGGTCATGTGTCAGGCGCTGCTCCCGAAACAGAACGGCCACGGCCGGGCCCTGGCCATGGAAATCCTGATCCCCAACTCGGCGATCCGGAACCTGATCCGGGAAGACAAGGTTCACCAGATCTATTCGGCCATGCAGGTCGGACAGGCCAAGTACGGCATGCAGACTTTCAATCAGAGTCTGGCCAGCCTGTATTTCAAGCGCGATATCAGCCTTGAACTTGCGCTTTCCACCTCCTCCAACCCGGATGAGTTGCAGGAGATGATCAACCGCGGCGCCGGAGCGCTGCACCAGTCGGGCCCCCAGCCCGTACGGAGCAAAACCCGCTGATCGCGGAGGCAGGAGGATACGACCGTGCCCAACTACACGTGGAAAGGCCGCACCCGAGGCGGAAAGGTTCAGGAAGGCGTTCTTGTTGCCGAAAGCAAGGAAGCGGCCATCTCAAACCTGCGAAAACAGAGCATCCTCGTAACCGGGGTTACTGAGAAAGGTAAGGAGTTCGCCCTCCCGAAACTGGGAGGCGGCGGGATCAGCCAGAAGGAAATCGCGATATTCACGAGGCAGTTCTCGGTGATGATCGATGCCGGTCTGCCCCTGGTGCAGTGCCTGGAGATCCTCGGGGCCCAGCAGGACAACCGGACCTTCCAGAAAATCCTGTTCCAGGTGCGTCAGGATGTGGAGCAGGGCTCCAGCCTTGCCGATGGCCTTCGCAAACATCCCAAGGCGTTCGATGCCCTGTACGCCAACATGGTGGCAGCCGGCGAGGCCGGAGGTATCCTGGATACGATCCTCCAGCGGCTCTCCCTGTACATCGAGAAAATCGTCAAATTGCGGGCCGCCGTTCGCTCGGCGATGATCTACCCGGTTGCGGTCATCCTGATCGCCGTCGGTGTTGTCTGGGTCATCCTCTGGAAAGTCATCCCGACCTTTGCCACGTTGTTCGAAGGCCTGGGCGCAACACTGCCTCTCCCGACCCGGATCACCATTGCGGCATCCAAATTCATAGGGTCGTTCTGGTGGCTGGTTTTCCTGTCCATCGGACTGATCATCTTCTTCCTCAACCGCTACCACAAGACCTATAAGGGCAAGCGGGTGCTGGACGGGCTGCTGCTGAAAATTCCGGTTCTGGGCAATGTCCTTAAAAAGATCGCCGTAGCGCGGTTCTGCCGCACCCTGGGAACCCTCGTGTCCTCCGGTGTTCCGATCCTGGATGCGCTGGACATTACCGCCAAGACTGCCGGCAACTCCATCGTGGAAGATGCCATCGTCAGCACGCGCAACAGTGTGGAGGAAGGCAAGACCATCTCCGAGCCGCTGAAGAACAGCGCCGTGTTCCCGGGAATGGTCGTTCAGATGGTCGCTGTAGGTGAGCAGACCGGCGCACTCGAGACCATGCTCAACAAGATCGCCGACTTTTACGAGGATGAGGTGGATGAGGCTACGGCCAACCTTCTGGCCCTTCTGGAACCGATCATGATCCTGTTCCTGGGTATCGTCATCGGCGGCATCGTGATCTCCATGTACATGCCGATGTTCACCCTGATCAGCAAGATCGGCTAGGCGGCAGGTTCCGGGGGCATGAAAGGAACGGAGACAGGACGGCAGCTTCGATGGCTGATGATCCTCAGGGTGGTGACTATTTCCACCCTGCTGGTATCGGCTTTCACCATCGAGCTGCTGTTCACTCCGGTCCGTACCCTGCAGCCGCTGTTCCTACTGGCAGCCGTCGCGTACGGCATGGTCCTGTTGTATGCATTTCTGGAGCGCTGGATTTCCGGGAGGAGGTCTTTCGCCTATCTGCAGATCGCCGGTGACGCTCTGGTCGTTAGCGGCTTCGTCGGCATCACCGGCGGGATGGACAGCCCGATGTCCTTCCTCTATCTCCTCCCGATCACCGTTGCCGCCATGCTGCATTACCGCAAGGGAGGGCTGATAACCGCCGCAGGCTGCTGGATGCTGTACGCCGTCATGGGCACGGCAGGCAGCCGCTGGGCGCCCCTGGGGCGGCTGATGGACATGGTGCCCGAGACCGAGCCGCGTGCAACGGTCTATTTCCTGGTGGTTCATCTCGTGGCGTTCCTGGCCGTGGCGGTGCTTGCGTCCTACCTTTCCGAGCGCCTGCGCACCCAGGGTGATGAACTGGCCGAACGTCGCGGGGCGGTTGCCCGGTTACAGGCCCTCAACGAAAATATCATCGAATCGATCAATTCCGGACTGGTTACCACCGACATGTCGGGTCAGGTCAATTTCATGAACCGGGGCGGGGCGGCGATCACCGGGCACAATTCCAGGAATGTGCTGGGTTGGCCCGTGGAGAAGTTGTTCTCCCTTCAGCCAGGCTTCCTGCACGAGCTTCGCAAGCAACTGCTGGCGAACCGCCGGTTCCGCTTCGAAGAGTGGTTTCCAACCACATCCGGTGACAAGATCTTCCTCGGTATCGCAGCGTCCAATCTTTACGATCGGATGGGGAACCCCCTGGGTTTCATTTTTATTTTCCAGGATCTGACGGACATCCAGGCCCTGGAACAGGAGGTCCGTCTCAAGGAGAGGATGGCCGCCCTGGGTGAGATGGCGGCCGGCATGGCCCATGAATTGAGGAACCCTCTGGCGGCGATCAGCGGTTCGGTGCAGTACCTGCGGTCCAACACCGCGCCTGATGCCGAGACCACCGAGTTGATGGACATCATCATGAGGGAGTCTCTCCGACTGGACCAGGTCATCCGGGACTTCCTGACCTTCGCCCGTCCGGGACGATTCACCCCGGAGCGCTCCGACCTTGTGCGTCTGTTTCAGGACAACATCAAGCTGTTGACCAAGAGCGCGGAGTTCGGGAGCGACCACCGCATTCAAACCGTATTCCAGGAAGCCCGGATAGAAGCCGAGGTGGATGTCAACCGCCTCAAGCAGGTTTTCTGGAATCTTGCCACCAACGCCCTGAAGGCGATGCCCGAAGGCGGAACGCTCTCCATCCATCTCGAGGTGCCGGAAGGTGAGGGCCTCATCCGTATCCGCTTCACCGATGAAGGCAGAGGTATGAGCGATCAGGAGATGGAGCAGTACTTCCAGCCTTTCCAAAGCTCTTTTCGCCAGGGCAACGGACTGGGGGCAGCGATCGTGTACCGGCTGATTGAAGAACATCGAGGCAGAATCGGAGTGGAAAGCAGCCCGGGTGGGGGAACCAGCGTGGTTATCGACATCCCCGGGACCTGTGAACCTGTTAAGGGCTCTTCTGCCATGGAACGGACCTACGCCGCCGGGGGGGCAAGACTGTGAGCAGGATTCTGGTGGTGGAAGACGAAAAGAGCATGAGGGATCTCCTCGCCATGATGCTTCGCAAGGAAAATTACGAAGTCCAGGCGGCGGAATCGGCAATATTGGCCCGGGACATTCTGGCGAAGGGGGAACGGTTCGACATCCTGATCAGCGATATCTCCATGCCCGGGATGACCGGCCTGGAGCTTCTCAATTACGCCAAAAAGAAGTCGCCGGATACCGAGGTGCTCATGATGACTGCATACGGCACCAAGGACACCGCCATAGAGGCGTTGAACAACGGAGCCGCCTGGTACGTTGAAAAGCCGTTCGACCTTGAAGAGATGAAGATGGTTGTGAAGCGGACCCTGGATCGAAAGGCCCTGGTCCACGAGAACGCCAACCTGAAGGTACAGAACAAGGACCTCCGGGAAGAAATCAAGGGGAAATTCAAGTTTGGTGATCTGGTCGGGCGCAGCATCAAGATGCGGGATATCTTCCAGCTCATCAAGCGGGTGGCCAATACCAACAGCACCATCATGATTTCAGGCGAGTCGGGTACGGGCAAGGAACTGATCGCCCGGGCGATCCATCACAACTCCAGTCGCGCCGGGGCGCCGTTCGTCAGCATCAACTGCGGCGCGCTGCCGGATGAACTGCTGGAAAGCGAACTGTTCGGACACATGAAAGGTTCGTTCACCGGCGCCGCCGGCACCAAGAAAGGCCTCTTCGAGGTCGCCGATGCCGGGACCATCTTCCTGGACGAGATCGGAGAAACCTCGCCGGCTATGCAGATCAAACTTCTCCGGGTGCTGCAGGAGCGGAAAATCCGCAAAGTAGGCGGCACGGAGGAGACGGCAGTAGATGTCCGGGTCATCACCGCCACCAACCAGGATCTGGAGCAGATGGTTCAGGACAAGACCTTCCGGGAAGATCTGTTCTATCGCATAAACGTTATCCCGATCAAGATGCCGGCCCTCCGTGAAAAACCGGAGGACATTCCGGCCCTGGCGGAACAGTTCCTGGAAAAGTACCGCGTTCTCATCGAAAAGCCGGTGGAGGCGATCAGCAAGGAAGCGATGGAGTTCCTGGAAGCGTACAGCTGGCCCGGGAACGTACGGCAGCTGGAAAATGTCATTGAGCGCGCCGTGGCGCTGGAAGCCGGCCCCGCCATTATCCCGGACAGCCTGCCCCCGGAAGTCCGCTCAGGCGTGAGCCGGGGTGGTGACGATTCCGTACGATTGCCGGACGGAGGCGTCGATCTGGATAGACACCTTGAAGAACTCCGGCGTAAGTACATGGTGGAGGCGATGGAGCGGGTCGGCGGAGTGCAGACCAAGGCGGCGGAGATGCTGGGCATGACATTCCGTTCCTTCAGGTACTTTGCGAAAAAGTACGATTTGACGGGCCGTGACGGCGGTTCGGCGCCTACGTTCTCCTCCGACGGTGATTCAGGGACCGTTGCGAGGTAGAATGAACGGTCCACAGATTGACAAATCGTGTCAGTGGCTGACAAAGAGTTGTCAATTTTGAAGGATAATCTGCTTATTCCTACAGATGAAAACTGTGACTCCAAAACGTAAAACTAAAACAAACTCTTTGTTTTTAATTGGTTAGAGATGATTGGCATCGAATATTGAATAGTTGGCATCAGGGTTGCTCTAGGAAGGGGCGGACCTTGAAAGGAGGCCGGAACATGAAAATTAGAAATTCTAAAGGTTTTACACTTATCGAGCTTCTGATCGTGGTCGCGATTATCGGTATCATCGCCGCCATCGCGATCCCGAACCTGCTGAACGCGATTGACCGGGGCAAGCAGAAGAGGACCATGGCAGACATGCGTTCCATCGGCACCGCCGTTGAATCGTACGCCATCGACTCCAACATCTACCCCGTAGGCGGCACCCTGGCTGCCGTGTCCACCTCCCTGACGCCGCTGTACATCAAAGTCCTCCCGCTCGTTGACGGCTGGCAGGGCACGATGGACTATGACTCTACAACCGGAGCCGAGTACAGCTTGCAGGCCTACGCCAAGGGCGCGGCCAACGACGGTTACGTAGGTGGCGCGACAGGCAACTTCTCCGATGACATTTGGTTTGTCAACGGGCAGTTCGTGCAGTGGCCGGAAGGCGCCCAGCAGTAAGCTCGAGCTTGCGGTTGGAACATGCTGATGATGCGGCGGGGGCAGCCAATGCTCCCGCCGTTTTTTTATGCTGATGATCTTCCGGGTGTTGATTATCCCGATGGGACATGATTCACTTCGGATGTGGCACGGGAGACGGGCTCCCGGGGAGAATACAGATGCGCCGCGAGGCACGGTGGGAACTAAAACAGAGAGGCTTCACGCTGATCGAACTGCTGGTCACTCTCGTCATTCTGGGCATTTTGGCCGCCCTTGCCATCGTCGCTCTGTTCTCCGCCCTGGACCGGGCCAAACAGAGGGCCACCATGGCGGATATGAGAACGGTCTCCAAGGCGATCGAGGCGTACCAGGTTGACGTGGGCAGGGTTCCCCAGGGCGACCTGACTGCCATCGCGCCGCTGCTCGTTCCCTACCAGATCAATGTGGTTCCCCAGGCCGACCACTGGTCCAACCCGATGATATACACCGCGTCGGCCAGCGCCTATTCTCTGGAATCGTATGGCAAGGACGGGGTTGACGGCGCCGACATCAACCTCGGGACCCGGGGCGACTACAACCTGGATATCCTGTTGAGTGACGGGATGTTCATCGCTTCTCCGGAGTGATGCCGGGAGTGGCCGAACCCCGTTCCGCTTCGTCCACGCTCCCGATCCTCCTGCCGTGCAGCCTGATCCTGGCGCTGGCCCTGGCTCCACCCGAGACACGGGGTGAGTCTGCTGCAGGTTGCGCCGCTCTGATCGCACTCCTGGCCCTCCAGGCGTCCGCCACCCGTCCGGCTCCCGTGCTGAGCAAGGCCCTCCTTTTGCTGGCCGCCCTCTCCTGGCCGATCATCCTGGTCTCCGCCGCACCCGGCAAGGCGATCGGTCCACTGGCGGTCTGGGTTCTGGCACTGGCGGCAGGTTTTGGGGCGGCGAGGCTGGTCACAGGGAACCGAACCGAGGGCTGGATCGCCGGGACCCTGGCCCTGGCCGGAGCTCTGGCCGGACTCCATGGTCTGGTGCAACGGTTCTGGACCCTCCCGCGGCTGGCCGCCGAGTTGGCGCAACGGACCGACATCGCCTACCACCAGCAGATCCTGGACCGGGTCCTGGACGGGCGGGCCTTTGGGACGTTCAGCACCCCCGCCGCACTGGGTGGGTTCATGGCGCTGGCGCTGCCGGTTACGCTGGTCCTGGCCCGGCAGGCCGGGGGCAGGAATCGAGCCTTGTTTTCCCTGGCTGCATTGCTGCAGGTCGGTGGACTTGTTTCCGCCGCGTCGGCCACGGCACTGATCTCCCTGGCGGTGGCGCTGGCGCTGGCCGGCCTGATCGGGCTGGGGTCCACAGGCGCCAGAAGACTGTTGCTGGTGGCTGTCCTGGTAGTCGTGACAGGAGGAGTCCTGCTGGCGCTGCTGCGGGGAGCGGAGATTCTCAATCCTGACCACGGCAACAATCCTCTCCGTCTCCGGGCCGGCAATATCCGGATAGCCGGGGAGATGGCGGCGGATCATCCATGGATCGGCGTCGGCCCCGGCGGGTACGGCGAGCGCTACCCGGGATATCGCATGGCAGGCGACAACGAATCGATGCATGTCCATAACCTTCCCATGGAACTTGCGGCGGAATTCGGGATCCCCGCCGGCTCCATGTTGACGGTCCTGTTCTTTGTGCTTTTCATGGCGCCCCTGGCCGGTGAGCGGCACAGGCGATCGACATCGCCGACATGGCGCAGCGGAGCCGCAATCGGCCTGGCCGCTTTCGCCATCCACAACCTGGCCGACTATACGGCGTACATGCCTTCCTTGTTGTGGATGGCGGCGCTCCTCCTGGGAACCCTGATCGGAACGGAGGACAAGAAGCAGGGGCATCGGCCCCAAGGTCTGGAAACGGCGTCCCTGGCGGTGGTCGTTCTCGCCGCAGTCGTGACAGCCCTTGGCGGGCTGGCCTCCAACGCCCGTCTCGACGCCCTGGCGGCCGAAGCCCGTTCCGAACCGGTCCCGGCTCTTGAGTTTGCAGAACGGGCCGTGGCATTGGCGCCCTGGGATCCGGACTCCCGGCTCCTCAAGGTCCGGTTGCACCTTGCAGGGGGCAGCTTTCCCGAAGCTGTGGCCGAAGCGGATGCGGTCATCCGACTGGCGCCGTTCCGCCCTTCGGCCCGTGGGCTTCGGTCCCTGGCGCGGCAACAGAGCGGTGACCTGACCGGTGCCTGGTCCGATGCCCTTGAAGCGGCCCGGCTGTACCCGGTGGACCTGGACTACCGGGGCCGGGCGGCCGGTCTGGGCCAGGTAGTGCAGGGGGGTTTGCCCGGTGACTAGGTCGTTCATGCCGTGGATCCTGGCAGGACTCCTGGCGGCGGGAACGCTGGGGGGAGGGGGCGTCGCTCCGGAGGCGATGCTGCTGGTCCACCTTGCCGTAGTCGGGCTGGTCGGGTTCGAACTGTGGTCACCCACCCCTGTCGATACAATCCATCGTTCGGTTCTATGGCCTTTGATCGCATTCCTTGCCACGGTCATCGCCGGGGCCTCAACGGCGGTCTACAGCTACGGAGCGTTCACCGCGGCCCTTGAACTGGCCGTCTTCCTCGGCGTCGCCTGGCTGGCGTTCCGTGGCGGCGGTCCGTTTTTGAAGCGTTTCGCCTACGTTCTACCGGTGGCGGCGCTGCTGCAGGTTGGCTACGTTCTGTTTCGTCGCCTGGGCCACGACGAATGGCGGTCCGCCGGCACGTTTTTCAACCCGAACGATCTCGCGGCCTGGCTGACGGCGGCGCTCCTGATCCTGGCCGGCAGCCGGGACCAGCGTCCGTCCAGGCGGGAATGCTTTCTTCACGGCTCCGCCCTTATGATCCTGTTTGGCGGGTTGGTACTGTCCGGTTCCAGAGGCGCCTTTGTCGGCCTGGGCGCCGGCACCCTCTACCTGTTGTTGGTTGCGTGGCGCAGCATGCAACGCCGGGAACGGATCGCCGCCGTCGCGGTAATGACGCTGGCCGGCGTGGTAGTGGCCGGGGCGATGGCGCAAAGATTCCGTGGACCGGACCGTTTCTCCCTGCACCGCGTCGGCATCTGGAACGGCGCCATCGCCATGGCGTCGGACCATCCCTGGCTTGGAGTCGGTCCGAACCAGTTCGACTGGAACGCCCGCCGCTACCAGTTCCCCGACGGCGAAGGGGTTCTGTCTTACGACCATCTGTATTCCAACTCCCACTCCGACTGGCTGCGGCTGCCGGCTGAATGCGGCGTCCCGGGAGCCGTGCTGCTGCTGCTGGTTCTGCTGGGGTCGGCAAGGCTGATCCGGAACCGCAGGAAATCAGGCGCTCTGCCGCCCTCTTCCGCGGGAGCGGTCGCCGCTCTCCTGGCGCTCCTGGCCCATTCCGCGTTCCAGAACCTGTCCCACAGCCCTGCGGTGTACCTGACGGCGGCGGCACTCCTGGGAGGCCTGCTAGGCCGTACAGATCCCCGGGAGGAGCGGTTACGTGTACGTTGCGACGGGAGGGGATCTGTACGGCCCAGCAGTATCCTCGGCTGTGCCGTGCTGTTGATAACGTTCATCGCCGCCGATGTCGGTCCGTATCTGGCCTACCGGTTGACCGATGGGCGGGACAGGGCGCCGACGCGAGCCGAACTGCAGGAGGCGGTTCGGTACAACCGCATCCAGCCGTACATCCGCATGGCGCTGGCGGAAAGCTGGATGCCCCGGGGACCCTTGACCCTCCCGGCGTACCAGGTTGCCCGGGTCCATGGCGAGGAGGCGGTGCGGCTTCACCCCGGTGACGCCGGACTGCGCCGCAGGCTGGCCAGGATCGAGGCCAGGGGCTGCCGGGAGCTGTTCCGGGACCAGGCGTCCCGGGAGAGGGCGCTTTTGCATTACCGTACAGCTGAAAATCTGGCCCCTTACCTGGCAATGATCCCGATGGAGGCCGGCGATTTCCTCCTTACGGTTTCCGATCCCCATGGCGCCGTCGACGCTGCCGACCGGGTCCTGGCCCTGGAACCAGCTTCGGTCCCGCCTCTGCTGCTGAAGGCGATGGCGATCCTTGCCCGGGACGGCAGCGCTGCAGTTCCCCGTGCGAAGTCGTTGCGGGAGGAAGCGCTGGCCCATGCGAAGGCGGCCTCCGGCGATCTGAAGGAGAACGAGTACGCATCGGTAATGCTGGACCTGGACCCGGTCCGGGACGCTGCGCTGGTCCGTCGGATAGAGCAAACCACCCGGTGACGCCGGATCTGATATAAGGTTTTCCTGCGGAAGGAGAAACAACGCGTTGAGTCCCTGGCTGACCTACCTGCTTGCATTCATCCTGGCGGCGATCTTTTCTCTGGGCCTGACTCCGAGGATGCTGAACGCGGCCCTGAAATTCGGGATTGTGGATGCTCCGGACGGTGCGCTCAAGGGGCACCGCCGGCCGGTGCCGTACCTCGGCGGACTGGCGATCTACCTGGCGTTCCTGTTGTCTCTGGCCGGCACGGTGAAATTCGATGGCCAGGTGCTGGGGATCCTGCTGGCAGGATCGATTCTGGTGGTGATCGGCCTGGTGGATGACCTGGGTCAGATCGGGCCGTGGACCAAGCTTGCAGGCCAGTTGGTGGCGGTGGTTGTTCTCCTCAAGTCAGGTATCTTCATCCAGCTGGTCATCCTGCCGCTCTGGATCTCCCTGCCTGTATCGATCCTGTGGCTGCTGGCGGTTACCAATGCTTTCAACCTGATCGACATCATGGACGGCCTGTCCGCAGGTACGGCGATTATTGCCGCTCTGGCGCTCCTGGTGATGGCCCACCTGGGAGGGCTGATAACGGCAGCGGTGATACTGGCCGCTCTCGCCGGCGCCTGTGCCGGGTTCCTGAAATACAACTTCCAGCCTGCACGGATCTACATGGGAGATTCCGGCGCCCTGTTCATCGGGCTGCTTCTAGGCGCCCTGGCAATGAACAACGCCTATACCGAGCGCAATACGGTGGCCGCCCTGGCCCCGGCGATCATCCTCGGAGTTCCGCTGTTCGACATGCTGTTCGTCATGTACATCCGGTACCGCCGTGGAATGTCGGTGATGCTGGGGAGCCCGGACCATGTGGCGCTCCGTCTTCGAAAATGGCGATTCTCAACCCGTCAAACGGTTGTGATCTCCTACGCAGTCACGGCGTTGCTTGGCGTTGCCGCCATCGCCATGAGCCTCGGTTCCCGTGACCAGGCCCTGGCGGTGCTCTGCGGGCTGGCGGTGGCGGCCTTGATCTGCGCCGTGCTGTTCAAACGGATCGACATGAGTCTTTGATGGCTGTGAGGGTCGTATGATTGTGATCATCGGGGGCGGTCTTGCCGGCCTGTCCACCGCCTATCATCTGGGAGCCGCCGAGCATGTCGTGCTGGAGTCCGAAAGCACGCCGGGCGGACTGTGTCGCTCCCGGGAGATCGATGGCTTCATCTTCGATTATACCGGCCACCTGCTCCACCTCAGAGACCCTCGGGCGATCCGGCTGGTGGAAGATCTTCTGCCCGGAGGGTTGGCGGAAACGGTCCGCAAGGCGGTCATCCGTTCCCGGGGTGTGACGCTGCCGTTCCCTTACCAGGCCAACCTCCACGGCTTGCCGCCGGATTTCGTGGCGCGATGCGTTGTCGAGTTCGTCAAGACCCTCGACGGAGAGGTGCCGGACGATCCGGCCACATCGTTTGAGGACTGGGCGCTGGCGGTGTTCGGGCGGGGGATCTGTGACGGATTCATGTTCCCGTACAACGAAAAGCTGTTCCGGCGGCGTCCGGCAGACATGACGGCCGACTGGGTCTCCTGGGCTGTGCCGAAGCCGAACCTGGATGAGGTGGTCCGGGGCGCAACCGGCGTTCCGAATACCGGCATGGGATACAACGCCACGTTCCGATATCCGGCCAGCGGGGGTATCGGGGTCCTGCCCGAGGCGCTGGCCCGTCGGGTAGAGCACCTGCGCTGCGATTGCCCGGTAGCTGTGGTGGACCTTGAAGCGCGGAAGGTCACCCTGGCATCGGGAGAGCGGCTGGCTTACGACCAGCTGGTCGTCACGGCGCCTCTCCCGGCGTTTCTCGCCATGGCCCGCGGCGGTGACACGGACTGGCCTTCCCAGGCGCCCCGGCTGGACGCTTCGGTGGTCGCCTGCCTGAATTTGGGCGTGGCACGGGAGGGGATGGGTGACGGGGCGCACTGGATCTACTACCCCGACGACGACGTGCCGTTCTACCGGGCCGGTTTTCCGTCGAATTTTTCCGACGCGGTGGCTCCTCCAGGCACTTCTTCCATGTATGTGGAGATGGGCCTCCGGAAGGATGAGCCCTACGATCCTGAACAGTTGGCCTCCACCATGGAACGAGGCCTGCTCGATGCCGGCCTGCTTCTCCCCGAAGACAAGGTCCTGGTCCGGGACCTGGTGCGGGTCGATCCGGGGTACGTCATCTTTGATCGCAGCCGGCAGCAGGCGATGGCCGAACTGGTCCCGGCGCTCAAGGCCCACGGCGTTCACCTGATAGGAAGATACGGAGCCTGGACCTACTCGTACATGGAGCGGGCGATCCTGGACGGGCTGGAAATCGCCGAAAGCTTGCATCTCGCCGAAGAATGAATTAAATCACCTTTGATGACTCTGAGGAATGCCCAGGAGGAGATTGGGGTGTATGGCGGAATCTGCTGTCATTGAGATCAGCGGCCTGGTGAAGAGTTTCAAGGGACATCTGGGCCTGGGGCGAAAAGTAGCTGTTTCCGGCCTCGATCTTTCCGTGGGCCGGGGCGAAATTTTCGGTCTGCTCGGTCCCAACGGCGCCGGCAAAACAACGACCCTCAAGGCGATGATCGGTCTGTTGAGGCCCGATGCCGGGTCCGTGCGGTTGTTCGGCAGGCCTCCTTCAGATGTCTCTGCCCGGGCAAGGATCGGATTCCTCCCGGAAAACCCCTATTTCTACGATTACCTGACGGCTCCGGAATTCCTGGATTTCTACGGACGCCTTCACGGGTTCGGCCGGGCGGAGCGCCGCCGGCGTGTGGAGGCCACCCTGGAACGGGTTGGTCTGGACGCCGGCCGGTCCCAGGCGCTCCGGAAATTCTCCAAAGGTATGGTGCAGAGGCTGGGTCTCGCCCAGGCGATACTCCACGATCCGGATCTGGTGATCCTGGACGAGCCGATGTCCGGTCTTGACCCGATCGGACGACGGGAGGTGCGGGATCTGATCCTCGAACTGCGCGAGGCGGGCAAAACCGTCTTTTTCTCCAGCCACATCCTTCAGGACGCCGAGTTGATCTGCGACCGCGTAGGGATCGTCGTTGAAGGACGTTTGCGCCATCTGGGAGTACTGGACCAGATGGTCCGATCCAAGCCCCGCTGGTTCGAGGTAGCCGTACGGGGGCAGGTTCCGTCCCCGTGGGACCGGGAGGTCGCTTCCGCCTCCGGGGAGAAGGTCATGGTCAAGGTTCCGGATGTGGCCGAACTGGGCCGACTTCTGGCAGCGGTGGCGGAGAGTCCGGCGGAGGTTGTATCGGTCTGGCCCCGGCGTGAGTCGCTGGAAGACCTCTTCATGAAGGAGGTGGCTCGTGAACGCTGAAAACAACAGGCGTCCGGCCCACTTCGGAGCGGCTGTGGCGGCCATCGGCCTGAACACCTTTCGCGAGGCGGTACGGGACCGGGTCATGTACCTGATCCTCGTGTTTGCCCTGATCCTGATCCTGGTCTCCCGCCTGCTGTCCATGCTCACGGTGGGGGAAGAGGGCAGGATCATCAAGGATGTGGGTCTGTCCGCTATCTCCATATTCGGGGTACTGACCGCCGTGTTCGTCGGCGTTTCGCTGGTATTCAAGGAAATCGAGAAACGGACTATCTACACCCTGCTGGCCAACCCGGTGCAGCGCTGGCAGTTCGTTGCCGGGAAATATGCAGGCCTCCTCCTGGTCCTGGTCATGAATGTCCTGGTGATGACCGGGATGTTGCTTCTGATCCTGGTTGTGCGTGGCGAGTCCATGACGGGAATTCCTGTGGCGGCCCTGATGATTTTTGTGGAACTGGCCCTGGTGACCGCCTTCGCCCTTCTGTTCAGCAGTTTCGCCAACCCGATCCTGGCGGCGGTTGGAACGGCGGCGGTATACGTCACCGGTCACCTGACCTGGAGTTTCGAACTGCTGAAAGCCAGGCTTCCCGAGGGAGTCGGCCGAACCCTGTGCGATGTCCTGTACTGGGCCCTCCCCAACCTCGGATACCTCAACGTCAAATCCCAGGCGGTCCATGGAGGAGCCCTTCCGGACGGCTACCTGTTGTCGGCCCTGCTCTACGGATCAGGTTACGCCCTGGCCGTGCTGACCGTCGCTTGTATCGTTTTTGAGCGGCGGGATTTCAACTGACGTCATGAAGCGGATCGTCGCCATCGCAGCCCTGGTTCTGGGAGTCGCAGCCGCCTCGGTGGGGGCGGTATCGCTGCACCAGGTCGGGAACACCGGCGACGATAACGATCTTTTATACCTGCCCAACGGCCGCTACCTCAAGATCGCCAGCCTGGGGCACTCGGCCCTTGTGGCGGATCTGGTTTACCTGTGGTCGATTCAGCATTACTCCGATTACGAGCGGGAGGACCGCTTCCGCTACGTGGAACATGTATTCGGGAATGTCATCGCCGAGCTGGACCCCGGGTTTACCGACGCCTATTCCCTGGGGGCGATGATCCTCTCGGTGGAGGCCCGTGATCTGCCGGGTGCGCTGCGATTGCTGGATCTTGGTATGGAGCGCAACCCGGGTGACTGGATTCTGCCTTACATCGCAGGATGGGAATGCTTCCATGCCGGCGAATTCGGCAAGGCATCCGAATATTTCGCAAAAGCTTCCGGGATTCCCGGAGCGCCGGACCTCATTGCCCGCAACCGCGCCGGCGCCGTGGCCAGGTCGGGAGACCTGGGCAAGGCGTACCGTCTCTGGCGGGAACTTTACGAGGATCCTGAGATCGACGATACGACCCGGGCGATTGCCGAGCGCCAGGTCCGGGAGTTTCATGTCCGGATCGATCTGAAGATGATCCGAGGGGCCGTGAACGCGTATCACTCCCGGAACGGCCGCTGGCCGGCCGGGATCGACGTCCTGGTTGACGAGGGCCTGCTCCCCGGTCTGCCCAGGGACCCTGACGGACTGCCGTATGTCTTCAACCCGGCCACCGGCAACGTCGACAGTTCAGCCAATCGTATTCTGGGAGACCGCTGATGCCCCACCTTCCCGAACCGTTCGAGGCGGTCTACGTCACCCTGATCGGGCTGGTCGTCGGCAGTTTCCTCAATGTCTGCATCTATCGGCTCCCTCACGGTTTAAGCATTGTCCGACCTGGATCCCGGTGCCCGTCCTGCAAGACGCCGATCAGGTGGCACCAGAACATTCCGGTGCTCTCCTGGATCCTGTTGCGAGGGCGGTGCGGCGCATGCAAGGCCGGGATCAGCCTGCGGTACCCGATGGTGGAGGCGCTCACCGGGGCGACCACCCTGGGTATTTGGCTGCAGTTCGGCCTGTCTCCTGAATTTGCGGTAGCCGTACCGTTCGCGTGGGCGATGATCGTCCTGTTTTTTACCGACCTCGATACCCAGCTGTTACCGGATGCGATCACGCTGGCCGGCGTTGCCGGCGGGTTCGCCGTGGCCTGGTTCAACCCGTTCCTGGGGGAACCTGGTATTCACCGTATCTGGATGGCCCTGTCCGGCTGCGCCCTGGGTGGAGGATTCCTCTGGACCGTGGGCGCCCTGTACTCTCGCCTGAGGGGTGTCGAGGCCATGGGGTTCGGTGACGTGAAAATGATGGCGTTCGTCGGCGCCGTGGCCGGCCCCCAGGGGGTTCTGTTCACTATTTTCGGCGGTTCGGTAGTAGGCGCCCTGGTCGGCGTCTCCCTGATCCCGCTGCGGGGGCGAAGCATGCAGTCGACGCTGCCGTTCGGCTGTTTCCTCGCACCTGCCGGCCTTGCGGCCCTGCTCTACGCCCGCCAGGTTATCGACTGGTACCTGGGGCTCCTCGTGCCGGGAGGCTGAGATGGCAGGTTCTCTCCGGGTCGGCCGTTTCGGTTTCCAGGTCCGGCTGGTCCTGGTGCTGCTGGTGCTGCTGCTGGGGATCCTGAACCTGCTGAACTCGTTCATGGTCGGGAGAGCCCGGTCGGCCCTGGAGCGTTCCGAGCTGTCCCGGGCCGAATCGATCAGCCGGGAATACATCCAGCGCATCGGCCGTCCCCCGTTCATGGCGGCGGTCCGTCCTGGTTCAGGCGGCAACCCGGTAACCTCCAGTTCCCTCAGAATTGCAGCACAACGGAGCGGGCTGAGCCAGGTTCGACTTCTGGATATTTCAGGCAGGACGGTGGCCAGCTCCGGGCCTTCAGCCGGCAGTGGACCTGATCCGTACGCCGTTCTGGAGACGAAGCAGGAGGATGACCTGGCTGCCGGCCGAACCGTGTCCAGGATTCTGGACGAATCGGATACGCCGGAGGGCGTGGTTCTGGCGGTGCACTACCCTCTGCTGGATCATAACGGACGGTTGGCCGCGGTTGTGGAGACCCTGGTTCCGGCGCAGGATCTTGCCGATTTGAACGATCGTGCAAACAACATCCTCGGCGTTCAGATCCTCGGCGTGCTGTTGATCGCCATCGTGGCGTTCCTGTTCGCAGACTGGGTCAGCCGCCCCTATCGCAAGATTGCCGCGGTAGCCGGGGAAGCCGGCCTGGATCCGGGAGAGCCGGACCACCTTGTCTCGGCGTTCAGGACCGTTGTCCGGCGTTTGAAGGAGCAGGAAGAGACCATCTCCACGCTGGAGAGGAAGGGCGCAGGTCTCGGCGACCTGGTCCGATTTGCATCCCGGTCCGCCGACGGCATGAGTACCGGTGTTCTGGTTCTGGATGGAAGGAACAAGGTGGCGGCGCTGAACGACACCGCTTCCAGGCTCCTGTCCGTGCCGCGGGACAATGCTGTGGGACAGGACCTGAACTCGGTGGTTGGGTCTGCCGGTGGTCTGGAGCTGCTGGTCCGCGCCTCCATAAAAAAAGGGGAGAGCGCCACCCGTGAAGTGCTGGAGGTTCAGTTCCGGGACGGCCGCAGCGGTCATCTGGGAGTTTCGGTGACCCCAAGCCCGGGCAGCGGGGATCGAAATGCAGGTGCTCTCATCCTGATGACCGATCTGACCGAAATAAAACACCTGCAGGACCAGGCCCGGCTGCGGGAAAACATGGCGGCTGTCGGCACCCTCTCCGCCGGCATCGCTCACGAGTTTCGAAACGCCCTGGGAACGATTCTGGGATACGCCAGGCTGCTGGAGAAGCACCAGGAAGACGGCGTTCGACGGCCTGCACGGGAGATCCTGAAGGAAGTAGACACGGTTCGAAAGGCGGTGGATGAATTCCTGCTGTACGCCCGGCCGCCGGAGCCGTCTCCGTCGCCGCTGGAACTCGAGCCGCTTATTCGCGGAGCCGTCCTGGGCGCTCCGGAGAATCTCAAAATTGAGGTGGAAGGGGAGTTCGGTACGGTGGTGGCGGATGACGGCCTGCTGCGCCGGGTTTTCGACAACCTGCTGCGAAATGCGGCTGAGGCCGGGGAGAGTGATGACCGGCCGGTGCAGGTCAGGATCTCCGGCTGGGTCGTTGCGTCCGGCCGGACCCTCCAGGTCGAAGTCGAGGACGATGGTCCGGGAATCCCTGCAGAAGACCTGAGCCAGGTGTTTGTGCCGTTCCATACGACCCGGCGCCAGGGCACCGGCCTGGGTCTGGCCCTGGTCCAGCGCACCATGGTGGATCTGGGCGGTGGCGTGGAAGCGGCCAACGGCAGCGAAGGCGGCGCCCTCTTCCGGCTCAGGTTCCCGTTGATCCAGGGTACAGGAGTTCCGGCCTAGTGTCACAAAACGTAACAGGTTGGGTGATGGAGCGGAGTGCCGGGAGTTCGGAATCTTAGGATTCAAAATTGTAAGTAATTGTTTATCAGCACTATACGTCTGATCCGGGCGCTGCCCGAAGATGGCATGGTCCATGCTCTAGAGAGGGCATGGCATACCAGGAGGCAAACATGTCCAAACTGCGAACAGATCAGCGAGGGTTCTCCCTGGGCGAACTCCTGGTGGTCGTGGCGATTATCGGCCTTGTGGTCATGGTGGCGGTGCCTCTGATCGCCGAGCAGGTCCGTGCTGCGGAGGTTCGCGCCGCCGGCGACCAGCTGGCCATGTCCCTCAAGGCGGCCCGGATGGTGGCGGTGACAACCCACGCAGACGTGGTGTTCACCATCGATGTCGATCCGGACAACAAGTACAGCTATACCGACAACAAGGGCCGGCCGCGAGAGATCGAGGTGCCGGAAAGCGTCACGATCACATCCAGCGACGGCGATATCACATTCACCCAGAACGGATCCATCGACTCGGTTACGGCGATGGATGTTGTTCTGGAAGCGAACATGACCGGGGGCGACCTGGACCGCTGGACCATAAGCACCAGCATCCTGGGAGTGGCCAGCGTCACTCACGACAGGTACACGCCATGAACCGGGGAGGAGCGGCCATGGGAAACACGAACGAACGAGGCTTGAGTCTGATCGAAGTGATCCTTGCGCTGGGCCTGATGGCCGGCGTGCTGATTTCGGTGGCCGGCCTGTTCATCCTCAGCGAGCGCCAGGTCAAAAGCGGAAAGACCGCGACCCAGGCCCTGGCTGTGGGGCGGGCCATCTCGGAAGAGATGACCGGCTGGGGGTTCAAACAGACCTACAGGGTTTTCGGTGACGACGGCACAGCAGCCAGTTACACCTACGATACCCGCACCGAAGCCTTCGCCGCCAAATGGCAAACAATGCTGGACGACTCCCTGCAGTACGGCTCCTACGCCACCATCCTGGTGGCCGCCGTACCGCCTGAAAGTGGGGGTTCACCGAATCTGAACGCATGCCGCGCCATCCGGGTGACGGTCACCGTATTCTGGGCCGAGGGCGACAGAAACCGCTCGGTCCGCGTCATGACCGTCAGGATCTGACCGAATCACGGTTACGGAGGGAACGAAGATGAACAAGAATCAGAACAGAATTCGTGAGCGCGGCATGACCCTGGTGGAAATCCTGGTCGCCGTAGCGATCCTGGCCATCGCCATGATCGTGATCCTGACGATCTACGATCTCTCCCGCAAGAGCTACAAGAAGGGCGAGAACGTCAGCGAACAGCAACAGTCGGTTCGCATCGCTTTCGACCAGTTGGTTGCCGACCTGCGTATGACCGGCTTCAACTACAATCCGGACGGCAACTCGGCACGGCCGGACGAACAGTTCGAGGCCACTTATGATACCGCGGTGGTTATCCGCGCCGACTTCGACAACGAGGACCCGGTGGCGTCCCTGACGCCGGAAGCGACTCTGGGCGGCACCACCTTCCTGGCGGTTTCCACGGGTAACGACGAGGTCTACTCGTACGTACTGGCCAAGCCGGACGGCAGCAGCACCGACACGCTGACCTTCCAGGCCGATGTGCAGAACGCTCCCAGGGACGGCGTCGTGGAAACCGTGACCATCCCCAATGTTGCCATGGTCCACAACGACCCGCCCTACACCCTGTATCGCATAAGCCTGAACAACAACGTCGGAACCTGGGGAGGGTCGGCGTTCTTTACCCGCACTCCGCTGATCGACAACGTCTACTCCATGTCCTTCCGGTACTACGATCAGAACGGCCTGCAGTCCAACACCGCCTTTGACCTGACGTCCATCGCCGAGGATATCGGGGGCGCCGACGGCGGAGCAGCCGAGATCACCCGCAAGGGGATCCGGCGGGTCGGCCTGGAACTGGTTGGTATCACGCCCGATCCCGACCTGAGCTGGGAGGATGAGAACGATCCCTACGCCGCCACCGAAAAACATCGCAAGTTCGGCCTGTCAGGGGATATCACTCCCCGGAACATCGGTATGGTCGGTGTGCAGGACATCAACTCCGACGTGACGCCACCGGGACAGCCGGGCGCCCCCCAGCCGGTGCCGGGCCACTGTGGCGGGTTGTATGTCAGCTGGACGGCCAACCCGGTCGCTGACCAGGTGGCGTACTACCGTGTGAGCGTCGGCACTGCGTCCGGCAGCTACACCGAGTCACGAACCACACCGTCGACCTCGCTGTACATCGGGGGACTGAGCGACGCTACGACCTATTACCTGACCCTGCAGGCGGTTGACGCCACCGGCAACCAGAGCATCCGGTCCACTGAGGCTTCCGCCGGCACGACCAATGTGAATACACCGGAAATGCCGTTGAACCTGACCGCCTCTACCGATCTCAACGCCGCCGTACGGCTGAACTGGGACCAGGTCACGGATAATACCGCTTCCTCCCCGGCCGGTGATCCTTACAGTCCCCGGGTCCGCGACATGACCGGGTACCGTGTTTACCGCGGCCTCCCCAGTGGGCTCGGCGCCTCCACGCGGATCGCCGACGAGAGCCTGGTGCATAACAGCTCCACGCCGGACTTCACCGATGTCAATGTCGTCAACTGTCGCGCGTTCAATTACTGGGTGAGCGCAGTGGACGCCTGTGGGGTCGAGAGCAGCGCTTCCGCCATGGCCTCCGGCAGCAGCACCACCCTGGACGCTCCTATGGCGCCGGCCAACCCCCAGGTGTTCTTCGCTCTTAACGCCATCAGGGTCACCTGGGACAAGGTGGATAAAGACGTTTACGACCATCCGATTTTCATCGATACCTACAACATCTATCGCAGCGCGTTGGTCCCGATCGGTACGGGGCCGGGCGACCCCGCCACCAAGCCGGCCCTCGGCACTTTCTCCTACATCGGTTCTTCGACGACAGCGCTCAACTACCGGGACACAATCACCGTTCCCGACGGCTACACGGTGTACTACTACGTCACTGCATTGGACGACTGCGGCAACATGTCCGCTCCGTCCGAGATGGTGAACCCGCGGTGCGCTTTTGTGGGCGATGTCCTTTTCCTGACCCCGGCGGACAACACGCCGGTGGCCGGTGTGGTCCGGATCACCGTTGCCGCGACTGCTGCGGCGTTCGTATACGACAGCATGACGCTGGAATTCACCCACGAGACCTCCGGGGCCACTACCGCGGTGAAACAGCCCGGTCCCGGTCCGGTCTGGAGCTACGAATGGCTGGCCAACCCGCCAGGTCCATACACTATCACCGCCACCGTCGAGAACACGGAAGGCTGCGCCAAGACGGCGTCCATCCACGTGGCCGCCGGCACCGATGTCGGCTGCTGCCTGTCACCTCCGATGCCGGACATGAATCCGATCACACTGGCGTGCACCGGCGGCAACAAGGTCGAATGCGCCACGGTGGAGTACGAGGTCATCAACAACAACTGCCTGACCGCCGTGGCCATCGAAGGACTGACGGTGGACTGGCAGGATGTGGCGACCCAGTCGCCTCACCTGACCGGCGTGTTCTTCGATAGCAGCCCGATCTGGAACGTGACGCCGCCTTCGTGGACCCCTGCGGTGCAGCTCTTCAGCGACCCGAAGCCGTCCATCGACGTCAGTCGCAATACTACCAACCCGGTTACGGTGACCTACACCTTCGACGCCAACATGTCGGCGAAGATCACGGGCACCTGGTACCAGAACACCCTGACAACCAGCTTCGACTACCGTCTGCTGGATGCAACCGGCGCCGAGACGGCGATTACCGGAACCTGCGGTCCTTCCACCGGCATGTTCCACAACATGATCGTCGACCGGCCGAAATAGGGGAATGATGATGAATGGAGCAAACTCTAAGCACCGCGAAGGCGAGAGGGGGGCAGCCCTCATCGTCACCATCCTGGTGATGGTCATTCTGACCCTTCTGGGGATTTCGTTCCTCATGCTGGGGGAGACCGAGAACCAGATCGCGCAGAACGAGATCCGGTCGGCCCAGGCACTATATGCCGGGGAGACCGGAGCCCGCATGGTCAAACGGTTTTTCGACCGGCCGTTCTCCAATACCAACGTTCGCAATCCACCGCTGGCGGCCATAGACCGAACGTTGCGGCTGCTGGACGAAGACGGCGATCCGGCCACGGCGGCTCTGCTGCAGAACGGCGGCTCCCGTCCGATGTACAAGCAGGGCGTCGATCTGGACGCCAACGGTACGGACGACATCTTCGGAAAGCCGTACCGCGGTTCCCTGGCTCACGCCCTCCTCGGCACAGAGGACGGGCCGGATATGCGGATCGACGAAGGCACGACGGCAGGGGCGAATTACCTGGCGGCGGTCTCCAATGACCTGTTCGGCGCCTTCCCCGGCGGGCCCGGCGGCGTGCAGGCCCGGGTCACCCGGATCGATATCTACAGTCCGCCGTACGTCAACGTGGCCGGGACCTGGACCCGCTACGGCATGGCCACGGTGAAGGTGATCGCCCGGGTGGTGCAGACCATCGGCGGCACCGAGCAGGTACTGTCGGAGCGGATGATCAAGGCGGTGCTCAACGAGATGCCGTACCCCGGGCCGTTCGGCCCGCTGCACTCCTGCGCCAACCTTTCGTTTACCGGTGACTTCACAGTCAACTGGGGCGCAGCTTCCTCTGTTGGCACATCGGATCTGACCAACAACCACGACAAGATCAGGGCATCCTGGCCCCGGGTGCCACCTCCGGGTGAGCGGGTGGACGCCCTCTGGACGGCGGACTGGGCCAACTACATGGCCGCAGTGGATGGGGAGGTCATCGAGGACCCCTGGTTCCGTTTTCTTTCCAAGGACTTCATCGACCCGGCCGATCTGGCCGGTGCTGTCGATGTCCTGGCCCAACAGCCGTTCCCGTTCACCTGGACCAATCCGAACCCTGTGGGAGACGGCGAGTGGCCGAGCCACGACAACAACCCGGACGACGGCTCCCACTCCAACGTCTTCCAGAATATGCCGGTAGTGACCTGCCCGTCGTTTGAATACGACCTGTGGAAAACCATTGCCACCTCCGGCGACAGCGACGTGCATTACTACGTCTGGGACAACGGCACCTCATTCAAGGAGGACGGCATCGGAGCCGCCCAGACGTTCCGGGCGATTACCGACAACGAGGAAGGTCTGTTCTTCTTCGATACGGTGGACGGTGTGGCTCCGAACGACACCGACGGTGACGGCGATTTCGACAACCTGACGCCGAAAATCACGATTACAGGCGGCACTTGGGGATCCCGGGGGTTCCTGTACCTCAATTCGACGGACTTCCAGACGAAAGGTGTTACCGGCCGGGCGGCTACGTTCAATGCCCCGGGTGAACCCTGGAGCGATACCGACACCGATGGCGTTTACGACGTGGGCGAGCCGTACATCAACCTGAACTACTCCACCCTGGCCGCCCTGTCCGATGACTTCATCATCGATACCACCGACGCTTACGGCGGCGGGGTGATGCGGAACGACAAGGGCCCGGACGTCGCCGGCACCGCCGCCCTGTGGGGCATCCTGTTCAATAACGGACGTTTCTCGCCAACCGGCAACGCCACTTACTACGGCAGTGTCGTCGCCAAGAGCGGCGTCGGCGACACCGCCCCGGCAGCCGGTACACCCCAGATGTACTGGGACGAAAGCATCATCAAGGACTGGCCTCCGTCCACATGGGAACTGCCCCGGGTGATGATCACCCGTTGGGAGACCGACCTGTAGAGCGGTGGAATCCGGGTGACACGGCAGGCCGGAGGCGTTACAGTTTCGGGGGAGGCTTCGATGAACCGAACGATCATCGTGCTGGGGCTCGTGTCCACCCTGGCATGGGCAGGCGCGTCTGCAGGAGACCCGGAAAAACCTGCGCCGACGGACAAGGAGAAGGCAAAGGAACTTGCCGGTACGGTGGTTATCACCAACGAGGTTCTCCAGCAGTTGTACGGCCCGGCGCCGGAGCGGCCGGCCGAGCCTGTCCTGCCGGAAGTTGACGCACTGATCCCGCTGCCGGATCCGATGGAAGCGATGGATATAGAGGCCGGCGTCCGCCACAACCGCAGGGATCGGGCCGTTCTCACGCGGAAACGTATCACCGCTCTGGAGCAGAGACTCCAGGAGCTGGAAACCCGCAAGCTGGCAGTGGCCAACCCGTACCTGGCCAGACCGGTCCTGACCGCCGAGGAAGCGGCGCGGTGGGAAGGCCTGGACAACAGGGAACGGCTTCTGCTCACGGAGGAGGCTATCGGTCAGATCCGGGAAGAGCTGCAGACGGCACGCGCTGCCCTTTCCCGCGACCTGCGGGGCGGCTGACACGATGCCGGGAAAGGCGCCTCCTATCCTGCTGGTGGAAGACCGGGACAGTCTCCGGGCGGTTCTCAAGGAGACCCTGGAGCACAACGATTACCAGGTCACCGAGGCAGCCGACGGCAAGGCCGCCCTCAAGGCACTCAAAGAGGGACGTTTTCTGGCGGTGGTCACCGATCTCAAGCTGCCGGGAGCCGACGGCCATCAGGTGCTGGCAGCCGCCCGGGACGCCGACCCGGACCTGCCGGTGCTGCTGATGACCGCTTACGGCACGGTGGAAGACGCGGTGCAGGCGATGAAGGCCGGCGCCTTCGACTTCCTGGCCAAACCTGTAGACCCGGACCACCTTCTGCTCCTGTTGCGCCGGGCGGAAGAACGCCGCGGGCTGCTCAAGGAGAACCTGATCCTGCGGGAGGCGTTCGCCGAACGCCTCGGCTTCCCACGGATCATCGGCGATTCCAGGGCCCTCAAGGATGCCTCGCGGCAGATCGAAAAGGTTGCGCCCACCGACGCCACGGTCCTGCTCCAGGGTGAGTCCGGCACCGGCAAGGAGTTGTTTGCCCGGGCGGTCCATCACCTCAGCCACAGGAAAGATGCTCCTTTCGTCGCCATCAACTGCGCCGCCATCCCCGAGACCCTCCTCGAAAACGAGCTGTTCGGCCACGAAAAGGGGGCGTACACAGGCGCCGACGCCACCCACGCCGGGCGGGTTGAACTGGCGGACGGCGGAACCCTGTTCCTGGATGAAATCGGGGAACTGGGGCCGACGGTGCAGTCCAAGCTCTTGCGGGTCCTGCAGGAGCACAGCTTCGAGCGGGTCGGCGGCAACCGCACCATCCATGTCGATATCCGGGTGGTGGCGGCCACCAACCTGGATCTGAGAGCGGCAGTTTCCCGCAAGGCGTTCCGTGAGGATCTGTATTTTCGCCTGGCGGTGGTGACGGTGGATGTACCGCCGCTGCGGGATCGGACCGCAGACATCCCGGCCCTGGCGGAAGCTTTTCTGGCCCGGTTCGGTCGGGAGCTGGGGCGGGACTCGCTGGAATTCGGAAAAGACGCCATGGAGGCTTTACAGGCGTATCCCTGGCCCGGAAATATCAGAGAATTGCAGAACGCCATCGAGCGGGCAGCGATCCTGGCGGACGGCGATCTCATAGAGCGGTCCCATTTTGCCCTTCCCGGCGGCTCCGCCTCGCAGGAGGACGCACTGGGCGGGCTGGGCCGCCTACTGGACCTTTCCGGTTCCCTGGACGAAGTAGGGCAGAGGGCCCGTGCCATGGTGGAAAAAGCCCTGATTCGTCGCAGCCTGGAAGAGGAAAACGGGAACAAGACGCGGGCGGCCGCCCGTCTGGATGTGAACTACAAGCGTTTTCTTTCCAGAATCAAGGAACTGGGACTGGAAGATTAGCGCTCAAGCGGCTAATAATCTGTGTGCCTGCGTCGGCCATTACCGGCGCCAAAGGAGTCGTTGTGAGCCCGGAAAGTCTTGCTGGACGTGACCTGATTTCCCTTCTCGACTACACCACGGAGGAGATCCAGGAGATCCTGGACCTGGCCTGCGAGGTCAAGGCCAACCCGGACCATTACGACCGGGCTCTCGAAGGTAAGACGCTGTTCATGTACTTCGAGAAGCCGTCCCTGAGGACCCGGGTCACCTTCGAAGCCGGCATGACCCAGCTGGGTGGCCACGCGATTTACTACACCGCCGCCGACGGCAAAATCGGGGTGCGGGAGTCGGTTGAAGATGTGGCGCGCAACCTTGAGCGCTGGGTGGATGGCGCCATGTGCCGCACGTTCAGCCACGAGATGATTCAGAACCTGGCCCGCAACTCGGAAATTCCGATCATAAACGGCCTGACCGACCTGCTGCACCCGTGCCAGGCCCTGGCCGATTACCAGACGCTGATGGAGGTCAAGGGCGACCTGGCCGGGAAGAAGCTGGCTTTTGTGGGAGACGGCAACAACGTAGCCAACTCCCTGATGACCGCCGGAGCCCGCCTGGGCGTCCACGTGACGGTTATCACCCCTAAGGGGTATGAGCCTGAGGGAGAGATGGTCGCCGCCTGCAGGGCTGCGGCCGACACCGCCGGCGGGACCATCACCATCGGGAACGATCTTGCCCTGGTTGAGGGAGCGGATGCGGTTTACACCGATGTCTGGGCGTCCATGGGCCAGGAAGCGGAGCAGGACAAACGGAACGCCGAGTTCCGGGCCTACCAGATCAACCGCAAGGTCATGGATATGGCTGGGGAAGATGCGATCTTCATGCACTGCCTGCCTGCCCACCGCGGGGAGGAGGTCACATCCGACGTGGCCGACATGCCCCGATCGGTGATCTTCCAGGAAGCCGAGAACCGTCTCCATGCCCAGAAAGCGGTGATGCTGCAGGTCATGGGCGGGGTCTGACCCGGCTCAGCCGGCCTTCTGCGCCCGGTGGATCGCCACGATGCCACCGGTGAGCAGGGTCCAGTCGCACATCTCGAACCCGGCCTCCCGGACGATCCCGGCCAGGGTCGGTGCGTCGGGGAACCGGCCGATGGTGGCTGCCAGGTAGCCGTACGGCCCGTCCTTCCGGGAGATGGAGTCGCCGATCCTGGGGAGTACCTGTTTCAGGTAGAAGCGGTACAGCCCGGCCAGCACCGGCGCCGTCGGCCGGCTGAATTCCAGGATCGACAAGGTGCCGCGAGGGCGCAGCACCCGGTGGATCTCCCGGAGGCCGGCGGACAGATTGGAGAAGTTCCGGACGCCGAACCCGACCGTCACTCCATCCACCGAGCCGGTCCGCAGGGGGAGGCGGAGGCCGTCGGCCCCTACCGGGTGGCAGCGGTCCGCCACACCCTGCCTCTGGAACTTGTCCCGCCCCACCTCCAGCATCGGGATGGTGAAGTCGGCACACAGGACCATGCCTGCCCGATCCTGCCGCAGGACTTCCAGTCCGAAATCGCCGGTTCCGCCGCACAGATCCAGGATCACGGCCCGATCGTCGGCGGGAAGGGCGGCGGCGGCCTTTCTGCGCCAGCGCCGGTCCATATTTCCGCTGAGCAGATGGTTCAAAAGGTCGTAGCGGCGGGCTATCCCGCCGAACATCGACTGGACCTGGCCCGATTCTCTGGATTCCAATCCTGCCATTTGCTCTCCGGGGGGGAGTATATAGGGAACATTCGGCACGGTCAGGCGCCTGCCGGAATGGCCGGGATAACGCTCGCTCCCTTGACATTTATCAGGGCCAGTGCTACAAGACCGCTTTCATTTCAGGGATTTTTGTGCGCACGGATCGCGCTTTCTGAGGACAGAACACATGACTTCGTTTGTACCTCGCAAAGGGGACATTCAGCGGGACTGGTGGCTGGTGGACGCCAAGGGCATGACCCTCGGTCGTTTGTCCACCGAAATCGCCAGCCGGCTCCGCGGCAAACACAAGCCGTACTTCACCCCGTTCCTGGATACCGGCGATCACGTAGTGGTCATCAACGCCGAAAAAGTATCCCTCAGCGGCAAAAAAATCGAAACCAAGATGTACCGCAAACATTCCGGCTATCCCGGTGGTCTTCGCGAGGTCAACGCAGAGACCATGCTGACCAAGCACCCGGAGCGGCTGATCGAGAAATCGGTCAAGGGCATGCTCCCCAAGGGGCCCCTGGGTCGCCAGATGTATCGCAAACTGAAGGTCTACGCAGGTGAGAAACACCCGCACGCAGCCCAGCAGCCGAAGCCCCTGGAAATTCCGGGCGCCGACCGGACCCGTTGAGGGGTCGAGGAGACTTGAGCGTTGAGTGAAGCGAAAATCCAGCACTACGGAACCGGTCGCCGAAAAAGTTCCACCGCGCGGGTCTACCTGAGACCCGGAACCGGGAACATCACGGTGAACGAACGGCCGTTCGACACCTACTTCTTCAATGACGTGCTGAAGATGATCATCAAGCAGCCGCTGGTCCTGACCGAGACCGCCGACCACTTCGATATCTTCGTGCGGGTAGGCGGCGGCGGGTTTACGGGGCAGGCCGGGGCGTTGCGCCACGGTATCGCCCGTGCCCTAGTGGAGTACAACCCCGAACTCCGACCCCGGCTCAAGAAGGCCGGACTGCTCACCAGGGACTCCAGAAAGGTCGAGCGGAAGAAATACGGACAACCAGGCGCCCGCAAGCGCTTCCAGTTCTCCAAGCGGTAGCTTGAACAGAGGAGACGATTCTTGACCTCGGTAAGCATGAAGGAACTCCTGGAGGCCGGCGTACATTTCGGCCACCAGACCCGGCGGTGGAACCCGAAGATGAAGGAATACATCTTCGGCGCCCGTAACGGGATCTACATCATTGATCTCCAGAAGACCCTGAAAAAGGTCCGGGAATCGCTGGCGTTCATCACCAACCTCTCGGCCACCGGCAAGTCGGTATTGTTCGTCGGTACCAAGCGCCAGGCCCAGGAGGCGATCGTCGAGGAATCGCTGCGCTGTGGTCAGCACTACGTCGACCAGCGCTGGCTCGGCGGCACCATGACCAACTTCACTACCATCAAAAAGAGCCTGGCTCGCTTGACCGGTATCGAAGAGACCCTGAACGGGGAAAAGGCCGATGCCCTGACCAAGAAGGAATTGTCCAAACTCGAAAAGGAGAGGGGCAAGCTGGAAAAGGCCCTCTCCGGTCTTCGGAAGATGGACCGTCTCCCCGGCGCCCTGTTCGTCGTCGATCCGATGAAAGAAAAGATCGCCGTGGCCGAGGCCAACAAGCTGGGTATTCCGGTGGTTGCCATCGTGGATACCAACTGTGATCCCGGTTCGGTGGATTACCCGATCCCCGGAAACGACGACGCCATCCGGGCCATCAAGCTGTTCGCCGGCCGTTTTGCCGATGCGATCATCGAAGGCCGGAACCTCTGGGAGGCTCACCGTCTGGAGAAGAAGGCCGAACAGGGCTCTCGAGGCGGGACTGTCGACCAGAAGAAGAGCATTGCCGATCGCGTGCGGGCCAGGGAAGCCCGTCGCGAGCGTACCCGAGCCCACGCCCACGCCTCCCGAGGCTCCGGCGGGGCGCCGACCCGTACCACGGCGGAAGACCCGGCACCTGTGGCCGGTTCCCCCGCCAAATCCGATTCGGAGTAAAACAATCCGAGCGGAACCGGGCCCCGATGCGGCAATCCACCGCTCGGGGCTTTTTGGTGCCTTCCGCACACCGGTCCGTTCGCAAGCTTGAAGTAGGGAGAGTCCCAAGATGCAGATCAGCGCTTCGTTGGTTAAGGAGCTTCGCGAGAAGACCGGTGTAGGCATGATGGCGTGCAAGAGGGCGCTGACCGAGGCCGGCGGCAGCCTGGACGAGGCCGAGAAGATCCTCCGCAAGCGCGGTGAGGCCACGGCAGCCAAGAAAGCCGGCCGGGCAGCCGGTGAAGGGCTCATCCATTCCTACATCCACACCGGATCCAAAGTCGGGGTGCTCCTCGAAGTCAATTGCGAGACCGACTTCACGGCCCGGAACGAAGATTTTCAGGGGATGGTCAAGGATATCGCCATGCACATCGCGGCGGCTTCACCTCGTTTCGTCTCTCGTGAAGACGTTCCGGAAGAGGTCGTCGCCGGCGAGCGCGAAATATTCGCGGATCAGGCCAAGAAGACCGGAAAGCCGGAGAACGTCATCGCGAAGATCGTCGAAGGCAAGATCGACAAATTCTACTCGGAGATCTGTCTGCTGGAGCAGCCGTTCGTCAAGGACCCGGACCAGAACATCCAGGCTCTCCTCACCGAGCGGATCGCCAGGATCGGCGAAAACATGAGAGTCGCCCGGTTCACCCGATACGTCCTGGGCGATTCCTGACCCCTTCACCACGGCTCGTGAACGGTGTTATCCTTGGCGGCGGCGCCGTCCCGGGAATTCTGTGGGACTGCATGCCTGGAGTACAGGATGGAACAGGGGAATGATCTTAAATACGGCAGGATCCTGCTGAAGCTTTCAGGCGAGGCGCTCATGGGGGATCGCCCGTCGGGGATCGATCCGGACGTGATGGCCGGTATCACCGAGGAAATCGCCCGGGTCCACGCTATGGGAGTTGAGATCGCTCTGGTGGTAGGGGGCGGCAACATTTTCCGGGGCAGCACCGGCACAGCCGAGGGTATCGACCGGGTCACCGGCGACCATATGGGCATGCTGGCGACCCTGATCAACTCCCTGGCTCTGCAGAACGCCCTGGAGCAGAAACAGGTCACGACCCGGGTGCTGTCCGCCATCGAGATCAACCAGGTGGCCGAGCCGATGATTCGTCGCCGTGCCCTGCGCCACCTAGAAAAGGGACGGGTCGTAATCCTTGCGGCAGGGACCGGCAACCCGTACTTCACCACCGACAGTGCAGCCGCCCTGCGCGCCATGGAACTCAAAGCGGAAGTTCTGCTCAAGGCGACCAAGGTCGACGGGGTGTACACCGCCGATCCGATGAAGGACCCGGATGCCCGGTTCCTGCCCAGAGTGAACTATCTGGAGGTCCTTGAAAAAGGTTTGAAGGTTATGGACTCCACCGCGATTTCACTTTGCATGGACAATAATCTTCCGATCGTCGTGTTCAACATCGCCGATCCGCGGAACATCCGGCGGATCGTTCAGGGTGAACGGGTCGGATCGATGGTAGGGGAGCCACAGAATGCATGAAGAGATCCTGAGCAACACCGACAAACGCATGGACGCAACCATTGATGATTTCCGGCACAAACTGGGAGCGGTGCGGACGGGCCGGGCGTCCCTCGCAATCCTGGACAGCGTAACCGTTGATTATTACGGTACGCCGACCCCCCTGAACCAGGTGGCCAAGCTCTCCATCCCGGAACCGACCATGATCCTGGCCCAACCGTTCGACCCCTCCACCATCGGTGCTATCGAAAAATCGATCCTGTCATCGGACACCGGCCTGAACCCTTCCAACGACGGGAGGATCGTTCGCATCCCGATTCCGCCTCTCACCGAGGAGCGGCGCAAGCAGCTCGTGAAAAAGGTCGGGGCCCTGGGTGAAGACGCCAAAACAGCCATTCGCCAGATCCGCCGCGACGCCAACGATGACTTCAAGAAGCTCCAGAAAGATAGCGAACTGTCCGAGGACGACGCTCACCGTTCCATGGACGAGGTCCAGAAACTGACCGATCGTCATACGGGCAGCGTGGACGATCTCTGCAAAAATAAGGAAAAGGAGCTGATGGAGATCTGAAGAACTCCACGGCGAGATCGAACCTTGAATTCCCCGAAAAAACAAAACGGTTTGCTGGGTGTGGTTCTGGCCGCAGGCGGCGGGACCCGTTTCGGTGGACCGGCGCCGAAACAGTTCATGGATCTTTGCGGCATGACGGTCCTGGCCCGCTCCATCGGATGTCTGACCGGCCATCCCGACGTGGATGGTGTTGTAGTGGTCCTGGGCCGGTCGGAGATCGGGTCGGAAACCGGCGCCCTCATCCGCGGCATCGACGGGGTCGTAGACGTTGTGGAAGGCGGCTCCACACGGGCCGAATCCTGCCTCAACGGGGTTCGTGCCGCAGGCCGGGCCTCCCATGTTCTGGTGCACGATGCAGCAAGGCCGGCCGCTTCGCCTGAACTGGTAGAACGGGTGGTGCAGGCTGCGCTGCGCCACGGCGCGGCGGTCCCGGTATTGCCGGTGAGCGACACCATCAAGGAGATCTCCTCTACAGGCACGGTCCTGAAAACACCGGACAGGGCCCGGCTGTCGGCGGCCCAGACTCCCCAGGGCGCCAGAACCGACTGGCTGATAGAGGCGCTGGAGAGTTCCGGGTCCGGCTCGATAACCGATGAGGCGGCAGCACTGGAAGCAGCTGGACGAACCGTTCATGTCGTTGAAGGCGAACGGGAGAATATTAAAATCACGACCCGGGAGGATCTGGCGATCCTACGGCGGAGGCTGGGGGAAAACGGCATGCGGATCGGCTCCGGGTACGACGTGCACCGGTTCGGTGGAGAACAGCCGCTGGTACTGGCCGGCGTGCCTTTCACGGGTGAAACCGGTCTCATCGGCCACTCCGACGCCGATGTGGTGCTCCACGCCGTCATGGACGCTTTGCTGGGGGCGGCCGGCCTGGGAGATATCGGCCAGCAGTTCCCGCCCACCGACCCGGCCTACAAAGGGGCCGACAGCCGGATGTTGACCCGGACCGTTCTGGAGTTGGTGTCCGGTGCCGGGTTCAAGGTCGGCAATGTAGACATCACCGTACTGGCGGAGCGCCCCAGGATCGGACCCCGCCTCGAGGAAATGAAGACAGCCCTGGCGGAGTTGCTGGGTCTCCGGCATTCCTCCATCGGGCTGAAGGCAACGACCCTTGAGGGTATGGGTGCCCTGGGCCGATCCGAAGGCATCGGCTGCCAGGCGGTGGCTCTGCTGGTCCGGCAGGACCAGCCTTGAGCCGCCGGCCGCTGCGGGTGCGATTCGCCCCGTCTCCTACCGGATCCCTGCATCTAGGGAACGCAAGGACCGCCCTGATCAACTGGATTGTCGCCCGGCAGACCGGTGGAACCCTTGTTCTCAGGGTTGAGGACACCGACACCGATCGCCACCAGGAAGGCGCCGAGAGCGGCATCCTCGAGGATCTTCAATGGCTCGGCCTGACCTGGGACGAGGGGCCGGACGTTGGCGGCGACTACGGCCCCTATCGCCAATCGGAACGCCACTCGCTCTACCGCGAGGCGGCGAACCGGCTGCTGGACGGTGGCAGGGCCTACCGCTGCTTCTGCACCCCGGAAGAGCAGGATGAGGAGCGCGCCCGTCTCAAGGCTGCAGGGGAGGTCCCCCGGTATCTGGGCCGCTGCGGCCGGCTGGATCCCGGCGTCGCCCTGAAGCGGGCCGAAGCAGGCGAACCGTTCGCCCTGCGGTTTCGGACCCTTCTTCCTGGAGATGATCCGCAAACCGCCGAAGTCCGGTTCCACGACCGCTTGCGCGGGTCGGTCACATTCCTGGCCCGGGAGTTGGGCGACCCGGTGATGGTTCGCAGGGACGGCCGGGCAACTTATAATTTCGCAGTAGTGGTTGATGACGCCGCCATGAAGATCGACCTTGTTTTGCGTGGTGACGACCATCTTTCCAATACACCTCGCCAGGTGCTGTTTTTTCAGGCCCTGGAGGCGGATCTGCCGGATTTTGCTCACCTGCCCATGGTTCGGGGGACCGACGGCGAACGGCTCAGCAAACGCCACGGGGCGACATCGGTTGCCGAGTACCGCAGCAAGGGGTACCTGCCGGACGCTCTGTTGAATGCGCTCATCCTCCTCGGATGGGGTCCCCAGGGGGATGACAGCAATGTCCTGACGCCGGGTGAAATGATCGATGGTTTCAGCCTGGACCGGGTGTCCAAGGCGCCTTCGATTTTCGACCCTGCCAAGCTGGATTGGTTGTCCGGCCGCCATATTCAGGCGCTGACGGAGGAAGAGCTGTCCACCCCCGCCACCTGTGCCCTGATCGGGGAGGGGAGTCTGCCCGACCAGGCGCTGGAGCCGGAAGCTGCCGAATGGAGGAGCGGGTTGGCCCGCCTGGTCCAGGACGGCATCGACCGTATGGAGCAGGTTCCCGGGCGAGCCGCCGCCCTGTTCCACCCGGGG
Source organism: Candidatus Polarisedimenticola svalbardensis (assembly GCA_014764515.1). GTDB lineage: Bacteria > Acidobacteriota > Polarisedimenticolia > Polarisedimenticolales > Polarisedimenticolaceae > Polarisedimenticola > Polarisedimenticola svalbardensis. Next base: position 1,440 of record JACXWD010000031.1, on the reverse strand, counting down.
GGGGCCTGCGATCCCACCGATCCGGAAATCGCCGGCCTGCTGGCCGCAGAGGAAACCCGGCAGGTGCTGGAAGCGATGCTGCAGAGCGCTTCGGATGATGTGCCCACCGATGTGGATGCCTGGAAAGCTTACAAAAAGGCGGTCCAGATGGTTTCCGGGGTCAAGGGGAAGGTCCTTTTCCACACGATCCGGGTCGCCCTGACCGGGGCGGTGTCCGGGCCGGAACTGGATCGCCTGGTCCCTCTGATCGGTTCCGGCAGCTCCCTGTTCCCCGGCTCGATCCCTTCAATTCCGGACCGGATCACGGCGACTATCCGGCAGATCGATGGATAGGGACCGGCGGGACCGGGAGGACGCCCCCCGGGAGTACCTGTACGGGGTTCACCCGGTAGAAGAGGCCCTGGCCGCCGACAGCCGCCGGGTGGAGCGGATCCTGGTCGCCCGGGAGGCCGAGGACAACCGGCTGGGGCGAATTCTGAAAGAAGCCCGCAAGGCCGGCATTCCCATAACCCGCCTTCCCAAGGAAGGACTGGCGAGAAAGGCCGGCCGCAAGGCTGTCCACCAGGGTGTGGTGGCGGTGGTCTCCCCGGTGCGCTACCTGGAACCGGCTGAAATTGCCCGAACTTCAATGGAAAGCGGGCATGGCCTCCTGGTCCTGTTGTCCGGTGTGGAAGACCCGCGGAACCTGGGGGCTGTCATCCGGAGTGCCGCCGCCGCTGGAGCGGATGGAGTGATCCTGACCGGCGAGACAGCGGCCGGAGTTACTCCGGGAGCCGTCAAGACCTCTGCCGGAGCCGCCGAACGGGTGCCGGTCGGCCGGGACCGCAAGCCGGTCCGGGCGATCCGGGAGCTGAAACAGGCTGGTTTCAGCGTGATCGCCATGGATCACCGCGCCGATCTGGCCTGGGATCAGGTCGATCTCGACGGTCCGGTCGTGCTCGTGGCAGGTGGGGAGGGCCGGGGGCTCAGCCGCAGCGTGGCCATGGAGTGCCACCATCGTGTCGCTCTCCCTCTGGCGGCTGAGGTGGAGTCGCTCAACCTTTCGGTTGCGGTGGGCATCCTTCTCTACGAAGTGCTGCGGCAAAGAAAAGATCGCGTTTCTCGATAATTATTAGCGTCTGCCCCTTGCGGCCCTCAGGTCTCGCTGTTAACATTTGCCGTTTGTCAGCGCGCTGGCGTAGCTCAGTTGGTAGAGCAGCGGTTTTGTAAACCGCAGGTCGGGGGTTCAAGTCCCTTCGCCAGCTCCATCCAACAGACTGGTGGGGCGTCAGGGTGCCGGGTGGATGAGGCATAGCGCGAACCCAGGGAATCGTGCTATTGATAGGGTTTCGAACGGCGGAATGCGGTTCTAGTGGAGGGGTGCCCGAGTGGTTAAAGGGAGCAGACTGTAAATCTGCCGGCCTAAGGTCTACGAAGGTTCGAATCCTTCTCCCTCCACCA
>JACXWD010000030.1 GCA_014764515.1 Candidatus Polarisedimenticola svalbardensis | reverse complement strand
GTCCTTGTCCTTGTCCTTGTCCTTGTCCTTCTTCATCTTGCCTTTGCCACGGGCGGCGTGTTCACGATGGATCGCTTCGGCCAGCTCCCGGCCTCGGAGTCCCTGGTCCAACTGGGACTGAACGAAAGCACCGAAGTTGTCCACCGGACCGTTTTCCCGGGCCGAGGCGGCGCTCTCCACCAGAATCGTTTCCACTTCCGCAGGCGGCATGCGGCGCCGTCTGGCCTCGGTGATGACCGTCACGACATCTTCTTCCGGGATGCCGGCTTCACGGGCTTCCCCTGCGGCCTCCGGCAGGCGGGACGCCCTCCGGATCCTCTCCTTCAGCTTCTCCAGGGGTGACGGCTCTCTCGGGCTTGTCGCCTCCGCCTTCGCGGCGGTCTCTTCCGAATTTCTCGTTTCGGTGATCTGGGCTAAAGCCGGAACGGCCAGCACAAGCACCACCAGCAGTACGAATATTTTTTTCATGGTCATCCCTTTTTGATCAGTCCGACGATAAACAACAGTATGACGGCACCAGCAAGCGCAGTCACCAGGGAACCGATGATACCGTCGCCGCCCATCCCCAGGAGACCGAGGGCGAACCCGCCGATGACGGCGCCGATGATGCCGACGATGATGTTGCCGACAAGACCGAATCCTTTGCCCTTCATAAGCTGCCCGGCCAGCCAGCCGGCCACCCCGCCGATAATCAGAAACCAGAGCAGATCCATGAGTTCCTCCTTGTTACAGGGTTCGTCCCTGCACTATTGAACCAGACATGGCGCCGGGTAGAAAGTCACATCATGCTCCAGGGTGAATAAACGCCAGATTCCGGTAGAAAACGACCCGATCCAGGATTTCTGCAGTGATGACCAGCACGATCCCCGCACCGGCCAGGGTGCCGGCACCCATCGCCCACGCCAGGATTCCCAAGATCGATAGCACCGGCCTGAAGAATCCGGGCTTTTTGTTTCGGAAATAGAGGATCAGTTTCATGAGCAAGATTCCGATGGCCGGCACCGGCTGCCCCAGGGCCAGGGCGATGAACAGTCCACCGGTGAACAGTATGGAGGCGCTGTCAGGTCCGGCGGCCGGCCGGCGGGACCGGGTGTCGTAGACCCGGTCCACCGAGTACAGGCCCAGGAGTCCGGCCAGCAGGGTCGCCCAACCCAGGGCCGGAGAGCCGGGCCATGCCAGGTGCCAGATCGCCGCAAGGAAGATGAACGCGGAGTAGAACACAATCTCCCGGCTGAGCCACGATCTCCTGAAGTTGAGAACGGCGCGCCAGGATCGCAGCTTGCGTCCCAGATGCAACGAACTCAGTCCCATGGCCAGCACTCCTGCGGCCAGGAACGGGATGGTGAACCGGACTCCCCCTTCCACCACCAGCCTGGCATGGACCGCGAGGAGACCGGCAAACCCAAGGGTGAACACCAGGAGGGGCCACTCGCTGCCCGGCGTGATCGGCCGGCGGTTTTGTCGCGGCGTGCGGGTATCCGGCGCTGACTGCACCCACGATGCCAGCAGTTCGTCCTCACCGGGCCAGCTCCGCATTTCCGGAACGGTGCGATCATCCCGCAACGGCCGGAACCGGACGGCGGGATCGATACCCTGCTGAGGGAAGCCCTGAATCTCTTCGACATAACCTTCGGAATCAAGACCACCCCATGTGAGGCAACCGGTGGGACAGGCGGTGACGCAGGCAGGATCAAGCTCCTCCACCAGGCGATGATCGCAGGACGTGCATTTGGACATGACGCCGGCCGCATCGTTGTACACCGGCGCGTCATAGGGACAGACCCAGCTGCAGTAACCGCAACCGATGCAGCGGTCCTCGTGTATCAGAACGGCGGCGGTGGCATCGTTCCGGGTGATGGCCAGGGCCGGGCACTGCTCCATGCAGGGGGCGTCGCCGCAATGGTTGCAGGCCAGAGACAGATGGACCTGATCCAGGGTCGATACTTTTCGCCAGCTGGCGCCCCAGGGCAGCTCGTTTTCGATGGTGCAGGCCAGCTCGCAGGCCTGGCAGCCGGTGCAGCGGTTCGGGTCGAAAAGGAAACCCTGCTCCATCACCCGGCCTTCTCCACCTGGACACGGTTGTCGTGGAAGGCGGCGCCGTGGCCCATGTCGGTTTCCCGGCCCCGGGATGTGAGGTTCACCGCTCCACCTTCAGACATCCACCAGCCGTTGGTCACCGAAACGCAGCCCGGCCGCATCCCCCGGTCCAGTTCGGCCCGGACCGTCAGCTCGCCTCGGGTGTTGTAGATCCGAACCCTGTCGCCGTCGCCGATCTTACGCTCCGTTGCATCCAGCGGGTGCAGCACCGCCACCGGTTCAGGGCTGACCTCCCGGATCATTTTCAGGTTATTGAACTGGGAGTGGATCCGGTTCTTGGTGTTCGGCGTCATGAACGTCAACGGGTACTGTTGTGCCTCCGGATCCTGGAACTCTTCAGGCTCGGTGTAACCGGGGAGGCTTTCCACCTCCCATCGGGCCGACGCCTCTTCCGACTCCAGCTCGACCTTCCCGGAGGGTGTGGGAAAGACGCCGTCGGAAAAAGCGATCTCCTGGTGACCCGGCGCGATCACCGGCCCCTGTCGCAGCCGGTCCAGGGTCAGTTCAGGAAACGGCGCCAACCGCTCTTCCAACCATGCTTCGACTCCCCCGTCGGATGCTCCCGGAAACCTGCGGTCGATCTCGTCCCGGGGGATCCCCACCCGGTGTGCCAGGAGACGGTAGATCTCCGACTCCGGCTTCACTTCGCCTGGAGGGTCCACCACTTTCTGCTTGAACTGGATGTAAGGGTGCCAGTACGCGTTGATGACGTCGGACTGCTCCAGGAACATCTTCGCCGGCAGGATCAGGTCGGCCTCCCGGGCGGTATCGGTCATGAACTGGTCCACCACCACCCGGAACTCCAGCGCCCGGAACGCCTCCAGAACCTTCCCGGTTTCCGGGTTCTGAGGGATCGGATTACCCCGCTCCACCCAGGCCATCCGCAGTTTCGGATTCGCCTGCGCCGCCATATCCCGGCCCAGGCGGGCCGTGCTGACGGAGACCCGCACCGGACCGCCCGTTTCATCCGGCGGGAAGGAAGCAACCGGGTCCCGGACCGGGTCGAAGATGTGGGACTGGAGGTTGGCGAACTGCCAGCCGCCTCCTGGAATCCCCAGGTTCCCGGTGAGCGCCGCCAGGGCGATCAACGCCCGCATGCCCTGGCCGCTGTTGGTGTAACGCTGCATACCGAATCCGGCGCAGATCGTCGCAGGCCGTACCGACTCGAACAGATCCGCCAGCTTCCCTAGATACGCCGGCGGCACGTCGCACACCGCTTCAACCCGCTCCGGTGTGTACGCGGCGGCGGCGGTCCTGAACGGTTGGTAGCCGTGGACGTGCCGGGCGATGAATTCGTGATCCACCGTACCGTTCTCGATCAGCTGATTGGCGATCCCCATGGCCAGGGCGCCATCGGTCCCCGGCCTGGGCTGGACCAGGAGTTCGGCCCGTTCCGACGACTGGGTCCGACGCGGATCTATCACTACCAGGCGGGCTCCCCGATCCAGGGCGGTATCGATAAGCGGCATCTGGTGGACGTTGGTCTCCGCCGGGTTCTTGCCCCACAGTACGATCAGCTTGGCGTTCACCAGGTCCCAGGGTGCATTGTGGATGTTGGCGCCCAGTGTCAGACGGGTCGCCTCGAGACCAGCCGGCCAGCACAGATCACCGTAGGTGGTTGTGCAACCTCCGTACAGCTTCCAGAACTCCATGCCGAGGCTGTTCATCAGACCTTTGGTGCCGCTGGCGGTGTAGTACAGCACCGATCGGGGCCCGGACTCGTCCCGGAACCGGATCAGGTTGGCGGCGATCAGCTCCAGGGCGTCGTCCCAGGAGACAGGCTCGAAGCGGTCCGAACCGGGCAGTTTCCGAAGAGGCCGCAGGATCCGATCCGGCGATACCACCCGTTCGACGTAGCTCAGACCTTTCAGGCAGACACCTTCCGGCGCAGCCCGGTTGTCCGGGTGGGCCTCGATGCGGCGAACCTGGCCGTCCTGCACTTCAACCTTCATGCTGCAGGTGCTGTAACAGTTCCGTGGGCAGGATGTAGTGATGACCGGCATGGTCCGGATTGTAACGCAGATGGCCTCGGCGGAACTGTGGGCAGCCGATGCATGAAACGATACACTGGCAGGACAAGGAGGCACCCGATGCGACCGTTCAGGACCATCGTTCTCGCCCTTATTCTGCCGGCGGTCATCATAGGCGCCGAGCCCGCCATCCCCGATGGCCGGGAAATCCTGCGCCGGGTGGACGACATGTGGCGGGGCAACTCTTCCGCCGGCCTCATGACCATGCAGATCAAGACGGCGCACTGGGAACGGACCCTGAAGATGAAGGGGTACAGCAAAGGCAAGGACCTGAGCCTGATGCGGATCGTCTACCCCAAAAGCGAGGCCGGCACGGGAACCCTGAAAGTGGCCGAGAACATCTGGAACTACCTGCCCAAGACCCGGCGGGTCATGAAGGTCCCCTCTTCCATGATGATGGGTTCCTGGATGGGATCCCATTTCACCAACGACGATCTTGTGAAGGAGTCCCGGCTGGAGGACGACTACGACTTCGAACTGGTGCAGAAGAAAGCAGAGGACGACGCCCTGCTGTACGAGATCACACTGCTACCCAAACCGGAAGCCGCCGTGGTATGGGGCAAAATCGTAATCACGGTCCTGGCTGAAAACTTCGTACCGATCCTTGAGGAGTTTTACGACGAGGACGAGAAGCTGGTTCGGCGGATGACCTTCGGGAACCTGACGGTGCTGAATGACCGTACCGTCCCTCTCTCCCTCAGGATAGTGCCGGTGGACAAGCCGGAAGAGTACACCGAGATCATCTACGACAAACTTCTATTCGATATACCGATCGAGGACGGTTTCTTCAGTCTCCAGAACCTCAAACGGAGATAGCCGGTGAAGATGTACTGGCTCATGGGTTGGCGGAACATCTGGCGCAACAGGCGCCGCTCCGCCATCACCATCGGCGCCATGGCGTTTTCAGTAACGCTGCTGGTTTTCTTCTTCGGGTTCATGGCCAGCTGGATGGACCAGATGGAGGAAAACGTCATCGGCATGTCGGTGGGTGATATCCAGATCCACCATCCACAGTACCTGGCGGACCAGAACCTGTACCAGCTGGTTCCCGATGCCGAAGAGCTTCTAAAAGACCTTCACAGAGACGGCTATGCCGCTGCGGCCAGGGTTTACGGATACGGGCTCATGGCCAGCGACGAATCGGGGAAATCGGCCGGGGCCCAGTTCAAGGGGATCTCCCTTCAGCATGAGCCGACGGTGACCCTTCTGCACAGGGATCGCAATCTGCGGGACGGCCACTTTCTCACCGGCGAAACCAGGCTGGAACTGCCGGAAACCGTGGATACCGACGGCGCCTACGACGACCCTCTGGCCGGCTTCGACGATCCACTGGGGGACAATAACGGTTACGGCGCCAAGGCTGAGCCGCTGGTGGTCGGCCAGGTCGTCCTCGGAAAGAAGCTGGCAACGACCCTTTCCGTCGGTCCCGGCGACACGGTCAACGTCGTCACCATGTCGGCGGACGGCACCATGGGGAACGAACTGTTCGACGTGGTCGGCGTGTTCAAGAATTTCAGCGAGCTGGAGGACCGTTCCCTGGCGCTGGTCACCCGGGCCGATTACCAGCGTCTGTTCCGCCTGCCTGAAGACCAGGTCCACGAAATCGCAATCCGCCGTCCGGAAGGATCCGGTCTGCAGGAGTCCAGGGAGGTTGTCGCAGCGGTTGCCGGCGACCGGGGCGAGGCCAGGACCTGGCAGGATATTCTCCCGGCCATCGCCGAAATGGTCACCTTCCAGCGCACCATCATGGTCCTGTTCGGCTTCCTGATGTACATCGGAGCCGGACTTCTGATCATGAATTCCACCCTGATGATGGTGTTCGAAAGGATTCACGAGTTCGGCGTCATGAAGGCGATCGGCCTGCGACCGCTGAAGATCCTGATCCTGGTGCTGTTCGAAACCTTCTGGATGTGCCTGGTGGCCGGCATCGCCGGCATCGCCGCCGGGGTTCCCCTGACGCTGTGGGTCGGAAAGGTCGGCATTGACCTGACCTCAATGGCCCCCGACGGCTTCGCCCTGTCCGGCACCGTGTTCGACCCGGTGATGTACGCCCGGGTGACAACCGATTCGGTTCTCCTGCCGTTCCTGATGTTGTTCGCGACAGCGTTCGTTTCCGTTCTCTACCCGGCGATCAAGGCCGCCGTTATCGAGCCTGTGAAGGCGATCTATCACATCTGATGTTCAAACTTGCATGGCGGAACCTGTGGCGAAGAAAGCGGAGAACGGCGATCACCGTTCTGTCCATCACCATCGGTGTCGGGCTTTGCCTGTTCTACACCGGTCTGGGCGACGGCATGTACGGACAGGTCATTTCCATGGCAGTGCGCAGCGGCAGCGGACACCTGGTCCTGGAGAACCGGTCGTACCGGGACGACCAGGTCCTGAAACATACGATCCAGGCGTCGGATGAGCTGATCCGATCCGTGAAGGCTGTGGAAGGCCTGGAAGGTTACTCCCTGCGCATCTCGGCGCCGGGGATGGTCTCCACTTCCTACGGCACCGTGGGCGGCGGATTCGACGCCGTGAGACCGGACCTGGACAAGGAGTTCTCACTCCTGAACCGCAACCTGGTGGAGGGTCGCTACCTGGAATCGGGCCGGGACATGATTATCGGCACCGAACTGGCCCGGAAGCTGAAAGTCAACATCGGCAGCAAGGTGGTGCTGACCGCCCAGGACCGGGATGGAGAAACGGTACAGGACCTCTTCCGTGTGGTCGGCACCTTCCGGACCCGATCCGACATGATGGACGGCTTCTACTTCCAGATCACCCTGGACCAGGCAAGAGAGATGCTCGGTCTTGGACCGGACGACCTGACCCAGGTCGGCGTCTACCTGGAAGACCGCCACCTGCAGGACGAAGCCCGCGATTACCTGGAACGGTGCGAGCCTGTCAAGGCTTCCGGCGCCGCCGTGGTGCCGTGGCAGGAAGTACTGTCGGACCTTGCGAACTATATCGAGGTCGACACCGCCTCCAACTACATTTTCCAGATCCTGCTGTTCCTGGTGATCCTGGCCGGCGTGCTGAACACCGTGCTCATGAGTGTCATGGAGCGGACCTACGAGTTCGGCGTCATGCTGTCCATCGGCATGAGCCGGATGCGGCTGCTGCTCATGGTGGTGGTGGAATGCGCCATGCTGGCCGCCATCGGCACCGTTTGCGGGGCGGCCCTGGGATGGGCCGAGAACGCCCTGTTGTACCGCTACCCGATCGACCTGAGCTCGTACTTGCCTGACGCCACCGTCGGCGGATACTTCATGGACATGGCGCTGCAGATGAACCTGACGCTGCCCCACTTCATCACCACACTGGCCCTGGTATTCGTCATGATCCTGATCGTCGGCGTCTACCCGGCCTTCAAGGCGGCCCGGATCGAACCGGTGGACGCCCTGCACAGCCTGTAGGAGAAGACCGTGGAACCGCTGGTGAAAATTGAAGGGCTGAAGAAGACCTACCGCCAGGGGATGCTGGAGGTGCCTGCGCTGCAGGGCATCGACCTGAAAATCCGGAAGGGTGATTTTCTGGCGTTTGCCGGGCCATCGGGGAGCGGCAAGACCACCCTCCTGAACCTGGTCGGCGGCCTGATGTCGCCTACGGAGGGCCGAGTTCTGATCGAAGGACAGGACCTGGCCGAACTGTCCCCGTCCGCCCTGTCGGATCTTCGCCTGCGGCGGATCGGATTCATTTTCCAGGCCTACAACCTGATCCCGGTTCTCACCGCGTATGAAAACACCGAGTTCGTCATGATGCTGCAGAAGGTGGATGAAACGGTGCGCCGGGAAAAATGCATGGGCCTGCTCAAGACCGTCGGTCTTGAAGGCATGGAGAACCGCTACCCCAGGGAGCTGTCCGGCGGCCAGCAACAACGGGTCGCAATCGCCAGGGCGATCGTCGGCGAACCGGCCATAGTCCTGGCCGACGAGCCGACCGCCAACCTGGACAGCGCCACGGCGGCACAGCTCCTGGACACCATGGAGATGCTCAACCGGGAAAAACAGGCGACGTTCATCTTCTCGACCCACGACCCGGCGGTGATGCAGAGGGCGAAGACCCTGGTCCGGTTGCGGGACGGCATGATCGAAAGCGTAGAGAACGCAGCGTGCGCCGGCTGATCCTGGCGGCGATGCTGCTGCTGACATTGCCCGGATTCGCCCAGGACGATCCTGCGGACTGGAGCCTGGACGAGTTTCAGCCGGCGCCGTTCCGGCTGGGAGGCAGCGTCAAGGCGTTGCTCCTGGGCTACGACCTCTCCGACGTTTCGTTCGGGCTGTTCGACACGGAAGCCGGTCTGGCAACCTCCCTCCGCCTGACACTCACCGGCGATCCTACCGAACGGATCGGGTACGAGCTGCATCTGCAGTTCCGGGACGAGCTGGTAACCGATCCGGTGGTCGCATCGCTGGGAGCTGCCGTAGAGGCCCGCAATCCGCTGTTCCGCGGCCTGGGCGACGGCTCCACCTGGGTGGACGGCAACCGCCACACACTGGCGGCGGATGTGGCCTACGCCAACCTGCAATGGAGCAACGGCAGGACCGACGTCGCCCTGGGCCGGCAGGCGGTCACTCTCGGCCGGTCATTCTTCTGGAATCCGATCGACTGGCTCTCCACCTTCTCCCCCACCGAAATCGACCGCGAGTACAAGACCGGCGTGGACGCCCTGCGTGTGACCCGGTCCCTGGGCCGGTTCAGCGGCCTGGAACTGGTGTACGCCTACGGAGACGGTGGCGACGGGGACAGTTCGGCCACCATCGCACGATGGTTCGGCAACCTGAACGACTGGGACCTGGAACTGCTGGCCGGCTCGGTCTGGATCGACAATCGATTCGGCTTCGCCTTCAGCGGCGATCTCCTGGGCGCCGGTGTTCGAGGGGAGGTCAGCCGCAATGCACCGAGGAGCGGTCCGGACCCGGACTTCACCAGCGCAACCCTGGAAGTCGATTACCGCTGGGAGAACTCCCTGTACCTGACCACCGAACTGCACTACAACGGGTTCGGCTCCACCGACTCCGATGACTACCCTGCCCTGTTCCTGAACCCTCGCGTTCTGACCGGGCAGGTGCAGAACGTAGGGCGGGACTACCTGGCCTCGTCATTGACGTACGAGTTCAAACCGTTGATCACCGGAACGGCTGCGGCACTTCTCAACATTCACGACCGCTCCGGAATCCTGAGCCCGACCCTCTCCATCTCCCTGGGGGACGAATCCAGCCTGGTCACCGGAGCGATCCTGCCCTGGGGCGACAGGCCGACCCTCACCGGCCTACCGTCGGAATACGGCACCTACCCATTGAGCGCCTGGGTGCAGTACCGGCACTATTTCTGATTGGCCGGCACTGAGCCCCATGGTACGTTCTGAGCCATGAGGATTTCGCGGTTCATCCTGTTGGCATGCCTGATCGTTCCGACCTTTGCCGTGGCGGAACCTCCGGAGGAACCGCCATCGGTGCCGCCTCTTGAATATGTCCGGCTGATGCGCCAGGCCCGGATCGCCGAAGACCTGGAGCAGCCGGAGGCCGCCCTCCTGATACTCCGAGAGGCGCTCAGCCTGTACCCGGAAGAGATCACGGTGCTGACCGCCATGATGTCGTTCCATCGTCGCAACAATGTCTCGGATGAAGACACCCTCAAGTGGCGGCAGATGCTCTTGGAGCGGCTCTCCAACCGGGAGAAAACACTCCCACCCGGCACCCTGGGCTTTCTGGCGCGCAACCCCGACGCTTCAGAGGAAGAGTCGACCGAGATCCTGGACGCACTCCGGAAACGGACCGCCGGAGTTGATCCGGATCCGATGATCCTCCGTCACATCGCCGTTCTCGAGACCCGGCTCGAACTTCTTGAAGAGGCGCGGGTGACCCTCGGCCGGCTGCTGCAGATCGATCCAAGCCGGGCGTTACGCATGGACTGCCTTTCTCTGGACATGCATCTCGAGCAGTGGGACGGCGCCGCCGCGACCATGAAGACGATCCTCGAGACCGATGACACACCCTACTACCGAGGCGTCTACATCTACCTCCTGGGCAAAATGGGGAACTACGACGAGATCCTGCGCCAGACCGAGATCATGGAATCCGGAGAACCAGGCGATCTGAAGGTCATACGGGGCTGGCTCGACCGCCTGCTGCTCCGAGTCGCCTGGGATCTGCGGGATGCCGGCAAGGACGCCGAGGCCGGCGAGCTGTTCCGCCGCATTCTCGCAGGAAACCCGGGGCACCGCGAAGCCAGAACGACCCTGCTGCACCTCTACAGTTCCGAGGAGGAAAAGTCTACGAGGCAGGAGCAGCTGAACGTCCGCTGGGAAAATGAAACCAACTACAGCATGCTGCTGGGCGAGGGCGTGAACCGGGTGGCAGCCGGGGATTACGAAGGAGGTTACGACCTCCTGGAACGGGCCGCCGCCCGCAAGCCGAGGGAAGAGGCGGTGTGGTACAACCTGGGCCTGGCCGCCATGCAGTTGAAACGGTGGGAAACGGCGGAACGGGCTTTCGTCAACGCATCCCGGTTGAACCGGTCCCGCATGGAATCGGTACTGTATTACGGCGCAGCACTTCAGGAACTGGGCCGCTTTGAAGAAGCGATCGTCCAGTTGAACAACGTCCAGGAGATGAATCCCGATACGGACATCCCGGAAGTACATTTCTACCTGTACCGTTGTTACCGGGGCCTCCAGAATGCCCAGGCGGCAGCCCGGGAACTGACCTTATACAACGAGTCCCGTCGGGAGTAATCAGAATTTCCGGATGTAGCGCTGAAACTCCTTTTCAAGGCTGGTCGGATGGACTCCGTACACCGCCTCGAATGACTCCACCAAAGGATACCCTTCCGATACGTACAGCAGGAAATCGGCGAATTGCCGTGCGCCCCAGGACTCCCGGCCGTGCTGCAGATAATGGACCAGCAACCAGGACATCGGGTAGAACAGATGGCGTTTCTCGCCATAGAACGTGCCGGCGTCGGCGTCCAGGATCTCCGGGATCGAAAGCGCCCGGTCCTGCCGGATCGCCTCCCGAACCACCTCCACGCTGATAGTCTGAAAGGACGCGCCGAGAACCATGCCCCAGGCCGATTGGTAAATCTGCCCCGGCATCGTTTTCCCCGGTATCAAGACGCCTTTCTTGATCCTGGAGTTCCCGATGTACTCGGCAAAGCCCTCGTTCAGCCAGCGTGGTATGCCGCCCCCCGGCTTGATGACATGCTTGTCCAGGAACGCGTGGGTGCCTTCGTGCAGCAGCGTGCTTTGCAGACTCTCGTTGGTGAACATGTCTCTCGATAAAGCAAGCATGCCGACGTGCTGATAGAACCCCGACGCCCACGCCGACATCCGGGTGGCCCGCTTGTAATCCATGAAGGTCTTCTTGTCCTCATACATGATGACGACCAGCTTGTAGCGCTCCAGCTGGGCATCGATGGAATCGCCCAGAAGATCATCGAGAGCCTTGAACAGTGCCTCCATGTTGCCGGCCACCGTTTCCGCCGGACCGTCGTCGGCAGCATCGGAATACACGATGAACCGTACCGACTCCACCTTCCTTCGCGAGGACTCCTGCATGAAGGAGACCGCTGCTGCCGTTTCGGCCCGCAGCATGGTGATCCGTTGCGGTGCAGGCAACATCAGGATCCTGCGCCGATTGTCCTCGACTTCATCGACATTTATGCTGGTGAGGCGCCAACCGGCTCCCTGGCCCTGGTTCTCCTTTTCCTTCCCCCTGGCCATGAACTGCACCGTCCAGCGCAGCTCGGTCGGTACGTCGACGCCGTTCCGCCTGGCCGGCGCGTACCGCCATTGACTGATGGTATCAATAACCGTTCGCTGAAAATGTTCATCGTAGTCCGAGGACGGGTCGATCTTCACGACCTGGACGTCGGTCACGATCCCCCGGGCGTCTACCTGCACCACCACCGACACTTCCGGTGAAAGTCCGGTCCCCGCCGCTTCGATAGGCGTTTTGAGATACGGCTTGCGGAGAACGACAGCCGGGATGAACTCGCCTTCTTCTGTCGGATCCTCCGGAGGACCCGCGAACGAGGGCGTGACCAGCAACCCAGCGGTCAGGAATAGGAGCAGGCCTGTTTTCATGGTGACATTCTAACCCGGGATCGACAGATCATTTCAGGGCGGCCGGCTCCAGGTAACGAACATGCAGCTCTCTGCCAAGTGCTTCCAGGTCCAGGGATGAGTTCAGGACCAGCTCCGGACCTCCGGCAGCCAGTGCCGCTTCTACCACCCCGGAAGGAAACGGTCCGATTCCTGCCTCCCGGGCCAGTACCTCTTCCGCCTGGATAATCGCCTGGTCCACCTGTTCCGGCAGCGTGGGAGTACCGAACCAGATCGGCGCCGACTGCAGATCGATCCGGGCCGGAACAACGGCTACGATCCGACCTGACGGGTACCCCTTCATGGCATAGTGGGCGACCTGGTCGCCGGCGTACAGCACCGGCAGCGCCGTTTGCCGCGGGTAGGCCACGGCAGGATCGACCTCCAGAACCAGGAGCCAGCCGGATGTCACCATCGGTCGTTCCTTCGACCACAGGTACTCCATCGGCTCGGCCAGGGTAAACGGCCGTGCGTACAGCAGCTCGAACGGTGCAAGGGGAGTTTCCGGAAGAGCGGGAGGCGCTGCAACGGCTCCCAACGCCGTCACAAGAACGACCACCAGTCCACAGAGGGCTGCTCGCAGGATCATCGTCTCACTCCTCCGTCAGTTCCACGTCGTCCAGACCAAGACGACCCTGGGCCGACCCGTAACTGCTGCCAAAGTCAAAACGCACGAAACGGATGTTGGACAGGTCCAGGTCCGAACCGTTGGCCAGGAAATCGGTGATCCGGATCCGGACGGTCTCGAACTCGTTCTGCCAGCCTGCTCCGCTGCCATAGTTGCCACGCTGATACGGCTCTTCGACCCCACCGCCGTAGGTATCGATCCGGATAGCGCTGGCTCCGCCTACACCGTCCACCAGGCTGACCGTCAGGTTCAGATCACCCAGTTCGGCGGCGGTCAACGGGTGACGCGTACCCTGGACGAACCGGAACGACAGGAACCGGTCGTCGCTGAAATCCTGCTCCACCGGAACGACCTCCAGTTCGTAGAAGGAGTCCCCGCCTGCTGCGTAATCGAACACCGCCCCCCGGGTGTCGTCGCTGACCTCCCCTCGGGTCATGCCGTTCATCGGCTCGGTTCCGGTCCAGGAGAAGCTGCCGTTGGTATCGTTCAACTGGGCTTCGGTCAGGCCCAGGACGCTGAAATTTACCCCGCCGCCTGAACTGCTCACCGTAGTGGACGGTTCGGTCTGGTAATCCTCAAGGACGAATGACCTCTGCGCCGGCTCCTTGCGGTACTCGCTCACAACCACTGTGGACGGATCAACGCCGATCGGCCGGAACGATTCCCACTGGCGCCAGAAAAAGTCTTCCGCCGCCAGGCTACCCTCTGCGTAACGTTCCACCGTGGCCAGCTGGATCGCCTTCTGCACCTGCTGCGCTTCGGCCCGGCCGATGGCGGTGCCGGCCGGTCCTTCAAAATCGTTGAAGCCGCAGCAGTTGAAATCATTGTGGTCGGCGCCATGAAGGTAGGTGCTGTGCCGGTTCCCGGTGGCTCGCTCCAGGAGAGCAAACGGGTACAGCGAATTGGGACATCCGCAGACGTCACCGTCGGCGGCTCCGTACAGCAGGTGGAAATTAGCGTCGTGGGGATCGGCCCCCGCCCGTTCCAGGAAGTCGGTTGGCGCAATGGACGACAGCACTACGATGTCGTCGGCAGTGTAGGCCTGAGGCACGTAGCCGTCATCCACGATCCGGTCGTAGGCCCGGACGATTCCCTCGCCGCCTCTGCTGTGGCCCAGCCATGCGATCCGTGACGAATCGATATGGCCCAGCAGCACGCCACCACCCAGACTGTCCTGCTCCAGCAGGATCCGGTCGGTGAAGGTCAGGGTGGTTACCGAAGCGGTTTCGATCCCCGGTCCGGTGTTGTTGTCGTGGCTCATGACGATGTAGCCGTACGAAGCCAGATGGTTGCCCAGGAAGTCGTACCAGTCGAAGCAATGTCCGTTGCCATGGCTGATCACCACCAGGGGGAAGCGGCCGCCGAACCCGGGGTTCTGCAGCTCCGCCGGGTGATAGATTCGCATGTCGTCGTTCCCCGGATTGATGAACGAGTCACAGTGATCCGGTTCCGGTCCGATGGAGTCGAACTGCACCGTGGCCAACGGTCCCGGCTGGGTCAGGTCATGGACCAGGTATAGGCCGGAACGGTCCTCCAGCCCATCGACCAGCTCGGCTCCGTCCAACTGGCCGTCCTGGTCGCAGTCCAGGACGACGTCGTATCCATGACCGATCCCGTGACCGGCCGACGAATCCAGTGCCAGCGGAGGCACCAGTGGGAATGTGTTGTCCTGAACCTGGCCGGCCACGAATGTCCGTGTATCCGGCGCCCCCCGGGCATCGGACAAGGTTCTGTCGGAGCACCAGCCGGCAGCGGACCTGGCCTCCACCACGTAGACGTCGCAGGTCTCCCCTACCAGGTCCGGTGTTCGTCCGGGGTCTACCGCCAGGCTCACCGGGGCGTCTTCATTGAACGAGCGCACGAATTCAAAATGAGGGTAGGCGCCCAGCGGATTGCCGGCCAGTTCGGCCGCAACACCGACCCCGGCCGCAGGATCCACCGACGATTCGCATCCCAGTCCCTGTGTGCAGTAATCCAGAGTGCACGGATCTCCATCCTCACAATCCAGCGCCGTCGAGGAACAGGCACCGGTGGAAAGGGAACAACTGTCTTCGGTGCAGGAATCCCCGTCGTTGCAATTCACCGGCTCGCCGGCGATACAGCGCCGATCGAAACAGGTTTCCACGCCATCGCACGGGTTGCCGTTGGAGCAGATGAAGTGCTGGTTGCAGCGCGGTGGGTCTGCCACCAGGAAGTACAACACCGGATCCCCAGGCTCAAGGTCCAGGGCATCGAGGAAGAAGGTCTCACCGGTCACCCCGACATAGTTGTCGGCGGAGTCCAGACCGGACGGGTCTGCGGCTCGGTAGATCCCGTACGGACCGGTGCCTGCTCCCCATGTCAGCCGGACCGCATCTCCTGTGAGTTCGGCCCGCAGGCTGTCGGTGGCGATCTGGCCCCAGGCGGCGGAGGAGATCATCCCGGTCAGGAAGATTACGATCAGGATCCAGCGCTTTGGGATCAGGGATTGTGGCCGCACGCATACCCCCTTGCGCCCGGCCGGGGCGCAATCTGTTAGGTACGCGGAAGCGGCGGTAAAGTCAAGATTTATGGGTTATTTGTGGACTTCCCATTGCCGCGGGCGACCGTAGTAATCGTAGAATCTCTCTTCGTGTTCCTTGTTGACAGGCGCCGCCGGATCGTAGTCCGGACAGTTCCGTATCTCCTGGGCGTAACGGTCCACTGCCAGTTTCCGGTCGGACCAGTCGACCTTCTCCACCCACTCCGGTGATAACAGTACACGCCTTCCCGGGAGCCAGTTCCGCGTATCCACGACGATCTGCCGGACCGTCCATGGCCCGGCCTCCACGATCATGTCGTCCAGGTGGCCGATCTCTCCGTCCTTGGCCGAGATGTGGTAGCCGATGACGTCGTCCACCGACTGCAGGTGGGCGTCTTCATTTTCCTCCTGCGTCTCTTCCGGCCTGTCCAGGTCGGATCGCAGTCCGAGGGGTGTGGGATACGCTCCCCACGCGGCGGCGCCGCCCCAGTAGATCGGGATGTCGTAATGATCGTAGTACCGGCGCTCGTACCGGCGGGACACCGGCATATGCTCCTCAAGTGAAGGGCTGTCCTCGATCTGTTGGCGTGTCAGGTCCACCGGGAACCGGTTCCAGGACCAGTCCGGCTCGCCCAGGTGCATGGGAGACACCAGCACCTTCCGCCCAGGCAACCATTTGCCGGTGTCCGCCACCATGAACCGCAGGGTCCAGTGCTGGTCGTCAAAAAGAAAGTCCCGGCATCGTCCGATCTCACCGTCTCTGGCGGAAAGCACATACCCCCGCAAACCGGTCATGCATCGCAACATCGCCCGTCCTCCTCTCTGCCCGCACCTAGCCCCGCAAGCCCACAGGTAACGAACAAGACGGCACGCGCCGGGCGTCCGTCGGAAAAGGTAACGAACGCAATAACTCTATTCCAGTGTAGGAACTGCCGGAGTTGTTGTCCACGGTCGGCATGCGCACAAATTTCACGTTTTTGGATTCGCGACTATACTGGGGACTTATTCGAACCGGGATACCCGAGGGAGGGTTGTAATGAAAGTACTGATCGGCCTTGTAGCGATGCTTCTGGTCCTGCCGGCGGCGGCCCAGGATTTTGATGCGGTGGAAATCAAGGCGTCCCAGGTATCCGGGCATGTCTGGATGCTGGAGGGCGCCGGCGGCACCCTGGGCGTCTCTGCAGGCGAGGACGGCATTTTCCTGATCGACGATCAGTACGCCCCCCTCACCCCCAAGATCCTGGAAGCCATCGCCGCAATCCGGAAAGGACCGGTGGAGTTCGTCCTGAACACCCACTGGCACGGTGATCACGTCGGCGGCAATGAAAACATGGGCAAGACCGGCAGCCTGATCGTGGCCCACGACAATGTCCGGGCCCGGATGAGCACCGACCAGTTCCTGGAGTTCCTGCAGAAGGACGTGCCTGCGTCGCCCAAGGGCGCCCTGCCGGTGGTGACCTTCTCCGAAACGGTGACCTTCCACATCAACGGCGACACACTGCGGGTCGTGCATGTTCCCCACGCCCACACCGACGGTGACGCCCTGGTTCAATTCGACAAAGCCGACGTAATCCACATGGGTGATCTTTATTTCAGCGGCATGTACCCGTTCATCGACCTGGGGTCCGGCGGTTCCGTCGGTGGACTGGTCGCCGGCATCGAGAAGGCGCTGGCCATGTCAGGGGCCGACACCCGGTTCATCGCAGGCCACGGCCCGGGCAGCGGCCGGGAAGGGCTTGAAGGTTATCTCAAAATGATCCGCAGCGTGCGGGACCGGGTGGCCGAGCTCAAGACAGCCGGCAAGACCCTGGAAGAAACGGTAGCCGCCAAACCGACTGCCGACCTGGACGAAACCTGGGGCCAGGGCTGGATAAAGGGCGACCAGTTCGTGGAGTTCGTTTACATGTCGCTTTAGTTTCGTCCGCCGCGGGTGGGGTCGCCGCCGTTACCCGGTTGGGACCGTGCGGCGCCGCCCTGCCACGCACCCTGGTTGCTCCATAACGGGATCTGCCTCAAGGTCCTGAAGCGCACCATGGAGCCGCGAGTGGTATTCAGGACCTTGTGTGCCCTGGCCGGACCCTCCTCGTCCAGGAAGTACTTGACCTTGAGCCGGTCACCTTCCTGAACGGTGAAGCCGATCTCGTCCATCAGCCCTTCGGGAGCCAGTAGCACATCCAGCGATGCTCCGGTTTTCTCGTCGAGGATCAGGGTCACACGGACAACATCGATTCCGCCTTCTGCCGGCACGACGGCCAAGCTCTCCACTACGCCGGTGACGGTTTTCATTGAGGTTCGTACCGGCCCGGCGCCGTCCCCGGCAGCGGAAGCGAAACCGGTGGTGGCCAGCAGAACAATCAGCGCCGCCGCGAGGCGACCACAGACCGTCCTGTTCATTTCAAACCTCCCCGGCGAAACCGTTCACCGCCGTCGGTACCGAACGCCAGGCCGACCAGTACCGCCGTATCCGGCGAAGCGTCCCGCACTCCGGTGGCCACCTGCGCATACCAACGGTATTTCCCGGTGGTCCGCAGACCTGCGCCGACGCTGGCCAGGTCTCCGGCCCCGTCCACGACCTCCTGCAGCGCCGAGACCCACCCGGACAGGATCAGCCGGCCGCCGGCGATCGGATCGCTTTCAATCCCGGCATACAGATCGACGACATCGTTGAGCTCGCCCCACCACGGATCACCCAGCCGGTTGAACCCGGCGCCGGCGAACATGGTGGCCGACCAGAACTTGTAGTCTCCCGCCAGACCGAGGCGGACATCGGTTTCGCCGGTGCCCAGTCCGTCAGCCTCCTCTGCAGTAGGAAGCTTGGTGTTCAGTTCGGCGTCGAACCGGAACAGCCGCACCCCGCCGCCGGCCAAGCGCCTGGAAAGCCCAATACGGACATCCCCGACACCCTGATTCCAGCCGGTGTCCGATTCGTAAACCGCCGCCATGACCGGCAGTGATCCGCCGCTGCCTTGTCCGCTGCCCGGTCCGCTCCCACGCCGGCGCATTTCCTCCTCCGGACCGATCGGCGCCGGACCGGCTCCGGTGTTCACGACTCCGTAGGCAAACTCGGATCGGATCATCGGCAGATCGACCTGCAGCCGCCAGCGATTGCCGATGGCGTAACGGACAATCATGGATGAGCTGTCCACCACCGTGTCGGTTCCAAAGTCGCCCGAACTGTAGGTGGTCAACAGGGTCCACTCCCCGGGCCGATCCCCGGCGCCTGCGGCGCCAACGGATAGAAATAGAATTGCGATTATCAGGCACCCGATCTGTTGTTGATTCATGATGTCACCTGCCTTGTTCGCCGGTCATGACTTCAGTTCGTATTTTTCCGCCTTGTAGCGCAGGGCGCGTTCGGAAATCCCCAGCCTGTGCGCGGCCCGTACAATCACGCCCTTTTCCTGCGCCAGCGCCTCCTGAATCGCCTCTTTCTCCAATGCGGCCATTCGGCCGGGAAGGGTCTCCCCGGCAGCGCTCTCTGCACCGGTCTCATTCCGAGACACGAGAACCGACGCCGGCAGGTCGTCCACCGTGATCTGGTCTCCACGGGCCAGGACCATGCCGCGACGCACGATGTTCTCCAGCTCCCTGACGTTTCCCGGGAAGTCGTATGCGATCAGCAGATCCATCGCCTCCCTGGATAAAGCCGCCGGCGATCCGTCCAGATCGGCGCGGTGCTTGTGCAGGAAATGGTCCACCAGCAGCGGGATGTCCGCCTTCCTGCTTCGAAGTGGCGGGAGATCGACGCTCACAACCGCCAGCCGGTAGTACAGGTCCTCCCGGAAACGCCCTTCCCGGATCTCAAGGGCCAGATCCCGGTGGGTGGCGGCAACAACCCGGACGTCAACAGGCACCGGACGGTTGGAGCCGACCCGCTCGATGGTCCGCTCCTGCAGGGCCCGCAGAAGTTTGACCTGCAGTTCCTGGGGCAGATCCCCGATCTCGTCCAGAAACAGCGTGCCCCCCTCCGCCGCCTGGAAACGGCCTTCACGGGGACGGTCCGCTCCGGTGAAGGCGCCTTTTTCATGGCCGAAAAGTTCACTCTCCAGAAGGTGCCTTGAGAGCGCTCCGGCATTGACCGCAACGAACGGGGCGTCGGACCGGGCGCCGGCACTGTGGATCGCCCGGGCCACCAGTTCCTTGCCTGTGCCGCTCTCTCCCTGGAGCAGCACCGAGGCGGTGGACCTGGCCACCCGCGCCACCATGGACAACACCGGGGTCATCGCCCCTCCGGCGGTGACGATCCCGGGCACCGACTCGACCCGGGACAGCCGCTCCTTCAGGTCCCGGTTCTCCCGACGCAGCTGGCGGGCATCCAGCAGCTTGCGGACGATGTGTTCCACTTCGTCCAGGTCCAGTGGCTTGAGAAGGTATTCGGCCGCACCGTCCTTGAGACAGGCCACCGCGCCTTCCACGTTGCCGTACGCCGTCACCAGAATCACGCCGATGTCCGGGTTGACCTGCCGAATCTCATGAAGCAGCTCGCCGCCGTCCATGCGGGGCATGCGAAAATCGGTTATGCAGAGGTCCGGCGCGTGGCGCAGGATCGATTCCAGCGCCTCCCGGCCATCGGACGCCTCCCGGACTTCGGCGCCCAGATCCGCCAGGAACCCGGCCAGTTCTTCACGCTGGGACGCATCATCGTCAACCACCAGGATGTGTGCATCCAGTTTCATCACGAACTCTCCACAGCAGCGCATGCCGGCAATCGCAACTCGGCTACGGCGCCGCCGTCATCCAGGTTCGCCAGGGTGACCTGCCCGCCATGCTCTTCCGCCACCCTTTTAACAAGGGCCAGGCCCAGCCCCGTTCCATCGGCGGACGTGGTGACGAACGCGTCGAACACCCTGTCCCCCAGGCTGTCGTCCAGACCCCGCCCGCGGTCACGAACCGAGATCATGCTCTCACCGTTATGGGCGGCGATATCGATGCGGACCTCCCCGCCTGGCCCGCTGGCCTGAATGGCGTTGCGCACCAGGTTGATCACAGCCCGCCGGATCGACTCCGGGTCCACTCGGGCCACAGCCCCCGGCCCGGCGCAGGCGAGCGAGATCCCGGCCTCTTCCGCTTCCGCTGCAAGCAGTTCCAGGACCCCGTCTACCAGGCGCCTGAGGTCCGTAATCTCCCTGGCCACTCCCACCGGACTCGCCAGCACCAGGAAATCCCGCAGGACCGTTTCCAGCCGCCCGATCTCAGAGCGGATCTTGACTGCGAGCCGGCCGCACTCCCGGGAGTCGGATGCGTTCCTGCCGATGCGCTGGGCCGACAGACCGATAGCGTTCAGCGGCGACCGCACCTCGTGGGCCAGGCCTGCGGTTAGCGCTCCTGCCGCCGCCAAACGCTCGCTCTGCCTGCGGGCGTTTTCAAGATCAGCCATGCGCCGGCTGGCCTGTTCCCGTTCCATCGTCCGGCTTCGGGTCAGCATGGCGATACTGACCAGCGCCAGGCTGAACACCACCAGCACCAGCCCTACCAGTGTGGTGCGTCGTACGGCGGACGCGGATGCCTGCGCCAGCGGGGCGCCGTCCAGGCCGACCCGCAGTTCGGCCTGAAGTCCCGCCGGCGTAGAAACCGGCACCCCGATCTCGAATACGTCGCGCTGTCGCACAATCCGGAGCCGGTCGCCGTTGTCCAGCGGCTCGGGGACCGGTCCGCCGTCCCAGGTCGCTCCCAGAAGAACATCGCCGGGCGATTCAGAATATTCCAGGTAGAGCAGCCCGCCTGAACCGGCAAGGCGCCGCAACAGATTGTCCACACCGACGCTTTCGGTATAAGACAGCACTGCAGGAAGATGGGCACGTACAACCACGGCGCCGCCGGCAGCGGTCCGGACCACCGCCGCAACATGCTCCACACCATCTTCCCTGTCCGAACCGAGCACCAGTTCATCGGCTTCGCCGATGACCACATCGGCGACCTGTTCCAGCACCGGTCCAGGAACCGGCTCTCCCGCCAGGAGCACCGGCCTTCCGTTCGGCTCGATGTATACGATGGAATCCATATCATTTTGCTCGGCGATCACCTGCGCCTGTGAATGGGAGATCTCTCCAACCGGTTCGAGGGTGGCGAGGATGCGGGCGCTCACCAGGACCCTTGCGGCAGCCTCTTCATCGATCTCCCTGGCGGCGCTGGATGCGGCAGCCAGTCCGGGAGCGAGGGCCCGCGCCAGAACGGCGGCCTGGGACGCCAGCACCTCGGCGGTCTCGCTTCGCTGTCGGCGCCCCTCGACAATCGCCCAAAAAGCCAGGGCGGCGGCGATGATGAGCAGAAGAAACATGGTCAATGGCGATGCAGGGCGTTTCATCACTCAACCATTCTACCGCCGCCCGGGATGAATCAACGACCTCCGCCACCCTGGCGGCCGCCGCCTTGCCCACCGCCGGAGGACCCGCGGCCAGAAGAGGAACCGGACTGATGCCGGGTCTGGGACCGGGTTCGAACCTGGACCCCGTCACCGGTACCGTCCTGGGCGCGGGTTTGGGCCCTGATCTGGACCATATCCCCGGCCTCATTCCTGAACTGGTAGGACTCTCCGGTCCTGCGTACTTTCATGGTGCGAGCCTGGTAGGCGCCGTCCACCGGCCCGCCGGCCATCAACCGAAGGCGAACCTGATCCCCTTCGGCAACCATCCCTTCGCAACTCCCGCCTTCACCGAGACGCACCCTCATCTGGACCCCTTCCCGGGTCTGGATCATGAGGTGGTCGAACTCACCCTGGTTCCCGGTCTGCAAGCGCTGCTGGAGTTGAACCTGGATTACCTCTCCCTTCACTTCCGTCGGCTCCCCTTCCTGGGCCATTGCCGGCGCCAGGGAAAACACCAACAGGAGGACCGCTGCGATCATTAGCTGTTTCTTCATGGTCATCTCCTTGTTCCTTTCCGGTCCGTGTTCCAGAAGCCGTCCCGTCGTTTCCGGTGCCGGACCTGTCACCGGCCGAAGTTGCAAGCGGTGTGCCAAGCAAATCAAGGGACAGACTGGCCCGAATCCGACGATTTCGACGAAACAGCCCCTCTCGAGCCTGCACAAATCGTCGGTTTGCAGCCGGCCCATCGCCTTGCTCCGGAGAAGAGCAGCGGGATCGGCATTCTTTCCACATTGGCACGGGACCTGCTCTGGAGTTGTGTGGTTTCTGCGGTGCTCAACTGCTGGACGTGGAGGAAAGATTGATGAGACGTCTATGTATTCTGATCGTGATCTTTGGACTGGCCGTGCCGATCGCCCTGGGGCAGGGCGCGACACCTGAAAGACGGGCAAAACAGAACTGCAACCTCGCAACCATCGTGGCGGACCTACCCTACTTTGCACCAAGCGCCACTGAAACCGCCACCGGGGAGGACGTGCGCACCGTTTTCCAGAACTTAATGAAGGGGTCGCGCAACCATCTGCGATCGTTCTTCGCCCTTCTGGAATCCAACGGTGTTGAGTACACCGCCGTCGCCATCGATCAGGTTCTCTTTGATCAGATCGTCCTTTCCGCCAGGGAAAGGGGGCTCCTGGACGCAGAAGGAACACTGAGCACAAACCCTGCATGCACACAGTATCGGAATGCCGGCTGGAACGGACGGGAACGCCGCCGGCACCGCTAGCCGCAACCCAGCTCCGGTTGCGGCCAGGAGGGACGTGGTGTTAACCCCCCGCATCACGTCCCTCGTTTTTTGAGGATCAGGCCAGGATCGACGGCTCGTAATCGTCCGGCGGGATGAACCCCAGCAGTTCCAGCACCGTGGCGGCGACGTTGGCCAGACCGGCGTCCGGAAGATCTTCGCGGAAGGCCAGGCCATGGTCGCCGGCCCTGTGGACGATGAACGGGACCGTATTGAGGCTGTGGCTGGTTTTCCGGCGGGGCTTCCCCCGGCTGTCGAACTTCGGCTTGCCGGACTTGTCCCGCTCCACCATTTCGTCGGCGTTGCCATGGTCTGCCAGAAGCACCAGGGTTCCACCCACCGCTTCAAGGGTAGGCAGCAACCGCGCCAGACCCAGGTCCACCGCCTGCACCGCAAGGATGGTCGCCTCCAGGTCACCGGTATGGCCCACCATGTCACCGTTGGCATAGTTGATCCGCATGAACCGGTGGTTCCCGGAGGACAGCGCCTTAAGGGTAGCGTCGGTAATTTCCGCCGCCTTCATCCAGGGCCTTTGTTCGAAAGGCACAAGGTCCGACGGGACCTCCACGTAGGATTCAAGATCCGGGTCGAACTGGCCGCCTCGGTTGCCGTTCCAGAAGTACGTTACGTGGCCGTACTTCTGGGTCTCCGACAGGGCGAACTGGGATACGCCGCTGCCGGCGAGATACTCCCCCATGGTGCGGTCGATGGCCGGCGGCGAAACCAGGTAGGTCTTCGGGATGTTCAGGTCGCCGTCATAAAGGGTCATGCCGGTGTAGAGCAGGTCGGGAACCTTTCCCCGGTCGAACTTGTCGAAGTCGTCCCCTTCTTCGAAGGCGCGACTGATCTCGAGACCGCGATCACCCCGGAAATTGCAGAACACCACCGCGTCGCCATCCTGCATCGGACCTGCAGGCTCGCCGTTCTCGGCCACCACGAACGGAGGCAGGAACTGATCGATCGCCCCGCCATCTTCCGAACGGAAAGTCTCCACCGCCTCCCGGGCGGAAGCGAACATGCGGCCGTTGCCGTGAACATGGGCGTTCCAGCCACGCTCCACAACCGGCCAGTCCGCTTCGTAGCGGTCCATGGTCGTAACCATGCGGCCGCCGCCTGAAGCGATCCGGTAGCGACGGCCTTTTTCGCCGTCCAACCTTCCAAGGAGTTCTTCCAGGCGGTCCAGGTAAACAAGGGCAGAGGTTTCAGGCACATCCCTGCCGTCCAGCAAGGTGTGGACGTAGACGGTTTTGAAATTTTCCGTCGCCGCCTGTTCCACAATGGCGTGGAGATGATCCTGGTGGCTGTGAACGTTGCCGTCTGAAAGCAACCCGATAAGGTGCAGCGCACCGCCGGCCCCGGCACATCGTTTCCTCAGGTCCTCCCAGACTGGGCCTTCAAAAATCGATCGGTCGGCAATGGCCCG
The DNA here is from genome assembly GCA_014764515.1 of Candidatus Polarisedimenticola svalbardensis. Classification (GTDB taxonomy): domain Bacteria; phylum Acidobacteriota; class Polarisedimenticolia; order Polarisedimenticolales; family Polarisedimenticolaceae; genus Polarisedimenticola; species Polarisedimenticola svalbardensis. Next base: position 11,680 of record JACXWD010000030.1, on the reverse strand, counting down.
GTTCACCAGCTTGGCGCCCTGGTCGAAAACCCTTCCGGCTCCCAGGGCGTTGTGACCGACCTCCGAGTTCCCCATGTCGGCATCGCTGGGAAGGCCGACGGCTGTGCCGTGGGCCAGGAGGGTGCGGTACGGCGACCCTGCGGACAGCCTGTCCAGTGTGGGCGTGCGGGCCAGGGCGACCGCGTCCCAGCGGTCACCGCAACCGATACCGACTCCGTCCATGACCACCAGTAGAACCGGTCCGGTCGAAGGCGATATCCGGCTCCCGGGGCGTAGTTTCAAGCTCAAAACCGCTCCTCTCCATCTGCTGTCCCAGTCACGGATCAGGATACCATCGGACCGGTTTTTTTCAGCCGGCCGGCAACCTTTCACAACTCTGCGGCGTTTGTACTCTCCTGGGAGGAGTTCAAAATGCTAAAGCGCGGAGCGGTCGTCTTTCTGACCCTGGCCGGAGTCGTCCTGTCCACCGGTTGTGTCCTGAGAGGTCCGTCGGGGATCAAGGACCAGTTGGAAAGGTCCAATGGCCGGACCTACCAGAGGGAGTTCGGCATCACCGTCGGGCGCACCGGTCTCGGCATAGCCCGGATGGCGATGCGGATCGGCGACGAGGGCGAGGCCGTCCACATGCTTCGCGGCGTCAACAAGGTCCAGGTCGGTGTTTACGAAGTGGTAGACCAGGGCAACGGGACAGGCCGGTCGGCACGGGCCTCCGACTTCGGGCTGTACGACCCCCTGGTCCAGGTGCGAGAGGACGGCGAAACGGTGCTGGTGCTGGCCCGTGAAGAAGATGAGACGATCCGCAGGCTGCTTGTGGTTGTGGACTCGGACGATGAACTGGTGATCGTCAGACTCCGCGGCGACCTGGAGCGCATCATCGAAGACGCCATCCGTCTCGGGCTCTCTGAGGGAGGCCGGGAAGAACTGGCCGACCCCGTGGTTGAGGAGTACCGCAGGCGGAACGACGGTTCGAGGCCGGTTTTCCTGTAAACGCCACGATCCGGTCCGAACCGTTCCCACAATCCGAGAGGATCGTCGGTGAACACGTCGGCGGCAGTGGCGGGAACCACCAGCCATCCTCCGCGGCGGATCTCCCCTTCCAGTTGGCCAGGCGCCCAGCCGGCGTACCCGGCGATGATCCGAACCTTGCCTTGGAACTTCTTCTTGCGGAGAACCTTGTCCAGCAACGTAGGATCGTGAGACATGTGGATATTCCCGAACGCCCGGGCGGCTCCTTTCAGATCCTCCTCGGAATGCACGAGGTACAGCATCCTCCCCGGATCCACCGGGCCGCCCTGCCAGACGCTGATGTCGTTCCCGGCAGGGATGCGGGCGTCCGGCAGCAACCGCTGCAGCGGCAGGCTGCTGGGCCGGTTCACAATCACCCCTACCGCTCCCTCTTCGCCGTAGGTCAACAGCAGGATCACGGTGCGGTAGAAATTGCCTTCCTGGATCTGGTCGGTGGCCACCAGGAACACCCCTTTGTCGAGGGTCCCCGGGCCTGCGGCCACAGGCGCGGTGATCGCCAGAAGGAGGAGCACAGCCGGTACAATCCTGTGGTAGATCATCACCCTAGATGTACCCTATCAGCGTATCGGCGGCAAGCGGGAGAGGGGACAGGCACCAAAACCAAAGTTATGGTGCCTGTCCCCGAAAGAGAAACAGGTCGTGGGCTACTCGTCGTGGCCCATGTCGTGGGGCACGCGGACTATGCCGCCTGCTTCCGCCATGTTGCCGGAGCCGTCCATGGCGCTGTAGACCACCGAGTAGGTCCGGCCGGGGTACATGTCCGGATGTTCCACCGGATACGGACCCTGGCGCTCGGCCCGGAGCATGAACCAGAAGTCGGCGGTGCCGGCATCCACTCCCTGGATGTCGTCGACGGTATCGCCGTCACCCAGACCGTTGTCCGGCTGGCTGCTGGTCACGGATACCAGGGCTATGGTGACGTCGCCGCAGGTGTCCGACGCCTGGACGTCGGCGTAGACCTCGTGCAGGGTGTGATTCGGGGGCCACAGCAGGTCCGGATCCAGCACGAACGAGAGGGTCGGCGGCGTGGTGTCCACAATTTCCACCGTCACTTCGTCGGTAGCGGTCTCACCTTCCGAGTCGGTTACCTGCAGGGTAATGACATGGGTCCCGAGAAGCAGGGAAACGTCCAGCATCATCCCTTCGCCCAGGGAAACCTGCTCCGGTGCACCGAAATACTCGAACCACTCAAACGTCACGATGTCATCGTTGGTCCCTTCGGTGGAGTCCGGATCGGTGGAGCCGGAACCGTCCAGGGTCACCGGCGTGCCCTCGGCAGACCCACACTCGCCGGAGACGTCGGCGCCGGCGTCGGCTACCGGAGGCCGGTTCGGCAGGATCAGGGTGACGTCCAGCAGGATGCTCTCGATGCGGGTGCCGTCGGAGGCGGTGACCTCGACCTGGGCCGGCGCATCCTCGAACACGGTCAGCGTGTCCATCGCATTGCCTTCGGCATCGGTGAGGACAGGATTGCCGTCGGAAAGCACCGTACCCGAGTCGGTGGCGAAGACCACTTCCAGGTTTGCCTGGGGAACTTCCACCTCATCCAGCGCATTGGCGGTCAGTCCGATTTCCACGAACACCAGGCCGGAGCCCGGATCCACCATGGCGGCAGGATCGGTGGTGTCAATAATGATCTCGGCAGGATCGGCCACCAGGGTGAAACCGTCCTCCTCGTTCGCGCCGAGGACGTTGTCTGATACCGAGTTGTTCGAGCCGCCGCAGGAGGCCAACAGGCCTACGGCCAGAGCCAGGGCCAGCACGCCCAGGATGGGCAGCATATTGAGTCGATTTTTCATGACGATATCCTCCGGGGACACACCCCGAGCAGAACGGCCCCCGCGCCAGCGGGACCGGAGTAGAATGACCCTCTCAATGTACCCTGATTATCAGGCTGTTCAACGCCCCCCACAGGGGCGGAGGAGTTTTCTCAGTCGGTTGAAGCCCAGTAATTGTAACTATTCCGCAAAAGCGTGGTTCCGCCGCTGGCCCGGATCGTTCGAACCCGTTACGATGTGGCCCGCAAGCCGCATCCGGGAGAGGATCCTGCATTGGACAAGTTCCGCAACTTCTGCATCATCGCCCACATCGATCACGGCAAGTCAACCCTGGCCGACCGCCTGATACAGGAATGCGGCGCGGTGGAGTTGCGGGACTTCCGCGACCAGATACTGGACTCCATGGATATCGAGCGGGAACGTGGCATCACCATCAAGAGCAACACGGTCACGCTGGCGTACAAGGCCAAAGATGGAGAGACCTACCTTCTGAACCTGATCGACACTCCCGGCCATGTGGACTTCTCCCACGAAGTCCGGCGTTCGCTGATGTCGTGCGAAGGCGCCCTGCTCCTGGTGGACGCTTCCCAGGGCGTGGAGGCACAGACGGTAGCCAATCTGTACCTGGCCATGGAATACGACCTCGAGATACTCCCGGTGATCAACAAGATCGACCTGCCTTCGGCGGAGCCGGACCGGATCCGTGAGGAAATCGAATCGGACCTCGGCCTTGAGCCGGACGACGCCCTCCTGTGCTCCGCCAAGAAAGGAACCGGCATAGCCGACATCCTGGAGGCGATCGTGGAGCGCTTGCCGGCACCGGAGGGTGACCCGGATGCTCCTCTGCAGGCGCTGGTGTTCGACGCCTACTACGACATCTACCGCGGTGTGGTCCTCATGATGCGGATCCGTCAAGGGGTCATGAAGGCGGGGCAGAAGGTTCGGTTCATGCATTCCGGCAACGAGTACACCGTGGAGGAGGTCGGCCTCTCCCAGTTGAAGCGGGTCAAAACGAAGGAGCTGTCCGCCGGCGCCGTCGGCTACTGCATCGCCGGGATCAAAACCGTCCGGGATATCGCAGTCGGCGATACCGTCACCAGCCTCGAGAACCCGGCCGCGGAACCGCTCCCGGGGTACAAAGAGGCCAAGCCGGTTGTGTTCTCCTCCATCTATCCGATGTCTACCGACGACTACGGCGACCTGACCAAGGCGCTGGACAAGCTGGTGATCAACGACGCCTCCCTGACCTTCGAGAAGGATTCCTCCGCAGCGCTGGGCTACGGCTACCGTTGCGGTTTCCTGGGCCTTCTGCACCTCGAGGTTGTACAGGAGCGCCTGAAGCGGGAATACAGCCTGTCCCTGCTGCTGTCGGCCCCTTCGGTGAGGTACCACGTCACCCTGCACTCCGGTGAAATGGTAGCGGTGGACAACCCGAGCTACTTCCCGGACCCGGGGCACATCTCACATGCCGAAGAACCGTACATCAAAGGCTCGATCATCATGCCGGAGAAGTATGTCGGCACCGTCATGGAACTGTGCCGCGAGCGACGGGGAGTGAACACCCAGTTCACCTACCTGTCGGTGGGACGGGTAGACCTGACTTCCGAGCTTCCGCTGGCTGAAGTGCTGTTCGATTTCTACGACCGGCTGAAATCCCTGACCCAGGGGTACGGCTCGTTCGACTACGAGATCCTCGACTACCGCCCTACCGACCTGGTGAAAGTGGACATCCTGGTGAACCACGAGCAGGTGGACGCCCTCTCCCAGCTGGTTCACAGGGACAAGGCCCGGCCCCGGGCGCTGCACTATTGCGATCGCCTGGCCGAGACGATCCCGAAACACCAGTTCAAGATCGCGATTCAAGGCACCATCGGCGGCAACATCATCGCCCGCAGCAACATCAGCGCCCTGCGCAAGGACGTCACCGCCAAATGCTACGGCGGCGACATCACCCGGAAGCGCAAACTGCTGGAGAAACAGAAAGAGGGCAAGAAGAAGATGAAGACCGTCGGCGCCGTCCAGATCCCCCAGGAGGCGTTCGTGTCGGTTCTCAAAACCGATACCGAAACCTAGCCTTCGTCCGGATCCTTCTCTTCCCGCACGTAGAGAACCCCTGGCCCGTTCAGCAGTTCTTTCTCCTGCTCCACCGAGAAGTCGTCCCGAATCGAAACGGTGAACGGCTCCCCGAAGAACATCTTGCGGTTGATGCGATCCATCCAGGCGTTGATCCGGACGTACGTTTTCGCCACGGCACGATCCACAAGCACCGTGACCTCCCGCCCCCGCAGCACTACCACCTTCGCTTCCGGCAGCTTTTTCACCCGGGCGGTGAACTGTTTGCCCAGCCGCAGTGAGCGGTTGCGAACCCGGCGGTACACGATCAGGCCGAGGATCGCGAAGAGGAACAGGCCGGGACCGGAAATACTCCCGCCTCTAAACAGCAACCAGATCACAACGACCACCGCCACCGCTGCGATCACTGGCCAGCTCTTCTCCCCCGGTGTCATCTCCTTGATGGAACTCCACTGCTCCTGCAGTCGCTGCGCCAGGGGCACATTCGTGGAAATTCCGCTTTCCACTTCTTTCTGGACCACTTTCAGGTCCTGGACCAGCTGGCGGGTATCGGCGTAACGGTCTTCCGGTTTCTTCCGCAGACAGCGCCCGACCACGCGCTGCAGGCTTGGTGGAAGGTTCATCCGGATCGTCGTGACCGGCCGGGTCTCTTCATAGGCGATGGCGTGCATGGTGTCCAGGGGTGTGTCTCCATGGAACGGCAGTTCCCCGGTCACCATCTCGTACAGAACGATCCCCATGGAAAAAACGTCGCTGCGGTGGTCCACGTTGCGGCCCCGGGCCTGTTCCGGGCTCATGTACGACACTGTTCCCATCACCGCACCGAGGACCGTCGGATTAACGACCGTCTCCATTTCCGAAAGGTCTGCCACGGCATCGCCCGGCGGCGCATCCAGAAGTTTGGCCAGGCCGAAATCCAGGATCTTGGCGTGACCGTCCCGGGTGATCATCAGGTTTTCCGCCTTGATGTCCCGGTGCACGATGCCCGACTCGTGGGCCTTGGCCAGACCGTCCGCCACCTGGATGGAAATCTCCAGTGCGCCCTGCAAATCAAGTTCCCGCGTCTCGATGAGCTCCCGAACGGTTTTGCCCTCGACCAGTTCCATGGCGATGAACGTTTTGCCGTCCACCTCGTCCACGTCATAGACCTGGGCGATGGCAGGATGGTTCACCGCGCTGGCGGCGCGGGCTTCACGCAGGAAGCGCTGCTTCAGGTCCTGGTTGGTGACGTACCGCTCGGACAGCAGCTTCAGGGCCACCATGCGGTCGAGGCGGGTATCCCTGGCGCGATAGACCACACCCATGCCGCCCTTCCCCAGGACGTCCCTCACCTCGTAGTGTTTGAGCATGGAACCGATCATCGAGGCATCCTACAAGCCTGCAATCGACCCGGTCAACGTGGACGGCGACCCGTGGAAACCTCTCATACGGGAATTATGCACCGTTTCAGTCCGTCATTGACACCCTCGGTTACGAAAACTGGCTTCATCCAAAACCGCTCAAAAAAGAGTTGGAACGGCGTACATGATGACGTCAATCCGCGCTTTAGTCGCACTCGAAACGGGATTGTGGACAACCGTCACGACTTTTTACCAATTCTTAAATTCCTACCAACCCGATAGAGTCTACGCATATTCGTGCACCGATCCAGTAAGGGGACACGTTATGTCGAAGCCGAACCGTCCAACCATGTGGGAAGCGATGCAGAACAAAGGATACTCCCGTCGGGACTTCCTGCAGTACTGCTCGGCAGCAGCAGCAGCCATCGGCGTCGGGTCATCCGGCCTCTCGGATGTGATCCACGCCATGGAGACCAAGGCCCGGCCGCCTGTGGTCTGGCTGCATTTTCAGGAGTGCACCTGCTGCAGTGAGTCGTTCATCCGGTCCAGTCACCCGATCGTAGCCGACGTGGTCCTGGATTATCTTTCACTGGATTACAGCGAAACGCTGCAGGCTGCTTCGGGACACCAGGCGGAGAAATGCCTCTGGGACACCGTGAACAACTACCCCGGGGAATACATCCTGCTGGTGGAGGGCTCCATTCCATCCAAGGGCGACGGCGCCTACTGCATGATCGGCGGCAGGTCCGCCCTGTCGATCCTGGAAGAGGCGGCAGCCGGCGCCATGGCGGTGATTGCCTGGGGCAGCTGTGCTTCCAACGGTTGCGTACAGTCTGCGAACCCGAACCCGACCGGCGCCACTTCCATCGACAAGTTGATCGACAACCCGGTCATCAAGGTTCCGGGATGCCCGCCTATAGCCGATGTCATGACCGGCGTGGTCACCCACGTACTGCTGTACGGTGGGCCTCCTGAACTGGACAACCAGGGACGGCCGAAGGAGTTCTACTCACGGCGCGTGCACGACACCTGCTATCGCAGGCCGTACTACGACGCCGGGCTGTTCGTCGACTCGTGGGATGACGAGAATGCCCGCAAGGGGTACTGCCTGTACAAGATGGGCTGCCGCGGGCCGGTGACTTACAACGCCTGCTCGGTTACACGATGGAACGAGGGCACCAGCTACCCGATACAGTCGGGGCACGGCTGCATCGGATGCAGCGAGGAAGGGTTCTGGGACAACGGACCGTTCTACCAGCACCTGGCCTCGTTCCCCGGATTCGGGATCGAATCCACTGCCGACACCATCGGTACGGTGCTCGGTATCGGCACGGTGGCCGGCGTCGCAGCCCATGCGGTTACCACCAACATCCGAAAACGGAAACTGATGAAGGAAACCATGGATGAATCGGTCCAGGGCGCCCGGGTCAAGAGGGACAAGTGATGAAAAGAATCGTCGTGGATCCGGTTACCCGTATTGAAGGGCATTTGCGTATCGAAGCGGTGGTCGAGAACGGGGTCATCACCGAGGCATACAGCGCCGGGATGATGGTCCGGGGGCTGGAACTGATCCTGAAGGGGCGGGATCCCCGGGACGCCTGGGCCTTTACCCAGCGGGCCTGCGGCGTCTGCACCACCACCCATGCCCTGACCAGCGTGCGATGTGTGGAGGATGCCCTGGGGATCGTAGTTCCCGAGAACGCCGAACTGATCCGGAACATCATGAACACCGCCCTGTACGTCCAGGACCATGTAGTGCATTTCTACCACCTGCACGCCCTGGACTGGGTTGACGTGGTCAGCGCCCTGTCCGCCGACCCGAAAGAAACTTCCCGCATCGCACAGTCGATCTCGCGGTGGCCCAAATCGTCACCGAAATACTTCGCCGACGTCCAGAACCGGCTCAGACGGTTCGTGGAAAGCGGTCAACTGGGTATATTCGCCAATGGCTACTGGGGCCACAAGCAGTTCAAACTACCGCCGGAGATCAACCTGCTGGCGGTAACGCATTACCTTGAAGCACTGGAATGGCAGAAGGAACTGGTGAAGATCCACGCCATCTTCGGTGGAAAGAACCCTCACCCGAACTACCTTGTTGGCGGCGTGCCCTGCTCCCTCAACCTGAACGAGGTCAACGCCATCAACTCCGAACGCCTGAACCACGTCGGAAGCCTGATCAAGGCAGCGATCGAGTTTGTGGAACAGGTCTACATCCCGGACCTGCTGGCCATCGCAGGGTACTACAAGGACTGGGGGGCGATCGGCGGCGGCCTTCCGAATTACCTGTCCTACGGCGAATTCCCCACCAAGGGATACAACAATCCCGAGTACTTCAAGTTCCCCAGGGGAGCGATCCTGGATCGCAACCTGAGCGAAGTCCACGAGGTCAACGGACGGGACCAGGAGGAGATCCGGGAGTACATCAAACACTCCTGGTACAGCTATGGAGCCGGCGACGACGCCAGCCTACACCCATGGGAAGGTGAAACGGAATTCAACTACACCGGCCCGAAGCCACCGTTCGAGCAACTGGACGTGGACGGCAAGTACTCATGGGTCAAGACGCCAAGATGGAAAGACCACGCCATGGAAGTCGGTCCGCTATCCCGCATGCTGGTGGCGTACGCCAGCGGGAACACCGAGGTCCAGGATGTGGTCAACGACACTCTGGGCAAGCTGCAGGTTCCTGTGACCGCCCTGTTCTCAACCTTGGGGCGCACCGCCGCCCGGGGCCTCGAAACCCTCTTGATCGTGCACTGGATGAAGGATTACTTCGACCACCTGGTTCAGAACGTCCGCACCGGATTGACCTCGACCTTCACCCAGGAAGGCTGGGAGCCGTCCACGTGGCCCGACTCGGCTCAAGGCCTGGGGCTGACCGAAGCGCCCCGGGGCGCCCTGGCCCACTATATCCGGATCGAGAACCAGAAGATCGCCAACTATCAGCTGGTGGTACCGACCACATGGAATGCGTCACCGCGGGATCCCTCGGGGCAGCGCTCATCATACGAAGCCGCCCTTATCGGGACCCCGGTGGCCGACGAAGAGCAGCCGCTGGAGATCATCAGGACGATCCATTCCTTCGACCCGTGTCTGGCCTGCGCGGTGCACCTGTATGACCCGGAAGGCAAACATATCCAGGCATTCCAGATAGGGTGAGGAGACCACCATGGACCATGAACAAGTGGGAAGGTACCGCAGGATCTATGTGTGGGAGTGGCCGGTGAGGATGTATCACTGGATCAACGCCATCGCGGTGATCCTCCTGATTGGTACCGGGTACATGATCGGCAACCCCCAGAACACTTTCTATGCCGCCGAGGCGTACCAGATGTATTTCTTCGGTACCATCCGGTTCGTGCACTTCGTCTGCGCGTTCATCTTCTTCTTCAATTTCCTGGTTCGGATCTACTGGGGTTTTGTAGGAAACCGATTTTCGCGCTGGACCAACTTCATCACCTTCAGAAAAGCCCAATGGAAGGAGATGTGGGATATCCTGCGGGTGGACATCGCCCAGGCCGACCCGCGCATGCACCACAAGATCGGCCACAACTCCCTGGCCGCGCTCGTCTACTTCCTGTCATTCCTGATGTTCGCATTCCAGTCAATCACCGGATTCGCCATGTACGCCGCCAACACCACGGCGATGCTGCCGCGGATGTTCACGTTCATCAAGCCGATCATGGGAGGCGATTTCGGCGTCCGGCAGTGGCACCATGCCGGGATGTGGTTTTTTATCCTGTTCACCATAGTCCACGTCTACCTGGTGTTCTACCACGACTACGTGGAGGGGAGAGGAACCACTTCCTCCATGATCGGTGGCTGGAAGTTCGAGCGGAAGGACATTCTTGAGTAAACCGGTGGCCGGCACCCTGGTGGTCGGCGTCGGCAACACACTCCTGGGAGACGAAGGCGTCGGTGTCCACGTCATCCGCCACATGGAAGGTATGGACCTGCCCGCCGGCCTGGAACTCCTGGACGGTGGCACCGGCGGTTTCCTGTTGTTGGGTCCCATGCAGGAGGCCGGGCGTGTGGTGTTGATCGACGCCACACTGGACGATCAACCCACCGGTACCATCACGAAATTGCGGCCGAAATTCTCCAGCGATTACCCCCGGACCCTGACAGCTCACGACATCGGCCTCAAGGATGTCCTGGACGCCTTCTATCTCACCGGCAGCGATCCGCCGGAAGTCACCCTGTTCGCCGTGACGATCCCCGAACCGTCCGGCCTGACCCTCGATCTGTCGAAAGAAATCGACGCGATCGTCCCGGAAATCGCCCGCCAGGTCCTGGAGGAGGTCGATTAGCCGGGATCGCCGCCCAGGGCTATCACCTTTTTTCGGGCTTCCGGCACCATCCACTGCAATCGGGGAGGCACTTCCCGCAAGAATTTCATGTACCAAAGAACGGCACCCCTGTGGTCTCCCTGCTGCTCCAGGACGAGGCCAATATTAAACACGGCCTCCGCATTGGCAGGTTCAAGGTGAACCGCCTCACGGTAGGCAAGCTCTGCCTTCTGCAACTGTCCAGTCATCATGTAGACATTACCCAACTGATTATGGGCTTCAGATTTCTCCGGCTCAATCCTGAGAGCGTTTTCCAGAGCGATTTGTGCCTCGGCATAACGCCCACGGGTTCCCATGTAGGTTCCATAATTGAACTGGGGTCTGTATTTGTTGGGAGATTTCAAAGCGCAATCTTCATGGAAGCGCAGCAGTTCCCCCCAAGTGACATTCCGCTCATGCGTTCCCCATGCCAGCGGTGCCCATAAACAAAGAAGCCCGATAAGCAACCTGCGGTTGAGTCGCTGAGGCAAGCAGGCCAGAGCAGTGGCCAGCGCCAAGACCAGCGCACACATCGGAAGGTACATGCGATGCTCAAAAATGATTTCGAGGTTGATCGGACCGGATTCGATGAGGTGCAGCACCAGGTATGCCAATACCGGGAACCCCAGGGGAGGTCGCTTCCGGGCCAACTGGATCGCCAGGATGCAGATTACAGCCCAAAACAACCAACTCGGGAGAGTACTCCAGGGATGAAGCCACGACCTCGATAATTCGAATTCATGGTCCAGGTTCAGGCGAGACGGTGCAGGCCAGACCAGCAGGCTCAAGTAAAACATCTGAACCCGTGGCTGGGTCAAGACACGCTCTATCCCGTTGAAATCCCGATTCGACCATGGCTCCCTGAGGTGCAACATCTCCGAGAGATCCATGTAAGACCAGACTAACCCACCGGCAAACACAAGCAGGATGCATACTGAGATGATGATGACTTTCCCGGCATTCGATGCAATGCCGCTTTTCAGTCGTTGGCTCCATGACTCCCTGAAGAAGCAGATCTCATAGGCGACGATGACCAGGGGCAGAGCGAAGGCAATCTCCTTACTGAGACAGCCCGCAATCAACAAAACGAAAGCACCGCCGAACAGCCAGGCCTTGCCCCCGACCCCGTCCCTAC
>JACXWD010000076.1 GCA_014764515.1 Candidatus Polarisedimenticola svalbardensis | reverse complement strand
AGCTTGGCCTGGGCCAGGTTGAAGTCTTTGGACTTGAACTGGACGACCTCGGCCTGGTCTTTCGGGACCGAGTCCTGGGTCTTCATGGCGATGAGGCCGACGCCCTGTTTCTTGAGGGCGTCGATCGCCTTGTTCAGTTCCAGGTCGCCGTACTGGGCGAAGCTGTAGCGGAACATGATGGCGTCGATGCCGCCGACCTCGGCCGCCTTGTTCAGCAGCTCGACCATGCGATCACCATGGCAGGAGAACCCGAAGAAGCGGGTCTTCTTGGACTTCCGCATGCCCTCGCCCATCTTGATGTATTCCGGGTCGAGATGCTTCGGATCGTTGAGGGCGTGCATGAAGAACAAGTCCAGGTAATCGGTCTGCAGTTCGGACAGGCAGGTGTCCAGGCCTTTTTCGAACCCGGGCACATCGCCGGGCTTTGCCGGGAACTTGGAGGTGATCCAGATCTTTTTCCGGTCTCCGATCTGTTCCAGGAACGGCACGATGGTCTTGTGGGACCAGCCGTCGGCGTAAACGTGGGCCGTATCCAGGTAGTCCACGCCGGACTTGTAGGCCCGGTGCAGGATCTTGTCGTACTTGTCGTCAAAGCGCTGGGCGCATCCCAGAACCAGGATCGGCACTTTTTCGCCGGTGGATCCCAGGGTTTTCCTGGGAACCTTGGCCGCCGGGGTCGGAGGAGTCTTCTCCGCCTCAGGCGTCGCCGCCGCGGCGAATGACCCGGTCATCCCCAGGCCGGCGCCGGAAATCGCCGCTGTCTTCAGGAAGTTTCTCCTGGAAGTGCCGTCCTTCTTCTTCATCCGTCCCTCCCTTGCGTAGTCAATTCAATCGAAGTCTTCAGAGTATACCGTTCAAGCCTCTGCCTGGTTTCGTTTGTTCAGGAGAAGCCGTCTTTCCTCGGATCTTGTCTCGCCCACCGGGGTGACGTAAACCGCACGGGAATCGGTCACCGGGCATTCGGTCTGACAGATGCCACAGCCGATACAAAGGTCAGGCACCATGAACGGTTTGTTCAGCATGACGATCTCGCCAAATACGTTCTTGGCCTCCACGTCCACGGTCTGGATCGCCTTGGGCGACGTCGGACAGACCTCCTCGCAGACCACGCAGGGGATCTCCATGGCGTGGGGCAGGCAGCGGCCCCGGTCGAAGAAGGCGGTTCCCAGGCTGATCGCGCCGATCTCGGCGTAGTCGCCTTTACCCAGCTTCTCTTCCACGGTGATCTTGCGGATCGCCCCGGTGGGGCAGACCTCGGAGCACAGGGTGCACTTCAACTGGCAGTGCCCGATGTTGAAGTTCATCACCGGAGTCCATAGCCCCTCGAACCCGGCCTCGTCCATGGTGGCAGGCTGCAGGACGTTGGTGGGGCAGGCGTTGATGCACTGGTCGCACTTGATGCACTTGGACAGAAAATCCGACTCCTCAACCGAGCCGGGCGGGCGGATCAGGTCGGCGGAATAATTTTCGTTGGTGTTGACCCCGTCGTTCTTGATGAACGGGTAGGCCAGCAGGCCGGCCACTCCGGAGAACACCAGGCGCCGCCGGCCCAGTTCCGGCCCGGGAACGACCTGCTTCTTGTCCTGGCCGATCATGGTGAACGACAGGGCGTCTTCCGGGCAATCGTCGATGCAGTTCATGCAGCCGAAGCATTCGCTCAGGCGCAGGGCGCCCTGGGGATCGGACGCCCCCTCGCAACGGGTGAGGCACAGGTTACAGTCGGTGCATTTGTGGACGTCCCGGTTGATGCGGAACAGCGAGTAGCGCGAAAGCACGCCCAGAAGCGCGCCCAGGGGGCAGAGCACCCGGCAGAAGAACCGGGGAATGACCAGGTTCATGCCGACCAGCGAGGCCAGGAAAAGGCCGATCCAGAATGAGCCGACGAACACCCGGTTTTGGGAGCCTGGCGCGAACAGCAGCGGGTCCAACAGGCCCGGGTCGATTCCGACCCAGTCGACCTTGTTGCCCAGGATGCCGACCAGCATGTCCGAGGCCGGCGCCACCGCGGTGGCGAGGCTGCGGTACATCAGGCAGATCGGATCCAGCAGGCCGATCTGGAGTGAACCGAATGCGGCCATGATCAGGAACACCGTCAGGATGGTGTACTTCAGGAAATAGATCGGCTTGTAGTAATTGCTCTTCCAGCGGTCCGGGTGCTTGCGGATGTTCACCAGCCAGCCGATGAACTGGTGCAAGGTGCCGTAGGGGCACATCCAGTTGCAGAACACACGGCCGAACACCAGGGTGACGCCCAGAAGGATCAAGCCCCAGCCGAGGAAACGGTAGACGTACCCGGTGGCCAGGGCGGTGGACAGGCCGACCAGGGGATCCATCTCGAGGAAACGGGAGACCGGGTAACCACCCAGTCTCGAGGTCCAGGTCGCCCACACCGCCAAAATGAAGGCGGCGAAGAAGAACGCCTGGGAGACGATCCGGACGTTGGTCAGCCGGAATTTCTTCAGCACCTTGGGCGGGCCTTCCGGTTGGACCTGGATCTGGAGCGGGTTGGGCGTCACACCAATTCCTCAAGGCGGCCGCGCCAGTCCACCCGGCCGCTCCCTTTCTCTTCGGACCTGTGCAGGTATTCGGGATAGTCGGTGCCCCGCTCCAGCAGGTGCTCGAACGCCCAGGCGTCCTGGGCCACAGGGTCGGTGGCCACCATGACGGCGTCGCCTTTCTTGACGTTGGACGGGTCGCCGCCGGTGGGGCCGTTGGACATCAGGATGTTGCTGCCGTCCAGAATGGTCAGGGTCGGACGGATCATGATCGACAGGTCCGAAACGATCTCGTGGATATCCTGGTGGAACTGGTTGCGGCGGCCCCCGAGGAGGCCGTACCAGTTCTTGATCCCCATGGAGGCGGAGCAGAGGTTGTGATCCTTCACCGGGGCGATGCCGATGACCTTGTCCACATTGGTAAGCGGCCGGTGCATGAACCACCAGTTCTCGATCAGTGTGGCGCCGGGGGTGTTGAGCATCCGGAAGGCGTTGCTGTCCGGCAGGTAGATCCGGCCGCCGGCCTGATCCACGGCGCCGGCGATACCGCTCTTGACGAAACAGTCCGACGGCGATTCGATCGGATTGTCCGCCACCCGGACTTCCTGGACCTTGCAGTCCACCAGGAGCATCCTGATCAGGCGGTCCATGGTCTCCGGGTTGCTGGTGGCGCCCAGGTTCGGGGAACGGTCGAAGGCAACGTTCGGTTTGACCAGGACAATGTCTCCCGGCTTGATGTAATGGGTCAGGCCGCCGATGCCGTCCAGTGCCTTGGCCAGGCGCTGTTCCACCGTGCCGCCCCGGCCGACCACCACGTCCTTGACTCCCGGTGGGGGCGGTACGCGGTAGTCGGTGAGCCGGAACGACTCAACGGTCGGCTCGCTGCGCCTGCCGGTGATGTCCTTCAGGGACAGCGGCCAGTTCTCCGGCGCCAGGCCCAGATAGGCGGCTGCACCGGTCAGCCCGGCCAGCCCGGCGCTTTTTTTCAGGAAAGACCTGCGGTCCAGCGTGTCTTTCACGTAGTCCGGATTCTGGATGTCGCCGCGTCGTCTAGGCACCGGTCATTACCTCCTCGATGCGGGCCAGGGCGGCCTCCGCCGCCGCCGGATCGCCGGCGCCATCGACGCCATAGATCATGTCACCCCGGCGGCTGACAGCAAAAATCGTCTTGAGATACTCGTGCTGCAGCACCGCCCGTTCCGGCTCGTTGACCTGCAGTTCATACTCGTAGGCCTGCTCTTCCACCAGGCTGCCGAACCGGGCTGCCGCCTCATCGGCGGATCCGGCCTGATGCAGGAAGATCCTGGCGTCCCCTCCATCGCCTAACGGCGCGAACCAGAACTCGGTGAGGAAGTCGTACTGGAAAGCGTTGTCTTTGATATACGAGATCTGTTTGAACGCCACATCCAGCCGGTCGGTAAGCATCCGGTAGGGCAGCGGGATGCCGCCGCCGCTCACCGGCAGGGCGGCGAGCTCCTGAACCATGGACATCGCTTTTTCCACCACCGGGTCGCTTTCGTTGTTCCCGGAGATCTTGAAGTAATAATTCCCCAGGCCACCGATGGCGCCGATCGGCGTTGTGAAATAGAACATGTCGCCGTTCTTTTTGACTTCGTGTGTGCCGCCGCCCTGTGCGGAAAACAGGCCGAGGACATTGGGGAAAGAAGTCTGGTCGTACAGTTCCAGGGTAATGAAGTTGTCTCCCTGAGCCAGGGTGACGTAATTCAACTCGGTAAAGCCGTAGGCCAGGTACTGTTCCGCGGCGCCGTTGATCTTTTCATAGAGATTGCTTGCGTCGTAGCTCTCGAGCCTGCCGTCCAGTTGCCAGCCCTCGCCTACCAGGGAAGATGGCAGGATGCCCAGATCGACGGACGGAACCCCGCCGGCCAACGCCGTTCCCGGTTCGATCCAGAGCTCCACCGGGCGGCGGTAGAGGTTGTCTTCCACCGAGTCTTCCTGCAACTGGGTGAAGGCGATGTCGCGCTCCCCGGGATCGTAGTTGTTTTTCTGCAGGACGATCCAGGCTCCGACCAGAACCAGCAGGACGAGGAACAGCGGTCCGAAAACGAGTTCGGCCGTGGAGAAACGCCGCCGGAGGATCTTCCTCTTCAGCGGGTTCAGGATCTTGTCGTCTTGTTTCCGCCCGGCCAAAATGTCCCTCCCGTCGCAGGTAATAAGATACCCCCGGATCGGGGAGGGAGGAAAGTGCCAAAGCGCCGAAACGGTAAAATAATTGTAATTTCTGGTGTTTTCAGGCCGATCAGGGGATGCAGCGAACGAACAGTTCGTCCACGGAGACCCAGTCCTGGGCGATGTTCCCCGGCGTGTGGTCGGTATCCACCAGCCGCAGCAGGAACGGTCCCGCAACGGACCCGGGCAACTCGGCCACCAGGTCTACATCCTGGTCCGTGGTCGGCAGGGTCGGCAGGTCCACCGGTATCCAGTTCGATCCGCCGTCGGTGGAGTACTCGAAGACGAAATCATCGCCGTCCTTGCTGTGCTTGCGGTGGGCCTCGACGTGCAACTCGATCCGGGTTCCTCCGGGAAGATCCATGCTCCAGTGCTGTTCCAGGCGACTGTGCCGCGTCTCCGGATTCCCGCCGCTGATGATTTCCACGATCGACTGGTATGCGTCGTCGGAGGCGTATGTGTCGGATCGCGACCCGGTGCCCGCCCCGTCCACGATACGGTCGTCATACGCCAACTCGTCGTAGGCCGGCCAGCCGATGCAGGCGCCCGGGTTCCGGTTCCGGCGCATGGTTTCATCGGAGCCGTATCCCAGCGGTCCGAGCTCGCAGTCGAAGTTCTGGCCCTGAACCATGTAGAACCATCCGCTCCCGACAGGAGGAATCTCCGGGTCCTGCAATGCAGTCCTGAACACCCCTTCCTGGAGGCAGTTGCCGAAGCGGTCCACTTGCAGGTCCGCCAGCTCGCCCCGGCTCACCGAATACGGGTCGGCGCCGGGAGCCGGTGCCCAGGTCAGGGTCAGGACGTGCGGTGCGGCTTTTGCCGCCTGCACGCCGGCAAGGATCCCTGGGGACCGGTCCCGGGAGTCAACCGGCTGACAGTCGCAGGCGTCTCCCGACCGGTCGCCGTCCGAGTCGTACTGGTCCGGATCGTAATCCAGGGGGCAACTGTCGCACAGGTCGCCGCGGCCGTCGCCGTCGGAGTCCGCCTGCACCGGGTTGTACCGCCCCGGACAGTTGTCCTGGTCTTCACAGACCCCATCCCAGTCGCCGTCGAACCGGCCGGTGGCGTCGCAGAAGCCGTCGACGCAACGGTCGATGGTGCAACCGTCCCGGTCGACGCAGTCCGGATCGGACCCGCAGGCGCCGGAACTGCCGAACCGCCATGCCGGCCCGGTGACGGCCTCCCCGGCCGCGGTGATCTCCACGTACCACTCGTACTCCACCCCTCCCCGCCGTCCCGGCCAGGGCACGCATGCGGTGCCTCCGCTGGGAACGTCCTCGACCCGCCCGCCTACCGGTTCCATCAGGTCCGGCTTGGCCATCGGGTAGTCCAGGACGAAATCGTTGGATCCCGAGAGATCGAATAGGTCCAGCCAGGGGGAGTAGGTTTGGACGCGGACTTCATCGTTCTCAGGAGAGAATGTCATGATCCTGAGGTACCCGCCGCCGCCCTCATCCCAGTACTGGTAATCGGACAGCAGGGAGTGGATCACGTTGCCCTGAAACAGGTCGGTGCGGTGGGCACTACCGTGGACGTGGCCACCCAGCATGAGGAATACATTCGGATTGTCGCTCACGGTGTCGTAGATCGCCTGGCCCTGATCGGAGAAAAGCGCGAACGGGTTGATCATGTAATGCGTCATGATGATGGCCCGCCGCTCGGGGTAGGTCATCAACAGGTTGTCCAGCCAATCCAGAACCGCGGCGCGATTGGCGGATGGAGCTTGATCAAACTCCAGGTGGACGAACAGGAAGTCCATGCTGCCGGCGCTGAACAGTTGAAAATTGTTGTCGTTGTTGTCCGTATAGGACGCCGGGTCACCGAAGTCGTAGCGCCCACCGTAATACTCCCGGCCGGCAAATCGATGGGCTCCGAAGTGCTGGTTGTATTCATGGGTGGTCCAACCCTCGTCGCCGTACGCCCGAGGGATCCCGCGGATCGATTGATCGTGGTTTCCAGGGGCGAGTCCGTACGGTATGCCGTCCAGGTTGGATGTGGTTGCCGGGTCCTCGAGATAGGACATGGCGGTATCAGCCCGGTTCCACTCGGTTGTGTTGTCTCCGATCTCGACTATGTCGCCAAGGTGGGAAACAAAGACGATGTTTCTCTCATCCTGTTGTTCCACGATCCACTGAGTCTGGGAATCGAAAATATTAGGGTAGGTTTCAGAATAATACTGGGTATCCGGGAGGGCGATGATGGTGAAATCCTCCCCGGTCACGCGGCGGCCGAAAAACGATACGTCCAGAGGGTCACCATCGGGATCAAAAACGTCTGCGCAGAGCATAGGGTGTGCGGTGACTTCGGTAGACCGGTCGGCCGGAGTCTCGTTGGCCGGCGGTTCGGGCGGAGCGGCCAGAACCAGGCAGCCGCACAGCAGGGCAACGACCGCGAACACATGGTTCACCGGTCTCATGGCGAACCCCCGTTCAGGCGGATCGCCCTCACATCCAGGAGCAACAGGTGATCTCTCTCGCTTTGTACGCCGGTGATGGTGCCCCGGCGCCCGTTCCAGGATCGGGTCTGTTCCAGGGGAAAGCTGTTGCCGTGCCAGGCGTGGAGGATCCAGAGCCGGCCGTCGTCGGCCAGAACCGCCATTGGACGGCCGTCGTCATTGTGATTGTCGGCGCAGAGCGTGTTGTCCGACCCGGTGACGTCATGGACTACGTAACACTCCAGGTCCAGGATCTCGCCGACGATCTCCACGGCTGCCGGTTCATGGGCGCCGTGGGCCAGGGGGCCGGGGACGGGAAACAGGTAGAGCAGGATCCCCAGAACGGCGAGGACCACGGGACGGGGGGAGTGGTTACTCCTGATCATGGCCCTGTATATACCGGACTTTCAGTGCGATGGCATGACTATATTGAGTCGGGTCTATGGCAAAAAAACATTATGCCTGCACCAATTAATTGTCGCAGTGCCGGTTTCTGTTCTTTTTTCGCGCGGAAAAACGTGACAAAGATGCCTGAGGCGCCGCATGGCAATAAGCCATATCGACCGGGTTGTTTAATTGCAGGTGTAAGCCAGATTCTGCTCCATGGGACAGGCGCCGGAGGTACTGTCCTCCAGCCGCTCCTGACCGTCGCCGTCGGCGCCGTAAGACCCTTCCTGGGTTCCGTTGTTGCCGACGATCACGAAGAACATGGCGTCGGGGGTCCCGATGGTGGACCAGTTGTACACACCGGCATTCCCCAGGCCGCACTCCTGCCCGGCCCAGTTGTAGGACGCCAGGTTGGTCCGGGTCAGTTCGCCGAACTCGATGGTGTGATCGGTGGCGGCGCAGGGCACCCCGTAACTGATGGACAACGTGCCGGTAGCCGCATCGAACCCGGTGACCTGAAGGTACTCACCGCCTCCTGCTTCTCCAGGCACCGTCGGTGTGCAGTCTGCGGCGCAATTACCCAGATCCTCGATGTCCTCGCAAACCGCATCACCGCAGCAGTACGCCAGGGCCGGAAGGACGGTGCAGGTGTTCCCTCCGCCGTTGCAGCGGGCGTCTCCGCAGTCCACCGGGTTGTCGCCGGCCACACCGTCACCGCAGCAGTACCGGTTGGTCGGTTTTCCTTTCTGGATGTTGTTGCAGTCTGCTGGACAGGTGACGCATGTCTCGCCGTCGGCGGTTTCACAGATGCCGTTGCCGCAGGCGAAGTCGGGGGCCGAGGCGCAGTCGGCGATGCATCCGTTGCAATCCTCGCCCTTGTCGCAGGATCCGTCGCCGCACACCGGACATTCGGAGCAGGCGGCCGTGTTGTAGGTGCAGTCCACGTTGCAGGACAGGGCACCACCGCCGGTGCAGCCCCTGTCGAAGCAGGTGGCTCCGCCCAGGTCCAGGCCGTCGCAGTCTTCGCCGAACTCCTGCTCGTTGTTGCCGCAAACCGCTTCGCCGGATGCGCCGGTGACCACCAGTGCGAAGCTGACGTCGTCTCCAGGGGTGTCCAGCCAGGCGTCCTGATTGATTTCGGAGGCGGTGATCTCAACGGCCCAGTTCCCGGATTCCGGGTTCTGGATGAACACGTTCTCCACCGTGTCCACCGTGTTGGGGCTTCCGTCCGGCGTGGAGTAGTTGCCGGCCCGGAGGCCGTTGTTGCCGTAGTACTGCGTGCCGCCCGGGGAGGTCACCTTCAGATCGACGTCATTGATCCGGTGCAGGGTGGATGACGTGGTTCCCGGCGGGTCCGGATACACCATGGTGATCTTCAGTTCCGCTTCGCCGGGCAGGACGTTCACGTTGAAAGTCGCCGATTCGCCGATGGACAGCAATTCGGTTTCATCGACGATGAAGCTGCGGGCTGCACGCTCCATGGCGACCTGAACGCTGGGACGGCCCCAGCCCTGGGTGGTCCGGCGCAGGTCGACGGTTTCCCCGGAGAACGGGTACTGGTTGGCGTTGTTGATCAGCAACGCCTTCATGGTGGAGAAGTGCGGCTGGCGCTCGAATACGGTGGCGCCGACCGGGTTGGTGTTCCAGACGTTCTCGGACCACATCTGGTACATCAGTCCCAGCACGCCGGCCACTTCCGGCGTGGCGGCGGAGGTGCCGCCGAACCCGCTGGTGTAGCCTCCGGTGGTGGTTGTGTAGATGCTGTCGTACCAGTAGTTCACGTCCGGCTTGATCCGGCCGTCCGCCGCCGGGCCGGTGGAGGCGCCGCCCGCCCAGCGGTCGTCGGAGGTATCCAGGGTGTTGTAGTGCCGGATGCCTCCGACGCTGATGATGTTCTTGGCCCAGGCCTGGGGACGGCTCTGGGTGTTGCCGGCGTTGGACTGGGACTGGGTGATGGTGATGTCCAGGCGCCAGATGATGTCGTCCATCTCCTGGGAGGCGGAGTTGTACGCGGTGGTCCGGCCGCCGCCCCAGGAGTTGGTCTGGAACGAGGCGAAGTACGGTGCGTTTTTCAGTTCGTCGGTATGGGCGAAGCGGTCCCCCAGAAAACCGTAATCGGCGAAGATGCCCTGGGCCTCGGGGCAGGGCATGTGGCCGGTGGCCTGGGCGTTGCCGTCACCGTCCCGGTTGCCGTTTCCGAACACGATGCCGTAGGTGCTGGTGCCGTGGCTGTCCACGTTGTTGCCGCCGTGGAACAGGACGCCGTCGAAGTCCTGGTGGCCGCCGTCGATACCGGCGTCCATGACTTCGCCGTTCACCCCCTGGCCGCAGTAGCCGTGGTTGGTTTCCAGCCAGTCGGTGCCTGCGTCCTGACGCACCAGGTCCATGTCGGTTTCCGGCTCGGTCCAGCGGTCGATCCACTGGACCTCGTCATGGGCCGCCAGGAACCGTAGCTGATCCCGGTCCACCCACAGTTCCAGGATGTGACCCGACGGCCAGTACGCGGCGGCCTCGATCCCCAGGCCGGCGGCGGCGGCCAGGATCCGCTCCTTGCCGCCCGGCCCCCATTCGAAGGTGACCACCCGGACCCGCAGCCGGTCTTCGCCGGAGTCCGACTCCAGCCAGGTATGCAGTCCGTCCTCCAGGCGGTAGGACGGATGGTATGGTTCGATCCGCTCCACAAACGACAGACCGGCGACCCTTGCAGCGGCCGCCTCGTCCATGCGGACGATATAGGCGTTGTTGGGAAAGTACTGCAGCAGTTCTCCGCCTGCGGCACGGACGGCGGAGCGGTATTCCGGCAGCGCCTGGGACCGGAACCGGACCAGCCGGACCGTATCGGCCGCTGACGCCTCCAGGCCCGGTTTTACGCTTCTGTCATGCAGCATCAGGCGGGTATCCACCAGGCGCCCGTCGGACCAGTTCATCCCCCCGTCCCGGGACCAGGCGGACCAGCGCCGGCCGTCGGCCTCGTTCCAGGTGACGAACCCGGCCAGCCCTTCAGGCGACCACCCGGTCCGGCCCGGCTCCACACCGGCGCTCCCGGAGCGGATCAGGACCCGGTGGATGGCGCCGCTGTTCTGGGTGACCTCCACCCACAGATCGTCGCCGTCCAACGCCAGGACAGGGGCCGG
The DNA here is from genome assembly GCA_014764515.1 of Candidatus Polarisedimenticola svalbardensis. GTDB lineage: Bacteria > Acidobacteriota > Polarisedimenticolia > Polarisedimenticolales > Polarisedimenticolaceae > Polarisedimenticola > Polarisedimenticola svalbardensis. The sequence goes on along the minus strand of JACXWD010000076.1, from coordinate 3,165 downwards.
CCGGTGGGCGGCGGTCACGGCGGTCACCGCGATGAGATAGAAAAATGCCGCAAAGGCAAGCAATTTATTGATCATGATCTCCCATTCCGTCGTTGTTCCAAGTTCGAAACCAACCTTTTTATACGCCAAAACCCGGCAGTCGTCACGGCGGATCTGTTGCGGCTCCGGCTTCAGCCGGTTCTGGGCAGGTTCTGTCCCCGATCGGATTCGTTGAGACGATGAAATCCTGCAATAATGTCTGACCCACGCACACTGGAAGGAGTTTGCAATGCGCCGGTACCAACGGTCTGCTTTACGAGTATCCGCCCTGATCCTGGCCCTCGCTGTGATATCGCCTGCCGCCCTGGCCGGCGAGTCACCGCTGAACTGGGACCTTACCGAGATTTATGCCAGTGAGGAGGCCTGGGCCGAGGCCAAAGGCGGGATCGCCGGAAAAATCAAACTGGTCGATCCTTACAAAGGCAAGCTGGGCGAGTCCTCAGCCAATCTGAAGGCGGTGCTGGACGCCTCCTATGCCATCCAGATGCAGGCGTCCCGGTTGTACGGCTACGCCAGCATGCGAGGCGATGAAGACCTGCGGGAATCCGGCCCCCAGGGCATGCAGGCGGAGCTGCAGAGCATGTTTGCCGACATGACCGCCGCCACCGCCTGGATCGACCCGGAGATCCTGACAATTCCGGCTGAGACACTGAAACAGTTCCAGGCTGACGATCCCGGTCTGGCGATGTATGCACGCTACCTGGAGCGGCTTGAGAAGCAGCGGCCCCATGTGCTGGACGCCAAGTCGGAGCAGCTGCTCGGAATGGGCAGCCGGATTGTCGGCGTTGGCGCCAACATCGGCGGCCTGCTCCGGAACGCCGAGATCCCCTGGCCTACCATCACCTTGAGTGACGGCACCGAATTGCGGCTGGACCCGTCGGGGTACACCGTGGGCCGGATCCAGCAGAACCGGGAAGATCGCATCAAGAGCTACCAGGAGTTCTTCGGAACCTTCGAAGCGTTCAAAGGCACCCTGGCCGCCACCGTAGCCGCCACGGTGAATGAGCACGTCTTCAACACGCAGGTACGAAGCTACGACTCCTCCCTGCACGCCTCGGTCAGCGGTAACGAGGTCGACCCTGCGGTCTATCGCATGCTGATCAAGGAGATCAACAACAACCTGCCGACCCTGCATCGCTATATCAAGCTGCGGGCCCGGATCATGGGGATCGACGATCTGCGCTACCACGACATGTACCCGTCGCTGGTTTCCAAGGTGGACGCCGACTACTCCTGGGAGAATTCCAAAAAGCTGGTACTGGACGCGCTGAAGCCGCTGGGCGGCGAGTACGTCAGGCGATTCGGTCACGCCCTCGAGAGCGGATGGGTCGACGTCTATCCCAGGAAGGGCAAGCGCTCCGGGGCGTACGTCACCGGCGCTGCCTACGAAGTGCATCCCTACATGCTTCTGAACCACACCGATGATTACAACGGCACTTCCACCCTGGCTCACGAGGGTGGGCACCTGATGCATTCGTCGTTCAGCCAGGAGGCGAATCCGTACCCGACATCCGGCTACGCCATCTTCGTGGCGGAGGTCGCCTCCACCGTGAACGAGGTTCTGCTGCAGAAGGACCTGGTGGCCAAGGCGGATGGTGACGAGGCCCGCCTTGCCCTCCTGGGCAACTTCCTTGAAAGCCTCAGGAACACCGTGTTCCGGCAGACGATGTTCGCCGAGTTCGAACTGGCGATCCACGAGATGGTGGAGCGGGGTGAGGCCCTCACCGGCGACAACCTGAACGAACTGTACGCCGAGATGATCCGGCGTTACCACGGTGAGGCCGAGGGCGTCATGAAGATTGACGACCTCTACACGGTGGAGTGGGCGTTCATCCCCCACTTCCATTACAACTTCTACGTCTACCAGTACGCCACCAGCTATGTGGCCGCCATTGCACTGGCGGAGGGGATCATGGAAGACCGTCCCGGCGCCCGGGACAACTACCTGACCTTCCTGAAGTCCGGTGGTACCAGGCCTCCGGTGGACCTGCTGAAGTCGGCCGGCGTGGACATGACCAGCCCTGAGCCGATCCATGCCGCCATGCGTCTGATGAATGAAGTAATGGATCAGATCGACCAGATCATTGAGAAGAGGTAAATACGCGATGCGCAACCGAAGAATCATCATCCTGATCTGTGCGGCCGCCCTGGTCGCCCTCATCGTCGCTCCGGCTCTGGCCCTTTCAGGCAAGAGTTACGGTGAGGCACTTACCGGAAGCGACACGGTGGAAATCGGCGAGCTGCTGGCCAATCCGGACCAGTACATGGGCAAGACCGTCCGCGTGGAAGGGGTGGTCACCGGTGTCTGTGAGAAGCGGGGCTGCTGGATGTCCCTTGGATCCAAGGACGAAGACTTCCAGGAAATCCGGATCAAGGTGGACGACGGCGTCATCGTGTTTCCGATGGAAGCGATGGGCAAAACCGCCATCGCCGAGGGGATGCTGGCCAAGGTGGAAATGACCCTGGAACAGACGGTGGCGTACAAGCAGCACCATGCCGAAGAGCATGGTGAAGAGTTCGACCCGGCGTCGGTGACCGAGCCGCTGGTGTATTACCAGATCAAGGGCACCGGAGCGGTGATCCGCTGATCAACTGGCGGCGGTGGAACAATATTCTCCACCGCGACCTGGGGTATCTCTGTGTGGGGTTGACGGTGATCTATGCCGTCTCCGGCATCGCCGTCAACCACATGCACCACTGGAATCCGAACTACAAGTTCGAGCGGGTGGAAGAGCGACTCCAGCCGATCCCACAGAGCGACCGGGCGACCATGGTCGCCCTGGCGGTGGAGCGTCTGGATCTGCCGGGGATGCCGGTGGAGTCGTTCCGCCCCAACCCGGAAACCCTGCAGCTGTTCTATGACGGCTGGTCGGTGGACGTGGATGTTGTCGCCGGGGTCGCCCAGGTGGAGAGGCCCAGTGACCGGGTCATCCTGCGGGACTCCAACTTCCTGCACCTGAACCATCCGAAAGGGTCCTGGACCTACGTCGCCGACGTCTACGCCTTCCTGCTGCTGTTCCTGGCGGTCAGCGGGATGTTCGTGCTCAAAGGCAAAAAAGGCCTGACCGGCCGGGGCAAGTGGTGGATTCTGGCGGGGCTGGCGGTGCCGGTGCTGTACCTGGTTTT
>JACXWD010000075.1 GCA_014764515.1 Candidatus Polarisedimenticola svalbardensis | reverse complement strand
GAGCGTTAGCTCAGGGGATTTTAAGTCCCCTGTGTCTACCAGTTCCACCACTCCGGCGCAGGTGGATTGTACTTAAATTTCAGGTAATTAGCAGGGGCGGGCGGGCTCGGTTCAATTTCATTCCAAACCGGGGAGTATTGTCGGGATGGTCCAGTGCCGCACCCGGGGTAATGTTTCCGGCAGAAGGCGCTCAGAACACCAGTGCCATCGAATGGGGAATCGTCATGAATGACTGCCGTCGGATCCGCCCCCTGCTCGTCCTTGTCGTGATGCTGTTGCTCGTGTTGGCAGTTCACGGCTGCTCCCTGACCGGAACGGAGTTGACCACCAGCGGTGAGGCGTTCGAGCCCCACATGACGTGGGCTGGGGACAGGTTCGGGATTGTCTACTACCACGCGGAGAAGAAGGGTGGACCGGCTCATATCAACATGCTCACGGTAGACGACAAAGGCAAGGTTCTCAGCAATGCGGTCGCCATCGACAAGCAGGTGAACGCACCGGTCAAGACACCCTACGGGCAGTTCCGGTTATCGGAACTGGTATGGAACGCGGAGCATGAGCAGTTCGCCTTCGCCTACTCCTACGACCAGGGGTCCGGCAAAGGAGTGGGTGTAAGGCTGGTGACGCTCAATGCGAACCTGGGTGGGATCCAAAGCAAGCCGGCTGCGCTAAGCTTCGGCCCCTCCGGCGCAGGCGCCTGGACCGAACTGTACTATCCGTCCCTGGTCTGGAACCGCAAGCTGGACGAGTACGCTCTCGCGTTCACCCACGAAGACTACCTGAACAATACCCCGGTCAAGAAAAACAGCCTTCGCCTGACCCTGTTCGACTCCAGCGGTATGACCAAACCACCCGCCGCAAGAAATCTTTATGCCTGCGCGGACGGATGTCGATTGACTTCGCTGACGGTGAACCCGAAAAACGGGCAGTACGCTGTTGCCTATTACGGCCCTTCCCGCGGGGCCGAACTCATTGTTTTCGACGCCAAGGCCGGCGCAGTGCAGACCGCAGGCAATTATCAACTGCTGAACGGAACGGAGACCCTGAACCACTCGGTGCTGTTCGACGTGCATTCCGATGACTACTTCTACACCAATGACGTCTACGGCAACGAGCTCGCCTTCTCCGTCGTCCAGCAACACGGAACCATGTCGAAGATATACAACAAAGGGAAGGGGTACGACAGAGTGTTCTCGGTAGCCCCGTTCGGATGGGCCTTCCATGGCCATGTCATCTGCGCCACCGACAGTTCGGCGGCCAAGATCCACTGCTGGAACGTGCTGGAAGGGTCCACCAAACCAACCAGCGGCCATCAGAAGGACCTGGCGGTCACTCCGGCCGGCTCCAGCCATCCTTCGGTCGCCACCATCAACAAGGTTCTGCCCTACCTGGTATGGGTCCAGAACGGTAACCTACGGTTCGAAGGGTTCTCCCAGGGCACGGCCGGGCCGTAATCCAGTCACCACCGGGCAGGCGTATTCCGGAGTTTGGTCGTGTCTAGTCATCCTCTAAAGCGACTAGACTGCCATGTTCGACTCTCCAGTGCCTGGTGAGATAGAGTTCGGGCTCTTCGATATTCGACTGGTCGATTGTATGGGTAGCGTAGGCAACTACCAGCTGGCCGTGATCGTCCGGGTGTATCGGTTCACCGGTCACTGATGAGACCGACCCTTCACCGTAAATCTCGATGAAATCGAACTTGATCCGGTCCCCCAGGAACTCTTCCCCGACGAATTGCCATCCGTCGTTGCCGTCATTCAGGAACACATTCAGGTGGTGGAACACTCCGGTTCCCCGGGTGTTTTGACTGAGCACGGCAGCCCGGTCTTCCCGCCCGTCGCCATTGAGATCGCCGGCGGCGGTCTCCACCAACCAGGTTGTGCCGTATTCGCCCTCGACGTCGAGTTGCACCGCCTCCCCTTCAATGGTGTAAGCCGGTCCGGCCTCGTCGGATCCGGAACAGCCGAACATGACGGCCGCAGCAAGAATAAGGATGGTGGAGGCACTCATCTTTGTATTCCGCATCGTCAGCAATCTCCTCTGCCCCGGAATCGGACTGTTACTCCGCCCTATCGTACATTAAAGGCCGGAATTCCCGCCTACTTGGGTCGGACCATGCAATTTTTACCTCCGGGATGTGACATAGAGTGGTGAACCTTGTCTGTAGCTTTCAATAGTTCTTAAAACCGGTGCGATTCGCTGGCATCGTGATTGCTGCGTTTCATGTACGATACCGGTTGTTGTTTATCGGCGGGGGGATGCCCCTGTGGAGGTTATGAACGATGAAGCTGTTCAAGATCCTGGCCCTGATTGCTGTGCTCGCCCTGTTCGGTTGCGGCGGTTCCGGAACGACGCCGGAAGGTGAAGAAGCCGCGGCTGAAGGCGATTCCTATTCCGCTCCCGCAGTGACCTACACCGATGTGGTCGTCCCGGCGGACACCGTGCTTGCCGTCCAGTTCCTGGACACCATCTCCAGTGACGTCAACGCTACCGGCGACAGCTTCAGCGTCTCGGTGGTGGAACCGATCGTGGTCAACGGCGTCACCGCCATCGACCAGGGTTCGGTCGTCTTCGGGAACATCCTTGAAGTGGTCCCGTCCAAGAAAATCGGCGCCGGCGCCCAGATGAACATGGAGTTCACCCGGGTCATGCTGCCCTCCGGCGAGGAGTACCCGCTCTCCGCCGTGTTCACCGATACTGCTGCAGGCGCCAAGAAGAAGGATGTCGCCACCATCGGTGGTTCGGCAGCCGGCGGAGCGCTCCTGGGCCGCATCGTCGGCCACAAGAAGGGCGACGAGGCCGGCGGCACCGCCATCGGCGCCGTGGTCGGCGCAGCGGTCGGTACGGCCATCGCGGCCAACAACGAAAACGATCCGGTAGTCATCGAACAGGGCACCGTGGTGGAACTGTTGCTGGACGCCCCGGTCGCCATCTCCATCCCGAACTAGGAAGCTGCCATGAAGAGCGGCAAAACCATTGCCGGGTTGATCCTGATCATCATCGGGGTTCTGATCCTGATATACGGCGGGTTCAACTACACCAAGGAGACCCACGACGCCAACCTGGGGCCGATCAAGTTCCAGGTCAAGGAGAAGGACCGGATGGAACTCCCGGTCTGGACCGGCGTCATTGGGGTCGCCATGGGGACGGCGGTTCTTCTCCTGGGGAACCGCAAGACCTGAAAACGGTCAGTCCGTAGATTCGAGGGGCAGGGTGAACGTGAAAACGGCGCCCTGCCCCTGTTTGCTTTCGGCGCCGATCGTACCGCCATGGAGATCCACGATCCGCTTCGCGATAGCAAGCCCCAGGCCGCTGCCTTCGTCCTGGCCGCCGTGCCTGCAACGGTAGAACCGTTCAAAGACATGGGGCAGCTCCTCCGGAGGGATGCCCTCACCGGTATCTTGGACCTGCACCCGGACCGACCTTCCGGCGGTGTCGACGCCGAGAACGATCTGTCCCTCCGCCGGTGTATGGCGCAGGGAGTTGCTCACCAGGTTCTCCAGCACCCGCTCTATCATGGCGATGTCGGCCATGATCAGGGGCAGATCCTTCTCCCGCTCGGTGTGCAGCTGGAGATTCTTGCGGCTTGCCTCCAACTGGAACTTCTGAGCAACATCCTGCACCAGTTCGGCCACCGAGAAGCGCTCGCACTGGGGTCTGGCTTCCTTCGCGTCCAGCTTGGCCAGTTCGAACAGTTCCCCAACCCTGCGGCCCAGCCTGGTGCTGTGATTGCAGGCGATTTCCAGGTAGCGCTTTCTTTCGCCGAGATCCAGGCGGTCTCCCTTGAGGGCAAGGGTTTCCAGGTAGCCGTGTAGCGCCGCCAGCGGGGTGCGAAGATCGTGGGAGACATTCGCCACCAGTTCCCGCCGCATGCGGTCGCCGTCCTCCAGGCTATGCAACTGTTCTTCGATCCTGGCGGCCATGGCATCGAACGAACCGGCCAGGCGATCGATTTCATCCGCCCCGGCCCCAGAAAGATCGATATCCGCACGGGCCACTTCCGGCACTGCAACTCTGAACGATGACACCCGGGAGTCCAGCAATCTCAACCTGCGGGTTATGCGCCGGAACAACAGCAGGCCTGCTGCAAACGCAAACAGCAATCCGGCGGCCAGGCCGGCGGCCGCCATGCGCAGCACGTAGCTGCCGGCCAGCATCTGGGTCACGCTGTCGTGGAACTGGCCGCCCAGCACCACGTAGACGTAGCCGGCCGGCTGTTGGGGATCGCCGACAGGAGCTGCGGAGAACACCTTCAGGCCGTCACGATCCCGAGGGTCGTCACCCCGAACCGGAAAGCGGGGGTCAGCTTCAAGAAAGCGCTGAACCGGTCCGAGATCGACAACATCCCGCTGGACCGTCCCGGGTGGGGCGGAAAAGGAGACCACCTTGCCCTTGGCGTCGAGAACGTACACTTCGATACTCGGGTTGATCACCATCAGCATGTGGATGACATGCTCAAGCCCTTCAGGATCTACCGTGCCGTCCTCCGCCAGCAGTCCTTCCTTGATGAGGTCGGCAGCCAGGGAGCGGTGCAGCTTCTGGCGGGCTTCCTGGTCGAACCGGCCGGTGACGTAAAAGCCGATTGCGCCGTAGGTCAACCCGATCAGCACCACCAGCAGCAACAAGGCCAGCGCCAGCTTGCCGTATAGCGAACGAGGCAAGACTCAACCCTCCACCGGATCGTGCATCCGGTAGCCGACGCCCCATACGGTCTCGATAAGGGTCGGCGCCGCAGGGTCGGGTTCGATCTTGGCTCTCAAGCGGTTGATATGGGAATTCACGGTGTGGGCATAGCCGCCATGACCGTAACCCCAGACCTGATCCAGAAGCTGGGTCCTGCTGAACACCCGGCCCGGATGCCGGGCAAAGTGAACCAGCAGGTCGAACTCCCGGGCGGTCAGATCCACAACGCTGCCGTTCACCTCCACGCGACGCCTGTCCGGCTCGATGACGATCCCTGCGATCCGGATCGGCTGCGACCCCGTTCCAGACGACTCGCTTCGCACCGCATCGATCCGCCTGAAAATCGCCTTGACCCTCGCGACAAGCTCGGTGACGCTGAACGGCTTGGTGAGATAGTCGTCTGCTCCCAGTTCCAGACCGACGACACGGTCGGTTTCGGTGGACCGGGCAGTCAGCATCAGGATCGGGACATAGGTTTCGCCGCTTCGGATCTGCCTGCAGATTTCCAGGCCGTCGATGTCCGGCAGCGTGAGGTCGAGCACAACAAGATCGAACCGGCCGGTCCGGACCGCCCTCAAGCCGGCCTTCCCGTCCGCAACCATTTGAACACCGCACCCCAGATCTTCCAGGTGCAGCTGGACCAGCCTGGCAATGTCCAGATCGTCTTCAATGATGAGGATGTTGCGTGTCATGGTCGAGGTTCCGCCCCCGGGTCGTATCATACCCGATCCGAAATCCCGGGAGCGAAAGCCCCCGGGACTTCCGCGAGCATCCGGCTATTTGCTCCTGATCAACGGGCATTCGAAATACGTGGCGGTCTCGAACACTTCGATATGACCCAGGGCGATATGGTCGACCACGGCCGCTGCGCTCTTCAGTTCGAAGTTGGCCACACCGTCGCCGTCCGGATCATGGGCCAGAAGACCCTGGTCGGTGAAGACGACCATCTGCACCCACCAGCGACCACCGTTGTATTCCCGGTCGCCGGGAACGTTGCTGGACACGGCACGCTGTCCGCTCAACCCGCTCATGCCGAAATTGTAAAGCAGATCCACCGAGTGGCTCGGGGCGTGTTTGAAGCTGGTGGGGGTCAGGACCGTGTCCCAGGTCACACCATCGCCCCAGATGGCGTCTTCAACCTTGGTCGCCCCACCGGCCATGGCGAGTGTGCCGGCCATTGCAATCAGAACTACAGAAGCGGTCAACAGAACGATCTTGCGAATCATGAGAACTCCTTTGCCAAACCGGACGGCGCCATGCCGCCTGGACTCCCATTAGGATTTCCGATGGAAATCACCAGGCTCTCCCGGAATGATCACAAATCGATCACGGCCTGAAAGATGCCGTTTTCAATGCATTTTTCGGGACCAATTGCCCTCCGGTCACCGCCGACCCATGTTCGGTCCAGGGAGGGCCTTGTCAAAAAATGTCTGCGGGGCGAAAAACTGACGATACGTACCGGCTTTTTCGCCGGCTGGACGGCCGTCACCCGTTCAAGGACCAGGTCACCGGCGGCTTCCTCGACTACCCTGCCCGCAGGGTGCCCGGCACCGAGATTGTGTATTTCAATTTCCCCCTGGCCCGGGAGATCGGCCTGCTCCGCGCCCGCCATCCGGACCGGCTCACCGCCGGGCTCCGGGACGCGATCCTGAACAGTTTCGCCATCCAGATCGTCAACGAGTACGACTTCGAACACGGCCTCAAGGTCGCCGAGGAAGACCTGCTTCCCGGCACGTTCATGGCGACCCGCTACCTGCAGTTGCAGCACCCGGGACGGACCGGCAAAGGATCCGGCGACGGCCGGTCGATCTGGAACGGCTGCATCCGGAACAGAGGGACCACCTGGGACATATCCAGCGGCGGCACCGGTGTCACCCGGCTCTGCCCCGCCACCGCCGAAACCGGTGAGCTTTACGAAACCGGCAACTGGAACGCCGACTACGGCTGCGGCACCGCCACACTCCAGGAAGGGTTCGAATCGCTGCTGATGTCCGAGGCTTTCCACCGCAACGGCATACCGACCGAACGGACCCTGGCGATACTGCGACGACCCGACGGTTTCGCCATCAACGTCCGGGCAGGCAGGAACCTGATCCGGCCGTCGCACTTTTTCGTGCACCACAAGCAGAATAACCATGTGGCGCTGAAGGCTGTGGCCGATCTGTTCATGGAACGTCAGACCCGGAACGGCGACTGGCCGGACATGTCGTCGGGGAACGACAACTACCGGGTGCTCGGCGAGACCATGGCCCGGACCTTCGGCAAGATGGCCGCCCTGTTCCAGCGGGAGTACATCTTCTGCTGGCTGGACTGGGACGGCGACAACATCCTGGCCAACGGCGGCATCATTGATTACGGCTCGGTGCGGCAGTTCGGGCTGTACCACCGGGAATACCGTTTCGACGACGGCCCGCGCTGGTCCACCACCCTACCGGAGCAACGGCGGAAGGCCAGGGATATCGTCCAGGTCTTCGCCCAGGTTCGGGACTACCTGGTAACCGGGAAAAAGAGACCTCTATACAAGTTCCGGAACGATCCGATCCTGACGCTGTTCGACGAGGCGTTCGTGCGTACGTCGGAACGGCTGCTGTTGCATCACGCCGGATTCGACTCCGGCGCCCAGGAACTGATCCGCAACGCCCACCAGGAAACCTTCCGCCGGTTCGACAAGGCCCACCGTCACTTCGAACAGGCCAAGTCGGCTCGTGGTCCACGAAAATTGCCGGACGGAATCACCTGGAACGCCGTGTTCAGCGTGCGGGACCTGCTTCGGGAACTGCCCGGGCGGTTGCTGGACCAGGGCGGACCGATCCCGCCGGAAGAGCTGATCGAGCTGGCCGCCTCGTCCTACGCATCCGAAAACGATCGCAAACTGACGCCTCACCGCAAGCGCATGGCACAGGAGCTCCAGAAGAGTTACCTGGAACTGATCGAGGCTGCGGCGCGACACCGGGGGTTGAGCGTCCCTGCGATGCTGACCGAGATCGGAGAGCGCTCCGCCACCATCAACGTGTTCGCCCGGATCACCGGAGACGCGGTGACCTACGCATCCGGCAGTCTTGTGAAAAAGGGCGCCAGGCACTCGCCGGAGACACTGCACACCATCGTGAACCGCTTCGCAGCCAGCCAGGTCCGTGTGCCGGAGAAAGTCCACGATTCCAAGCTCTCCAGGATCCGGGAAGTCGGCGTCCGGAAACTGTTCGACGAGCTCATGGAGACGGTGGAGTCGCTGGCTCACGGGCATTAGCCGCCCCGTATGCCGCCTGCTATCCTGATGAGTCCAAGGGGAGTCATGAAGCGATCGATCTACATCGCGGCGGGGGGATCCTGCACCGGACTCGGTGTGATAGGGATATTCGTGCCCGGGCTGCCGACCACGGTTTTTCTACTCATGGCCTCGTACTTCTTTGCCAGGAGTTCTCCCCGGGCCCACCGCTGGCTGGTGGAGCACCCCCGACTGGGGCCGTTTCTGAACAGGGCCGGCAACCGGGAGATGACCCTGAAATCGAAGATCGCATCCCTTGTCGGCATGTGGACCGGGATCAGCCTCAGCGCCTGGGCCCTGTCCGCCAAAGGCCCGGTTGGGCCACTGGTGCTGGTAGTTCTGGGAATGATCGGCAGCAGCGTGATCCTGCTCTACATCCGGACGGTGCCTGCAGACGGTCCCTGACGGCAAGTGCATAAAAAGAGGCCCGGCAACAGTCAACCTGCTGCCGGGCCTTTTCTGATTCAGGACCTCTACACGGAACCGGAACAGACTGTCTGATCAGGGATAGCCGGAATACTGGATACGATGATGGCGCATCCGCCTTCGATGCTCACCGTCGCCACCTGGATTCCGTTAAGGCTCAGGCTGCCGGTCATCGTTTCCCGGTCAAGCTCCAGGCCGAGGGCGCCGCCCATGGGTCCGGTCAGCCGCATGTCCAGCATGGTTGGGTCCACCATCATCCGGACTACCGCAGTCTGGCCTCCAACCGGTGTGATGGTATGGGTCATATCCAGGTCGTAGTCGATCACATCGCCGGCGTCATCCAGCAACACGGTGCCGGTGGCCACCCACGTGGCGCTGCCACGGGCGCCGAATGCAGAGGCGGTGTAGTCGATGTCGTAGGAAGCGCCGATTTCAGGCTGCTCCGCCGACGGCGTCGATGTCATGCTCCCTTCCACTTCAACCGAGTCGCCGTCCACAAGGATGGCGCCACCGAACAGCCAGGTCATCACTCCGGTTTCAGCCATGGAGCAGGTACCCGAGATGCCGCTGGGCAGTTCGAACGTTTCGGGGCATGTCGGATCCAGCAGAACCGGTTCAACGTTGCCGGCGGTCATCGGCAACGGCGAAGGCTGGATCAGGTCCATCATCCCGGCGATCATGTCGCCGGACGTATCGCCGGATGGCCCGGCCAGAGCCCCGGTCAGAGCGCCCATGGTGACCTCGGCTTCCGCATTCGGGCCGGGCTGCACCAGTTCATCGGCGCCGTTGCAACCCGCCAGCATCGCCAGGGCGATCACCATGGCGAAGATGGGAACAAACCGCTTCTGGTTTTGATATCTCATTTTCCGTTCCTCCTCTACCCTGCAGGCGGACCTGCCGGGGTTACCAGGAAACTTGGAAGGTCGAAACGGCAGGGTCAAGGCAGGTCGGTGACGGAATGGTAAGGAGGCGACACAGCGCGTCAGCCCGCCCCTCCTTTGTTGCGGGAGTCGTACATTTCCCGGGTCAGTTCCCAGCGCTCGGCATTTAACCCTAAACAGTCGCTCATGCCTCGAAATCGCATGCCGACCTTTTTGAGGACATGGATCGAACCCAGGTTCAGAGGCACCGCCATGCCGATTATCGGGTCCAGTCCCAACACCTTGAAGCCGTAACCCAGCACGGCTAGAGACGATACGGTCGGTTTCTGCGATTCTTCGTCCAGACCGTTTCACGGCTTGACCTTTCGCCTGGCCCTTTCCAGGTACCGGCGGGCATTGACATGATCGGGGCGCCGGGCGAGGAACTGCTCATAGATCGGGATCGCATCTTCGTAACGATCGAGCTTCGAGTACGCCACACCCAGATTGAACAGCGCGACATCGTTGTCCGGCTCCAGTTCCAGGGACCGTTGCAGTGCTTTGGAGGCCAGGTCCGGCCTGCCGCTTCGGGAATACACCCTGGCGATCGAGCGGAGGACGTCCGGACGGTCCCTGGCAAGACTTTCCAGCCTGCCCGCCTCAATCACCGCCTGTTCGGTATCGCCCGAGGCGAGGATGACGTCCATAAGATGCTCCCTGGCGTCCAGGTGACCAGGCTCCTGATCCAGCACCCTTTCAAAGGATTGGGCGGCCTGGTCCCACTGCTCCAGCCTTTCGAGGGCCAGTCCCTGGTTGTACCGGGTTGACATGCGATCCGGTTCCAACTGAAGGGCATGGTGATACGCTTCCAGGGCGGCGCGATCTTCCCCAGTCCTGGCAAGGACAATACCGAGTTCATTCCAGGCATCCGGTAGCCGAGGGTCCAGATCCAGCGCCCGTTCCAGCCAGGATCGGGACTCGACGTAACGCCTCAATTCCCGGTACTCCGAACCGAGGCGGCGACAGATGGAGCCGTCATCCGGTCTGAGAACCGCCATTTCCTCCAGGGTGTCGGCCAGTTCCCGGTGTCTCCCCAGACCTTCCAGAACCTCGGCGTGCAGCTCAAATGCACGAAACATGGAAGGATCCGATGCGGTCGCGAGACCAAAACGTACCGACGCTTCCTCCAGCCTGCCGGCATCGCGATACAACCGGCCCAGGTTGTACTGCACGCTGGCCCTCCCCGGCTCAAGCCTGGCGGCCCGCTCCAACTCGGCCATCGCTTCGGCGGCCTCGCCGTTCTGATCCAACTCCAGGGCAAGGTTGTTTCGCGCCTCGACATAGCCGGGGCGGAGCCGGATCGCCTCCCGGTACGCCGCCACCGATTCGGCTCGGCGGTCTTCCCTTGCATAGAGTGAGCCCAACTGGAACCAGGTACGGGCGGACCGGGCGGAACGTTCCACGGTGGACGCCTGCATGAACATCTGCTTTGCCGTTTCGAAATCTTCGATTTTAAGTGCGGCCATCCCGGCGTTGTAGAGGGCCCGTGCGTAATTCGGCCGCAGGGCGATCGCCTCGCGAAACGCCTCTAATGACCCGACGGCATCACCGGAGCCGGAGAGCGCCACACCCAGGTTGTAGAAGGCGCGGGCATCGTCCGGGGCCAGCTCCACGGTCTGGAGCAAGAGCTCGATGGCCTCGGTGTGTTCACCGGCAGTGATCAGCGCCGAACCGAGTTCGGACATAAGCTCCGGGTTGTCGGGACGGGAGGCAAGACCGTCCCTCAAGGTTCCGATCGCCCTATGGATCATCCCTCGCCTGCGCAGGGCGACCGCCTCCTGCAGCAAGCCACCGCCGGCCGTTGCAGCATCGGCCTCCTCCTCCTCCGGTGAGGACAGAAACTCACTGCCGGAGATCGAAGCGATTGTTTCAGACTCATCGACGGCGGAGCCGCTGCCGTCCACATAAACAACGCTCTCAAACTGGGCAGGCCCTGTGAAATAGAACGTCAGTCCCAAGGTGAAAACGGCCACGGCCAGCACGAGCAACAGGAATGCCCCGTCTCCCTTCCTTCTCATGATTGATCCAGACCGAGAAGCGGCCTGAGGCCGGCGCCGTTCGCAAGCTGTATGTTCAATCCGGGTCTGGCGTTCAGCTCGATCACCAGCGGGCCACGGTTGCGATCCAGAATCAGATCCACCCCGACATACCCGAGTTCCACGCTGGCGCCGGCCTTACGGGACATCGCCAGGATCGTTTCCCAGTGCGGCACCGTAACCGGCTCCAGAGGATGGCCTGTATCCGGATGTGTCGTTAACTTGCGGTTCCCCAGGATCGCCAGTGTGGTGCGTCCCGATTCCATGTCCACTCCCAGGCCGAGAGCTCCCTGGTGCAGGTTGGCCCGTCCGGCGGATGCGGCGGTCGGCACCCGCACCATGGCCATGACCGGCCTGCCGCGGTCCACGATGACCCGGATGTCCGGCAAGCCGCGCCAGGCCATGGCGCCGAGCACCCCATCCGGCTCCAGAAGTTCCTCGAGAAACACTGTCTCGTCCAGTCGTGCCGGTGTGACCAGGCCTGCCAGAATCTGGGCGATATGTTCCAGGACGTCCGCCGTAGTCACGACGCGATCGCCGCGGGAGCCGGGCGACACCAGCCGACCGTCACCGTTTCGCCGCACTACCAGGATGCCCTTGCCCCCGGAAGCGCGGGCCGGCTTGACCACGAACCCCGGAAGTGTATCGATCAGCTCGGCCAAAGCCAGCAGCTGACGATGGCCATGAACCACGAACAGCGTGGCCGGAACCGGTACGCCGGCTGCCGACAGGATCTCCTTGCAAATCAGCTTGTCGTCCACCGAGCGGAACGCTTTCCGCGGATTCCTGGGGTAGATCACCGCCAGGTTGCGGGCGTTGATGCCCAGGACTTCGCGGGTCTTCCTGCTCATCGCTGTCCGCCTTCTCCCGGAAGCTCGCGGAACCGGATGTACTCACCGAGGCGCATCCCGCTCCAGCGTCCCAGGACGAACATCGCTGCAATGACCAGCAACAGGAGTTCAGGGAACATCAGCACCGCCACCTGCAGGCGCTCCCAGTCCATGACCCCATAGGCTGCGGCGGCGACCAACAAGGTGCCAAGGGAAACGGTTGCGACACGGTATGGTCCGTCCTCCTCCAGCATGACGGAGAACCTCTCCACCGTCAGCGCCAGGATCGCCAGCGGGAACAGGCTGACCCGGGTCGGCAGGACCAGCCCGGTCACCCGTCCGCCCATGGCCAGACCCAGGATCGCCAGTACGATCACCGTCAGGATTACCGCCAGACGGGGTGTATGGAGTAACTGGAACCGGCCGATGAAAAACCTAACGGCGGCGCCGAGCCCGATCACCGTAACGAGAAGGACTGCCCCCCACCACAAACCGGTGTCCCGGAACGCCACGGCGATCAGAGCCGGCATAAAGGTGCCGAAGGTCTCGACCCCGATGATATTGCGGCACAGCACAACAATGAGGGCGCCGAACGGCACCATCAGGATGATCTTCAGGAGGTTTACCGGGATGCGAACCTGTTCGAACGCCGCCCACAGGTTCGGCGCATCAAAGGTTGCGGCCCATCCCCGCACCGAAGCGGTATCCGGAGGAGCCAGGATTCTTTTGGCGCTGTAGTGGTATCGGAAATTGATGTCCCTCGTGTGCTCGAACTGGGGCAGGTCTCCGATATAGGTTATGAGATAACGGTCCGGCACTTCGGCGAAATAACCGTTCAACGGGCAGAACGGCACCCAGTGCCCGCCGACCCAGACCTCGGCCCAGATATGGCCTGCCCGCCATGTTCCGTTCTTGAGGATCAGCCCACCTACAGGGCGCGCCGGGAAACCGGCCGCCCTGGCCAGGGCGACGAACAGCCTGGATTTTCCGCCACATGAGGATTCTCCAAGACGCAGACAGGTCAGGGCGTCGGTGGTTCCGCTGTATTTTGACGGGCGGATCTCTTCGTGGGTGTAATCGAAAATCGCCTGAAGCACCGACCTGACGTCACCTCTTGATTCCGCCGGGATGAGGGTATCCAGGAGACCGGAGATTTCGGTCGACCCGGACTGAATGTAGTCGTCCTCCCTCAGGAACCTGCTGACCGCCGCAGGGTACCGGGATGGGATCGCCATCGCCGGCGACAACTCATAGCGCCGGGCATCGGTGCGCACCACGCAGGAGTACACCAGCGACTGGGGACCGGCGACGTTCTGCTTTTCCCAGATGCCTAACCGGTTGTTCCCGGTCCTCTCCATGGAGAACAGGAATGCACCTGAACTGACCAGTTCGTCCCTGACACTCTGGCGCCCGGTTTCAATCGGAAGGTAGGATCGAACGGCGATTTCGCCACCATGACCGAACATCGCCATGTCTACGCTCAATTCGTAATGCCGTACCGGCATACCGGCACCTTCGCCCCGGCCGATTTTCATGGCCCGGTAAAAGACCAGGGCGCAGCAAGCCACGATCAATACTGCAATCATGATGCGGTCCCGTTTACGCATGAAACTCCTTGTTGCACGATGCCTGCCCGGATCGTATCAATAGAATGTTAGTCTTGTATCGACA
>JACXWD010000004.1:79536-113051 GCA_014764515.1 Candidatus Polarisedimenticola svalbardensis | reverse complement strand
GTGGCCAATATCCAGCTCGACGGGATGGAAGAAAAGGAAATCCTCATCGAGCTGGATCGCAGGAAGGTGGCGGCCTCCGGTCTGAACATCTACCAGCTGGCCCAGGACCTGGGCGGCGACAATTTCACCATGTCCAGCGGCACGGTTCTGGAAGGAGCCAACAAGCTGGCGTTGCGCTCCATCGCCCGGTACGACTCGGTGGACGCGTTGAGACAGCGCATGGTCGGTCCGTCGGTCCGTCTCGGAGATATCGCCACCATCCGCTACGAGGAAGAGGAAAAGGATTACCGGGCTCGCGCCATGAGCGAGCCGGCGTTCGCCCTGGTGGTCATGAAAGAGGGCGACGCCAACGCGACGGAAGTCTGCCGCAAGCTGGTGGCCCAGGTTGAGCGGATGAAATCCGATCCTCGCCTGAGCGGTTTCGAATCGATCGTCCTGTTCAACCAGGGGGCGGTCATCGAGGAGTCTCTCGCCACCATGCTGCAAAGCGGTATGATCGGCGGGATCATCGCCGGCATGGTCCTGTTCCTGTTCCTGCGCCGTTTCCGCATGACACTGATCGTCTCCCTGTCCATTCCCCTGAGCCTGTTGATCGGTTTGACGGTGATGTTCTTTGCAGGGGAGACGTTGAACTTCCTGACGTTGCTGGGGCTGATGCTGTGTGTCGGGCTCCTGGTGGACAACTCGGTGGTAGTGGCGGAAAATATTTTCCGGCTGCACCGTGGCGGGGCCGATCGGCGGGACGCATGCATCCACGGCGCCGGAGAAGTCGCCCTGGCCATCACCATGTCTACGCTGACCACCATCGTGGTGTTCCTGCCGGTCTCCCTGGTGGAAGGCCCGGGACAGTTCTTCCTGACCCGGTTGGCGATCCCGGTCTGTGTATCCCTGGCCGCATCACTGCTGGTGGCGCTGGTGTTCATCCCGCTGTGCGTCTACCTGACCCTGCCGGCCGCCGCCGCCGCCCGCACCGCTGCGGAGCCGGGCCGCGGAACGGTCCTGTTCCTCAGGTTCCATGAACGACTCAACGGCATCATGCGCCGGATCTACGATGGCGTGTTCGGACGCCTGAACCGAAACTACAACCGGATGCTCGCCTTCTTCCTGGCCCGTCGCCTGGATCTGGTTATCTCGCTGCTGGTGGTGTTCGTCATAACCGCCGCCCTGCCCATGAAGGAAGTGAAGGTAGTCGAGAGCCAGGACGAGGAAGCCGGGGGGTTTTCCCTGTATGTCGAGATGCCGCCCGGCTCCACCCTGGAAGAGGCTGAAACCTGGTTCCTTGGTGCGGAGCAGACCATCGAGGGTATGCAGGAGGAACTGGGCCTTGAAGGCTGGTTCCTGTCTCACGATGAGGAAGGCGGCGAACTTCATGGATGGTTCGATAACCCGCATTCGGTGAAAATCACGGCCCGGGAAGCGACGGAGAGGGTCAAGGAGGAACTGCACGTCATTCCCGGTATGGAAGTGTTTACCGGTCAGGAAAGCGAAACCGAAGATGAAAACAGCATCGCAACCTACCCGGTCATGCTGTACGGCGAAGATATCGATATCCTGGAGGAGACGGCGCAGAATCTCGAAAAGATGTTCCTCCAGATCGATGGCGTTCTCGGGCTGCAGCGCCGGTCTGATCCTCCCCCCAATGAACTCGGTCTGGTGGTGGACAGGGAACTGGCCCAGCGCTACCAGGTCAACCCCCAGGTCGTTGCCGGCGTGGTCGGATACGCCCTGAGGGGCGCCGACCTGCCGAAATACTACGATGACGGCAAGGAGATACCGGTCCGGATCCGTTTCCAGGAAGAGGATCGGGAGAACCTGAGCAACCTGGAAAATTTCATGGTTCCGACCCAGACCGGCGGCGCCATGCCGCTGTCCGCTGTGACCGACGCCACTTTCCTGCCGGCCCGCAATCGTATTTTCCGCCTGGACAAGCGCGCTCTGCGCCGGATTACTCTTGAGCTTGAAGATGGGACGGAGGAAGAGACCACCGCCCGTCTGGCGTCTTTGTCCTCCAGGATCGACCTCCCCGAGGGCGTGACCCTGGGGGCCAACGTCACCAGGATCTCCTTCAACGATGACGTCGGCGCCATGTTTTTTGCGGCCCTGCTGTCGGTGGTCTTCATCTATCTGCTCATGGGATTTCTGTTCGAGAGTTTCATCCTGCCCCTGTCCATCATCCTGACCATCCCGCTGTCCATCATCGGGGTCTACTGGATGCACTTTGCCGCCGGCAAGGATCTGGACATGCTGGGGATCGTCGGGATCGTCCTGCTGATCGGCGTGGTGGTGAACAACGGGATCGTCCTGATTGACTATGTGAACCGGCTGCGCGCCGGCGGGATGTCCCGGACCGAAGCCCTGGCACAGGCAACGGACAGGCGCTTCCGGCCGATCATGATGACCGCCATCACCACCATCGGCGGCATGATCCCACTTGCACTTGCAGGCAGCGGGGGAGGCGACGACGGGTTGAGCTACACCAGCTTCAGCATGACCCTGATCGGCGGCATGACCACGGCCACTCTTCTGACCCTGCTGGTGGTTCCGGTGTTCTATACCTTCTTCGACGACGCCCGCGAGGTGCTGGCAGAGACGATGAAGAGGTCACTGGGGAAAGGGGTCAGACTAAAGTCAGACCCCGTCTTCGTTGATTGTCACCCACAGCAGGCCGCGAAAGTCGCCCTCCCGGAAACCGACTGAGTCGTCCTCCGGGTACGCTGCCTCGATCTGATCCCGCACCTCCTCGGCGATGATCTCGCCATGGCAGGTCAGGCAAGGCCTCCCGACGTACAACGGCTCCACGTAGCCGACTGTGGAGGCGTCGATCCGCACCGCCTGCGGCCCTGCACCCGGTCCGGCCGCAAGGTACTCCTCGAGGAGCGGTTCCAGCCACGGTTCCGGCGCGTTGGCCGGGTTCCGCAGCCGCAGGGCGGTCCGTCCGATCCGGATGCCGTCTCTCGAGTACTCCGCCGCAAGTTCCGGCGCACGAACGGCACAGGCCCCGATCGCCTGTTCGGGACCGTCGGCCAACCCTTCCATGAGGGTCGCCATGAGGGTGGCCTTGAACC
Source organism: Candidatus Polarisedimenticola svalbardensis (assembly GCA_014764515.1). Lineage (GTDB taxonomy): Bacteria > Acidobacteriota > Polarisedimenticolia > Polarisedimenticolales > Polarisedimenticolaceae > Polarisedimenticola > Polarisedimenticola svalbardensis. The sequence goes on along the minus strand of JACXWD010000004.1, from coordinate 109,986 downwards.
CGGCCGCCAGGTTCGACGCCTGCAGGACTGTTTCCTGTTGTATCTCGGGGGAGCTGTCCTGTCCGGCGCAGCCGGTGAGAAGGCATGCCAGCGAAAGAAGCGCGGCGAGCGATTGTCTTTGCATCATGGCATTATTGTACCCCTTTCGTCCGGATCCAGGGGGGGTGGCCTGTTGCGGTTGGATCTGCTCGCTTCCGTCATCATCTGGGGCTGGACCTTCGTCGCGACGCGGGTCTGTCTGCAGTTTCTGACCCCGGCGGAAGTCCTGACGTTCAGACTCTGGATCGCCATCCCCGTTCTGGCCGTGATCGCTTTTGCCCGGAAGAAGCGACTGTCCGTATCACGCCGGGAGCTCGGTCCGCTGCTGGCCGGTTCCGGCCTGCTGACCGCTCACTTCCTGGTTCAGATCACCGGGTTGAAGAGTACTTCGGCCACCAATACTGGGTGGATCATCGCCGCCATACCGCTGGTCATGGCGCTGTTGTCGTTCCTGATCCTGGGCGAGAGGCTCGGGAAGCGGGAGATCGCCGGTATCGCTATCGCCACACTGGGGATCGTCCTCCTGGTTTCCCGGGGGCGGATAGGAGACCTGGCCTGGCTCAAGAGCACCGGAGACTGGCTCATCCTCGCTTCCTGCCACACCTGGGCGCTGTTCACCATCGCCACCCGGGACCTGACCCGCCGGAGGGATCCGCTGGTGGTGACCCTGTTGCTGATGATCCCCGCTGCGGTGGTGATGACGGCCTGGACCTCCATCCGTTCCGAACCGGCCCGGTGGCTCGACCTGCCTGCCGAAGCGGTTGTGGCGCTGTTGTTCCTGGGGATTCTGGGGACGGCCGCCGCACATCTGTTCTGGCAACGGGGAGTGGCCGCCCTGGGCGCCTCCAGGGCCGGGATCTATCTATACCTTGAGCCGCTGGCCACTACCGCTCTGGCAGTGCCGTACCTGCATGAGCCGTTCGGCCCGTTTACCGCCGTTGGCGGAGGACTTGTACTGCTGGGAGTGTGGTGGGCGTTTCGAAAGAAAGCCACCGGCGCAAGACAATCAGGATGATGTCAGGATCGTCTGCAACCCGTTGACGTACTTGGAGAATCGTCCGACGCGAACCGGGATGTCGGAGACGACCCGTCCCAGCTCGCGAAACGCCCTGTCCACCGCTTTGGCCTCCACGATCATCACATCCGGCAGGTTGGTCCTGGCGGTGCGGTTGGGGCTGCGGGCCAGGCGTTGATCCAGCACTGTCAGACCGGTGTCGAGAGTGATGCGCACCTGCCCGTCACGGGAGACGTAGTATTCCCGCTCGTAGCGGTTGATGATCACCGGCTCGGGATGAAGGTCGAGCCACCTCTGGGCCTCCATAGGAAGGAGTTCCCGCAAATCACGTCCGATCTGCTGCCAGGTGCGCCCGATGAACGGCAGGCCCTGAACCTTGAAAGTCGTCTTCCAGCCCAGGCGGTTCTTCTTCTGCTTCAGTTCGAGACGGCCATCCAGGAGTTCCTTGTCGATGCCGTACCACCGAAGCCGGATCTTGGTCCGTTCGCTGACACCCGACAGGTTCTCGTCGTAGGTCGCCAGGTCGAAATTGTCGAAATAGACGTTGTTGACCTTCCGGGGAGGATAGGCCACACGGAAACCCTCGGCATGGGTCTTGAGCCATCCATGCATCCTGTACGCTTCAGGACGGGGAACGACAAATTTGATCTCGTACCGAAGATCATCCAGGGGGATCGTCATTTCTTCATGTACCCCTGTTCGTACAGGGCGTCCACGTCCAGCTCTTCCGCCGTGATCTCCTGTCCGTCCACAACAACTCTGCTGCCGGTCTGGGCGAGAGCCGGCTCGCCGGCGCCGGAAATCACGACCTTGTCGGCTACAAGCTCGGCCGGGCCGTACTCGGGCTTCTTGACGTAAGCCATAAGTCCGACATGGACGATGCCGGTCATGGTGCAATTCCTGATCGTGGTAGTTGAGCGATCCTTGCTGACCACGCCGGTGCCTGCGTTCTCGATGCGGGTATTGTCCGCGGAGAGAACACTGGCTTCACCGACGGAAATCGCCTTGTCCCGGATTTCCCGAAAGATCGTCCCATCCACCTCGATGTTGGATCCGCTGAAGTCGATGGCATCGCCTCCGATGCGCTGGAGGGTGCCGCCTGAAATCGTGCCGTCTGAAAAGTCACCGTCAAAGGCATCGGAGTGGGTATCCGAAAAATCGCAGCCGGTGAGCGTAAAGTTGCTCCGGATCGTATTCAGGGCGTCCTCGGCGGCGGTGCCGAGAAAAGAGACATGATCGAGATCGACCCGGCTGTCGTGGAAGGTTAACCCTCCGGTCATTGTCCATCCACCCAGACGGAATCCGGTGGTGTTCTCGACCTGCACCCAGGCCAGGCTGGAACTGGCGCCTTCACCAAGAACGAGTATGCCGGGCCATCCGTCTTCAACGGTTCCGGCTGGTTTGAGGATGACCGGATCGGCTTCGGTGCCGGCCATGATCACGGCGCCACGGATCAGAACGGCGCTTTCGGAGCCGAATCGCAGGGTCGTGCCCGCCTCGATACGGAGTCCGGTGTCCCGGGGCAGGATCAGGGGCCGGCGGACCTCGTAGTCGCCGGGGCCGACGTGGAACATGCCGGTGCTGTCGTCGAACGCCAGCATGTCGTGGCCGGCAAGCAGTTCTTCCGCAGTTGGATTCGGGACGGACAGGGAAACAGTCGCTTCCGGATATTGTTCGGCGATGAATCGGTACGGTTGAGCCTGCCCGGGGATGGACGCGGCGCCTTCAATCAGCAGTGGCCGCGGGTCATCGGATCGTACCGGAAGTTCCACCCGGTGGCGGGCCGGATGGTCGCCGAACGGTGTGGGCGCCAAAACGAAGCTGTCCGGCAGGACCAGGATTTCCGTCTCCAGGCGAATCCGGATGTCACCGACGGAAACCTGCACAGGCAAGGCGTTGGCGAGTTCCAGATAATGCCCTTCCCCGGTTTGGATCAGCCTGGCGTATACGACCTCCGGATACCGGGTGTCGGCAGTATGAAGAGCGTTGCCGAATCCGAACAGGGCGTCCATCGTAAGCGGTTGCAGAGCTTCTGCCCGCCGGACGATCGGATCGAAATCGATGGGCGCCCGAACCGGATACTCCCGGTTCAGTATATGAAGATAGCGCTTCTCCCGATCCTGCCAGCGGCTGATCAGCGTTCCGTCCAGGACCTGGCCTGTCAACCGCTGCAAAGAGCTGATGAACTCGGACCGGACACGAGGGTCCGCCAGGAAGCTGCGGCAGATCGGCTCATTCCCGATAAGAAGATTGCGGTCGATGTGATGGGCCTGGAGATTCGCGTCGAACCCGATCGGCTCCAGTTCCCGGTCTACCGGGTTGTAGTACAGCCGCAGATTGTGCCAGCGAACGGCGTGGATGGAGCCCCAGATTTCGGAGAGGGCCAGGAAGCGGCCCAGCAGCTTTTCATCGAACACGTCGGAGGCCGGCAGGTGCCCGTCCACAAAACCCCGGAGCAGTGCTCGCGCTTCAAGGTAGTCGGATGCCAGTATCGGGTTCTTGACGATCCGGCTGGTCTGGAACGCCGAAATGGTTGCCGTTTTGTAGTTCTCGTAAGGTCCGTGGGCGTCGTTGAGCAGCATGTTTTCCCAGAACAGGGTTTCATCGAACTTCAGGACGACCCCTTCGCGGCGGTCCTGGGATTCAAGCAGTTCCTTGCTGAAATGCTCCTCCAGGGCCATAAGGCCCAGTTCCTTGCCGTTCCTCACAACCTCCACGAAGCTGTAGCGCGGCGCGAGGATGCCCTCATCCCGCAACGCTTCCAGGAACAGCGGTTCGGCCTGGAAACCACGGGTTTCAGGCGCCTGGATGGAAAAGCGCCTCATTCCCAGGATCGCATCGCCACCGCGGACCTGAATTCGAAGGGACCACTTCTCGGTTTCCAGGTGATCCGGGAGGTCGCCTTTCAGCCGCAGCCGCACACGGTGAGTTTCATCTCCGTGTCGGATTTCGGCTCGCACCAGATCATCGGAACCGGTCACCAGCAGCCCCTGGGCCAGGGCCTCATCCCGCTTCTGGTGGATCTGGTGCAGGCTCTCGAACGGAATGTCCAGGATCAGCTTTTCGGGTTCGCTCCCTGAAGTGGCGGCGGCGAGCCAGCGGGCCGGCGCCCCGGCCAACGCCGAAACGGCGGAGGCGACGGAAGTGCGGCCGGTCAGTGACTGGAGGTTGGGCCGGATGAAATCGAGGAAGACGAATCCGGCCGCGAACATCAGGCCGGACCACAACGCCAGGACCGCCAGGAGGAGTATCAGTCGATAACGTCGACGTCCCGGCAGCCGGATGCGCTGCTGACTCTCTCGGGAACGAATCAGCATCGGTTCTAGACGCTTGGCAGGCGGTTTTGATCGATGAACGTCAGATCAATTCCCGGGAATGCCACCCTGAGCTCGTCCAGCATCGGAACCAGACTGGTTTCATGCTCGATGTCCACGAAGAATGTCGCATCGACCTGGCCTTCCGCCGTGTCGACCCGGCGCATATCCTGCGACAGGGTGTGCTTCCCCAGGATCTCGCTCACCGAGTTGAGGAAATTGCCCTCACCGCTTTTCTCGCTGTATCGCACCGACAGGAACATGCTTTTCTGGTCGATCCGCCGACCGGCTCGTTTATACAAGGCGACGACGACCAGAATGACGGCGGCCGCCGCGATGGTCGCCCCCCTCTGATCCGCACCCAGTCCAAGGCCTACGGAGATCGCCATGAAGAGGTAGGCGAGCTCTTCCGGTTCCTTGATCGGCGTCCGGAACCGGACGATTGACAGCGCGCCGACCAGACCCAGGGAGAGGGCCAGGGACGATTTCACCACACTGATGATCAGGATGGTGGTCAGCAGGATGAACGGAAACACCTGGGCAAAAGCGCCGCGGTTCGAAAGAGTGGATGCGAATTTGCCGAAATGCCACTTCAGGACGCCTGCGAGGATCGCTCCGATGACCAGATTGATCAAAAGATCCGTGATCGACAGCGGCGCGCCCGGCGACAACAAGCTGAATTCCTGCATGCTCAATTCCTAGTAAATGGATATGCAATGCTTAAGCTGGAAATATACTGCACCGGAGTACCCGGGACAATGCCCGATTGCGTCAGGTCAGAGGCTCCATGCCGGTCTTGCCGCCATAACGCGGCTTATCGTCGGTATTCATGGCGCCTCCACTGGACGGCGGAAACAGGCAAAGAAATGCGGCACCGGCGGGTCCTGGTCGTCGTCGTACTCCACGAGATCCTGCTGGACCAGACCGGCTCTCGCGAAGCCGTCGATCTCATGGCGGTCCAGCGCCAGAGGGAACTCGTTCTCCCTCTCGCCGGCTTTCCGGCTGCGGCAGGAGACCAGCACTACCCCGCCTGGTGCGACCATACATGCGATGGCATTGAGAGCTTGCAAGCGGTAGGGAACCGGCAGCGCCTGGATCGTGTTGCACTCGAATACGAGGTCAAACGATGCAGTCCATTCCGGAGGGTGTTCAAACAGGTCGGCAACCAGGTAGTCCACCGGGCTGTCCGGATAACGGTCCCGGCACATTCGGATGGCAGTCGGTGCGATGTCGAAAGCGGTCACCTGGTAACCGTGTGCCGCCATCGCTTCGGCGTCGTCTCCCAGACCGCAGCCGATGGTAGTCGCCCGGCGGTCTGGCTCCCGGGCAGGATGATCTGCCATCCAGGAAATCAGGTGGGGACTGGGCGCCAGGTCGGCCCAGTGCACGGCGGAGAGGTCACCGCCTGCGTTGCTGTATACCGAGTCGAACCAGCCGGTCGGGTCGTCCCGGCCGTGGTGGGCGTCGACCATCTCCCGGAATTGCTTCTTTCCCTCATCGTCCATGATGCCTACAACCTAACAGTTCGCGGTACTCGGGTCTATTCCCGAAGCCGCGGGTCCGGAGGCGCGTCGCCGCCGGTGTGGTTGTAAATCATGGAGTCCGATTCCTGGATCCGCATGCGGTATTCGGCATCCGAAACCGAACTGTCCCACAGCCCGGCCAACCGGGCAGCCCCCACCGGGACCAGGAACACAAGCAGGACCGCAACCGCCAGCCAGACCGGTTTGAGTCTGGCCGCAGGTTTCTGGACCAGGCCGGGCGGCGCGAACGCGAGGGCGCCGTCCACTGGACATGAGGCGACGCATTCGACGCAACCGGTGCATTCGTCGGACCGCACCCGGTTGAGCTGGTGCACAGGCAGGTCGGCGGGACAGACCTTGGCGCACAGGCCGCAGTCGGTGCAGGCCGGTGCGATCCGGGTAATCTTGTAGACGCTGAGCAGGGACAGAAAACCGACCAGGGCGCCGTACGGACACAGGTATCGGCACCAGAAATGCCGGATCACCAGGGACAGCAGGACCAGGGTGACGATCACTCCCAGTGAGAACGGCGTCATCCGGGCAAAGAACTTGTACATTTTGATGTCGGCGATCCGGTTGTACGGGCTGTCCAGAAACGATCCCAGGGCCTGGGCCGACATCCGCAGCACCGCATTCAGAAAGAACCCCAGAAGCAGGTACTTGAGGCTGCGTAGCGGAATGTCCAGCCAGCGGGGCAGGCGCAGGTTCCTGGAGAAGGTGAATTTGCCGAAACGCCCGAGGAATTCGGACAGCATCCCCACCGGACAGATCCAGGAGCAGAACGCCTTCTTGAACAGGACCGAGACCCCGATGAAGATCAGCAGCAGGACGAATCCCGCCGGGTGGAACGGGTGGACGAGCCCGGTGGCAAGCCAGTACTTGACGCTCATCAGGGCGCTGATCGGGAGGAAACCGTCCACTCCCGCCGGCCGGTCGACGAAAGGCTCGGCGCCCAGGGTCTGATGGTGGCTGACGAATCCGGCAAAATCCCATCCGATCCGAAGCACCAGGAGCAGGAAGAACAGCTGCACCCCGAACCGGGGCCAGGACCAGCCCTGGGCGATGCCCCGGCGGAACCTTCGCCTTAGTCGGGTGGAGATCCGGGATGCTTTTTCCATGGGGATATTGGAGCCTCTTTCAGGTTCAGGCGCCGTGACCCAGGTCACGGGGCGACCGGCTCAATTGATGGCAAACGGCTCGTTCAAGGTGAATGTGGCGATCTCGGCGTCAAACTCGTTGCCGTCTCCGTCCCGCATGCGGTAGGTACCGGACATGGTTCCGAACGAAGTCGGCAGCGGGCAGAACGACGTGTATTCGTGAGAGGCGCCGGCTTCCATCACCGGCTGCAGGCCGATAACGCCTGCACCCCGGATATGTTCCTCATGGCCGTCGGCGTCGGTAATGATCCAGTGCCGGCTGACAAGCTGCACTGTCCGGTCGCTCTCATTGGTGATCCGGATGTGGTAGGCGAAGAACCATCGGTTCTGTTCCGGTTCGGATTGTTCCGGTACATATTCCGACCGCACCTCCACACGGATCCCTTCAGTCAAAGCCTCGGATGTGGACATCTCTCCTCCAGCCTCATTCCGGCTGATAACCGGCATCCTCGATGGCAGATCGAATTGCTCGCGGCGCAATCCTCTCCGGATCGTAGCGTACGCGGGCGGTTCCCGGGTCCAGAGCCACCGTAACGTCCAGAATCCCGGAGAGTTTACCAATTGCGCGCTCTACATGCCCGACACAGTTCATGCAGGTCATGCCGCCGACCTTGATTACGGTCTCCTGTTCCACTTTTCCAGAGTCCATTATCCCTCCAGGCTCATCGCCGCGGAATCGGCGCAGGCGCAGGCTGTTTCCCACTACCGAGACGCTGGAGGCCGCCATGGCCGCCGAAGCGATAACAGGCGAGAGCAGCCAGCCGGTGGCGGGGTACAGCAAGCCTGCCGCAATAGGAATCCCCAGCATGTTATAGCCGAAGGCCCAGGCCAGGTTCTGGCGGATGACCCTCAGGGTTTGGCGGGAGAGGCGCAGGGCTGTGAGAATCGCCGTCAGGCCCGGCCGCACCAGGGTGATGTCCGAGGCTGCCTGGGCCACGTCAGTGCCGGTGCCGACGGCGATCCCCAGATCGGCCTGGGCCAGGGCCGGGGCATCATTGATCCCGTCTCCGACCATGGCGACCTTGCGCCCTTCCTCCTGAAGTTTACGGATGGTCTCGTGTTTTTCGTGGGGCAGGACCTGGGCCACCACTTCCTCGATGCCGACGCTACCGGCCACCGCCCGGGCGGTTTCAAGGTTGTCGCCTGTGAGCATGACCACACGCAGGCCGGACTCGCGCAGGCGTCGGACCGTTTCCGCAGCCTCGGTGCGAGGCGGGTCGGCAACCGCCAACAGTCCGGCAGCGGTTCGGTCCACCGCCACCTGGATTACCGTCCGGCCCATCGCTTCCAGTCGCCGGGCTTCCGGTTCCAGCACCGTGGTATCGATCTGTTCCTCCTGGAGCAGGCGTCCGGACCCGGCCACAATCCGGTGGCCGTCCACCTGGGCTACAAGTCCGAAACCGGGTCGGGCTTCAAACGCTTCTGCAGCCGGAAGATCGATACCTCGATCTCTCGCGGCGGCGAGGACGGCGCCGGCAAGGGGGTGCTCCGACAGCGCTTCGGCGCTACCGGCCAGCTCCAGGAGGCGGTCCGGGCCCGGGCCTCCCGGCGGGACGAACAGCTCGATCAGTTCAGGCCGGCCCACGGTCAGGGTCCCGGTCTTGTCCAGAACGATCGTATCGATCCTGCCTGCCGCTTCCAGCGGCTCTCCACCCTTGATGAGGATGCCGCACTCGGCGCCTCGTGTGGTGCCTACCAGGATCGCCGTCGGTGTGGCCAGGCCCATGGCGCAGGGACAGGCGATGATCAGAACCGAGACGGCGTTGGTTACGGCGAACGCCAGCCGGTTGTCGCCGTCATAGAGCAACAGCCATCCAAGAAACGTGGCGATGGCGGCCAGGAGCACTGCCGGCACGAACACGGCGCTGACCCGGTCCGCCAGGCGCTGGATCGGAGCCGCCGCGCTCTGGGCGTCTTCAACCAGCCGGATGACCTGCTGGAGGAAGGTGTCCTCCCCGGTGCGTGTGACACGGAACACGAACGCGCCGTTGCCGTTGATGGTGGCGCCGGTTACCAGGTCGCCCACCCCCCTGGACACCGGCATGCTCTCACCGGTGACCATTGATTCGTCCACGGCGGTTTCGCCTTCGGTGATTTCGCCGTCCAGGGGGATCGCCTCCCCGGGACGGATCCGGACCATCTCACCAGGCGCGACCTGTTCCACCGGTACCTTCTGCTCCTCGCCGTTACGAATAACCGAGGCGGAGCGGGGCTGGAGGGACGCGAGCTTCCGCAAGGCCTCAGAACTCCTGCGCCGCGCCCGGGCTTCCAGCAGGTTCCCGAACAGCACCAGGATGATGATCGCAGCGGTCGCCTCGAAGTAGATCGGAGGCTTCTCGATCCCGGTTGCGGTGCCCAGCCGGGCCGGAGCAAGGGTGGCTGCCAGGGAGTAGAGGAAGGCGGTGCCGGTCCCCAGCGCCACCAGCGAATTCATGTTTGAGGTGCGGTGACGGAGAGCCGCCCAGGCCCGGCGGTAGAACGCACCACCACCGAACAGCAGCACAGGAATTGTCAGAGCAAGCTGGATGAACCGTTCACCGGGGATATGGAACGCTCCGTGAGACATGCCCAGCACAATGACCGGGATGCCGAAGCAGGCTGCGACGACAAACCGCTTCCGCAGTTCGGAGGTCTCCGCATCTTCAAGGGACACATCCGGTCGTCCCGCCGCCTCACCGGTGTCCAGCTCATAGCCGGCATCCCGGACCGCCCGGTCCAGGCCTTCAGCCGTGACCTGATCCGGCCTGAAGGTCAGGGATACCTTCCGGGTGGCGAAGTTCACCGCCGCCTCGTCGACGCCCGGGGTGGAGCGCAATGCATCTTCCACATGCCGGGCGCAGCTGGCGCAGGTCATCCCGCCAACCGGGTAGGTCGCCTGTCGGACCGGTTCCTGCACTCACTTCTCCTTCAGGATGTCGCTGTCCAGGAGAGGATCGTACCCGGACTCCCAGGCCGCCGCACTCCCGGTTCGTTGATCGCCGGTCGCCCCGGACTGCTCCGAACCGGCCACCCGGCGGAAAATCGATCGGAACCATCCCGGTTTTTCCACCGGCTCGACATCCAGTGTGCGAAACCGTTCCTGGACCATGCTCTGCAGGGACCGCAGGGCGAGGAAGTAATCCCTGGGACGCCAGATTCGCCAGCGTGGCCGGGTGCCGCCGGTGGAGCGACAGCGCATCCGGGCCACCGCTCCGATCCTCAGGGTCACGACCCCGTTCACCAGTCCCTGGCCCAGGGGACCCAGGATCCGGGCGCTCCAGGATCCGGTAACCTCCGAAAGGGCGGAGGTGACATTGTCGCTGACATATTCCAGCGCACCTGCCATGGCGGCTGTTCCGAGAACGTCCCGGCTGACTTTCAAGGTCCCCAGGAGGCCCGGCCTGCCGTAGTACAGGTCGGCGAGCCTTGCGATCAGATCGATGTTTCGCCCCAGGGTGATCATGAAGTCCATGAACACGCTGGGAGAGACTGCAGTGGCCACCGCGACTTCCACAGCCGCTCTGCGGATGAGGCGGTTGGCCTCCTTGTCCAGTGGGGCGGTGATCCGGTTGAGGATCGTTTCCACTTTGCGTGACAGGGCCAGAGCCGCCCGGGCCGGGTCGGCGGCATCTTCCGGCGCCAGTCCGGTCTCCAGTTCAAGGACAGCGGCAGGGATACCCGCTTTGGTATCCAGGTCCAGCCGGGGGTTGCGTTCCTGCCGCTGAAGGTAGCGGCGTGCGAACCTGACAAAGCAGCGCTGCTCCGCCGCCGTCCAGCCCTCCTCGATATCCGGCAGAACCGGTGGAGAGAGAACGGTCGGATTTCGCAGGTAGCGCAGGCAGCGCCAACCGCTCCATCCGAGGATGATGGTGGCCAGGCCCCCGGTTACGGTCCAGGCCAGGATCGGGTGAACACGCACCAACAGGTCGTACAGGTGGACCGCCTCCAGTATCACCAGGATGGTGACGGTCACCGTTGCGGCCCACAACAGCCGGCGACCGATGATGTATGCCCGGGTCCATACACGGGCGAAACTGTCCAGGGGAAGGTCGATGGCGGACATGGTCTCTCCTTGCCTTCAGTTCAAATCGTCCCTGCCGCCGGATGAACGCGCCATACCGACGGCGGCAGTGAACAGCCCGGCCACAACGGCGAAGGCGGTGATGCCGACGAGACCGATCCAGCCTGTTGCGGTCCCCGGCCGGAGGGTGCGCCCCACCGCTTCCAGGAAAGCGAAGCCCGAACCTGGATCGCCCAGCGCATCCAGCAGCGACAGGGCTAAGAGGGCGAAGATGAAGCCGACCAGGAGCCCCAGGGCGCTCCTTGAAGCCAGCGCTCTCCTGCTCAACGGATCACTCCTGATCGGCGCCTTGACGTCGAATTCCGGCTCCCGGACGGACCAGGGCACGAACCGGGCCAGCAGGATCATTCCGGGGATTCCCGCCACCATGGTGAACCAGAAAAAGTTCGTCCAGCCGACGGCATGGACGGTATACCCGCTCACCGGGCCGGCCAGGATCCGGGGAAGTCCGAACAGGCTGGAGAACAGGGCGTACTGGGTCGCCGAAAAGCGCTTGTGGGTCATCCGCAGAAGCAGCACTCCGAACGCGCCCATCCCCAGGCCGGAAGTGAAGGTTTCGAACCCGAGTGCGCCATACATCAGCGGGAGGTTCACCGGGCCCGATGCGATGAGGATGTATCCGATGTTGGAGAAGATCTGCAGGAACCCGAACAGCCATAAAGAACGTCCCAGGCTGATCGTGTTGGTCAGCGCGCCGCCAAGAAAGGTGCCGGCCACGGTGAAGATGATGCCCAGGGTTGCGAGGGAGAATCCGCGATGGAACGAGTCGTAGCCCATGTCGATCAGGAACGGCCGGAGCAGGGACTGGGACAGGCTGTCCGATAGTTTGTACAGCAGCACAAATGCCAGGATCGGCAACGCCCGATGCCGGGCGAGCAATTCCAGAAACGGCAGCCAGACCGCCTGCTTCAAGGACCCGGGTGGCGGGATCCGCTCCTGCGGTTCCGGCGCCTTCAGGGTGACGACCATCATCGGCAGGTACAACAGGCCCAGTCCGATACATACCATGGGCCAGGAGAAAATACCGATCAACGTAATGGTCAGGCCGCCGGCGACAACCATGGCGCCGCGATACAAGGCGGTCCGTAGCCCCACGGCCATGCCCTGTTCTTCCTTCTCCAGGACGTCTACGGCGTAGGCGTCGATGGCGATATCCTGGGTGGCGGAGAACAGCGCCATGGCCAGTGCCAGGGCGAACAGGACCCAGGGAGCGTCCGGGTGGTTCCCCAGGCCGGCCATTCCGAAGGTCAGGGCCAGCAGGGCTATCTGGGCCAGCAGAGCCCAGCCCCGGCGCCGCCCCAGGGGCAGGGGGGCGAAGCGGTCCATGAACGGCGACCACAGGATCTTGAACGACCACGGCGCTTGGGTCAGGGTCATGAGCCCGACCAGGCGGATATCCACTCCGCTGTCCCTCATCCAGTCCGGTATGGCGATCCAGACCAGCCCCAGGGGCAGTCCGGAGGAGAACGAAAGAAGGGAAACGGAAAGGGTCTTCCAGGAGAGCAGCGCCCTCAAAAGACCGCCTGAAACCCCGGTTCGGGCCGTTGTGGAATCCTTGGTGTACAATTTTTGTTTCATATTCAGGGAATGATCATAACCCGGTGGAGCGTCCATGAAGTATTTGAGGCGGGCGCTGTGGGTCACAACGCTTATCCTGCTGTTCCTGGCGCCGTTTACGGCGGCCGGCCTTCAGGAAGAAGGCACCCGGGCGCCGGATTTCACCCTGAATACCCTGGAAGGCAAACCGGTAAGCCTGTCCGAATTCCGGGGCAAGCCGGTGGTTCTGGAGTTCTGGGCGACCTGGTGCGGCCCCTGCCGCCGCCAGTTCCCGAAAATGACCCGGCTCCATGAACAGTATGAAGGCCAGGTGCACTTCATCATGGTGAACACGGCGGAAGACGCCGCCACGGTCCGGGCCTTTGCCGAACAGGTGGAAGTGCCGGGGATCATTCTCATGGACCCAACCGACAAGGTCGGGGAGCGCTACGGGACGCGAATCCTGCCGTCGCTGTTTTTCATCGATTCGGAAGGGGTCGTAAAGGCGGCGGTTCCAGGGGCCCTGAAAGATGTGGAACTGTTCATGAACTACATGATGGGCCAGGCCGGAGAAACCTCCGAAAAATGACATACAATGGGCTCCCCACGGAGGAGTCCCATCCATGAAATATCATCGAGTCTTTCAGGCACTGGCGGCCGCCATCGTGCTGGCCGCGTCCTTGTCCTTCCCATCAGCCATCGAGGTCCAGGTGGAAACCTACACACTCCCCAACGGCCTGACCGTGACCTTGTACGAAGATCACAGTCTGCCCCGTGTAACCATCAATACATGGTTTGCAGTCGGATCCAAGGACGAAGACCAGGGCCGGTCCGGTTTCGCCCACATGTTCGAGCACCTCATGTTCATGGGGACCCATCGGGTCCCGGACAATCAGTTCGACGTACTCATGGAAACCGGCGGCGGCGCCAACAACGCCTCCACCAGCACCGATCGGACCAACTACTACAGCTGGGGTCCGCCGGAACTGTTGCCGACCCTGCTGTGGCTGGATGCGGACCGGCTGGCCGACCTGGCCGACGCCATGACCGTGGAGAAGCTGGACCTGCAGCGCAACGTGGTTCGCAACGAACGGCGCCAGGGCGTGGAGAATACGCCGTACGGCATTGCCGAGGAGATACTGGCGCCGGCGCTGTACCCGAAAGGGCATCCGTATTGGCACACGGTCATCGGAAGCCATGAGGACCTGGAAGCGGCCACCCTGGATGACGTCAAGAATTTCTTCAATACGCACTACGTTCCAGGCAATGCCTCCCTGGTGGTGGCCGGCGACTTCGATCCGGATCAGGTCAAGCAGGTCATAGCCTCGTCCTTCGGCGCCGTACCGGCGCGGCCGATCCCTTCTCCGATCCAGGTGCCGGCCGTTTCCCTCGAGCGTGAAGTCCGGCGGGTGGCCGTGGATAACGTCCAGTACCCAAGGCTGTACCTGGTGTGGCATTCGCCTGCCAGCTTCAGGGACGGCGACGCCGAGATGGACCTGATCGCCGAAATCCTGGCCGGCGGCGAATCCAGCCGTCTGTACAAGAAACTGGTGGTCGACCTGCGACTGGCCCAGGATGTCACCTCCTACCAATACTCCAAGGAACTCGGCTCCCAGTTCCACGTGGAGGTCACCGCTGTGCCCGGCGCCGATCTCCAGCGGATCAAGGCGGAAACTCTTGCTGTGATCGAGGATCTCAAGGAGCAGGGGCCTTCGGACATCGAACTGAAAAGAGTAACGGCAGCCACCGAGTCGGCGTTCCTCCAGCGCATGGAGAGCCTGTCCGGCAAGGCTGACAGCATCAATCGCTACCGCCACTACCTGGGAGTGGCCGACGGGTTCCAGTGGGATCTTGACCGCTACCTGACCGCCTCGCCTGCCGGTATCCGTTCCTGGGCCGGCAAGGTGTTCGGCGATGGACGGGTCGATCTCAGGATCCTCCCCCGGGACGCCACCGTGGCCGGCGCCGATCTGGACAACCGTCCGGCGCTGTTTGCCGCCGGCGGGTTCACGCCGCCCCGGCCGGAAACGTTCCGGTTGAGCAACGGGCTGACGGTTCACGCCCTGTCCCGTCCAGGCTCCGGTCTGTTCGCGGCGGAGCTGCTCTCGGACGGAGGAGAGTATGTAATCCCGGCGGAGAAAGCCGGGTTGTCGGCTCTGACCGGGACGCTCCTTACCGCAGGAGCGGCCGGCCGCAACGCAGGCGAATTCGCAGATGCGGTGGCGCTTCTGGGAGCGCAAATCAACGCGACTTCGTCCGGCGCAACCGTGTCGGTTTCGGTCAACGGTATCGGTTCAAGGATGGAGGAAACCCTGGACCTGTTCGCCGACGCCGTGCTGCGGCCCAACCTGGAGCAGGCCGATTTCGACCGGGAAAAGCAACTGCAGCTGGCCGGGATTAAGGCCCGTGCAGACGATCCGGTTACCCTGGCCGGTCTGGCGTCCCGGAAGATCCTGTTCGGCAGTGACGATCCCCGTGGCCGGCCCACGGCAGGGTATGCCGCCACCGTCGGTTCCCTGACCGTGACCGACGTGAAAGAGACCTTGCCCACTCTCCTGAACCCCAGGGACGGACAGCTGCTGGTAGTCGGTGATTTCGCTACGGAAGCGCTGAAAAAGAGCCTGGAAAAAAGGTTCGGCAAGTGGCGGGCGCCGAAAGGGGACCGGCCTGACGGCCTGCCCCCCCTGGTGGACCCGGCTCCCGGCCGCATCGTTCTGCTGGACCGGCCGGATGCACCCCAGACCGTGGTTTACATCCTGCGGCCGGTACCGCCGTTGTCGTCGGACGACCCGGTTGGCCGGGGAGTCCGGGAGAGCCTCAACATCCTGTTCGGCGGAAGCTTCACAAGTCGCCTGAATCAGAATCTGAGGGAAAAACACGGCTATACCTATGGCGCATTCAGCCGGTTCCTGCAGGAAAAGGAACAGTACATGCTGTTCTCCGCTTCACGGGTGCAGACTGCCGTCACCGGTCCGGCCCTGACCGAATATCGCAACGAGTTCAACAGGCTGGCCGGCGGTGACATCTCCGCCGACGAGTTGACCAAGGCGGTGAAAACCGCCCGTCAGGATGTAGTGGACAGCGCCGGAACAACCGGATCGCTTCTGGCCCTGTTCTCCGGCCTGGCAGCCGACGGCAGGCCGATGGACGACAGTGCGGTGTACCTCGAATCGTTGGCGAAAGTCGATCTGGACCGTGCCAACCGGGAAGCACGTTCCGGGTTCTATGACTGGAGTCGTCTTCTGGTGATCCTGGTAGGGGACCGGGAGGCGGTGGTTTCCCAGTTGAAGGAGGCCGGGTTCCCCGAGCCTGTGATCTATTCCGTTGACGAACTGATGTAGCTTCAGTTCAGGCCGAACTTCTTCATTTTGTAGCGCAGGGCGTCCCGGCTGATCCTCAGCAGCCGGGCCGCTTTGCTCTGATTCCCGGCAGTGGCGTCCAGGGCCTGGCGGACCAGTTCGAACTCGGCGTCCTTGAGTGAAACGCCCCCTTCCGGGAGGACGATGCCGGTGCTGCCCGATGCCTGCCCCGTTCCCCCTAAAGGCTTTCCTTCGCTGCGGTCGCCGTCGTATTGCACGATTTCTTCCGGCAGGTCGTCCAGGTCCAGCTTGTCCTTGGTTTCAAGGATCATGGCTCGTTCCATGATGTTCTTGAGCTCGCGGACATTGCCCGGCCAGTCGTAGTTCATCAGGCAGTTCAGCATCTCGTCGCTGATCCCCTGGCAGTTCTTCCTGAATTCCTTGTTGTACCGGTTGATGAAATAAGCCACCAGTTCCGGGATGTCGTCCTTGCGGTTCTTGAGCGCCGGAAGGTGGATCGGGATGACCTTGAGCCGGAAATAGAGATCCTCCCGGAACTCCCCGGAGGCGACCGCTTCCTGAAGATTCCGGTTGGTGGCGGCAATGACCCGAACATCCACCTGGATATCCCGGGAGCCCCCGACGCGCATGAAGGTCTTCTCTTCCAGAAAGCGGAGCAGCTTGGCCTGCAACGCCAGACCCATTTCGCCGATCTCGTCCAGGAACACCGTGCCGTCCTTGGCCAGTTCCAGAAGTCCTTTTTTCTGCTGGCGGGCGTCGGTGAACGCCCCTTTCTCGTGGCCGAACAGCTCGGACTCCATCAGGGTTTCGGAGATTGCCGAGCAGGTGATGTTCATGAACGGTTTGTCCGCCCGGTCGGACGAGAAATGGATCGCCTTGGCCACCAGGTCCTTGCCGGTGCCCGACTTGCCCTGGAGCAGAACGGTGCTGGCGGAGGAGTCGGCGACCTTGCGGATCAGGTTGAACACCTCAAGCATAGGCCTGGACCGGCCGACGATGTTGGTGATGCCGTAGTCCCGCTTCTGCTCTCCTCTCAACCGGGCCACTTCGCGTTGGAGCTGGGTGGTCTGCAGAGCCTTGGCGATGGTTGCCAGGAGGTCGTCATGCTTTACCGGTTTGTTGAGGTAATCGTAGGCTCCCAGCTTGATCGCCTTTACGGCGGAATCGATGCTGGAGTAGGCGGTCATCAGGATGGCGCCGGTTTCCGGATGCAACCGCCGTGATTCCTTGAGGATCTCGAGACCGTTGGTGTCCGGAAGGCGGTAATCCAGGAGCAGCAGGTCCGGCTCCTGGCTGTGGAGGCACTCCATCGCCTCGGCGCCGTTGGCCGCCTCTCCGACCCGGTACCCTTCTTTTTCCAGCAGCTCCCGGATCGTCATCCGGATCAGTTTTTCATCTTCGACGATGAGGATCTTTTCGCCGTTGGCCATGGTTACGCCTCCGCCGGAAGCTGGATCACCACTTCCGTGCCGGACCCCCCGTCGGCCGGCGGCACGGCGCGGATAGTGCCGCCATGATCGTGGATGATCTTGTTCACGATCGCCAGGCCGAGGCCGGTCCCTTTCGCTCGTGTGGTGAAGAACGGTTCGAATATTCTTGCAATGACATCGTCCGGTATGCCGGCGCCGGTATCCCGTACCGACACGCTGACATGATTTCCCGCCTTGCCGGTGGTGATCGTGATCGCTCCGTTGAGATCCATCGCCTGGCAGGAGTTCAGCAACACGTTGAAAAACACCTGTTCCATCAGTTCAGGGTCCACCTGCACGTGGCCCAATTCCGAATCATACCGCCTGTCCACCTGGATCCCCTTGTTTTTGGGATCTTCGGCGATCATTTTCAGCACCCGGTCCACGATCAGATGGATCTGGGCCGGGACCGGTTTGATTGTCTTGGGCGTTGCGAACACCAGCAGATCATGGACGGAGCGACTCAGCCGGTCCACCTGGTACAGCATTTCTTCCCCCAGCTCGGTGCGGGGGTCGACCTCGTTTGCTCCCTTGAGCAGGATCTCGCATCCGCCTCGGATCCCTGCCAGGGGGTTCTTGATCTCATGAGCCACCGCTGCCGCCATTTGCCCCAGGGCGGCCATGCGCTCCTGCTCCACCAGGCGGGACTGCAACTCATTGAGCTTGGTGACGTCGTGGATGAGCGAGGTCGCGCCGACGTATCGTCCGGAAACGTCGAACAGCGGGGACAGGGTCACGTGCACGGTGATGATGGACCCGTCCCTGCGTCGGTGCGTGGTCTCCTCATGACGCACCATGCCGCCGGCCTGTAGTGTGTCCAAGTGCATTCGGAACTTGTTGCCGTGATCATCCGGAGCGGCGAACAGACGATCGCAGGTCTCGCCGAGCATTTCCTCCTGGGTCCAGCCGTAGATCTGCTGGGCGGTCCGGTTCCACGAGGTGATGTGGCCGTCCGAGTCCAGGGTGATGATGACTTCGCCGGAGGTTTCGATGACGTTGGACAGGAAGTCCCGGGTCGCCACCAGATCCTCGTTCTGGGCGGCGATCTGAGCCTCGTATTCCCGACGGTGGCGAAACGCCAGCCAGGCGATCACCAGGGACATCACCAGGCTGATGGTCACGATCCTGGCTACGGCGTAGAGTCCGTTTTCGGAGATGGTGGCCGGATCCAGAAGCGAGCGTGAGATCCAGCGAAACAGGATGATGACGCCGCCCATGACGACGGGCGGTATGAGGATGAAATGCCAGACAGTTACGCCCCGGGGGAACATCCATCTGCTTGCGACTGGAAAGGTATCAGGCGCCACGGAAATACCCCGTCCCGGTGGAAATCAAAAAGATAGCATAGCGCGAGGGTCAGGGGCCGCCGGTTCCGTGGCACTTCTCGCACAGCTGGGCCTGGGCCGGGCCGACAAGAGGATACGGGTTGGGAATCGCATAGGAACCGGAGAGCATGCCTTCGTCGGCCCAGGTCAGGATGTTGAAGTCCCAACGGCCGGCATAGGGCGCCGAGGAAGCGTGGGCCCGGTGGCAGGACAGGCACATCACTCTTGACGTATTGTTGGCCGGGCCGGTGTTGCCGGTCCCTGGAGACGACAGGTCTTCGTAAGGCACCAGGACCGAATACGCATCGACGCCTGTCCCGGAATCATCTCCGGTTCCCAGGTAGCTGTTGTACTCCCGGGTGGTGCTTCCCAGGGATCGATCCTCGATATGCCGGAAGGTTGCATCGCTGCCGCGATGGATCCGGCTGTGACAGTTGCCGCACCACGCGGCTGCACCGGAGCGGTAGGCGGTGTGGTTGGTGTCCGATTCCGGGGGGCCGAAGATGGAGATACCGTCGGCCACGATGGCGGGCCTCGTGTAGTTGAACTCGTATCCGCCGGACCGGCTTAACGGAAAGTCGCTACCGTACAGGAACCGGAAATGGTTCCCCTGTCCGTGAGGGTCATGGCAGGAAGTGCATGTCATGTAACTGGAAGGGTAGGTTCCACCGGGAGCGGTCGGGTTGTTGATGTCGGTGCCGGTCCCCATCAGGGGAGAAACGACATTGTGGCCGGCATGGTCGCCTGAAATGATCAGGCTGCTGCCCGGTCCGTCGTTGAGGTTGTCTTCCGTCAGGAATATAAACGGCCCGCCGCCGTAGAGTGGCCCGGGAGCCAGGACGTCCATGCCCCAGCTGTTGCCTGCGGTGATGCCGTGGCAGCGCAGGCAGGTGTCGGTGGAGTTCTCGCCGATCAGGAGGAAGGTGCTGATAACCGGACTGCCGTCGACGGTGTGGGTGACATGGCAGCCGTTGCAGGCGCCGACGCCGCCGTCATGGAAAGCGGTTGCCGGGGAGGCCAGAAGGCCTGCCAGCAGGATCAACATAAGTGCCGCAGTTCGATTCATGGCGCCTCAGCCGCAGGTGCAAACCCTTTGTAGACCTGCACCCGGCCTTCGAACCCCTGACTTACATATACGTTCCCGCGGCTGTCCAGGGCAAGGTCATTCGGCTGGTACATGGCGCCGGGGGACCGGCCGATACCGGAAAACTCCTGCAGACACTTTCCGCTCTCCAGGCTCCAGATCATGCCGATGGTGCGCTGCTGGTCGATGATGATGACATTGCCGTTGCGGTCCAGGGCGGCCGCCATGGGGAACCCGGTTCGGCAGGGCGCGGTTCCTTTCCGGCCGATATGACGGATCGGTTCCCCTTCAAGGTCATAGACGTAGACCAATCCAAGGGAGGGGACCGCGACCAGAACCTTGTCTCCATAGACGTCTACGTGACCCAGGAGGGTGTCGCCCGGGCTCTCGGTCTCCCTGTCCGGAATCAGCAGGACCGAGCTTTCCACCTGCCCGTCGCGGTCGGTGATCCACATGGTGAAATTGGCCTGGTCCAGTGCGTAGATTTTTTCCCCGTCGGGAGACAGCGCCACCGAGACCAGTTCAGGGAGTTCGTGGTCCTTGAGTGCGTCCCCGGTCAGGGTGACCGGCCTGATGAACAGGCCGTCGAAGTCAAGCCAGGCCAGGCCGACCCCTTCATCGATCTGGGCCGCCAGGAGGATGTAGCCTTCAGGATCCACTGCCAGGTCCCTGGGGCCGGTAAACTGCTCTCCTCCGGCGATCTGGTACAGAAACATCCCGCGCTGGTCGAAGATGGTGATCCTGCGATTGCGGATGTCCGGAATGAATACCTCACCGGTTCTGACGTCGGCCACTACCGATCCCGGAAAGCCGATCTGGTCCGCCTGGGTCGGTAGTTTCAGAAGCTGCCGGTAGGCCGGCGCCGCCACATCTTCGGCACCGGCTCCCCCGGCTGCCAGGATGGCGGCGGCCAGGAGAACAGACCCGGATATAGCCGACAGCCGTCTCATTGCGCCGGTTCTTCCTCGATGCGGCGGTAGATCTGGATCCGGCCGTTCATCTGGTCGGCCACAGCCACGCGGCCGTCGGGAAACGCGGTCAAGGCCACGGGAAACAGCAGCAACCCCGGCTCCCAGCCACGGCGGGCGCCGATGCCCTGGAACTGGTTCTTGCTGTTGAACTGGACCAGTCGATGGCCATGACGATCCAGGGCGATCAGATCGCCTTCGATCTGGACCATGGAGACCGGCCAGGCAGGAACCGGTTCCACCGCAGGCACGGCCCACCGGCCGGTCTGTTTGCCGGTGGCGTCGTAACTCAGGATCTCTCCTGAAGCCGGGAGGGACACGAAGA
This sequence comes from Candidatus Polarisedimenticola svalbardensis, assembly GCA_014764515.1. Classification (GTDB taxonomy): domain Bacteria; phylum Acidobacteriota; class Polarisedimenticolia; order Polarisedimenticolales; family Polarisedimenticolaceae; genus Polarisedimenticola; species Polarisedimenticola svalbardensis. The sequence continues at coordinate 88,851 of JACXWD010000004.1, read as the reverse complement.
AGCCGCCGCTGCGGGTTGCGGCGATACCCACCGTCCCCGGCTGGACCGGAGTGCCGCCTTCCACCTTGCCGGCCTGTGTCAGGGTCAGGACCTGGTGGCCGGCGGAATCATGAACCAGGAACCCGCCGCCGGGAATTCCAGCCACGACGCCGGCTACCGCTCCCACCGGCAGCGAGACAGGCCGGAGTTGGTGGCGGGTGCCTTCAACCGCCATGAGCCCCATCCCTTCCCGCAGGGAGACCAGGTAGCGGGTGCCGTCGTGTGCGATGGCCAGGGGCACAGCCGGAAGATTGACGGTCTGTTGGACAGTCCACTCGGTGCCTGAGAACCCGAAAATCAACAGGCGGTTGTCGTGGGCGTCCACCACCGCCAGTTCGGTATCCGATCCGGCGGCCACACCGGTCGGCTTCCGTACCGCCGAGGAGTCCTCGTTGTCCACGACAACTTCAAAGGCGAACAGCCGGTCCTCTTCCGCTGCGAGAGCGCCTGGCAGGCAAGCCAGCAGGAGGACGGCGCAGGCGATCATTCCACGTCGGTTCATCGGTCTCTCCTCCCCAGGTTCTTGTGGCATCCGATGCAGAGTTCCCGGTCCGATTCCCGATGCATGAATTTGGGGTGAGGCGCATCGTGGATACCGTGGCAGGAGATGCAGTCCATACTCCTTCCGGTTCGAGGATCCCGGGTCGCTTCGCCCTGGGGATGGGCCACGTTGTGCTGGTGTTCGTGGCAGGCGTTGCAGGTGTCCATGACCGTCTCGACCATCAGGATCGGATGGTCGCCGCCGTGAGGCTCATGACAGTTGCTGCATTCCAGGCCATTGCCGTGACTCACGTACCTCCCGGCCCAGCCGGTTGAGGATCCGCCCGGGTCGTGGCAGGACAGGCAGAGTGCCTCCATCGGTTTGTTCAGGAGACCGCTGCCGTCAGCAGTGTGAGGGTTGTGGCAGAGCTGGCAGTCGCCGCCACCGGCGGAGACGTGGGGGAACGGTGCGTTCCGGGAGCGCTCCACCTGTTCTTCATGGCAGTCGCCGCAAAGCTTGTCCATCGGCAAGCGGGTGCTGAAAGGCTCTTCCGATCCCGGAAGAGCATGGCAGGCGGTACAGCGCCCGGACTCGAACGGGGGATGGAGTTGTTTGCGGAACAGGCCGGCCTGGGCCGAAGCGTGGGGGTCGTGGCACTGCTGGCAGGCTGCGGTCTCAACCGGGTAGCCCTGGTGGGCCGACTTGAAGGTAATGTCCACCTGATGGCACTGGGTGCAGCTCTCGCCGATGGGACGGGCCGAAAGGGCATCATGATCCGATGCATGGGGCTCATGGCAGGTGCTGCAATCGCCCTTTGCAAACGGCGGGTGCTGTACCGGGAGTTTCTTCCAGCGGTTGATGTCCTCGTGACAGCCGGCGCACAAGGTTGCCGTATCCCGTACCAGCAACTTCGGGTTCGGTCCCCCATGGGGGGTATGACAGTCGACGCAGCGACCCTCGGCTACCGGCTGGTGGACGACGGCGCGATCCAGTTCCTGTCCCAGATCCTCGTGGCAGGAAAGGCACAGCGGTCCGGGCCGGTCCTGGAGCAGATGCTCGAACCTGGAAACGTGAGGGTTGTGACAGGCGCTGCACTCGCCGGCGGCTGCAGGTGCGTGGGGGACGGCTGCCTGGAGCTGCTCCGCCAGGCTGTCGTGGCACATCAGGCAGATCTCGCCCTGATCGATATCCACCGCCATGGCGACCGATGAGAGGAGCAAAAACAACAGGGTTACCTTGAGGATCTTCATGGCCGGCCTCCCTCGGTGTCACCATGGCAGGTGGCGCAGTCCCCTTCGGCAAACGGCGGATGGAGTACCGGCAACAGCATGCCGGTCAAGGGGGAAGCATGGGGATCGTGGCACGAGCGGCAGTCGATGGATTCCGCCGCGAAGCCCAGGTGTTTCTTGCCGAAGTCCGGTTCGTCGCCATCGTGGCAGCCGAGGCAGGTGGCGGTGGCAGGCTCAAGCAGCAGTCCCGGGTTCCGGCTCACGTGGGGGCTGTGACAGGTCAGGCAGCCGTCTGTATCCGCCGCCGGAGCGTGGGCGACCTCGTCGGTCAAACGCTTCTCCAGCGCGCCATGACAGCTGGCGCACAGCGCTCTCGGCTTGGCGTTGAGAAACGCGTTGTTCTTGCTTGCGTGGGGCTGGTGGCATGCACTGCACCGGCCGTCGGCAGCCGGTTTGTGGCTGGAACCACCGGCGGGCTGGGCCGTTTCCACATCGTGGCAGTTGGCGCACAGCGCCTGCTGGCCTTCCACCAGCAGACCGGCAGTCTCCGATGCGTGGGGGACGTGGCAGGTGGAGCAGTCGCCGTCGTCGAAAGGTCCGTGTTTCGGCAGCCCCTCGGCTGTGTCCAGCATCGCCCCGTGGCAGTCCCGGCACAGCTCCGCCCCCTGGGCCCGGACCAGCTTGTCCGGCCCGGAGTGGGGCAGGTGGCAGGAGGAACAGGAGCCGGTGGCCGCAGGTGAATGGACCACCGGCATACCGGAAAGGGTGCCGATGTCGCTGTGGCAGTCGCCGCAAAGCTCCACCTGTTCGGCCAGCAGCATCCCGCGGAGGCCCGAGCCGTGAGGGTCGTGGCAATCGATGCAGTCGCCGGTAGCAGGGGGGTGGATCACCGGGTCGCCGGACTGTTCCGGGTCGTCATGGCAGGAAACGCACAGGGCCCGTGCTTCCGCCACCAGCAGGTTGTTCTGGCCGGAGCTGTGCCCGGTGTGGCAGTTGGCGCATTCCAGGGCTACCGGGTGGGCATGGGGACCGGCCGCCTTGTCGACGATGCCGTCGTGGCAGGTCCCGCAGGTCATCTGTTGAGATGCAACCAGAAGGGGCGCGTGGTCCGAGGTGTGCGGGTTGTGGCAGTCGAGACAGTCGCCGGCCGCTGCAGGCGGGTGGATCGATCCGCCTGCCGGCTTCTCCGGCATGTCGTGGCAGTTCAGGCAGATGGCCGCACCGTCGGCCGGAGCGGCTCCATTGCCGTCTTCATGGCAGGTGGCGCAATCCAGTTCGGGATGGACCGATGCCTTCAACAGGCCGGCGGAGGCGGCGGAGTGGGGTGGATGGCAGGAGGCGCAATCCGCTCCCTCCACCGAGACACCGGCATGGGCCGAGCGGAAACCGCCGGCCTGACCACTGTGGCAGGAGCCGCACAACGCTTCCCGCTCGCTTTTCAGCATTCCCTCGTGGGGGCTGCCGTGGCGGACGTGGCATGACTTGCAGCCGTTCGCCACCGGAGCATGGACCACCTGCTGCTTGAACCCGTCGCCGTCATGGCAGTCCCGGCACAACTGGGCGGCAGGGCTGACCAGGAGAGCCTGGTTATCCGAACCGTGGGGGGCGTGGCAGGTTGAGCAGTTGTCGGTGTTCGGGTGGACATGCCTGGCGTTCAGGTCGATTGAACCGGCATCATGGCAATCCAGGCAGAGGTCCGGCTCTTCCTTCTGCAGGCGCAGGGCGCCTACCAGTCCATGAGGCTTGTGGCAGGAACCGCACTCACCCTTCTTCAAAGGGTCGTGGGTGACCCGGAACCCCTTGCCCACATCTTCGTGGCACTCAAGGCAACTGCTGCCTTTATCGAACCGCTTGCCCTTTTTGAGCTGTGCTGTCGCCGGCAGCGCAAACGCAAGGACGAAGACGATCCCGCAGGTCAGGACCCGGTGTCTAATGGCCGTGCGCACCATGTTCTCCCTCTTCCCCGGCAGCAGCCTCCATCGTTCCACTGATGTTGAGGGTGGCCAGGACATCTTTGTTGACTGTGATTTCAGCCCGCTCCCGGAGTTTTTTCATGAATTCGTCCAGGACGACGACGAACTTATCCTTGAGAACCTTCTTGCGGATGTTCCCCGAGATCTCGTCGAACGTGTACAGGCCCTGCTCTTCCCTTCCGGTGACCATGAGCACCTGCCAGTTGTCCGTCACCCCGAACGGGTCGAGGATGGTCCCCTTGGGAGCTTCCAGCAACTGGTCGTGGATCCGGTCCAGGCCCGGGTTCGGGGTCATCCAGCCCCGATCACCACCGGCCTCCTTGTAACGGTCGATGGAGTGCTGTTTTACCAGCCAGGCCAGGTCGGCGCCGTCCCTGAGCTGATCCGCCAGCCGGAGGGCTGTCTCTTCGGTAGCCACGGTGATCTGGCCCAGCCGGACCCGGGGCAGCTTGTGGAATTCGTCTACATGGTCGGCGAAATATTGCTTGAGATCTTCCTCCGTCACCTTCACCCGGGGCGCGACGACCTGGTCCAGGTAACGGGGGATCAGCAGTTCGGTTTCCCGGTTGTTTACCGCATGCTTGAATTTCGGTCGATCGGAGTAGCCCCTGTCTTCCGCCTCGGCCAGCAGCAGTTCCTTGTCGATGGTCTTCTGGAGGATGATCGGAGCGGCGGCCACCGCCGCCTCTTCGTTGCGGACCCCGCTCCAGCGGGTCAGGAGAGCCCTGCCGTATTCCTCGGCGGTGATGGTGCGGCTCTCGCCGATGCGGACCACGACGGCATCCGGGTCCGGATAGTCCGGCGTCAGGCGGGCGTCAGGCAGCCGTTTCGGTTTCACTGCCTCCACCGCCTTCTGGTCGATCTTGACCGGGTGGTTGGCCTTGGTTTCTATCGTCAATTTCGATCGCAGCTCGGTCGCCTTCTCGTATTGCACCAGGCTGGAGACCTTCCGCTTGCGGGCGTCGAACAGTTCCGGGTCGGCATCTTCAAAGCTCTCCACCTTGATCACCGACCAGCCCAGGTCGGTTCGGATCGGACCGGCGACCTGCCCGGGGCTCATCTCGAATGCGAAGTCTGCGATGTCTTTCTGGAGGTCGATCCGGGCGATGCCGTCTACCAGACCGCCTCGTAGAGCGTAAGGGTCCACCGAGTGATCCCTGGCCACGTCGGCGACATCAGCGCCCTCTTCCAGCAGCGCGATAACCTCCCCGGTCTCCTCCTGTTCGTACTTGGTGATCACACGAAGAGTGATCCTGCGGTACAGCAGTTCGTACCGCTCGGCGATCTCCTCATCGGTTGGCCGGGACGGCTCCACCACTTCTTCGGCGTCCAGGACCTTCAGCAGCAGGTCGTTGCGGAAAAGCCGGATCTGATCGTTGGTCGGCGGTTCCTGGTCCATCTCGAGGGCCCTGGCTTCCTGGCCCAGGAGGAGGTCGTTGGTCATTTTGAAAAGCAGCAGGTCCAGATCGAAACCGGCGCGTTCGCTGTCCATCGCTTCGCCGTGAATCTTGCCAAGACGGCTTTCAATGTCTTTGAGGAGGATCGGTTCTCCGTTGACGGTGGCCACCACGTTGGGCTCCGCCTGCTTTTTGGGGGAGGGAGTCTTGGTTGTATCCGGGGCTCCCACTGCCGCGAAACCGGCAAGCAGGCTTATCGATATGAAAATGAGGATGCGCTTCACTTGGATCCATCCCTTTCTACTTCGACCGTTCGAAGAAATGCGGCGCTGATCCCGTCCAGCATGCCGTCCAGCAATTCTCCCGGGGAGTGCACCCGGTCCAGACCAAATACATTTTCCTCTTCCTCGCCGGTTCTCTCCAGTCCGCCAATCCAGAAAATCTGTCCGGTTTCCACGTCCACCACCCGAACCCCCAGTGCGATCCAGGGTACCGGCTCGATACCCCCTTTCATTTCAAGGGTTTCCACGGTTCCCGTGATGAACCAGCGGGCTCCGCCACCGATCTTGAGCGCCGCCCGGGACAGTTCGTCCAGCCCGCCATAACGCTGCTCGTAGCGTCGGCGAAGGGTTTCGTCCACGATTCCCGGATGGGTCAGGGGGGCGCCCTTGCGATGCAGCACCGCCATGAGTGCGGCTGTGGCCATTTCCGCGGCGGCCTGGGGCTGGCGGTTAACCACCGAATCGAACGGCAGCACCGCCATCTTGCTCATGGTCCGGGTATTGAGCATGCTGCGGAGATAGGTGCCCTCCTTGGGGGTGGGTACCTTAATCCGGCCGGTCCGACCGGTTTCGGGCTTGAGGAAATCCTCCATCAGCCGGCGTGTTGTACGGCGTGCCAGGTCGTCCAGATTTTCGATGACTCCCAGGCCCAGCATCTTGCGTTCGTCCAGACCGGAGGCGGACCGGAAGCCGGCCCAGCTCAAACGGTTTTCCCCGGCTTCGAAAGATTGGGCGGAGAGGGTAATGATCGGTATCGCGCCCTCCACCGCCTGGTGGAGGGTGACGGACAGGAAACGGGTCGCATCCAGTTCCAGGGCCAGGCCGGCCAGTCGAGAAGGAGTGGTGGCGCCGGCATCCCGGATACGGCCTGCCCGCAATCCGTCCCGTACCGTCATGGGATGGGTCAGGATGAACCGGCCGGCCAACTCCTCCCGAACCGTCCGCCGTACCAACTCAGCCAATTCCGGGTTGCCGATCCGGTCCTGGACCGGGAGGAGGACCAAACGTGGCGGACCGGATGCCATGGCCGCGGTGCAACACGATGCGGCCACCAGCGCTAACAGTATCGGTCGGGTGAATGCTCGCCACATGGTGCTGGCCGCCCGGGAGCCGATCAGTTCACCAGGGTTTTGATGATACGCCGCGCGCATCGCCGGGTGGTCTGTGAGATCGGCTCCGATCCGGTCCCCAGGATCGCGGCCCCGGCGGAGCTGCCTTTCTCGGTGTGTGTGGCGGCCCAGATGACCTGTCCCGATTCGGTTTCCAGCATGTGCACATCCAGGGTCACTACCGGGATCATCACCGTACCGGCCATACTGGACCCGGACTGGGCCACGCTGCCCTGGAGCACTGCCTGGACGTTCAGCGCCTTGCCTAGTGCGATGATCTGTTCGGTGGTCGGGGTCGGGTCACCGGAGGTGATCCGGTTCAAGGCGGCTCGCGTCTCTCCAGGCTCCACCACGTCCACCGCCTCGCTGGCCAGGAGTTCGGTGATCAGGATCCGTGTCGCCCGGGAACCGGCCTGGCGGTCTTCCGACATGTTCAACAACGGCAGGATGGCGACCCTCTCGAGATATGCGAAGTTGTAGTCGGAATTGGTGAACTTGGTAGGCCGCATCCCCCGGCCACAGCCGGCGAAGGCTGCCGCGGCCAGGATCAGGGCCAGTACCGATAATCGACGTTTCAAGTTCATCTGGTTACTCCGTTACAGGGTCAGGCTGAGTCCCGCCCGGATGCTGGTGGTCTCTGCCACGGCCAGGTTCACCACCGCCTCTTCAGACCGGCTGCCGGTGACGAACAGACGGAGCCTGCGGTGGGGCCGGTACTGCACTTGAGCGCTGGCGCTGGTGAGCTGTCGAAACCCTACCGCTTCATTATCATTATAAACCAGGGAACAGGTCAGTTTGCGGCCCGGGGTCCAGACCAGGAAGTAGCGTTCGTCGGATGTTTCCTGGTTGTCATCCTTGCCCTCGCCGTAGGTCGCACCGATGTTGACGGTCGGCACCGGCATCCAGGCGGTTCGCACCGTCAGGGAGGTCCGCTTCGACAGGTTCACCGACCCGGTGGAATCGAACTCGGTGTAGCTGTATGCACCGGACAGGGTCCATCGCCGGGTTGGGCGGCTGATCAGTGACTCCCGCCAGGTCCAGCTGGACTGGCTGAACCCGGCGAAATCGTTGTCCGAATCGTTGGCCAGCAGTTCGGTAGTCAGGAGCAGTTCCGGGAACAGTTCGGTGGCCAGCCGCAGGCGAACCGTATCATCCAGCCGGAGGGTGGCCCCCCGCTCGCTTTCTTCCCGATGGTTGAAGTTCAGCTGGCCGTCCACCGCCGGCAACGGTGTCCATGTCAGGCCGGCTCCGTAGGATCGGTCGCCCCTTTCGATCACCGGCTCCCGGTCTTCCTCCCGGTTGGAAAAGCCGTAATGCATGCTCAGATCCAGTTCCGGCGTCAGGACAACACGGACGCTGCTGGTGTAGTACAGATCCCGGAGGCCGCGAATGGATACACCGGGGACGACATCGTCCTCATCGTTGTATCCCAGGGAAAAACTGCTGTAGACCCGTTCGTTCGGTTGGAACAGCAGGTTGAGATCGGTGCGGATGTCGGTGGACTGCCCCGTGGTTCTACCGGTACTTTGCACCTCCCGCAAGGCGCGAATTTCGGTGACCAGCACGTCGGTTTCGGAGTTGACGCTGACGTTCACCGCCTTGAAATACTGATCCTCGGTTTCCGGGAACTGGATGGAGTACCTCAAGAATGCAGTGTCCCACAGGGAGGTTACCCCCGGCACCAGTTCCCAGTTCAGGTTGTCCGGGCTGTGGTAGACCTCCCAGATCAGGCCGGGGCCTGACAATCGGTCCACCGTCACTTCCAGCTGGCTCACCGGACGGATGAACCCCAGGTCAAGACCGATGTTCCGGAACGTGTTGGCCCCGCCGATGTTGATGTCGGGCTCTACCGGTGTTTCGGTGTCGCCGTCAACCAGGGCAGGCGCCGGCTCCAGGCGCCAGATCTCCGGGGTGGTGTCCACGGCGAACAGTCCACCACGGGCCGGCACCGGCTGGTCAAACAGGGTGCCGCTGGGGACCCGGGAGTCGTTGTCCACCTTCCGGACCTGACCGTTGGCGAAAAAGATCATCCGGTCCTGCCAGGTCTTGAACTGGTAGCTGCCTCGGACTTCGTGCTGCTGCTGTTCCAGAGAGAGTTCGCCCACAGCGTTGTCGATATTGACGTTTGAATATTCGTACCAGGCGGACCAGTCCTTGTATTCCCGGCCTACTTCGAGATCCCAGGTCCGGTTGGTGACATCTCTTCCAAACACCGCAACATCCGAAAAGTTGGTTTCATCCCGGTACTGCAGCTGGGCCAGCGGGCCCCGTTCAGGATCCCAGGTAACGCTGGCCACGAACGCGGTGGCGTCCAGTTTGTCCGCCGGGCTGGTCCCACGGGTGCGCCGCTCCCGGTAGGTCATCCGGGATGAGAACCGGTTGCGGCTGTAGGACAGCTCGATGCCGGGCTGGGAGGTCCTGCGCTCGAAGTCGACGCCGTTCTCGGGGCTGGTTTCAAGCCCCCGGTATATGTAGTTCAGGTTGAATCCGAGGAACTGTGAAACCGGTTGGACCAGGGTGATCTGGTAGCGCTGATCGAGGACATCGGTTTCCTCGTCGTCGATCTCGTTGGTTCCGCCGGTGACCAGGATCGAGCCATTGACATCGGCGGCCTGGAGGGCCGGGCAGGTGAGCAGCAGCAGGACCGCCGCCAGACCCAATCCTGGGATCGCCTTGCCTCGCCTCATGATCGCTCTCCGCAAACCCCGCGCCTGCAATAAGATACTCAATATTAGTGCAGATTGCCTGTTTTCATCGGGGTAGCCCCCTAATAGAACGCCCGGGAGACTCTCCCGGGCGTTCTGGT
>JACXWD010000004.1:30767-79526 GCA_014764515.1 Candidatus Polarisedimenticola svalbardensis | reverse complement strand
TCTGGTAGTCGTACTGTGCGTGAAGGACTAGAACGGGTTGACGTCACCCGCGTCCTTGTTGTGACACTTGTTGCAGAGCGAACGCTGGTTCAGGTTGGCGTACGGATCCGGGATCGCGTAGGAACCGGATTCGAGGCCGTCCTCGTGGAGGAAGGTTACGCTGAAGTCCCAGCGGCCGGCGTCCGGAGCGGACGTGGCGTGGGCGCGATGGCAGGTCAGGCACATGACCTGGCTGCCGGCGGTCGGGCCGGCGGTGCCGGCGGTGGTGTTGGCCGCATCATCAAACGGAACTTCCGCGAGATAGGCGGTTGCCTGGACGCCGCCCAGCTGGTCGATGGTGCCGTTGTACAGGTTGTAGGTGTTGGCAACGGAGCCACCGATGGTGGATCCGGAGGGGTGCTCGAGCCGGCCGCCGGCTTCCTGGTGGAAGTCGCCGTGGCAGTTGGCGCACCAGGCGCTCATGCCGCCCTGGTAGGCGGTGTGGGAGGTCTGGGACTCGGAGCCGAAGAACATGCTCAGGCCTTCTGCGTCCGGGGCCGGGTTGGTGAAGGTAGCCAGGCCGTCCTGGACACCACCGATGCCGTACAGGAACCGGAAGTTGGCGTTGCCGTGGGGGTCATGGCAGGAAGTGCAGCCCAGCACGGAGGCCGGGAAGGTGCCGCCGGGGGCGGAGGTCAGGGTGGCGTCCGGAGCAATACCGTGGCCCGGGGCAGCCAGGTTGTGACCGGCAGCGTCGCCACCGATCGGGTTCAGGGCGCCGTTGTGGCCGTCATTCAGGTTGTCTTCGAGCAGATACACGAAGTTGCCGGCGCCTTTGAGTGCCGGGGGGGCCAGCGGATCGGTACCGAGAGTGTGCTCGATGTGATCGTGGCAGGCGATGCAGACATCGCTGGGGTCGGCATCGGTGAGCAGATACGCGTTGCCCAGGGGGCTGTCGGCATCAACCAACGCGCCGTCCTGGCTGTTATGCATGGTATGGCAGCCGTTGCAGTGAGCCACGCCTTCATCATGGAACGCCATTGTCGGCGCTGCGATGATGATCAGGGCGGCGAGGATGAACAATACCTTCTTCATCGTACCCTCCTTGAAAAACTCTGTCGTTTTTACGACTCGGGAAGCCCGCGAATCTTCCGTCGTCAAATTTTCAGACCACACCTGGTGAAGGCTGAGTCGCGGTTCGGTTTTAAGGTCTCGCACCATTGTGTGGCCCCTGTTTCCGTAAAGCCTTGTGTCCAGGGAGCGATGTATTGCAAGAACCGTGCACAACTTGTTCAGGCCTTCACAGGCCGGAAACGGCCCTGAATTTGGGGAAAAGTTAACGCAATTATAGTTAGTCGGTATAGTTGGTTCAGCGGAGGATTCCCCAGGTGGGTGATATGACCAATCAACCCTGCGGGAAAGGTCGTCAATGGGTTATTTTAGAAATACATTGTTTAATTATTAATATTCAATAGTTATAATTACGGCGACGCATTGGCTTCAGGGCCGATCCCTGAAAAGCCACACCGGTATGGCTTTTCCGAGGAACACGCAACCCTGTCGCAGCTCGCCGTCAACCGCTTCTTAACGGGGACGATGATGGCCGGTTGTTCCGAGATAATCCTTATCGTTGGCTGCATTTTTGCATCGTATTTATTTCCAGCAACAGAGGTGCGCTTTGGCTCCCAGAACCCGGTTACTCGTTGTGGACGATGAGAGGCTCATGCGGATGAGCCTGCGCATGGTTCTGGGCGAGGAGGGCTACCAGGTCGATACGGCCAAAAGCGTGGCCGAGGCCCAGAACATGCTGAATCAGTACCCTTACCAGGTCCTGATCACCGATCTGGTACTCCCTGACGGCAAAGGGTTCGACGTCATCCGCTATGCCCGGAAGCTGAACGGTTCCCTGGAGTCGATCCTGCTTACCGGTAGCGACAGCCCGGTGGATGAAAACGAGGCCTTGCTGGCCGGTGCCGGTATGGTGATCCACAAACCGTGTGAACTGTCCTCGGTGGTTTCGGCGACTTTCAAGGCTTCAACCCGTGCAGGACTTGCGGCGGGCCAGAGGCGAGAGCTCTGAGCTACCAGCCCCGGCAGGGAAACATCGATCCTTCTACCCGGGTTCCCCGCACCGCATAATACCGGTCAAACAGGCCTGCGGTCAGGCACGAATGGTTCGGTGTGACCCGAACCCGGGCGCCGAGAGTGGGCGTTGCTCCGTCGGCCCGGACAACGGCATGTTCCTGGGATAACGAGGTCACGATCCCCAGCGCAGGGCGTTCACCCTGTTCCGGATCGAACACTTCACCGAATCCGAACCCAGGGTCCAGGTGGTCCGCTCCCGGATCCCGGGAAAGCGCCATGGCCCCGGTGTTGATCAGGAATTCGGATCGATCGGGATAGACCCCGATGACCGAACCAAGGACGGAAAAGGCGATATCGGCCGGTTCACAGGAGCCGATGGCCGCCTGAAACCGGTCGAAGAAGACGTAGTTGCCGGGGCGGATCTCGGTGACCCCGCAGAGGTGATCCACTGCCGACAGGGTCGGTGTGGATCCGATGCTGATTTCAGGAACCGGGATGCCGGCCTCCAGCAGCTTTCCGGCGAAACGGACCATGGCGTCCCGCTCTTCCCCGGCCACCTCGAGAGTCTCGGTCCGGTTGCGGCAACGGTACGCATGACCGGCATGGGTCAGGATTCCTTCGAAACCGGTGGCGGAGGAGGCTGCAATGCGGCGGGCCAGATCGAGGGCAGTGGTTGAGTCCGGGTCTACGCCGGCCCGGTGGTACCCGCAGTCGACCTTGAGGAAACAGCGCAGCGGCCGGCCTCCCCGCCGCTCCATCGCCTCCAGGAGGTCCGGGTGATCGATCAGGAGGTTGAGGCTGTCGATCCGCTCAGCGAGGGCGGCGGCCCGATCCAGCATCGCCGGGTCCAGGGGAACGGCGTAGGTGATGTCCTGGAAGCCGGCTTGTGCGAAATGCTCCGCTTCCGAGAGGGTCGAGACGGTTACCGGGCCGGTCTCGCCGCCGAACTGCAGTCGGGCGATCTCCACCGATTTGTGGGTTTTGACGTGAGGTCGGAGCCGTACTCCGTTGCGGTCCGCCAGGTCGGACATCCGGCGGATGTTCCGCTCCAGGCGGTCCAGGTCCACCAGGGCGGCCGGACCGGGTAGATCCAGAACTGCCGGCATCTCCTTGCTCCTCCGTTGGTTATCAGGGCTGGAGGCCGATTGTACCTTCCGAATAACCAGAAAACACCGCCGGTTTAGCAATTTAGCTTATTTTTAGGTTTGATGGACTTGCATCTTGAATACCGGGACTTAAGTTTTTACTGAGAGGCAACTGCTTTCAAGGAGAAGGATCCGTGGAACAGTCGATGGAACCCCAGACCGAGGCCGAAGCGATCTACCAGCTGGAATCGGCAGTCGGCTGCCCGCACTGCTCCGCGATGCTGGAGACGGTTCATATCGTGAGGTTGTTGCGCACCCGGGTGAATTTCACCTCGTCCCTGCCGCGGCGCGGCTATGTTTGCGCCTGTCCGGAATGCCACAAGGTAATCCCGGCGTTCGTCGGCTGATCCGCAGGAGGTGACGCTCATGCCCCAGTCTCCCAACTGCCGCCGTAAATCCCGTCGCCTGAACTTTCCCAAGGGTGAAACCTGGGAAGTCGAATTCAATTTTCCGGCTCCCGGCGGGATTCCCTGTCGTATGCCTCTCCGTGATCTGAGCACCAGCGGTACAGCCTTCCGGCTGATCCACGATCTACCTGGCCTGGAGTTCGGCCGGACCGTGCGGTACGCCACCATGAACATGAACGATCGCAAGGTCCACGGCGATATGCTGGTGATGCACCTGACCCCGGATGATTCGGAAGGTGCGGTTTGCGGTGTCCTGTTCTACCCGGCCACCGACAAGGACGTGATCATCTGGCGGGAAGCGCTGGTGGAGCTGGAGAGCAAACGCGACGCCGCCTGATCGGTCCCATGAATTTCAGGGACACTCGGTCGCGGCCAGCCGCTCGGTCTTGTCGGACCCGAATCCAAGTCGACCGGATGCAATGTCCACTCCTCGTACCAGGTAAAGCGATCCACCCCCGACTGCCGGTACGGTGCCGTCTGTTGCACCGGTAGCGGCAAGGTCGGGCTCCAGGCAGGCTCCCAGCAGGGTCGAGCCTAGAGCGGCAAGATCATCGCGATACAGTTCGAACCGGACCGCAGGATTGATACTTCCGTCCCATGTCAGGGAAATGGAGTCCTGGAACGACAGCCGTGTGGTCTCCCGTTGATTCTCAAAGGCGCCGGGATCCGGTGCGGCGATCCCATCCAGATCTCCATCGGCGGATCTTGCCTGTCCGTCGGCGTCCAGCGCCGGCGCACCGGTTGCCGTTCCCAGGTCCAGGATCGGTGAGTCGGAACGGGGCCGATAATTACCTGCAGCCGGATCCAGGAACAGGGGCGCGACTGCGAACTGACCGCTAGAGCATTTGGATCCCGGCAGGCCGGCGCAGTCGTCCGGGATATTGGCGTCAAAATCGTTGCTTTCGTAGGTCATGCCCTGCAAGCCGTTGGAGAAGAAGTGAATCCCGCCGCCCTGCCCGGTGGCAGTGGCATCATTGTCGACGATGAGGTTGTTGCGGATCGTCGCCGAGGAGTCCACTTCCAGGAGGATGCCGCCTCCGAATATGGAGGTGGTTGCTCCACCCTGTCCCGCCAGGTTCCCGATGATGGTGTTGTGAACGATGGAAACAGGCGTGGTCACACCGGCGACCCCCAGAGAGACTCCGCCCCCGGAATCGGTAGTGCTGTTGTTCTCGATAATATTGTTCTCGATGATTGCGGTGGAATCATCAGCCAGGTCTATCCCGGCGCCGTAGGCATAGAACCCCTGGGTGTCTCCCAGCGCCAGGTTGTTGCGAATGACGTTGCGGGTGATGACCGGCTCGCACAACGGGTCCACGGCGATGCCGCCACCGAACGCCGGCAGGACCCCGTTCCATTCGGCGATGTTCCCTTCGATGATGTTGCCGCGGATGGTCGGAGAGGCCCCGTCCGTCACCCAGATACCGCCCCCGACCCGCGCCTTTCCTCCGGTGATTGTGAACCCCTCCAGAGTGCTGTCTCCATTCAGGTTGATGATCCTGGTCTGCTCTTCGAGGAAGATCCAGGTGTTGGCCGGGCCGGCGCTGCTCCGGACCGTGAGCGCCTTCCCAAGGAAGTTCACCGTTTCGTGGTAGCGCCCCGGCTGCACCACGATCTCGTCGCCGTTGCCGACTGCGCTGATGGCAGCCTGGATCGAACTGTAATCGCCTGAGCCGTCGCCAGCCACGGTGAATACGGCCGCACAGGCCGCCCCGCCCGCCAGCATGGCGGACAGGACGGCCACGAGCAACACTATCCGGAGTAAGGTTGCCATCACTTGGCTTTACGGCCTCCTCCACGGATCCTGCAGGTGGTGGTCACCGGATCGCCGGAGATGCGGTACCTGTCCTTCACCGTCAGGGTGACGACGTAGTCGTTGTTTCCGGCGCCGTAGATATGGGTTGTGGTCGGAGTGGATGTGGAGACGACACTGCCGTCGCCGAAGTCCCAGACGTAGGTCGAGACGTAATCGGACAGTTCCGCGGCGTCGGGATCGAAGGAGCCGGATCCGTCAAAGGTGATCGCCTTGAACGCACGTCCCTTGTACGGGCCGCCGGGATCGGCCACCGGCGGGTTGTTGCCGGGAGGGATGATCACAGGCGGGGTCTGGTCCAGGGCGTTCCTGAGGTTCAGCACGCCGCCGGTCAGTGTCCGGCCGGCCATGGCGTCGCTGGGAACGACGGAAGCCATGACGATGTCCTTGTACTCCGTGTGGGCAAGGTTCGGGTTGAATCCCATGATGTTGGCCACCACGCCGGTGACGTGTGGGCAGGCCATGGATGTGCCGCTGAAGGTACTGTAGCCGTTGCCGGGTGTGGTGCTCAGGATCGAGCTGCCCGGTGCGCCCAGGTCCACCGAGGTGGCGCCGTAGTTGGAGAAGCTGGATTTTCCGCCGAACCGGTCGATGCTGGCCACCGAGATGATGTTTGGGCTGGCGTACGACGCCGGGTAGAAGGCGCTGGCGTCGTTGTTGCTGCCGTTGTTCCCGGCGGCGGCGATGTACAGCACACCGGCGGCGTCGGCCCGGTCGATGGCGTCCTTCATCGCCTGGCCGAACCCACCACCTCCCCAGGAGTTGCTGGTGAGGCGGGCGCCGTTCTCTGTGGCGTAGTCGGTGGCTGCGATTGCGGCGCTGACGTTGCAGCTGCCACCTGCGCTGCAGACCTTCAGGGCCATGATCCTGGCCGACCACGCTGCACCGGCAACACCGATGCCGTTATCGCCTCGGGCGGCGGAGGTGCCCATGGTGTGGGTGCCGTGGCTGTGGTCATCGTAAGGGTTGGAGTCGCCGTTGTAGAAATCGTACCCGTTGACGTCGTCGATGTAGCCGTTGCTGTCGTCATCCACGCCGTTGCCGGGGATTTCGTCGGCGTTGACCCAGATGTTGCCGGCCAGGTCTTCATGGTTGACGTCGATGCCGGTATCGATACTGCCGATGATGATCTGGGCGGCGTCAGTGTTGACGTCCCAACCTTCCGGCCCATCGATATCGGCGTCGAAGGCGCCCCCGCTCTGGCCGGTGTTGTGCATGCCCCACAGTTCACCGAAGCGAGCGTCCCCCGGGATGACCTGGGTGTGGTAGATGAAGTCCGGTTCGGCGTAGCGCACTTCGGGCAAGCTCTGGTAAAAGTCCAGGATCGGTCCAAGATCCAGTTCTTCCGGAAAGGTCACCATCTGCAGATCGGCATCCAGGCGGAACCGCTGGGCGATCCGTGTGCCGACCCGGCCGTGGATCGCCAACCGGGCGTCAGCATCCACTGAACCGTTGAATTTCACCAGAACCCGGCCCGGCACATAGGTGCCCGGCTCAAGCGCCGCGGCGGACAGCTGGGTGAACGACGCAACGGCGATCACAGCGAGCAGAAAGATTCTCCATCCCTTTGATTTCATGCTTGGCCCCCTTGGAACGGAAGAAACCGCTCCTGGAATGATATGTTGCAACAACATTAGTGATCATACGCAAAATTCCCGATTTCGGGAACCAAAAAGCCGATCACCGAGATGATGTACGCGCAGGAGTCCGGTACGGCAATACGAGCTATACTTATTTTTTGAAACTCCGGTTGGAGGGCCGAATAATATGACTGCGGTGGAGATCTTCAAATTCCTTGAACGGGACGTCCTGGGCCAGAAAGAGGTCCTGCAGTTCGTGGCGGTTGCGATCTACAAGCACCTCCAGGGTGAGCCGTTCGGCAACCTGATGATGATCGGCAACTCCGGCACCGGCAAAACCACGGTCATGCGGGCCATGGAAAAGCTGTACATGGGGCATCCGGATTTCGAGAAATACCGGGCCGTCATCGTCATGAACGCCAACACCTTCGCCACCGAAGAGGGGATCATCGACCTGGGCACGTTCTACATCCGCCTGGAGGAACGCGCCAAGAAGATCCTGGGGCCGAACGCCACCGCCGAGCAGATCGGCACCTTCATGGAGCATGCCACCGTCTGCCTGGACGAGATCGACAAGTGTTCCGGTATGGTCGGCGGCAAACCGTACGTCACCGGCATCAACATTCAGCAGGCGCTGCTGACCCTGATCGAAGGTCAGGAAATCGATCATATCGTGACGGTCACCAGGGACGGCGTGACCAGCAGCGAACCGGTAACACTGCACACCGGCAAAATGCTGTTCCTGTGCGCCGGAGCATTCGAGACCCTGTACGACCAGGTGTTCACCCGGGTGACGTCACCGACCAGCAGGGTGAAACTCCCCACGGAAACCGTGTATGAGGACGGCGAGGTTCAGATCCGGGAATACTTCACGCTGAGGCACCACTTCCGGCAGGAAGACCTGTTCGATTTCGGCATGCAGCCCCAGTTCCTTTCCCGGTTTGACAACTCCATCATCCTCGAAGACCTGGACGGCGATCTGTTGAAACGGATCCTTGTGGAACCGGACGACGCGGTGTTCAGGACTTCCCAGAAATTTTTCGCAAAGATGGGGATCCGCCTCGATATCACCGATGGAGCGGCCCGCAAGATCGCCACCGAGGCGGCACAGCACGCCAGGATCGGGGCCAGGGCCCTCAAGGCGGTGTACGGCAAGATGATCAAGCCGTTCGAGTACGACCCGTACGGCAACGCCGACGTGATACGGGAAGGGGACGGATACCGTCTCACCATCAATGAAGAAATCGTCAACCGCTCACTGAAACCGGCCTACGAACAGTTGACGTGAGCGCCGCCACCGTCATAGCGGTGCTCATCGGCGGTCTGTTTTTCCTGTTCATCAGGACCTGGACCCTGGGAGGCCGGGAAGCGGAAGAGGGGACCGGGGAGATCCCCTTCGCCCTCGCCATGTTCGCCGTCGCCATGGCCGGGTCGGTGGGAGCGGGATGGATCGCATTCCAGGCCGGCATATTCCGGCTCGACCTGCCGTCGGCCCAGGTATTCACCACCGGCGCCCTGATGGCGGGAGTGCTGACCCTGTCCCGGATCGGAAAGGTCGTACCGGCGGTCTGCCTGTCCGCAGCCTGGGTTCTTTTTCAGGCCGGGACCGTCATACGGGACAGCTGGTTCCGAATCGCCATGCATGCGGCCTGGGCCGTGGTCCTGGCTATTGGAATACTGCTCATCGCACTGATCTGGGATCTCCTGGCTCGCCGCGGCGTCCTCCTCGGCAAGTTCCTGCTGTCCGGACCGCTGCTGGGCGGGATCTACACGGCGGCAGCGCCGGTGACCTTCCTGCAGGGCATCTCACCCAACAGCGTGATGCGTTCCCTGTTGCTGACTTTCTTCCTGGGCATCGTCATCGGGGACGGTGTCGGCCTGGGAGTGGAACTGGTGGAACTGTTCCGAAACCGCGTCTTCCCACGGCCGGTGGGGGAGGCCGGCAGGTGAATCCTGTGGACCGGGTGGTCCGGCGGCTGAAAACGACCTACCGGCAGAACCATTTCCTGGATCATCACGGCCGGGATCCGTACCGGGTCCTCATCGGCTGCATCCTGTCCCTCAGAACCAAGGACGAGGTCAGCTTTCCCGCTACCGAGCGACTGTTCCTGAAGGCGGCCACACCGGCGGAGATGATCCGCCGCCGCAAGGCCACCATCGAAAAGCTGATCTATCCGTCCGGGTTCTTCCGGGTCAAGGCGGGGCAGATACTTGAACTCAGCAGGCAACTCCTTCAGCGATACGACGGCCGGGTCCCCGATTCCATTGACGAGTTGCTGACCCTGCCGGGGGTAGGGCGGAAGACCGCCAACCTGGTGGTCACCCTCGGGTTCGGCAAGCCGGGGATCTGCGTTGATGTCCATGTACACCGCATCGCCAATCGGCTGGGGTGGATCAGGACCGGCTCGCCTGACGAGTCGGAAGCGGCCCTCCGGAAGCTGTTGCCGCGCCGGCACTGGATCCCTTTGAACGAGTTGATGGTCCGCCACGGTCAGTCGGTCTGCCGCCCTGTTTCACCGGTCTGCTCAGGCTGCCCGGTGGTTGATGATTGCCTGCAGGCCGGTGTGGACCGGTCCCGTTAGCTCAGGACGGCGCCGGTAACCCGGATGATGTATCCGATCTTCCCCGGCGCAGGTTCGATCCGTACGAACTCCCCTTCAGCCAGAATCCGCCGGCCGACAGCGTCGCCGGGAATCCGGAATCCTGCAGGAGGGAGTTCCAGGATGACGGCCCGTACGCCGTCGGTTTCGGAGATCCGGACCCGGTCTGCGTCGTCGATTCCGATCTCGGTGACAACCCCATCCACCACTACCGTCTTCCCGACATACCGCTCCGGGTCGATCAACAGCGCTTTGACCGGAACGGCATCACCTGCGGTGACGCCGCCACCCAGTACTTCCGGCTGGTCGGCTGCTGTTGCCCCCCCAGGCAAGAGCAGCAACACCGCCAGGGCCAGGGCAGGGACAGTTCGGGCAGGGGGATAATTCATCCCCCAATTGTAACAAACAACGCCGGTTACTGTTGGGCGCCCTCGGGCCACTTCACGAATTGACCGTTCTGGAAAACGATGTCGTGGGTGAAGCTGTCGAACGGTCCGGCAGCGAACTCCCCGGCCCAGTCCCCGTCCGAGGCGCCGTCTTTTCCCTGACTGACCAGGGTGTAATTTTCGCCGTCAGATAGCACCAGGATGGCGTTTTCCCAGCCGTCAACCAGGGGTAGCTGGCGGATGTACACCGGTTCCAGTGCCTCTTTCAGAGCCTCGGGAGACTGCCAGCCCTCGGTGGTGGGGTAGCTGTTGTTGTCGATGGCATACGATTCTATTGCCGTCGCCATGGAGCGGATGTCCGCCATGGTCCGTTTCTGCTTGCCGCGGTCGATGGCGTTCAGCAGGTTCGGGATGGCGATAGCTGCCATCATGCCGGTGTACATCCCCGGCCCGGTCAGGCCGGCGGGTCCGAACGTCGATGCGCGCACGCCGCCGTTCATTTCCACGCTGGTATAGCCCAGGCCTACGTTCATGTACTCATCGTTGAGGAACAGGTTCATCATCATTGACGCTTCAGGATCGGAGGACAGGATCATTTTCAGCATGTCCGATTCCTGAATCCAGGTCATGAGGGCCGGCAGATTGACGTACCCGAGCATGGAAGGATCGCTGTCCAGGTTGGCGAACACCTTGCCGTAATCCTCCCCGTCGGAAAGGCGGTTCCCGGGGGCGGCGTTGGAAAGGGCGCCAAGCACCCAGTCCGGGTTCATCCCGATGGCCAGCCAGCCGTTCCGGATGCCGAAGCAGATGTCGATCTGCCCCGCTTCCCCGTCCGGGGCCGGGGTGGCGTAGCGTACGCGAACCAGGCCGTCGTCACCGTCGATGATTTCCGCCTTCTCCTCAAACACCAGCAGCTTCCTGAGAGAACGGTCCACCAGATCGCCATCCCGCACGGCGGCCAGGAAACCGGTGCCGTCCATGAGATCCGGCAGGCTGGCCGGGAACTCCTCGATCCGGGCCATGATCGTGTCCATGGGCGGAACACTGAGCACAAAACCGAACTCCGGTCCCAGCTGGGACAGCAGCTCGGCGCGGAGGGGGAAACCGAGTTCCGCTTCCAGATCGGCAAACCCTTGTTCCGCCGTTCCAGGTTGGAATTCGGGATCCAGGCCGGCCACCGTATCGATGATGTTCTGGATCGGCTCCAGCAGACTCTCGGTCCGAACGACCACCACCATCATCGGATCTTTCCCGACATGGTCTACCAGTTCCAGGTTCCGGAATCCGTTCGCCGCCAGGGCCTGGCAGGGAAGGAGGAGGAACAGGACGAGAGCGGCAGCAGTAAGTCTGGATTTCATGGCGATCTCCATCGGAAGGTATCGGATACCAACAATACGATTGGAACCCGATCCCATTTCAAAAATGGGGACATTGCACATTATCTTTCAATAATTTAAGTCGTCGATTAGATTATTAAAAGATAATGTGCAATGTCCCTATTTTTGAACGTAGCCGCCGCCTCCGGGTGTTTCAAGGATGAACCGGTCCCCCTCGAAAAGGTCGGTTCCGTCCACGGATTTCAGCTCGACAACGGTGCCGTCCGCCCGTTCCACCCGTTGCCTGCCTGCCATCCCGGGCTCTCCTCCGTTCAGCCCGAACGGTCGCTCCACACGGTGCTGGGTCAGGACCGAAAGGGACATCGGCGCAAGGAATTTCAGGATCCGCACCACCCCGTCGCCACCGCGGAACTCCCCGCCGCCTCCGGAACCCCGGCGTACGGCGAACCGCTCCACCCGGACCGGGTAGCGATGCTCAAGGATCTCCGGATCGGTGATCCGGGTGTTGGTCATGTTGGAGTGCACCGCGCTGGCCCCATGGAAGCCGGGGCCGGCGCCGCATCCACCGCAGACCGTCTCGTAGTAGCCGAACCGCTCCGTTCCGAACAGTACGTTGTTCATGGTGCCCTGGCTGCAGGCGGCGAGGCCCAGCGCCCGCACAAGGCAGTCCACCAGCCGCTGGCTGGTCTCCACGTTGCCCCCCACCACTGCCGGCGAACGATCCGGGTCGTCATGGAAGGGAGGATTGAGGACGCCTTCGGGGATGATCAGCTTCACCGCGTGGAGGAACCCCTCATTCAGCGGAATCGATTCCTGGATCAGAAGGCGAAGGAAATAGATCACCGCCCCGTGAACGATGGCTGGCGTGGCGTTGAGATTTCCGGGGTGGACCTTTCCGCTGCCGGTGAAGTCGAGAACCGCACTGTCGCCCCGCTTGGTCATGGTGACGGCCAGTGCGGTTCCATCGTCCAGGCGCTCCACCGCGTGGTACTCGCCGTCGTCCAGGGAAGCCAGGGCTGTACGGAGCCGTTTTGCCGCAAGCTGTTTGAGTTCCCGCATGTAGCGCAGGACCGTCTCCCTGCCGGATCGATCCGCCAGGCCGGCAAGGGCTGCAGCCCCGGCACGGTTGGCCGCCACCGCCGCCCGGAGATCGGCCAGGTTGTCTTCCACCGCTCGGGACGGGAACCTGCCGCCGGCCAGAATCGCCTCCATCGCCTCCCAGTTCGGCCGGCCGCCTTCCACCAGCTTCATGGGACTTATAACCACACCCTCCTCCGCCAGGCAGGATGCGGACGGCGGCATCGACCCCGGGCGAGATCCTCCCAGTTCGGCGTGATGGGCGCGGCTGGCCACATAGCCGATCAGTTCGCCGGCATGGACCGGCGTGATCACCGTGACGTCCGGCAGGTGGGACCCGCCGAAGCCTGGATGGTTGGTGACCACCACGTCTCCCGCCTGTAGTGTCATCTCCTCGAGAACTGCGCGGACGCAAAGTCCCAGGGCGCCCAGATGCACCGGTATATGCGGCGCATTGACCAGCAGCTCGCCGTCCGGATCCAGGAGAGCGCAGGAGAAATCCAGCCGCTCCTTGATATTGGTGGAGACAGCGGTTCGCCGCAGTTGCTCACCCATTTCCTTTGCAATGGTCTCGAACCGATGGGTGAACAGTTCCAGTTGAACGGCGCCCGACCCCTGACGGATGCCGGTTTCCGTCGCTTCTCCGCAAGGTGTTCGCCGCTCCAGGATCAGGGCGCCACCACCGTGGACCCGGCAGTCCCAGCCGTCCTCCACCACGGTGACCGAATGGGGCTCCAGAACAAGGGCCGGGCCGGCCAGTTTTTGCCCTGTGGCAAGCCGGGCCCGGTGGAACAACGTCGAACCATGGTGGAAACCTGCCCCGAGAGGCTCATCCACTTGCCGCCCCGGGTCGGCCTGGGAGGTTTCCTGCTCCACAGGCGCCGTGGCGGCAACGACCTTCAAAGAAACCAGTTCTACCTGCCGACCTGAAGGCAGGTGCCCGTATCGCGCCTCGTACTTTTCGAGGAACGGCTCGTCTGTCAGGCCGGATCCTCCCATTTCGACTTCCAGCGCCGAGTCCTGGCCGGTGAAGCGGAGCTCGGCGATCCGGCGGCGGATCTCCATCGTACCTGCCTCGATCCCTTCGGCAGCGAGGGCGGTGAGAGCCTCCTCCTCCAGTTCCCGGACCATGCCCGGCACCGTGGCGCGGCAGTTCTCCAGCGGCTCCAGGACCTGCCGGAAGGCGAACCGCTCCATCACCGCCCGGCCCAGCCCGTCGGCGCTGAGCAGGCCGGTGTCCGTCGGGATCACCACCTGCCGGACCCCCAGCCGGGTGGCGACACCGCACGCATGCTGTGGGCCGGCGCCGCCGAAGGCGACCAGGGTGTACTCCGCAGGATCGTATCCCCGTCGCAGGGACACCTGCCGGGTGGCGTCGGCCATGCGCTCGTCGGCAATCGCCAGCAGACCCTGGAGCAGTTCCATGGGCCGGCCGGGTCTCCCGGCCTGTTCCAGTTGCAGCAGCAGTCCATCGAGGGCTGTTTCCGACGCTGCACTGTCGATGGGGATCTGGAACAGGGACGGCTCGATCCGGCCCAGGAGCAGGTTGACGTCGGTCAGGGTCAGGGGGCCGCCGGCGCCGTAACAGGCCGGCCCCGGATCGGCCCCGGCGCTTCGGGGGCCGACCTGTAGCCGGTCGCCGTCGAACCAGCAGACCGAGCTGCCGCCGGCTGCCACCGATTCGATGGCCAGGGCCGGCGCCACCAGGTGGGCGTCTGCAATACGGTGCTCGAACACATACTCGTAGTCCCCGTCGAACCGGGCCACGTCGGTGCTGGTGCCGCCCATGTCGAAACTGAGGATCTTGTCGAACCCGGCCTGCCGGCCGGCACTGGCGGCGCCGACCACCCCTCCCGCCGGACCGCTCAGGAGGCTGTCCTTCGGGTGGTAGTCCTCCGGCCGGACCAGCCCGCCTGCGCTGGTCATGACATGGACATCGGCTCTCGGCAGCGATCCGGACACACGGTCCAGGTACGTCTTCACAACAGGCGCCAGCGATGCATCCACTACGGCGGTTTCCGCCCGTGGCAGGATCTTGATCGCCGGCGCAAGATCCGATGAACAGGACACGTGTTCAAAACCTGCCCGTAGCAGGAACTCTCGGAGTTTTCGTTCATGGGTCTGATTGCGATACGAGTGCATCAGCGCCACCGCCGCGGTGCGGCAACCGCCGGCGAGGGCCGCCTTCGCAGGAGCTTCCAGCACGCCGAGATCCAGCGGGGACTCCTCATCTCCATCCGGGGCGAGTCGGCCCGGCACTTCCACTACCGTCTCGTACAGCGGCGCCCGCTTGCGGATATCCAGCGTGAACAGCTCGGGCCGGGCCTGGGTGCCGATCTCCAGGAGGTCGGCCAAACCTTCCGTGATGAACAGCGCGGTGGGACTCCCTTTTCTTTCCAGCAACGTGTTGGTCCCGAGGGTAGTCGCCAGCCTGAAGCGCGCAACCGGCAGGGGAGCGCCGGCAACGGCGCCGGTAAGCAGCCGGGCGGCCAGCACCGGCGCCTCGTCGGGGCACAGCAGTTCGAACGGATCCCCTGTCTGAGGCGCCGGGACCAGCGGCCTGTCCAGAGCCAGGGTCCCGGTTTCAGGATCATACCCGCGGACCGTGGCTGCCGGGTCGCCCGCCCGGTTCTGCAGGAGCCGGAACGAGAACCCTGTGGGGAAATCCCGGGGCATGATGAAAGACGTGTTGACCGTGAGGCGATCCGGAGCCGCTACCGCTTCAACGGTGCCCCGCAACGCCGAACTGCTGAGAACCTTGACCCGGTGCAGTGTGCCGGCCGGATCGCGCCCCAGGGCATCGGTGAACGTGCCGCCGGTATCGACCCAGACTTCCCAGCCGTCGTTCACCGGTTTCATGCCGGGGTCAGGGGAAGATGCCCAGCTCCTCGTAGGAGGTGGCGATCTTCTCGATAGCGGAGATATAGGCTGCCGTTCGCATCGCCTCAACCTTCTTCTTGCGGCGGAACACGTCGTAGATTTCGTTGTAGGCGGCGTACATGGTCTCCTCAAGACCGGAATTCACCAGGTCGCGCTCGCTGGCTCCCTTTTGCAGCGAGCTGCGAACCCTGTCGGGAAACTGGCCTCGGGTCAGCTGCTCGGTGGCGTCCAGGATGGAAGAACGGAAAGATTCGTCGAGCCGCTTGTGCATCCGGCCGTATCGCATGTGGGAAATGTTCTTGGTCCACTCGAAGTACGAAACGGTGACGCCGCCGGCGTTCATGAAAATGTCCGGCAGGACGATCTTGCCGCGCTGGGACAGGATCGCCTCGGCCCCCGGCGTGGTCGGCCCGTTGGCCGCCTCGGCAATGATCTTCGCCTTGATGCTCCTGGCGTTCTTCTGGGTGATCTGATTCTCGAGGGCCGCCGGGATCAGGATGTCGCACGGCACTTCCAGGCAGTCCGACGGGTTCGGAAGGGTTTTGGCGCCCTTGAACTGCTTGATCGATCCGGTGCGCTTGCGATGCTTGGAGAGGGCCTGAACGTCGATGCCGTCCGGGTTGTACAAGGTGCAGTCCCATTCGCCGATGGCGACGATCCGCGAACCGTCCTCCTGCTGGAGGATGTTCGCCGTGTGGTACCCGACGTTGCCGAACCCCTGCACCGAAATCGCCTTGTCCTTGAGGGTGCCGGTCAGCCCCACAGCCTTGGACTGCTCGCCCCGGTCGAATACCGCCCGAAGGGCGTAGACCACGCCCCGGCCTGTAGCCTCGGTGCGGCCCTGGATACCGCCCTGGCTCAGCGGCTTGCCGGTGACACAGGCCATGTTGTCCAGTTCTCCGGGATGGAGGGCGTCGTAGGTGTCGGCCATCCACGCCATCTCCCGCTGGCCGGTGCCATAGTCCGGCGCCGGGACGTTGCTGCCGGGGCCGATGAAGCGCTTGGCGGACAGCTCGGCGGTGAACCGCCGGGTTATCCGTTCCAGTTGCTCGGAGTTGTAGTTCCGGGCCCGTAACCGCAGGCCGCCCTTGGACCCGCCAAACGGCACGTTGACGATGGCGCACTTGTAGGTCATCAGCGCCGCCAGGGCCATGACCTCGTCCTGACTGACCATGCGGCTGTACCTGATGCCGCCTTTCAGCGGTTTGCGGTGGTGGCTGTGCTCCGCACGCCAACCCTCGAAAATCTCCAGCTTGTTGCCGAACTTCACCGGAAACTGCACGTAAAGCACGTTGTTGCAGATCTTGATCTGCTGCAGCAGTCCTTTGGGAACCTTGCAGAAGGTGGCGGCTATGTCGAACTGGCTGTCGACGATATTGTGGAGATTAAGATCCTCCTGGACCTTCTTTGTGGTTGCCATCTGCGCACCCCTTACGGAAACAGGCGAAAAGTGGCCCGATTGTAAGCGGGTACCCGAAGCCAAGTCAAAGCGGCACGGCCGGTGAATCCGGTATCATTCCCCCAGGAGGATTCTGAACATCATGAAGAACGTGCTCTCCATCGTTGCCCTGATGATCCTGATGACAGCCGTCCCGGTAGCCGGGCAGGACCCGGTTCCGGCGCCGACGCCGGCCGAGGTGGAAGCTTTTGTCGCCGCCGCCGAGGAGGAGTTGCTCGAGCTCTGGATACGGAAAGAGCGCGCCGCCTGGGTCCAGGAAAACTTCATCAACCTGGACACCGAGAACATCGCATCCCTCGCATACGAAGAGCTGATGGCCCGAACTGCGGCGCTGGCCAAGGACGCGACCCGGTTCACCGGCCTTGAACTTTCCTACGACCTGGCTCGCAAGCTGAACATGATCAAGCTGTCCCTGCCCCTTGCGGCGCCGGCAGACCCGTCGAAGCAGTCCGAGCTTGCAGGTATCGCCGCGTCTCTCACCAGCATGTACAGCACCGGCAAGTACTGCCCTCAAGGTGACGGCGACTGCAAGACCCTGGGCGATCTCAGCCGCACCATGGCGGCCAGCCGGGATACCACCGAACTGCTGGAAGCATGGACCGGCTGGCGGTCCATCTCGCCGCCGATGCGTGGCAAATACGCCCGGTTCGCCGAACTGGGTAACGCCGGGGCCCAGGAGCTGGGTATGGCCGACCTGGGCGCCATGTGGCGGGCAATGTACGACATGCCGCCTGAGGCGTTCGCCGCCGAACTGGACCGGCTGTGGAAGCAGGTCAAGCCGCTGTACGAAGCGCTGCACTGCCACGTCAGGGCGGAGCTTGCCGAGGAATACGGATCCGACCTGGTGAAACCGGGAGAGCCGATCCCGGCCCATCTGCTGGGCAACATGTGGGCCCAGTCCTGGCTGAACATCTACGACCTTGTGATGGACCCTGAAGACGCCGGCGCCGATGTGGACGTCACCCGTATCCTTCGGGACAAGGGCGTGACCGAAATCGACATGGTGAAGTACGGCGAAGCGTTCTTTACCTCTCTTGGATTCGAGCCTCTACCCGCTTCGTTCTGGGAACGATCGCTGTTCAGCAAGCCGGAGGACCGGGAAGTGGTCTGCCACGCTTCGGCATGGGACATCGACTGGGAAGACGACCTCAGGATCAAGATGTGTATCGAGATCAACGAGGAAGACTTCACTACCGTCCATCACGAACTGGGGCACAACTTCTACCAGCGGGCCTACAACATCCAGGATCCGCTTTACCGCAACAGCGCCCACGACGGCTTCCATGAAGGGATCGGGGATACCGTCGCCCTGTCCATCACTCCGGAGTACCTGGTGAAGGTCGGCCTTCTGGACGCGTTGCCGCAGGAAGCGGGGGATCGGGGCCGTCTCATGCGCCATGCCCTCGAGAAGATCGCCTTCCTGCCGTTCGGCATGGTGGTGGATCAATGGCGCTGGCAGGTGTTCTCGGGAGCGACCCCGCCGGCAGAGTTCAATGCAGCCTGGTGGGAGCTGCGGGAAAAATACCAGGGCGTGAAGCCGCCGGTGGTGCGAACCGAGGCCGACTTCGATCCGGGAGCCAAGTATCACGTGCCGGCCAACACGCCGTATGCCCGGTATTTCATGGCCCAGATCCTGCAGTTCCAGTTCCACCGGGCACTGTGCCAGGCGGCGGAGTTCGAAGGCGATCTGCACCAGTGCTCCATCTACGCCAACGATGCCGCCGGCAAGAAGCTCCGGGACATGCTGGCCATGGGCGCCAGCCGGGCCTGGCCCGAAGCGCTGTACGCCGTCGCCGGCACCACGAAGATGGACGGCGGTGCGCTGCTGGATTACTTCGCCCCCTTGCACGAATGGCTGAACGAGCAGAACAAGGACCGCACCTGCGGGTGGTAAAGCGATGAAGGCGGTCTACTACGAAACGTTTGGCGGGGATGTCACCGTCCGCGATGTCCCCGACCCTTCGCCTCCTGTCGGTGGTGTTGTCCTCAAGGTGGAGGCCACCGGGCTGTGCCGGTCCGACTGGCACGGCTGGATGGGACATGATCCGGACATCAGGCTCCCTCACGTGCCGGGGCATGAGTTGGCCGGTACCGTGGAAGAGGTCGGCGCCGGGGTTTCGCTCTTTCAGCGTGGGGACCGGGTCACCCTGCCGTTTGTCTGCGGTTGCGGCGACTGCCCTCAGTGCGATTCCGGCAACCAGCAGGTCTGCGACCATCAGTTCCAGCCCGGCTTCACCCACTGGGGATCGTTTGCCGAGTACGTGGCGGTGCGCTACGCCGACGTCAACCTGGTGCGGCTGCCGGAACAGATCGATTCGGTTACCGCCGCTTCCCTGGGTTGCCGTTTCATTACTTCCTATCGGGCCGTGGTGGCACAGGGCCGGGTCCGGGAAGGGGAGTGGGTGGCG
Source organism: Candidatus Polarisedimenticola svalbardensis (assembly GCA_014764515.1). GTDB lineage: Bacteria > Acidobacteriota > Polarisedimenticolia > Polarisedimenticolales > Polarisedimenticolaceae > Polarisedimenticola > Polarisedimenticola svalbardensis. Next base: position 60,370 of record JACXWD010000004.1, on the reverse strand, counting down.
GTGCATGGCTGCGGTGGCGTCGGCCTGTCCGCCGTGATGATCGCAAGGGCGCTGGGCGCCCGGGTGGTGGCGGTTGATATCGGGGACGACAAGCTGGAGTTCGCAAGGAAGATCGGCGCCGAGGCGGTTGTGGATGCCGGGACAGTCCAGGATGTCGTTGAGGCGATCAGGGAGATCACGTCCGGTGGCGCCCATGTTTCCGTAGACGGTCTGGGCCATCCGGACACCTGTTTCAACTCCGTCGCGTGCCTGCGGAAACGTGGCCGCCATGTTCAGGTCGGCCTCATGACCGGTGATCACCAGTACCCTGCCGTCCCCATGGACCAGGTTATCGCCGGGGAACTGGAGATCCTCGGCAGCCACGGCATGCAGGCCCACAGGTTTCCGGAGATGCTGGAGATGATCCGGGAGGGTCGGCTTCATCCCGAATTGTTGATCGGTCGAACCATCTCCCTTGGGGAAGCGCCTGCTGCGCTGACGGAAATGGATAAGTTTTCCGGTACAGGGATTACCGTCATCGACCGATTCTCTTGAGGCGCCATGCTACTCTCTTGGAGCGCCCTTCTGTGACGGGGCCAGGAGGATGACGCCATGGCCGAACCGAAAATCGCCGACAAGCGCCCCCAGGTCCTGGAGTTGAAGCCGGGAGTGTATCGCTATTGTACCTGCGGGGAATCGTCCGATCAGCCGTTCTGCGACGGCTCTCACGCCGGCACGGAGTTCGGACCCAAGGTATTCACCGTGGACGAGAAGAAGCGCTGCGCCCTCTGCTGTTGCAAGCGGACCGGGAACAGCCCGTTCTGCGACGGAACCCATTCCGGTCTCTGAGCCCTATTCGAAAAAGACCTCCACTTCACCCAGAGCTGCAATGTCCTGTTCGATTTTCTTCACGATCAGGTCCCGCCGGATGAACAGGTCCTTGAGCTGGGCTGCGCTCAAAAGGGTCCGGGTAACCGACCGGACCTTGTCCGGATCCAGGATTTTGAGATTCTCGTAGACCCGGCGAGGGAGCCTGGACCACTGCTCCCGGTAAGTGTCCGGGATTTTCCGGGCGCGGGAGAACGCCCTGGTATGGTCGATGAGGTGCAGCTTCCAGTCCGGCCGGGTGTACAACTGGTTCCCCAGGTTGCGGTCCGGGTTGTTGATCAGGGCGTCGAACATCCGCATAACCGCCCATTGGTCATCCAGAAGCTTGCTGTTCTCCGGCTTCAGGTCCCCGGTCCGCCGGTCCAGCTCTGTGATGGCGTCGGGGACCCAGTCCACAAGAGCGCCCCGCTTCTGCTGGACTTTCCTGATAACCGTGACAGGGATCATGTTGAGTTCCAGCAACTGGTCCAGAACGTAGGCGGCCCGGTCGTGTCGGTAAGTGTCGGTGAACCCGATGGTCGGTTTCTGTCCCCGGAACTGGGTTACGCCACGAGGGGTGATATCTACCCCCTTGAAGACGGCGAAGTACAGCTTGTTGTTGCTGTTGATCGAGACCTTGAGAGGCCGGGTCGTGCCTACCGGCAGTTCTTCGATCTTGACGATCTTGCCGGTTGCCAGCAGTTGCTCGCGGTCCCGGTCGGCAGGTCCGGCCTCCCCGAGGACGGCAACAGGGAGGAGCAGGGCGATCAGCAGGGTTGTTTTGATCCGGTTCATCCCGGGAGTATATCCCGGGGCCGCCACACCCTATAATGCCCAGCATGATCCTGGCAGGCGATGTAGGCGGCACCAAGACGATTCTGGCCCTGTTCCGCGGGAAGCCGGGGAAGCCGGTTCCTGTGCGGCAATACGTCTTCGACAGCCGCCAGCGTTCCTCCCTGGAATCGATGGTTCGGGACTTTCTGGCAGGTGGGACCGAGAAAATAAATGTTTCGGTCTTCGGCGTTGCAGGTCCGGTATCCGCTGGACGAAGCCAGGTCGTAAACCTGAACTGGCCGGTGGATCGAAAGCGACTCTCCAAAATTCCCGGAGTGGGACGTGTGGAAGTCATCAACGACCTTGAGGCAACGGCGCGGGGGGTGGACCTGCTCCCGAGCTCGAAATCCAGGAGCCTGACGCCCGGGATACGCCGCAGAAAGGGACCTTACGCCCTGATCGCCCCGGGAACCGGCCTGGGCACCGCCGGCATGCTGCCCGAGGGCGGCAAGTACCTGGCGTTCGCCGGTGAGGGTGGACACCGGGATTTCGCCGCCACCGACGAAACCGGGTACCGCCTGCACAGGTTCCTGGTGAAAAAATACGGGCGTCACGTCAGCGCCGAGCGTGTCTGTTCGGGGAACGGTTTCAGGGTCCTTCTCGAGTTCGTGGTCTCTGCCGGGATCGCCCAGGCCGGGCCTAGCCTGCTCCATAAGCTGGACCATGCCACCGACCCGAACGCGGTCATCGCGGAAGCCGGGAACAAACGCTCCGATCCGGCGGCCCGTGCCGCCCTGTCCCTGTACGTCTCCTGCCTCGGCGCTGTTGCCGGCGATCTTGCACTCACACTGGGCGCCACCGGCGGGGTCTGGATAGCCGGCGGGATCGCCCCCCGGATACTGCCCAGCCTGACGGGAAAGGACTTCCTCGAGTCGTTCCGGAGCAAGGGCAGGATGAGGCCGTATATGGAAAAAATACCGGTTCGCGTCATACTCGATCCGAACACGGCGCTCTACGGCGCCGCCGCCTTCGGGGCGGCACATGGAGGCACACGATGAACGGACCTGCAGTCGAGCCAGGCCTGGCGGCTGAGGCAGTCAACACCATACGGTTCCTTTCCGCCGATGCGGTGGAACAGGCCGGGTCCGGACACCCGGGCATGCCGATGGGAGCGGCGGACATCGCGTTCGTCCTGTGGACCCGCTTCCTGCGGTTCGATCCGTCGCAGCCGGACTGGCCCGACCGGGACCGGTTCGTGCTATCGGCGGGACACGGCTGCATGCTGTTGTATTCGTTGCTGCATCTCTCCGGCTTCGACCTGCCGATGGAGGAGATCCGGAACTTCCGTCAGTTGGGCAGCAAGACTCCGGGGCACCCGGAATTCGGCCACACACCCGGCGTGGAGGCTACCACCGGACCCCTGGGGCAGGGCGTCGGGAACGGCGTAGGCATGGCGCTGGCGGCCAGGATGATGGCGGATCGATTCAACAGCGGCGACACATTCCGACCGGTGAATCACCGTGTGTTCGTTCTGGCCAGCGACGGCGATCTCATGGAAGGGGTGTCGGCGGAAGCCTCTTCCGCCGCCGGCCACCTGGGCCTGGGAAACCTGATCGTTTTGTATGACGACAACCGGATCACCATCGAGGGCAGCACCGACCTGGCGTTTACCGAGGATGTGGAGCAACGCTACCGGGGGTACGGCTGGCACACGCTCTCTGCCGATGGCCACGATCACGAGGCGATCGGCGACGCCATCCGTGAAGCGGTCGCCGAATCCGGGCGCCCTTCCCTGGTTCGACTCAGGACCCATATCGGCTACGGCGCACCGTCCAAACAGGACACCGCCGGGGTTCATGGCTCGCCGCTGGGAGACGATGAGCGGGCTGCCGCCAAGAAAAACCTGGGCTGGCCCCTGACGCCTGAATTCCTGGTGCCGGAGAAAGTTCGGGAGCTGTTTGCAGGGGTCGCCAAACGGGGCGCCGCATCCCGGGCGACCTGGGAAGCAGGCATGGCCGCCTGGCGGGAAGAGGACCGTTCCCGGGCCGGGACATGGGACGCCCACTGCAGTTGTTCCGTACCGGCGGATATCGTGGACCGGCTGATGGCGGCTGCCCCGGAAGGGGACGGCGCTACCAGGGCCCATGGCGGCAAGGTGCTCCAGGAAGTTGCCGCCCTGGTGCCGGCGCTGGCAGGCGGCTCCGCCGACCTGTCGCCATCCAACAAGTCGGTGATCAACGGCTCGCCGTCGGTGCTGCCTGGAGATTTCAGCGGGCGCAACCTGCACTTCGGAATCCGTGAACATGCCATGGGCGCCATGATGAACGGCATGCTGTACCACGGATCGTTCAGGCCTTACGGGGCGACGTTCCTGGTCTTCTCCGACTACATGCGGCCGTCGATCCGGGTGGCGGCGCTGTCCGGAATACCGGCGATCTACATCTTCACCCACGATTCCATCTTCGTCGGCGAAGACGGCCCGACCCACGAGCCGATCGAGCATGCAGCCGCCCTGCGGTTGATCCCGGGAGTCCATGTCTACCGGCCGGCGGACGGTCTGGAGACGGCGCTGGCCTGGGGTCATGCCGTGGAACGCACCGACGGTCCGACCTGCCTGTTGCTGTCTCGCCAGGGGCTTCCGGCCATCGACAGGATGAACGGGAACCAGGATCCGAACCTGAAACGAGGCGGGTACAAGGTCATGGGGGAAGGGACTCCCGATGCCGTGGTCGCCGCAACCGGTTCGGAACTGCACCTGGCCGTGGCGGCGTCCCGCACTCTGGCCGGGGAGGGCCGGAACATCCACGTCGTTTCCATTCCATGTTTTGAAAGGTTCGAGGAGCAGGACCCGGCGTACCGGGCGGAACTGTTCCCGGCAGGGGTGCCGGTTGCAACTGTGGAAGCCGGTCGAACCGGTCCCTGGCGGGCACTGTGCGGCCGGGACGGCCTTGCCATCGGAATCGACCGCTTCGGCGCTTCGGCTCCGGCCGCCGTCCTGGCGGAAGAGTACGGCATGACCGCCGCAGCGGTTGTGGATCGGTTGCGGGGCTGGCTCGGGGACTGACTTGCTCCGGTTCGCCTACATCCACGGGTTCGCCTCAGGTCCGTTGTCCGCCAAGGGGCTGCACCTGGCGGAGGCGTTTGCAGCCTCCGGCACAAGCCTGCTGTTGCCGGATCTGAACGTGCCGACCTTCGCCACCATGACGTTCTCGTCCATCCTGGGCGAACTGGACCGCCTCCACGCCAGGGAAGAGACCGGCACCGTCTGGCGCCTGGTAGGGTCCAGCCTGGGCGGTTACATCTCCGCACAATGGGCCTCTCTCCATCCGGACAGGGTGGATCGCCTGGTGCTGCTCTGTCCAGGCCTCGATCTCCGCTCCAGGTGGGAGGAAATCCTCGGTGTGGACGAGGTCCGGCTATGGAAGCTTCGAGGGTTCCACGAGGTCGCGGACCACAGCGGCGAACTGCACCCGCTGAGCTGGAAGATCGTTGAGGATGCCGCCAACCACCCGTCCTACCCCGAGGTGCGCTGCCCGACCCGGATCATCCACGGCAACCGTGACACGGTCGTTCCGGTGGAATACTCCCGGCGATACGTTGAGATGAACCGGCAACTGTCGGCGCCGGCGGAGATGGAACTGGTGGAGGTGGATGACGACCATACCCTGGAGAACTGCCGGCCCAGGGTTGCCGAACTGGCCTGGGACTGGCTGGGCTAGCCCATCAGGGTCGCCGCCCGCCGGTCCAGTAATACTTCACGGGCGCCGTTCTGGGGCACCACCTGCTCGGCAGGCAGAACCTCGTCGTGTTCGGCGTCACCGAACGCCTCCGAAACGATGCGGGCCTTCTGGATCCCGGTTGCCATGAACAGGATCTGGCGGGCAGCGTTGATCACCGGCAGGGTCAGGGTGATCCGCCAGTCGGACAGCGTGGCGACGTAGTTCGCCACTACCCATCGTTCCGTTTCAAGAAGAGCGTCGGTCCCCGGGAACAATGAGGCGGTATGGCCGTCCTCACCGATCCCCAGGAGAATCAGGTCGAATCTCGGGAACGGCTCGTCAGGGAACAGTTCCTTCAGAGCTTGCTCGTAAAAATGGGCCGCCCTCCCCGGGTTGGACAGCTCGCCCTGGATACGATGCACCTGGGTGCCTACCACCGGGACCTTGTGGAACAACGCCTCCACCGCCATCCGAAAATTACTGTCCGGATGGTCCTTGGGAACGCAGCGCTCATCGCCAAAAAACAGGAAACAGTCTTCCCATGGCACCCGCGACGAAAACTCGGGCAGCGCCAGCATGGAATAGAGCTTCCGGGGCGTGGATCCGCCGGCCAGGGCGCAGACGAAACGGCCGCGAACCTCCACGGCGGCGAGGGCGGTGGCGATGAAGATCTCGGCGGCGGCTTCCGCCACCGTAGCCTCATTCTCCAGGGTCAGAACGTTGTGTGATTCGGACATCGCAAGGTCAAGGTAAGGCAGGCGCGGGACCGGTCGCAATACCGTTTTCCGTAATCATGATCGTTTCCAGGTTCTGCCGCCCCGGGCCATGAGCACATCGGCCTCGCCGGGACCCCAGGTGCCGGACGTATATTCCGCCGGCGCCGATCCGCCCTCCCGGTTCCAGCCTTCGAACAGGCGGTCGATCCAGGCCCAGGAACCCTCGACCTCGTCCCTGCGGATGAACAGGGTGGAGTCGCCCAGCATGGCGTCCAGGATCAGCCGTTCGTAGGCTTCCGGCGTACTGCGCTCGAAGGAACCCTCGTACGCGAAGTTCATGGAGACCGGCTTGATCCGGGTGGCGCTGCCCGGCTTCTTGGCGTCGAAGGTAAGGGTAATGCCTTCATCGGGCTGGATCCTGAGGGTCAGGATATTCGGAACCGGTCCGGCCGACCCCTGGCGGAACAGATGGTGGGGGACGTCCCGGAACTGCAGGGAAATCTCGGTCAGACGCTTGGGAAGGCGTTTGCCTGCCCGGAGATAGAACGGAACCTGGGCCCAGCGCCAGTTATCGATGAACAGGCGCATGGCGACGTAGGTCTCGGTGGTGGAGTCCGGGTCCACACCCGGTTCCTGCCGGTAGGCCGGCACCGTGGCGCCTCCGGAAATGCCCTCACCGTACTGGGCCCGGACGGTGTGGTCCCGGACGTCTTCCACCGTCAGAGGCCTGAGAGCCTGCAGCACCTTGACCTTCTCGGTCCGGATGGCATCGGCGTCCAGTGAGACCGGCGGTTCCATGGCGGTAAGGCAGAGCAACTGGAACATGTGGTTCTGGACCATGTCCCGGGTGATCCCGGCCTCCTCGAAATAGGCGCCCCTCCCTTCCACGCCGATCGATTCCGCTACGGTGATCTGTACGTGATCGACATACTTCGTATTCCACAGCGGTTCGAATATGGCGTTGGCGAAGCGGAACACCATGAGGTTCTGGACCGTTTCCTTCCCCAGGTAGTGATCGATCCTGTACACGTCCCCCTCGTCGAATACACGGTTGATGATCCCGTTCAGATCTCCGGCGGTGGCCAGATCGGTGCCGATCGGTTTTTCCACCACCAACCGGCACCACGCCCCTTCCTTCCCGGGCCGGTTCAGGCCGGCTTCATCCATCCTTTTGAGGATGACGGGGAATGCGGAGGGGGGCACAGCCAGGTAGTACAGCCGGTTGCCGCCGGTACCCAGCTCCGACTCCCGCTTCTCGATATGTTCCGCCAGCAGACGATACCCTTCCGGGTCGTCGAAACTGCACGGCGAATAGGTCAAGGCGCCGGCGAACGAGCTCCACAGGTCCTCGTCCAGACCCTGGCGGGAAAACCTTTCGATGCCCTCGCGCTGGGATTTCCGGAATCCGTCATCTCCGATCGGCCGCCGGGCGACGCCGACTACACCGAATGGATGGGGAAGGAGCCCTTCAAGCTTCAGGTTGTACAGGGCCGGCAGCAGCTTCCTTCGGGTCAGGTCGCCTGTGGCGCCGAAAATAACCATCAGACACGGATCGGTAGGTTCCATTGTTTTCATCCCAGCGCTTCCTCCAGCAGTTCAGGCACCATACCACCGCCGTACCGGTTCGTTGTATCCTTCCCCGTGTCCCGGCTCGTGCCGGAGGAGGTGCCATGGGTCTGCCGGTTCCGGACAGCATTGTATTCCTTGCCATCGCCGTTGCGGTGGTCGGGTTCATCTCGTTGGCGGTTCGAGGACGGGGTGGAAGGTTCCGGACCCTGCCGATGTGGGCCGGTTTCTGGATCGGATTCGGACTGCTGCTGATGATCCTGAGTCTGGCGCCGCGGTGGGCCTCCCTGCCTCTCCTGGCGGCGGTCATGTTCGCTTCGCTCCGAACGTACTTCTTCGTGGCGCCGATGAGACTCAAGGACCGTTACTCGGTGCTACTGGCGTATGCGACGATTCCCCTGATCCTCTGGCCGGTGTACCTGGGCAATGTCGAACTGTTCTTCAACGTGGTCCCCGTTACCCTGTTCCTGGTATTCCCCGCCGTCTTCTCCATCGGCCACGACCATTCCGGCCTCCTCGACTCCATGGGGCGGGGGATGCTGGGTGTGGTGTTCTTCCTCTACTGCGGGGCGTACCTCGGCCTGATGACCCACCTGGATCAGGACGTCCTGCCGCTTTTCGGAATCCTGGTGCTGGCGGCCGAACTGCCCCAGCGCATGGCCGGAGGACGATTGCCGGGGCGGTTCCTCGGACGGCTGGTCCTGGGCGTCCTGGTTGCCGGAGCGATCGGATACCTGATGGCCAGACAGTTCGGCGTAGGGGATTGGGTCGGGCTCAACGCCAACCAGGTCGCCCTGGGCGCCGCATTCATTTCCCTGGCGGTCACCGCCGCCCACCTGGTCACCAACGGCATCGCCAGCGATCTGGAAATGAACGCTCCTTCCACGTTGATGGGCCGGGGCGTTTTCCTGGGGCGGATCGTACCGGCGGTTTACGCTGCTCCTTTTTTCTATTACTTCCTGATCCTGGTCGGGTAATCCGTTGAAACGATTTTTCCAGATCATCGGCCTGTACCTGTTCCACGCCCTCTTCGTGCGGCCGGTGGTGTTTTTCGTCGTCGGAACCCGTTACCGCCGCCGGCACCTGGTCCCCGGTGGCCCCTGCATCGTGGTGGCGAACCACAATTCCCACCTGGACGCCGGGGTCCTGATGACCTTGTTCCCGTTCTGGAGGTTGCACCGGGTCCATCCGGTGGCGGCGGCGGACTACTTCGGCGAAACCATGTTCATGCGACTGGTGGCGATGACTCTCATGAACGCCATGCCGATCGCCCGGACGCCGGCTCCTGGAGAAGATCCACTGGCGCCGATCAAACAGGCGATCGCCCGGGGCGACAGCATGATCTTCTTCCCCGAGGGCAGCCGAGGAAAAGCCGGTGTGGTCTCGCCGTTCCGAACCGGGATCGGACGGTTGGTGAAAGACTGCCCCGGACTCCTGGTCCTGCCGGTGTTCATGTCCGGGCCGGAACGGATCTGGGCCCGGGGGCAGACGGTGCCGGTGCCGGTGAACATTCACGCCAACGTCGGTCGTCCCAGATCGTACGATCCGGCCCTGGAAGCCAGGCAGATCGCCGAACAGGTCCGCGAAGATGTCCTGGCTCTGGCGCCTCCTCCGCCGGCTCCTCCAGGCCGCAAGTCGGATCCACCCCTCCGGGTTTCGATCTGCGGAGTCGTCGGCCGGGAGCTGCGTCGGGATGTCTTCATGGAAGTAACCCGGCGGCTCGGCAGGTTACAGCCGACGGTGGGCCTGGCCGACAGGCTGGTTATGCGGGCCGAGGGCGACTTGTTGAACGAAGCCGGTGGCGGTATCCCCCTGGCCTATGGAAGGGCCTGGCCGACGTTCCTGGCCGGTCTGTTCCGCACCGGCGGCTGGTTCAAGGGGAGCTCCTTCGGAGACATGATCGAACGGACCCACCTGAGCGAGGCGCTGGGAGACGGGAGGAGTTGCCGTTACGTGGTGGAAGAAGGCAATGCCCTCCTGGACGTCCTGTCCTGGGCCAAGGCCGATTTTTACCAGGGCCGCATGGATGAGAAGGAGCCCCAGCACCTGCTGCGATACATCAGCGGAAAAAAGAGGATCCCGCCGGGAAACTGGTGGACGTTCATCCGCAAGGCCCCGGAGGTCTGGCTGATCAACCTGTTCCATCTTGCCCGGCCGCCGGCGCCGGATCTCCTGGTCCTGCTTCGACAACAGCCCGAACAGATCCTGGCCGGGTTGCGGACACGGGGGGGCGAACTGCGCGGATTCGAAAACCCGGCGTTCCTGGCGGAGCTTCAGGACACGTTCGGGGAGGTTGCACAGGCGCTTCGCGGGCGGGTGCGGATGAAAGTGCTGGACATGACCGTCGAGAGCCAGGGGCCTGAAGAGATCGCCTCGCGCATCCTTGAAGAAGCGCTTGCCGTTCAAGCCGCCGGGGAGCCGAGCGAGCAGGATCGGGACCCGGAGATGGCCAACCCTTGAGGTAGCAGAGGTGGGTAACGAAACGATTCTGGTGACCGGAGGCGCCGGCTTCATAGGCGCCAACCTCGTGGGCATACTCCTTGCGGGCGGGCAGGCCCGGGTCGTGGTGCTGGATCTCCTGACCTACGCCGGTAACCTGTCCAACCTTGCGGGTCACCGGGAGAACGACAGGTTGTTCTTCCACCGGGCGGACGTGAACGATTCGGAAGCGGTGGACCGTATCCTGGCCGAACACAGACCCTCTCAGGTGATCCACCTGGCTGCCGAAACCCATGTCGATAGATCCATCGATGATCCCGAACCGTTCGTCCGATCCAACATCGACGGAACTTTCAGTCTGCTGCAGGCCTGCCGCCGCCACCTCCGTGACTCCGGCGAATCCTCCCGCGAGCGTTTCCGTTTCGTTCACGTCTCCACCGACGAGGTCTACGGCTCCATAGACGGTGAAGCCGCCTGTGACGAGGCGGCCGCATTCGCTCCCAACTCGCCCTATGCCGCCTCCAAGGCGGCGGCGGACCACCTGGTCCGGGCGTTCCACAGGACGTACCGCTTCCCGGCAATCATCACACGCAGTTCCAACAATTTCGGCCCGTTCCAGTTCCCCGAGAAGCTGATCCCCCTGATCCTCCTGAACTGTCTGGAAGGCCGTGACCTCCCTGTTTACGGCGACGGCGGACAGGTTCGGGACTGGCTCCATGTGGACGATCACTGCCGCGGATTGCTCCTGGCGGCCGAAGAAGGTAAACCGGGGAGGGAGTACAACCTGGGCGCCGGGAACCTGACCACCAATCTGGAGATGGTGCACCGGATCTGTGGAGTTCTGGAAAAACGGATGCCGGGAGCGGAAAACGAAGCCTTGCGCCGCCGAGGCGCATCTACCTACACTGAATTGATCCGGCAGGTACCGGACCGGCCGGGGCATGATCGGCGCTACGCGGTGGATTCCGGCCGGATCGAGACGGAACTGGGGTGGCGCTGTTCGGTGACCCTGGACCAGGGTCTTGAATCGACCATAGCCTGGTATCTGGAGAACCGTGAATGGTGGGAACAGGCGCAATCCCGGCCTGACCGGGGGGAGCGTCTCGGGAGAGCGACTTGACGGGAGCCGCCCCAGGTTAGAACTTGTTCTGCAGGAGGATTGGCCGGGATGAACACACCACCAGCAGACACCGCCATCAGCCGGCAGAGCCTGGAGGAGCACGAGCAGATCCACTTCTTCCTCGATCGACTCGAGGAGGCGCTGGCCGAACTGGACCCGGAATCCGGGGCTGGTGAAGCCCTGGAGCGGCTTGTTGCAGTCATCGCAGGCTTCAAGGAACAGATCGTCGAGCATAACCGTGTGGAGGAAGAGGTCCTGTTCCAGGCGATTGTGGATCGTGTTCCCGAGGCCGAAGACGAGATTCTGGCTCTCTCCGAGGAGCACCGCAAGGTGCTCGAGATCCTGGAGATGGCACGGATCCACGCCCGGAACAGCGACTCCGAAGAGGTTGGTTTCCTCCGTGACGACCTGACCGATTACCTGGGGATGATCCGCGAGCATGAGAGCCGGGAGGCTGAACTGCTGCGGCAGGCTCTGTCCCGGGAAAGCCGGGGACTTCTGCCGGGCAGGACCTGATCCGTGCTCAACATCATTTTCGTCGTCATCGTCCTGGCCTCGATTCTTCTGGCGGCGTTCACTGGCCGGATGGAAGATCTGACCCTGGCCTCGGTGAACTCGGCCAAGGATGCGGTCATGCTGGCCATCGGCCTGATCGGCGTCATGGCGTTTTTCCTTGGGCTCATGAAGGTGGCGGAAAAGGGCGGCATCCTCAGGGTCGTGACCCGAATTGCCCACCCGGTCCTCAAACGGCTGTTCCCCGGCATCCCTGAAGGCCACCCGGCCATGAGCGCCATGGTGATGAATATCACCAGCAACATGCTCGGCCTGGCCAACGCCGCAACCCCGTTCGGTATCAAGGCGATCATGGAGCTCAACCGGCTGAACCGCACCAAGGGCACCGCCACCAACGCGATGATCATGTTCCTGGCGATCAACACGTCCGGACTGGCGTTCCTGCCGTCCGGTGTTATCTCCGTCCGGGCCGCAGCAGGATCAGCCGATCCGGCAGGAATCCTGGTGACCACCTGGTTCGCCAGCGCCTGCGCCACCGTTGTGGGGATTTCCGTGGCGTTCATGCTGTCACGGCTCCCCATGTATGCACGTACCGAACCGGGAATGGGCGAACCGGGAGCGACGGAAGCGGAGCCCGAAGAAGTGGTCCTGGAAGCCGGCCCGGAACTCACACCACCCAGGGGCGGCATTCTCGTCACCTGGGCGATTGTCCTCGCGTTCCTGGCCGCCCTGGTCCTGTACCTGGTCTCAGGCACAGGGGACGGTCCCCTGTCGTTTCCCGACAGGCTGTCCCACGTCTTCTCCTTCTGGTTACTTCCGGGACTGATCGGGGGGCTGGTTCTCTTCGGATGGGCCCGTGGCGTCCGGGTGTACGACTGCCTGGTGGAAGGGGCCAAAGAGGGCTGGGATGTGGCGAAGAGGATCATCCCGTACCTGGTGGCCATACTGGTGGCTGTCGGCATGTTGCGGGCGTCCGGAGGGATCGACCTGCTGGGACGGGCGCTGGGCGGTGTTACCGCGATGATCGGGATGCCGGCCGAGGCGCTGCCGATGGCGGTGATGCGACCTCTGTCCGGGTCCGGTGCCCTGGGGGTTATGGCGGAAATCCTCAACACCCATGGTCCGGATTCGTTTCTCGGGTACATGGTCAGTACGTTCCAGGGCAGCACGGAAACCACCTTCTATGTTCTGGCGGTCTACTTTGGCGCTGTCGGCATCAAGAAAACACGCCATGCCCTCCCTTCGTGCCTGGCAGCCGACCTTGCCGGTATCCTGGCAGCCGTATTCATCGTGAATCTGCTCTTCGGGTAAATCCTTCAAAACGTTTGACTTCCAGGAATGAGTGCGACGACCACTGTTGACGGCGGGCCGGGACTGGTGATAACTTCAGCGATTGCCATGGAATACCTGACGAACTGTCTCAATCGGTGCAAATTCGTGCGGGAGTTTCGACTCCCGCTGACCGGGACAGACTCGTAAGCCACATAGGGGGCGCCCGGAATCCGGGCGCCCTTTCTGATTCTGGTGGCCAGGTATTGGAATATCCGGCCATGGCAGGCACGGGCTGACGGGAGGCACAGGACGTGGAAGCCAGGGAACAACTGATTCATCTCGTAAAAATTCAGGATCTCGCCAGGACCATGCGGGCGAACAATGCGGTGATCGAACATGCGCCTGCCCGTATCGATGAGATCGAAGGTCGGTTCCGGGATCGGAACACGGAGTACGTGGCGGTCAAGGATCGATTCGACGAACTGGAAGCGGATGTCAAGACGCGGAATCTGGAGCTGGAAACCCTCATGGCCAGCCGCAAGAAGTATTCCGAAGATCTGATGCAGGTTCAGAATCAGCGCGAATACTCCGCCATCCTCAAGGAGATCGACGAGGTCAAGGCCAAGATCAACGAACATGAGGAAGTGGTGCTCTCCAGCATGGAAGAGATCGAGACCCTGAAGGAAGAGATCGCCTCCATGGGCGCCCACATTTCGGTGGAGCGGAAGAAGGTCGCCGAGGAGACCGGTGAGGTCGAAGCGGCGGTGAAAAAGGCCGAAGCGGAAGTTGCCCGCTGCACGCAGGAACGTGAGCAGCTCGAAGCCGACCTCCCCGCCAACCTGGTCGGTATACTCCGCAGGGTCGAGTCCCAGCGCCAGGGAACCTTCCTGGTCGAAGTGGTGGACGGCACCTGCCAGGCCTGTTACGTACGGGTTCGCCCCCAGGTCTACCAGGAGATCAAGGCGGCCAGCAAACTCCACGCCTGTGGATCCTGCCGTCGCTACCTGTTCCACGCTCCTTCGATCCGTCCCGCCCTTGAGGAGTCGGCCCCTGCCGCAGACCTGTCGACTTCCACCGTGGAAGCGATGAATGACCCCCAGGTTTAGGGCCGCCTTCGACGGCGGGTCCAGGGGCAATCCGGGGATCGCCGCATGGGGTGTGGCGGTTCTCGATGAAGACCACCGCTGCCTGGAAGGGTATGCCGGCGGCTTGGGCAAGGCGACCAACAACGTCGCCGAATACAACGGCCTGATCGAGGCGCTGGACCTGGCGCTTGAGCGGGGCGCCGAAGACGTGGCTCTGTTCTCCGACTCCCAGCTGATCGTTCGCCAGATCAACGGCCAGTACAAGGTGCGGCATCCGGACATGATCCCCCTGTACCGCGCGGCGAAGAAACGGATCACGAAACTGGCGCTGTTCCGCCTGGAACATGTGAGGCGCGAGAACAACAAGGACGCCGACAGGATGGTGAACCTGGCCCTGGACCAGGGGGCGGAAAAGTCGGTGCGGATCCATGAGGTCTTCTGAACAGGCCCTGGCCGATGTCATGGGCAGGATCGCGGCGGCGTGCGCCCGGTCAGGGCGCAATCCTGGTGATGTCCGGCTGGTGGCGGTTTCCAAAACCATGGCGGCGGAGCGTGTCCGGGAACTGATTCAGGCCGGCCACCTGCTGTTCGGTGAGAACCGGGTGCAGGAAGCGCTTTTGAAGATCGACGCCGTGGAGCCTGGACCGGAATGGCACTTCATCGGTCACCTGCAGAAGAACAAGATCCGGCATGCCATCGGAAAGTTCGCCCTGATCCACTCGGTGGACGGCCAGGAGATGGCCCTGGTCCTGGACCGGCGCTGCCGGGCCGAGGGCATGGTTCAGCCGGTCCTCCTTCAGGTCAACCAGGCTGCCGAGACCACCAAGCACGGAATCCGGCCGGAGGACCTGCCTGCCCTGGCAGCCGAGGTGGAGGGCTGCGCCGGCCTGGACCTGCAGGGGTTGATGTCGATCCCGCCGCCGGAAAAGAACCCGGAAGATTCCCGGCGCTGGTTCGCAGGCTTGCGCACCTTGCGGGACAGGCTGGGGCCGGAGCTCGGCCGTGAGCTGCCGGAGCTTTCCATGGGGATGTCCGACAGCTACCCGCTGGCCGTGGAGGAAGGGGCGACCCTGGTCCGGGTCGGAACCGCACTTTTCGGGTCCAGGCAGGTTTAATTCCCCGGAATAATTAATTATTGTGAGAAAATATCGGTTCCGGAATGACTCAACCAGGTGCGGCACGGTTGCGTTTTTGAAATCAGGACATTATGTTTGCCGTCGTTCCGGTTCACGGGAGGTGCCAGTATGTCCGATCGTCTAAGCGCCATGGATATTGAAGGGCAGGAGTTCCCCACGAAGATGCGGGGTTATGCTGCCGAAGAGGTCCGCATGTACCTGCGGTCCGTGGCGGAAGAGTTCCAGCGCCTGAACCTCCAGAACCAGGAGTTCCAGGAATCGATCGGGCAGCTCAAGAGCCAGTTGGAAGAAATCAAGTCCCGGGAGCAGATGCTTCAGAAGACCCTCGTTTCGGCACAGACCATGTCCGACGAGATGAAAAACGGAGCCCGGCGGGAAGCGGACGTCGTGGTTCGCGAGGCCCGGGTGAAGGCGGAGAGGGTTCTGGAACAGGCTCAGGATCAGCTCTCGAGGATCGAGGCGGAGATCAGCCGCACACGTCTTGAGCGGAACAGTTTCGACTCCCGACTGCGCACCATTCTCGAAGAGCATATCGCCATGCTCGACCTGCGGGAGAAGGAACGGGAGGATCACGAGAACCTCCGCTTCATGCACCGTCGCAGCGGTACCGAAGCAGGATGATCCCGGCCGATCTCGTCGTCAGCGGGATCTCCGAACTCGCCACACCCGAGGGCAACACCGCTTTGGCCGGACCGCATACCGGCCGCCTCCGCATCATCCGGAACGCCGCCGTTGCTTGCCATGAAGGCAAAATTGTTTTCGTCGGCGAAGAGGCGGAGTGCATCGAAACGGTTCAACCGACCCCGGACTGCACCCCGGTTGACGCCGCCGGCGGCACGGTCCTGCCAGGTTTCGTAGACGCTCACACCCATCTGCCGTTTGCCGGCTGGCGGGAGACGGAGTTCGACGAACGACTCAAGGGCGCCACGTATTCGGATATCGCCGCACGAGGTGGCGGGATCCTGTCCACCGTGGAGGCGGTCCGGAAAATGGACCGCAAGAGCCTGGCCGCCACAGTGCGGGGCAGGCTGAACGACCTGTTGGCCCAGGGCACCACCACCGCCGAGGCCAAGAGCGGCTACGGCCTGGACCCGGATGCCGAGATCATGCAACTGGAAGCGTTAGGCGACGCCGCCTCCGGCCATCCGGTCCAACTGGCCACCACATTTTTAGGCGCCCATACGGTTCCGAAAGAGTATCGCGGCCGCCGTCAACGGTATATCCAGCTCATCCTGGACGAAATGCTGCCCCAGGTCGCCAAACGGAGGCTGGCCACCTTTGCCGACGCCTTCGTAGACGCCCACGCTTTCTCCGTGGAGGAGGCCAGGCTGATCCTGGAGGCGGCCAAAGGGTACGGCCTGAAGGTACGCCTCCATGCCGACCAGCTGGCCGACGACGGCGGGGCGCTTCTGGCCGCAGAGCTGGAAGCGGCATCCGCCGACCATCTGGAGTTCGCCTCCGACGAAGGGCTGGAGGCGATGGCCCGGGCCGGAACCTGTGGTGTTCTTCTGCCGGCGGCGACGTTCTTCCTGATGATGGATCGCAAGCCGCCTGGACGACGTCTTCTTGACGCCGGTGTTCCGGTGGTGGTGGCCACCGATTTCAACCCGGGCACCTGCCCCTGTGAATCGATGTCCGCCGCAACCTGGTTCGCCTGCCTCACCGCCGGCCTGAGCGTGGACGAGGCGATCACCGCCACCACGTTGAACGCCGCCCATTCCCTGGGCATGGCCGATCAGGTCGGCAGTATCGAAGTGGGGAAACGGGGCGACATGGTGGTCCACGATTTCCCGAACCGCTACCACCTGGTCTACCGCTTCGGCATCCCGAGGATCACTGCAGTGGTGGCGGACGGAAAGCGGGTTGTCTGAGCGTATCGGAATCCGGGATCAGAACAGCGGCGCCCGTTCCTCGGCGTCAAACTTGTAGACGTAGGTCGTGACCTTCAGATCCAGGGGCTGTTCGTAAGATGCCTTGATAATCATCTCGCCCTTGGTGCGGCGGACGATGAGGTTTTTCTTCTTGAGAGGGATGTCCATTTCTTCCGCTTTGTCCATGATCCGGACCACGATCTGGGCATCGTCCCGCCTCGTAGCTGCGAAACGGCATTCCTTTTCGATGAAGTCACCGAACTCGTAGGCGGTGATCTTCGCCGGGATGAACTTGACACCCAGGAAGATCGCGATGGCGATGATTGCCAGGGTGATGATCAAGCCAATGCGGCCTTCGCCGCGCTGGTTCTTGCCAGTAAGCATTTTTCGGACTCCCTTCATAATTGCAATATAGTCCAAGGTTGCCGGGAAACAAGGTACCCGAACGGTGCTGACCGCGGAACAGGTGCAACATGTTGGTTACGATTTTGAAATCCGGGAGGATGTCGTGAAAGCTTTAACCCGCTACCTGACCTTCCAGGTTCCGAAACGGATGGATTTTGTCAATATCACCCGAGATGTGGCGGCTGCAGTGCAGGAGAGCGGGGTCCAGGAGGGGATCTGCCTGGTGAACGCCATGCATATCACCGCCAGCGTATTCATCAACGATGAGGAGTCAGGGCTCAAGGAAGACTACAAAGAGTGGCTGGAGCATCTGGCGCCTCACGATCCGTCACGCTACCGCCACAACCGCACCGGGGAAGACAACGGTGACGCCCACCACAAGCGGCAGATCATGGGCCGGGAGGTGGTAGTCGCCGTGACTGCAGGAAAGCTGGACTTCGGCACATGGGAGCAGATTTTCTATGGTGAGTTTGACGGCCGGCGGCCGAAGCGTGTTCTGGTGAAGGTGATCGGAGAGTAGTTCAGCGCTTGAACAGGTTCTCGAACTGTGATTTCGGATCGTTGGAGCTGGCTCTGGAACTTCTGCTGGTGGGAGAAACAGTCCTGCGCCCTGTGGAATCCAGAACCAGTCGCGGCTCATAGAGCGCACACTGGTTCGACTTGTTCTTGTCGTCCACCCGTTCGGTGATCTCGGCCCGGCACTGCCACCGGGTGCCGGAATCGAAATGACGGCACGCTCTGCAGCAGTGGATAGCCGAATCGCAGTGGGGACAAGTGGTGTCCGACATGATGGCGCCGCCGCCGTCGATACCCCGGCCGCATGTGGGGCAGCGCACGACTTCGCTGGCTTCGCGGTTGGTGGCGTGACGCAGGGATCGGCGCTGGTATTTCTCTTCCTGGGACAGGTTGTCCCGGCGAGGTTGACGTGGCTTGTCCTTCCCGTCTTCCTTCTCCGAGTCTTTGTAGCCGTGCTGGCGGTACTTCATCGCCATTTTATTCCTCCGTCCGTAGTCAGGCCGGTGAACCGCAGTTGTTCTGGTATGTCGAACGGTGCCGTCGCGCATGATCGATTCACGGGACGGGGGGCAGACAGGGAGCAGTCGATGACCGATCCCTGTCCATAATCGTAATTCGAAAACAGTCCGGCGACAAGGAGTAATTGCCGGCTGCCCACTATTCGAGCTCTTTGAAGACCTCGACAACCCGGTCGTAAGCCCAGTCCAGCTCTTCGCGGGTGATCATCAGGGGAGGCGCAAACCGGATGGTGTGTTCATGAGTTTCCTTGCACAGCATCCCCTTGGTCATCAGTGCTTCGCAGAACCGCCGGGCTCCGCCGGCCTCGGGCACCAGTTCCAGCCCGATCCACAGGCCGCGGCCGCGGACGTCCTTGATGTGTCGGCTCTCTAGCCCGCGGAGCTTGTCGATGAAGTACTCGCCCAGTTCGGCTGAGTTCTGCACCATGTTCTCTTCGGTGAGCACCTTGACCGCCTCCCGGGCCACGGCACAGGCCAGCGGGTTGCCGCCGAAGGTGGAGCCGTGATCTCCAGGGTTGAATACCGCCATGACCTCGTCGTCGGCCAGGATCGCCGACACCGGGTAGAACCCGCCGGCCAGCGCCTTGCCGACGATAACCACGTCCGGTCGCACACCTTCGTGCTCGTAAGCGAACATCTTGCCGGTGCGGCCCAGGCCGGACTGGATCTCGTCGGTCATGAACAGCGCCTTGTGCTCCCGGCACAACGCTTCCAGGCCCTTGAGATAGCCGTCAGGTGGGATGATGATGCCGCTCTCACCCTGGATCGGTTCCACCAGAATACCTACCACGTTCGGGTTCATGGCGTTCCGGACCGCTTCCAGGTCGCCGTACGGCAGCATGGTGAAGCCGGGTGTGAACGGGCCGAAGCCGTCCTTATACTGATCCTCGTCGGAGAACCCGACGATGGTGGTGGTGCGTCCGTGGAAGTTTCCGGTGAAGACCAGGATCTCCGCCTTCCCCTCCGGAACCCCTTTGACCTTGTAGCCCCATTTCCGGGCGGCCTTGATGGCGGTCTCAACCGCTTCGGCCCCGGTGTTCATGGGGAGCATCCGTCCGTAACCGGACAGCTCGCACATCTCCTTGTATAACGGGCCGAGCTGATCGCTGCGGAACGCACGGGAAGTCAGGGTGACCTTGCCGGCCTGCTCCTCAAGCGCCTTGCGTATCCGGGGATGGCCGTGGCCCTGGTTCACGGCTGAATAGGATGCCAGGAAGTCCAGGAAGCGGTTCCCTTCCACGTCCCAGACCCAGACCCCTTCGGCTTTCTGGATGACCACGTCCAGCGGGTGGTAATTGTGGGCCCCGTAGGACTCTTCCATTTCGATCAGTTCGGCGGTGCTCAGCTGTTTGGTTCTGGTTTCCATGGCAACCTCGTGACGGTCCGACCGTGAAATATGAATGGGTGTGCTGGGTGAGGCTGGAAGCCGCCCCGACCGATCTTCACGATAGCATGCCACCGACCCTTGACGCTGGCACAGCGGCGGGAAATAATCCGGTTTTTCGGGAAATACCGTTTCCCGTGACACAATGCCACCGAGGACTTCCCAGATAATGAGCAATAGCGGGTCGGACAGGGGTGGGTACGGCAGAAAGCAGCGTGTTCTGCTGCGCGCCGAACGGTTCAGCCGCCACCACTACAAGGCTGTATTCCTGATCGCATTGCTTGCTGTGATCTGTTGCGCCTGGCTCGGCTCCCGCCTGCACCTGGAGTCGGATTTCCTGGCGCTGTTCCCTGAGGGCAATGGCCGGGTCGATACGTTCCGGGCCGCTCTTGAGGATTTCGGCTCCATCGACTACCTCCTGGGTGTGGTGGAGATCGAGGATGAATCCTCCCTGGAAGATATGGAGGATTTCGCCGACATATTCGCCGACCGGTTACAGGAGGAAACCGACCTGATCGAGCAAGTGGAATACCGCCTGGAGCTGGACGAACGGTTCCTGGAACTGTTCTACCACAACGCTCTCCTTTTCCTCCCCCCGGAGCGGTTGCCGGAGCTGGCGGAGAAGCTGACCACGGAACGGATTCTCGGGAAGATCCAGGAGGACCGTCTGCACCTGTCTTCCCCCACCGCCGGTCTGTCGGAAGATCTCCTCCTCAACGACCCCCTGGGGTTGACCCCGCTCTTCCTGAACCGGTTGCTGGGGAACCGGGGCGCGTTGAACGTCGACCTGAGAGACGGATATTACCTGTCCGGTGACGGCCTGAAGCTGATCATGCTGCTCAAGCCGACCGGCTCGTCCCACGACCTGGCGTTCAACCGCAACCTTATGGACACCGTTCGCCGGGTGGAGCAGGAGAGCCGGGGAGAGCTGGAAGAGGAACTGGACGGCGAGGCGTTGGCCTTGACAGTGAGCTACGGAGGCAACTACGCCCTGGCGATTCAGGAAGCCGGCCTGATCCGCAAAGACGTCAAGCGGAACATCTGGG
The DNA here is from genome assembly GCA_014764515.1 of Candidatus Polarisedimenticola svalbardensis. Lineage (GTDB taxonomy): Bacteria > Acidobacteriota > Polarisedimenticolia > Polarisedimenticolales > Polarisedimenticolaceae > Polarisedimenticola > Polarisedimenticola svalbardensis. Next base: position 39,444 of record JACXWD010000004.1, on the reverse strand, counting down.
TCTCACTTCTGGCTGTCTCCCTGTTGTACTGGATCTGCTACCGAAGATTCGCCGCCCTGCTGTACTCGTCGGTGCCGCTTCTGGTCGGCCAGGCGCTGACCTTCGGCCTGGCGTTTTTCGCTCTCAAGGAACTCAATGCAGCGTCTTCGGCGTTCACCGCCCTGCTCATGGGCCTGGGAGCCGATTTCACCATTGTCATGTACGCCCGTTACGTGGAGGAACGGCGCCGGGGCCTGAGCATCGCCCAGGCTACCGAGGCGATGGTAGGGGAAACCGGCCTGGGCGTGTTCACCGGCGCCATCACTTCGGCCGGCACCTTCTACGCCTTGTGCATCAGCCGTTTCCGGGGCCTGTTCGACCTCGGCTTCCTCATCGGCAGCGGTATCCTCCTGTGCGCCCTGGCCATCATGTTCCTCATGCCTGCGATGATCACCTGGAACGAGAGGGTTCGGAAGCGCAAGGTGGAGGCGGTCAAAAAACTGCACCTGCAGTCTTTCGGTCTGGAGCGGCTCATCCCGTTCTCGGCGAAGCACCGGGTGCCGGTGATACTGGTCATTACCATCCTGGCGCTGGTGTCCGCTTTCGCCGGCACCCGTCTCACGTTCAACAACTCGATCAACGCCCTGCGTTCCAACCGGACCCCCGCCGCGAAAGTCCAGGCCCGCATCGCCGAAACCTTCGGGGCGTCTCTGTCCTACATGATGGCGATCGCCGAGGGGGAGACCGAAGAGGAGGCGATGGAACTAACCGCCGCCATCATGAAGCGTATGGAACCGTACCTGGAAGACGGCACCATCGGTTCCCATGATTCGATCCTGGCCTACCTGCCCCAGGCGGAACGGCAGGAAGAGGTGTTGGCGGTTCTCCGCGCCGACGTCGACGGCGATTTCGATCCGGCCCGGATCCGCGCCGCCTTTGTTCGCGGCCTGAGGGAGAACGGCTTCCGGGATGATGCCTTCGACGTATACCTGGCCCGGATGCAGAGTTTTCTGACGCCGGCGAGACCGGTGAATCTCCAGGACCTGGTGGACCAGGGGCTGGGCCGGCTGGTGGACCGCTACGTGCTGCTGGACGAGGGCAAGGTCAAGATCGTCACATACCTCTTCCCCACCGACAAAAAATGGAAGCGGGATCCACCGCCCGGCCTGATCGAGGCGCTCAGAGGCGATGACCCGGGGATCGTGGTCACCGGCACCAACGTACTGGCGGCTGAGCTGCGGGGGATCTTTGCGCGGGAGGCGCCCCGGGCGGTTCTCGTCGGGCTCGTTCTGGTGTTCGTCCTGCTGGTCATCGATTTCCGCTCCCTGCGCCTGAGCTTCATCGCCATGGCCCAGCTGGTGGCCGGCGTCGCCATGATGTTCGGCGCCATGTGGGTGTTGAAACTGGAGCTGAACTACGTCAACGCCTTTGTTGCAGCCATGATCCTGGGGGTTGGTATCGATTACAGCATCCACCTGGTGCACCGCATGCATCACTCGGGAGGCCGGGTCAGCGAAGGCCTGCTTGAAACCGGCAAGGCTGTGGTCATCGCGGCGATGATCAACATCGCCGGCTTCGGAACCCTGGTGCTGGGAAGCTACCCGGCGCTGAGGACCCTGGGCACGGTGGCGGCCATCGGTTCCCTGACCTGCCTGATAACCGCTCTGACACTGGTGCCGGCGCTGATGGCCGGGAAGCCCGAAGACTGATGTCCATGCTGCTGATCGCGATTGTTCTCGGGATTGTGGAGGGGCTGACCGAATTCCTACCGATCTCCTCCACCGGCCACCTGATCGTCGCCAACGCACTCATGGGGTTCGAAGGTGAGCGGGCCGAGGTCTACACCATCTTCATCCAGCTCGGTGCGATCCTTTCGGTGGTGTGGGAATTTCGCGTGCGGCTGTTCAAGGTTGTCGCCGACCTGCCTCGCAGGCGGGAGGCCAGGGGGTTTTCCTTCAACCTGTTCCTGGCGTTCCTGCCGGCGGCGGTGATCGGACTCCTGGTCCACGATTATATTTCCGAGCACCTCTTCTCCAGCATCACGGTGGCATGGGCCCTGATCGCCGGCGCCGTCCTGATCCTGGTGGTGGAATCGCTCCCGCTGAAGCCACGGACCACGGTGGCGGAGAACGTTTCCTGGAAACAGGCCCTGGGGATCGGCTTCGCCCAGTGCCTGGCCCTGTGGCCCGGGTTCTCAAGGTCCGCAGCAACGATCCTGGGCGGCCTGGGGCTGGGGCTGAATCGCAAGGCGGCTACCGAGTTCTCGTTCTTCCTGGCGATCCCTGTGATGTTCGCCGCCACGATTTACGACTTGCTCAAAAACTTCGAGTACCTGGAAGCGTCCGACGCCGGATGGTTGTCCCTTTCGTTCGTGATCTCCTTCCTGGTGGCATGGGTGTCGATCCGCTGGCTGTTGCGCTACGTGGCCAGCCACAGTTTCCGGATGTTTGCGTGGTATCGCATCGCCCTGGGCGTGCTGATCCTCGGGAGCAGCCTTGGCTACGGGTGAGTTCGATCTGATCCGCCGGTTCCGGGACCTCCTTCCCGGACCACCCGGGGATCTGGTCATCGGTCCCGGAGACGATTGCGCCGCGTTCGACGGTGGCGACGGCCGGTTGTGGCTCATGACCTGCGACGCCCTGGTGGACGGCCGGCACTTCCGGCTGGACCGCATTGACCCGGAAGCCCTGGGCCGCCGCCTGGCGGCGGTGAACCTGAGCGACATCGCCGCCATGGGTGGTACGCCGAGATTTGCCCTCGTGTCACTGGTGTTGCCTGCAGGGTTCGACGAGGAGGCGTCGGAGGCGCTGGTTCGAGGCGTTTCGTCCGAGCTCGGCAGGTACGGCGCCTGCATCGCCGGCGGCAACCTGTCCGGCGGAGACGAATTGGTGGCCGACATGACCCTGGTAGGTGAAGTTCCGTCGGAGCAGGTGATCCGAAGAACGGGAGCGCAGCCGGGTGACAGCATCCTGGTTACCGGTCGCCCCGGATCGTCGGCAGCCGGCCTGGCTGTCATGGCATACGACGGCGACACCACCCGGTTCGCAGACCTGGTCCAGGCCCATTCCGAACCACAAGCCCGGGTAGAAGCCGGTCGGGCCATCGCAGTCTCCGGACTGGCCACGGCTATGATCGATCTCAGTGACGGTCTGATGGCCGACCTGGGCCATCTGTGTACCGCGTCCGGTGTGGGAGCGGAGATTCGGACAAACGCCATGGATCTCGGTGAGTCATTACAGGAAGCCGGCTCATTCACCGGCATCGATCCTCTGCGCTGGGTGCTGTCCGGCGGCGAGGATTACGAACTGCTGTTCACCGCTCCGCCGGAAGCGGTGGAGGAACTGGCCGCCATCGCCGCGAAGGCGGAGGAATGTCCGGTGACCGTGATCGGAACGATTGCCGAGGGAGCAGGCGAAGTTCGTTGTTTTAATGAAGGTGGCGCCGACGTCACACCGGACGATGGCGGCTGGGATCATTTCGGGAGCGACAACCAGGAAACATGACTATGAAAAACCGTTACGGTGATATGGACCCGGACGAGTTCCGCAAGGCGGCCCACCAGGTTGCCGACCAGATAGCCGACTACCTGAAAGAGCTGGAGTCCTATTCGGTGCTGCCGGACATCGCTCCGGGAGATGTAAAGGCTTCGATCCCGAAAGACCCGCCGGCGTCGCCCCAGCCCTGGGACGACATCCTCCAGGATTACCGCACCCTGGTGCAGCCGAACATCACCCACTGGCAGCATCCCGGGTTCATGGCGTACTTCCCCAGCGTGGCGTCAGGGCCGGGGATCCTGGGGGAGTGGCTGGCCGCCGGGCTGAACTCCAACGTCATGTTCTGGCGGAACGCGCCGGCTTCAACGGAAGTGGAAGAACGGACGGTGGAGTGGTTGCGATCAATGCTTGGGCTGCCGGCTCTCTTTGACGGCATGCTCACCGATACCGCTTCCATCTCCTCGCTGCTGTCCATCACTGTGGCCCGGCATGCGGTGCCCGGCCTGGATGCCCGGCAGTCGGGGCTGGCAGCCGGCAAGCTTCCCGGCAGACTGCGGTTGTACCAGTCCACGGAAGCCCACATGACCATCGACAAGGCGGCCATCGTTACCGGTGTCGGCCTGGACGGCATCCGCAGGATCCCTGCGGACGCCGAATACCGCATGCGGCCGGAACTGCTGGAAGCTGCGATTGCCGAGGACCGGGAGAACGGCTGGATCCCGTTCTGCGTGGTGGGCACACTGGGGACGACCTCGTCCACCAGCGTCGATCCAGCCGACCGGCTGGCCGATATCTGTGAGCGGGAGAAGCTCTGGCTGCACCTGGACGCCGCCTATGCCGGCACCGCCGCTTTGGCAGAGGAGTTTCGGCATCATTTCAAAGGCTGGGAACGGGCCAACTCCATCGTGGTCAACCCCCACAAATGGATGTTCACCCCGTTCGACGCCTCCCTGCTGCTGTTCCGGGACCGGGACCAGTTCCGGGACACCTTCAGCCTGGTGCCGGAGTACATCAAGACACCGGACACCGGTGAAGTCCACAACTTCAACGAGTACGGTGTGCAGTTGGGAAGACGTTTCCGCGCACTGAAACTGTGGATGATGATCCGCTACTTCGGCAGCGACGGTATGGCGGCCAGGGTTCGCCATCATGTCGAGATGGCCCGGGAGATGCGGTCCTGGATCGAAGCCGAGCCGGACTGGGAGATGCTGGCGCCCACGCCGTTCGCGACGTTGTGTTTTCGCTATGCGCCAAAGGACGTGGACGATCTGGACAGTTTAAATGAAGCGATCATGGCGAAGGTCAACAAAAGCGGTGACATCTTTCTGTCCCACACCAAGCTGAACGACCGCTACACCATCCGTGTCTCCATCGGCAATCCGAGACAGACCATGGACCACGTTCGCCGCTGCTGGGAATTATTGAAGGAAGCGGCCGTGAGCTGATAAATGCTAAATGGGGTCAGGCACCTTTTCGCTGCCTTACTATTGTGGCGGCGAAAAGGTGCCTGACCCCATTTTTACATGCTGGCGTGGACGTACTTGAACCAGACCAGCTCGTCGATCTCGTCGTCGCCTGACGGCTGGTTCCAGACCGGTTGCTCTCGTTCCCAGCGGGCGCGGAGTTCGATCGCCATCCTGCGGGCGGCGGTGATGTACCCGGCCTGTTCTCCCTGGATCTGGCGTTCGGTGAACCCGGCGGCGCAGGGTACCGGGTGAGCTGCTTTCAGGAGCGCCTCGATATCCAGGATCGGGCCGCCGGAGCAACCGACGTCGTTCTCCCGGTGGCACCACATGCCGTCTTTCCAGTTGTGTTCGTAGAGCGGCAGGAAGTCCAGGCCGTGGTCGGCGACGAACTCGGTCGCCTCCAGGATGAAGTCGATCTCTTCCGGTGTGGAGTACCACGGCAGGGAGAGTCGTACCCAGCCCGGTTTGACCCCCTGGAAACCTCGTCGCAGCAGCGCCCGGAACCGTTCCGATTCGTCCCGGTGGATGTCCAGCAGGCGATGGCCGTAAGGGCCGGCGCAGGAACAGCCGGAGCGGTTCTGGATGCCGAACAGGTGGTCCAGAAGGATCGAAGCGAAATCGTGGTGCAGGTCCTGGATGGAAATGGAAAGGATCGCCAGGCGGTCCGGCTCCACCGGCCCGAGGATCCGTATCTTCGGGTGGCGGTCCAGTCGCTGGACGGCGGCCCGGCTGATCGCCATTTCGTGTTTCATGATGGCGGCTGCATCGGCCCGGTCCTTCAGGAGGAACGCAGCGGAGGCTCTCAGGTCGCCCATGATCGCCGGGGTTCCTCCCTCTTCCCGTTCTGACGGACAACGGACGTAATCCACGTCGGTCGGCTCCGGACCGGCCACGTAATCCACCGTGCCGCCACCAGGGCGCTCCGGGGAGCGGCTTCGGAACATTTTGCGGGCGGCTACCAGCACGCCGGACCCGCCGGGGCCGCCGACGAATTTGTGAGGCGACAGGAACAGGGCGTCGATGGACTCTTCCGGGTCGGCCGGATGCATGTCGATCGGGACGTACGGCGCCGAGGCGGCGTAGTCGAAACAGGCCAGTGCGCCGTGGCGGTGCAGTGTCTTCGCAATCGCTCTGACTTCCGAGAGGATCCCGGTAACGTTCGATGCGGCATTGAAGCTGCCGATCCGCAGGGGACGGCCGGTAGTTTCCACAAGGCGTTTTTCAAGATGGTCGAGATCGATGCGGCCGCAGCCGGTCAGGGGAATCTCTTCCACGTCCGCCACCGACTCCATCCAGGGCAGCTCGTTGGAGTGGTGTTCGTACGGTCCCAGGAAAACCAGCGGGCGCTCATGGTCCGGGATGGCATCCGACAACCGGTAGGCGGTCTCCAGCGGCTCCGAGATCCGGAACCCCAGGAGCCCGACCAGCTTGTTGATGGCTGCGGTGGCGCCGGAGCCGACGAACAGAACGACGTCGTCATCATCGGCATGCACCGAGCGATGGATGATGTTCCGGGCTTCCTCCCTGAGGCGGGTCACCAGCCGGCCGGTGGACGACACCAGGGTGTGGGAGTTGGCGTACATCGGCCGCAGGCCGGCCATCCAGTCCTCGACGCACTGCAGGTGCCGCCCCGAGGCGGTCAGATCGGCATAGCAGACCAACCGTTCGCCGAACGGCGTCGGGTAGCGGTGTCGGCGGCTGATGTCCTGGGAACGGATCAGCGTCGCCACTTCCTCGAATGTCTGGTCTGGTGCGGACATGGCGGCAAATCTACCACGGATCGACCTGCGGTTCCGCCGATGGAACCGTGCTACTCTTTTTCCATTGTGGCTATCCCCCGAGTACACCCGATCGCCTTTCGCCCGATCTTCAAGGAGAAGGTCTGGGGCAGGCGTAATCTCGGCCGGTTCGGGAAGGTGCTGCCGGAATCCGGGAAAATCGGAGAAAGCTGGGAATTGGCAGACCTGGCCGCCACTTCACCGGGTGGCGGGGGCGGCGAGGCCGCCCGGTCTGTCATCGACAACGGCATGCTGGCCGGGTCCTCTCTGCATGAGGCGATGGGGAAATGGGGAAAGCGGCTCATGGGCGATCTGAGCCGCACCGCCGCAGGTGGATTCCCGCTGCTGCTGAAGTACCTTGATGCAGGTGAGCACCTTTCGGTCCAGGTTCATCCCAGCCCGGCGTACGCCGCCGCCCATCCGGACGCCCACCTCAAAACCGAGAGCTGGTACATCCTGGACGCCGAGCCTGGCGCCTTGATCTACAAAGGACTGAAACCGGGTGTAGACCGGCAGGCTCTCCGCGAGGCGGTGGAGCGGGGCAGGATGGTGGATGTCCTGCATTCGATTCCGGTGCAGGCCGGAGACTGCCACGATCTCCCCAGTGGTACGGTCCACGCCCTGGGCGCCGGCGTGACTCTGGTCGAAGTCCAGACTCCCAGCGACACCACGTTCCGTTTGTATGACTGGAGTCACCGCTATCCCCGCAGACCGGAACGACAGCTCCATGTGGAGCAGGCCCTTGAATGCGCCGACCTGGCGCCGGCTGCGGCAGGAACCCGGCTCCCGGAAGGGGAGCGCAAAGGGCGCCTTGTGAAGAACCGGTTCTATGACCTGTGGGAGTTGTGCCTTGAGACCGGTGAATCGGCTGCCCACCCTGAACCTGGGAACGCGTGCCATGTGCTCATGGTGCTGGCAGGGGAACTGGCGTCGGGGATGGACCGCTTCCATCCCGGCCAGACGATCCTCGTGCCGGCCGCTTGTCTCGGAGCAATCCGGTGCGAGTCGGAGGCGAAGCTCCTGGCCATCGGGTTCACCAGGGAAGGCGCTCCTGCCCCGGCCCGATAAACGTGCCGTTGTCCGACTCCGTCGCTTCCTCGATCGTTTTCAAAATATCCGCAACACCAGGTCCGAGATCCAGCGGCGCGGCGTCGGTACCCATCCGGGTCTGGACCCATCCCGGATGGATGGTCAGCGCGATAAAACCTTCGGGGCCGAATTCGTGAGCCAGGTTTTTTACCGCCATGTTCAGGGCCGCCTTGGAAACGCGGTAGGCATAGGATCCGCCGGACGTGTTGTCGTCGATGGAGCCCATCTTGCTGGTGATCTGGGCCAGCTTGCGGTCCTTGCCCTTGCGCAACAGCGGCAGCAGGGCGGTTACAACGTGCATCGGGCCCAGCGTATTGATCCGGAACGCCCGGATCATTTCGGCGGAGTCGATGCCGGACGATACCGTCCCGATCTTCGGGTAGACCCCGGCGTTGTTGATCAGGATGTCGATCCGGTCCACCAGCCCTGCGATCCGGCCGGCGGCGCTGCGGATGGAGTCTTCGTCGCCCACATCCATCGGAACAATGTGGAGCCGGCCGCCGGACTCCTCGGATAATCGCTCAAGCTCCGGTTCCCCTGCTTTTCTGGGAGCGGCGACCACCATTCGGCCCTCCGCAAGCAACTGGCGGCACATCTCAAGGCCCAGCCCTCTGGCGGCGCCGGTGACAAGAACGATAGAATCCATGACTTACCCTCCACCTGGACCTACAATAGTAGCGTGAATATCAAAAAGTCGGACAAGCAGCTGGTGATGGTCGCCATGGGCGGCCATGCCTTCATCGGCAAGGGCGAAAAAGGGACCTACGAGGATCATGTCCGGAACTCGGACAAGATCGCCCAGTGCCTCATGCACCTGGTGGACCGGGACTACGACCTGGTGGTGACCCACGGCAACGGTCCCCAGGTCGGC
>JACXWD010000004.1:16729-30667 GCA_014764515.1 Candidatus Polarisedimenticola svalbardensis | reverse complement strand
CCTCTGAAGGTCGTGCAGCGACAGATGATCCGTGATGCGGCCCATGCCGGCCATATCGTAGTCGCCTGTGGCGGTGGCGGTATCCCGATCAAGGTCGATGCCCAGAACCGGTATTGCGGCGTGGAAGCGGTCATCGACAAGGACCTGACCTCCAGCGTGCTGGCATCCAATATCGATGCTTCTCTTTTGATCATCCTCACCGACGTTCCCCAGGTGCTGCTGGATTTCGGCAAGCCGACCCAGCGCCCCCTGGGCGCGGTCACGCTGGAAGAGCTGGAGGTGTTCTACGCCGAGGGTCATTTCCCGCCAGGAAGCATGGGGCCGAAGGTGGAAGCTGTGATCCGCTTCCTGAAGGCCGGCGGCCGGCGAGCGATGATTACCAACGCCGCCAATCTGGAGCAGGCGATCGAAGGTCGGGCCGGCACCCATTTCGTCGGCCGGATCTGAGCCTGGGAGGGTTGCCCTAATTACAGAGATCCGCGGGAACCTGCTGGGCCTTTCACACGCACAGAAGAAGAGGCTGGAGCGGCTGGGACGTCGTCGTATTCCACCCAGCCTGATCCTGAGCCAGGACCTGGCCCGGGAGATGGCGTCGATCTCCGCCGAGCTCAACCGTCGCATCGGCATTCTGGTGGACCGGGCCGGCAGGATCGAGAAGATGTCGGTTGGGGATGCCTCCCGGGTGGAGGTCCCTCGAGAACCCAGCGCCCCGTCCGGCAGGACCCGGTTCTGCACCCTGCGGTTCATCGCCACCAGGATCGGAGACCGGGAGCTGGAGCCTGTGGACCTGGCGCCGATCGCGTTGCATCTGCTGGATGCCCTGGCGATCATCGCGGTGAACGCCGACGGTAGTCCAGGCCCGGTGCGGGTGGCTCACCTGTTGCCGGCGGAGGAGGGCCAACCCCAGACCGCCGGCCTGGGGCGGTACCAACTGTTCCCGCCTCGCCCTGCCCATCGTGTTGACGACGACTTCCCGTCGTTGATCGCGGCGCTGGAAGAGGAGTTCGACCGCCAGCGGCTGAAGACCCGGGTGGCAGGCCGGGATGGACGGGCGATCCTGGTCCACGTCACCACCGGCCGCAGGGTGGATGCGGAAGAATCCATGGATGAACTGGCGGAGCTGGCGGCGTCCAGCGGCCTGGCGGTGGTGGAAAGGACGGTCCAGCGGCGGCAGTCGTTCGATCGCCGGACCCTCATGGGCGCCGGCAAGCTCCAGGACATGATCATCCACGCCCAGCGCCTGCAGGCCGATTTCATGATCGTGGACCAGAACCTGACACCGGCCCAGGCCCGGGCTATTGCCCAGGCCACCGACCTCAAGGTCATCGACCGCAGCCAGTTGATCCTGGATATTTTCGCCGAGCGGGCCCGGACCAGTGAAGGGAAGATCCAGGTGGAGCTGGCGCAACTGAAATACCTCCTGCCGCGACTGGCCAGCCGGGGTGACTCGGGCCTGTCCAGGCTCATGGGTGGTATCGGAGGCCGAGGCCCCGGCGAGCAGAAGCTGGAGATCGATCGCCGCCGGGTGCGCGATCGCATAGGCGTTCTGGAGAAACGATTGCTGACCGAGCGACGTCGCCGGGAGCAGCGCCGGGCCAGGAGACGTGACCGGGACGTGCCGGTGGTTTCCCTGGTCGGCTACACCAACGCCGGCAAGAGCACCCTCCTGAACCGGCTGACACGGAGCGAGGTGTTCGTGGAACACCGTATGTTCGCCACCCTGGATCCTACGAGCCGGAGACTGCGGTTGCCGCGGGAGCGGGAGATCGTCATCAACGACACGGTTGGGTTCATCCGGGATCTGCCCAAGGACCTGTTGGCGGCGTTCCGTGCAACGCTGGAGGAGATCGAGGACTCGGACCTTGTGATCCACCTGGTGGACGGATCCCATCCCAGGCACGAAGCCCAGATCCGTGCGGTGGACACCATTCTCAAGGAACTGGAGTACGGCGGGATCGCACGGCTGTTGGTATTCAACAAAACCGACCTGCTGGATGAAGCCGGCCGGAACGACCTGCTGGTCGGCCGGGATGCCGTAGCCATCTCCGCCACCAAAGGCAGAGGCTTGGACGAGCTCCTGTCCCGAGTGGACAAAATGCTCCCCCTCCGCGCCCGCACTTTCTGACGGGGACAGGCACGTAACCTGGGTTTTGGGGACACCCTTGGTTGGTCCGCAGCCTCGGCTTCATTCAAGGGTGTCCCCAAAACCCAGGTTACGTGCCTGTCCCCGTCATGTCCCCGATAATTGGACTATATTGGTCCCTATTCATCTGGATTGGACTGTGCTATTATCCCGATTGGACCCGCATATTGGACTGGTCCAATACAGTCCAAGCAGGTCCAATGGTCTGGCTGGGTCTGGAATACAAAGCCAATGAAGGCGACTGAATATTTCAGCCTGGAGTGCTTCTGGGCCAAGCAGACCGGTTCCGGGTATTCTGGGTCCAACTGGGTCGGTCCATACGGGCCAATCGACAGGTGCGGGAGAGTTCGACATGACCATTCCCGGTCTGACCATCGATGTGGACAGTGAGGTTCCGGTCTATCGGCAGATCGCCGACGGAATTCAGGCCGCCACTGCCGACGGCAGATTATCCCAGGGCGACCGCCTTCCACCGACCAGGGACCTGGCCCGCTCCTTACATGTCAACCGCAACACCGTCGTAGCCGCCTACGATCTTCTGGCTGCCGCCGGATTCGTCCACGGTCGGACCGGGCGGGGCACATTCATTGCATCAGAGCCTGCAGACACAGGACTGCCTCCGCATGCAACCCCCGGTAGTGGAGACAGGACCGGGGAGGAGTGGTTCTCCGCCTTCTCCCAGACCGTAGACGGTCCCGGTGTGGACCGGCTGCTCTCCGCCTACCAGCTGGCCACCGCCGATGAGGGCATCTCCTTCGCCGGCTCCTATCCGGACCGTGAGCTGCTTCCTGCAGGCGCATTCCTCAAGTCGATCAAAATGGCGATGAAGGAGGAGGGCGCCGCCCTCCTGGCCTACGGCCCTACCGCCGGTTACCCGGCTCTGCGGAACACCCTGGCGGAAGAGATGACCCGTAAAGGCTCGGAGATTCGGGGTAGCCAGATTCTTGTTACCAACGGCGCCCAGCAAGGGCTGGAACTGGTCTTTCGCACTTTCCTGGACCCTGGTGACACCGCCATCGTCGAGGACCCGACCTATACCGGCGCATTGAGCGTACTCGGGTCTCTCCGCGCAAAGACGGTCGGGGTCCCGATGGACGACCAGGGCATCCGTCCCGATCTCCTGGAGGCGGCGCTGATCCGCCACCGACCGCAGTTGATCTACCTGCAGCCGACCTTCCAGAACCCGACCACCGCCGTGATGCCCGAGTCCCGGCGCCGGGAACTGCTGGCCCTGGCCATCCGTTACGGTTGCCCGATAGTCGAGGACGACTGGGCCGGCGACCTGCGATTCGAAGGCAAGGAAATACCGACCCTGCACGCACTGGATCATGGCCGGCATGTGATCTACCTCGGAACGTTCTCGAAAAAACTGATGCCTGGAGTCCGGGTCGGTTGGGTGGCCGCACCGAAAGAGGTGCTGCGGCGACTGGTTGCACTGAAGCAGATTTCCGACTGCGGCACCAGCCCGATCCTCCAGGCCGGATTGCACCATTACCTGGCCGCCGGTTGCCTGCGGCCGCACCTCAAGCGGGTGCGCGCCGAATATCGCAATCGCCGCGACCTGATGCTGGAAAGCATGTCCCGTTACTTCCCCGGCCGGGTGCGCTGGACCACACCGCCAGGTGGTCTATTTCTATGGGTCCGCCTTCCCGAGGGTCTTGATTCCGGCGAACTGTTCGTTGCAGCCCGCCGGAAAGGTGTTCTGTTCAGCCGCGGCGACCTGTTCCACGTGGACGGCCAGGGGCCGGGCGCCGGCGGCAGCAGCACCATGCGCCTGACCTATTCTTCCGTATCCCCGGACCAGATCGATCTGGGGATCCGGACCCTGGGTGACCTGATCCGCAGTCGTTGGTCCGATTCAACCCACGAGGGTGGAGAGCCGCTTGTTGAAGCGATGCCGATCTTATAGGCTTTGGAGGCACGGAAATTGTCCGATATTCATAAAACTGCTACAAAAAGTCACACTTCTTCCTGGAGTCGCCTGGATTTGTGCGAACACCGGGCGTGAGCTGACGGGATCGAGGGAGAGCCATGAACAACGAAAACAAGGGAACGCTCCGTCTCAAGACCGGCCTGGCCGAAATGCTCAAGGGCGGCGTCATCATGGACGTCACCAACGATGACCAGGCCCGCATCGCCCAGGACGCCGGCGCAACCGCCGTTATGGCGCTGGAACGGGTGCCTGCGGATATCCGCAAAGACGGCGGCGTCGCCAGGATGTCCGACCCGGACATGATCGAGAGGATCAAGAAGGCGGTTTCGATCCCGGTGATGGCCAAGTGCCGCATCGGCCATTTCGCCGAAGCCCAGGTGCTGGAAGCCCTGGGTGTGGATTACATCGACGAGAGCGAAGTGCTGACGCCGGCAGACGAGGCGTTCCACCTGGACAAGTTCGCCTTCACCGTGCCGGTGGTGTGCGGCTGCCGGGATCTGGGCGAAGCGTTGCGGCGGATCGGTGAAGGTGCGGCGATGATCCGGACCAAGGGCGAAGCCGGCACCGGGAACATCGTGGAAGCGGTGCGGCACATGCGCACGGTCATGAGCGGCATGCGCCGCCTGACCCAACTGGGCCAGGAAGAGCTGATGACCGAGGCCAAGAACCTGGGAGCGCCGATCGAACTGGTCCGCATGGTGGCGGAAACCGGCGAGCTGCCGGTGCCGAACTTTGCGGCAGGTGGTATCGCAACTCCGGCCGACGCCTCCCTGATGATGCAACTGGGTGCCCAGGCGGTGTTCGTCGGATCGGGCATTTTTAAATCGGAAGACCCGCAGAAGAGAGCCCATGCCATTGTCCGGGCTGTGACCCATTACAAAGATCCGATGGTCGTGCTGGAGGTCTCACGGGGCCTGGGCACCGCCATGGACGGCATCGAAACTTCCAGCCTGCTGCCGGAAGAGCTGATGCAGACGCGGGGCTGGTGACTTGAAGATCGGGGTTCTTGCCCTGCAGGGCGACTTTGCCGCCCACGCCACCGCCTTGCAGCAGGCGGCGTGGGGCAATGCCATCCCGGTGGAAGTGGTGGAGGTCCGTCGCGCTGCCGAGCTTTCCGGCCTGGACGGCCTGGTCCTGCCCGGCGGGGAAAGCACCACGCTCCTGAACCTGATGCAGGACGAGCCCTGGTTCGACCGGCTGCAGGAGTTTCACGGCAGTGGTGGCGCGATACTGGGAACCTGCGCCGGTGCGATCCTCCTTTCCAGGGAAGTCCTGAACCCGGAGCAGCCGAGCCTGGGACTTATCGACGCCACCATCGAACGGAACGGATTCGGCCGCCAGGTCGACTCCTTCGAGACCGAACTTGCAGTAGATATTCCAGGCGGCAGGATGGCCGCCGTTTTTATCCGGGCCCCCCGCTTCCGCCGTCTATCCGGCAAAGTGGAGGTTCTGGGATCATGGCAGGGGGAACCGGTGCTGGTTCGGGAGGGGCGGGTCATCGCGTGCACGTTCCACCCGGAGCTGACCGGCGATGTCCGACTGCACGCGTTCTTCCTGAGCGTGGTGCAAGGGACGGACAGAGTATCGCTGAAACGAGCTTTTGACACCCGCGGCGCCGTTGCGTCGCGCGAGGAGAGATGGAGATAGAGATGCAGATTTACCTGAACGGAAAGCTAGTCTCCAAGGAAGAAGCAACGGTATCGGTCATGGACCACGGGTTCCTGTACGGTGATGGCACCTTCGAGGGGATTCGGGTGTACGGCGGGAATATCTATCGCCTCAAGGAGCACATCCAGCGCCTGTACGAGTCGATGAAGACGCTGGAGCTGGATTCAGGCCTGACCTTCGACGAGATGTGCCAGGCGACCATCGATACCGTTGCGGCCAACGGTAAAAAGGACGTCTATATCCGGCTGGTGGTCTCCCGGGGCAAGGGTGATCTGGGCATCGATCCTGCCAAGTGCGACAAGGCGACGGTGGTGATCATCGTGGACGATATCGCGTTGTACCCGAAGGAGTTATACGACAACGGCATCTCTCTCATCACCGCCAGCACCCGCAGGGTGCCGATCGATTGCATCGATCCCCGGATCAAGTCCCTGAACTATCTGAACAACATCCTGGCGAAAATCGAAGCCAAGAAGGCCGGCGTTCCCGAAGCGATCATGCTGAACCACGCAGGCTGCGTTGCCGAGTGCACCGCCGACAACATCTTCATGGTGAAGAACGGCGTGGTGAAAACCCCGGACCTGCTCCAGGGCGCCCTGGGCGGCATCACCCGGGCGTCGGTCATCGAACTGGCCAAAAAACGCGGCATGCAGGTCGAGGAACGAGCCCTGGCTCTCCACGACTTCTACAACGCCGACGAAGTCTTCCTCACCGGCACCGGGGCCGAGATCATAGGGGTGGTCGATATCGACAAGCGCACCATCGGCACCGGAAAACCGGGCCAGGTCACCATGGACCTCCTGGCCGACTACCAGGTCCTCCGCACCCAGGACGGGGCGAAGGTCGATTACGACCGGGTGGCCGAGACGGTTTAGCTTTTAGAACAATTCGTTTGGGTTGATGAAAACCGGCGGCCTCAGGGTCGCCGGTTTTTGTCATGGAATCAACCGTTTCGCGGAACCAATCACCCCCTCAAGGGAACGTACCAGGTAGTGAGGTTGAACTGCCGGCAGTTCTTCTTATGTGCAGACAGGGGGTGTTGGGGTGAGACGGGGAAGGCCAAATCGACTGGTCGATGCATGGGTGGAACCGTGGGGGTTTCCGATCCGAAACCCAGTTTTGAAGAAAATATGGCCCGATCAGGGCGATGTGCGGATATCTATAGATGTGCCACTACGGCAACCGGTTCGAAGGAACGTGGATTGCACCGTAGGGCGGAGTCCAAATTGGGGGATCCTCGTATTATGGGAGAACAGACGCGAGGCATAAGGCGGTTCGGCATGCACCTGCGGTCGATCCGTGAAGCGCGCAAACTGTCGCTGGATGCGGTGGAGGAACTGGCCAGTTCCTACCGGGAGCAGGTGACCAAATCACACCTCTCCAGGATCGAAAATGGCCAGGCCGAGCCTTCGTTCCGCAGGATGTTCACACTGGGCCGGATCTACGGAGTCAGTGTGACCTCACTGTCGGAGCAGTACGAGCTGGATCTGGAGCGGGAGACGCTGCCTGCTGCCGGCAACAAAATGGCCCCGGCCGAGATGCTGGCGGAAGCCCACCAGCTTAAACAGTCTGGCGACTACATATCTGCTTTGGGGCTTTACGAAATGTTACTGGAGTGCGCTCCTTCGGTTTGCCCCGATATGACGCCGGATGAGAGCCGGGTCCAACTTGCCCTGAACAAGGCGACCTGTCTGTTGCAATCGGGGCATTACGAAGCTGCCAGGGAGGAATCGGAACTGGTGCTGGACCTCAAAGGGGCGACCCCGCACCAGCAGCGTGTCGCGTTCCACCTTCTTGCGATGTCTGCACACCACAAAGGACGGCTTGAGATTGCGGCAGTGCTGCTGGAACGAGCCGCACTGATCGACTCCGATGCCAATGGTGAGGAGTCACTGGTCGCCGGAATTATGATGTCAAAGGGCAACATAGAAGGCGCGAGAGAAAAGTGGGAGTCCGCAGCCGTTTGCTTCGAACGTGCCGCCGCGCTTTATGGAGAGCAGTCTTTGAAGTTTGACAGGTGCCGTGCACGTCGGAACCTGGCTGCCGCTTACATGGCGAGAGGGAAACGGAAGAAAGCCCGTGAGATCCTCGGGGAGGTCATCGCTCAAGCCAAGAAAGAAGGCTACGAGAAGCAGCTGGCCCTGGCTTTGGGTGATATGGCCATCATTGCGTGGAAGGACGGGGACGACCCCATGGTCGAATCCTATTGCAGGCAATCGAACACCATCGCCCGGCCTCGCGATTATCTATCCCTGGTGTTCAGGAACTGTTTTTACCTCTGGAAGGTTGCGGAGAAAACCGGGAACACAGCTGCGATGAAAATCAATCTCAGGACCTTGAAATCGTATGCGGCGCGGGTGGACTCGTCGCTGCCTGAATGGAAGGAATTCAACGAATGTCTCACGGGAGGTGGGTCATGCTGAGGCGAACGTTCACTTCTCTGGTTCTCCTCCTGATATCTGCAGCCCCTGTGCTGGCTGAGGTGGGGTCGACGATTCCCACCGGCGGATCCTCCGGGATGGCGGACATCTATATCCTGAGTCAAATTCTTGAAGATCCGGATCCGGTCACCATCTGGCGGCGGTTCAACCCGGACGGCCCCAACAGGGTTGTCCTCAACCCGGACGGTGAAATCAACGGTGACGGCGCGCCATCGATGCTGGTCACCTCGGCTCCCCGCATCCCGCTGGTAGCCTGGTCCCGGAATTCGGCCCAGGGCTACGACGTCGTTCTCAGCCGCTTCGAAAGTGGCGCGTGGACGACCCCTGAGGTTCTGGCCGGATCCCTGGATGACGAGCTGGACCCGGCGCTGGTGCTGGATCCGGACACCGGCGACGTGCACCTGTTCTACTGGGTGGATGGTTCCACGCCGAAGGTGATGCACCGCCAGACCGACGCGGCCCTGGTCGTCTGGAGTTCTGCAGTCCAGGTTTCGGCGGCATCGGATGCGTCCTGCCGGCCGGCCGGCGTGTTCCATGACGGTGTATTGCGTGTGGTCTACGAGGTCCATGATTACGGCTTCAACCAGACTCCCAGGCAGGTTGTGCTTGCCAGCTGGGATGGGGCGGCCTGGATCCCGGAGATCATGGCGATCAGCACCTACGACGATCGTATGGACCCCCAGGTTCACAGCCATAACGGAACACTCTGGATCGACTGGATCGACGATACCGGCGAAGCAGCCTGGACTGGATGGAATCCGGCTACCGGATGGGAGCCGCTGCAGTACGAGACGTTCAACGGCCAGGAAGAACGTGAGTTCCATGTACGTGGTGCGATAAGGGCGTTGGCGATTCAGTAACGAACCTGGTTTCCGTCAGGAAACCGGAGTCCGGGAATGACCCGACTTTCAGGGATCGGTGAACGATACTTGGGAGTGGAAGAAAGCCGGTCCCGCGGCGCCTCGAACCAGGAGATCGAAAGTGGCAAAGGAAAGACGGTATGGCAAACGAACAGTCTGGGTAAGCCTGACGCTTCTTGTGCTGGTGACGATCCTGCTCGGTTCAACTTATCGGGCTTCACAGTCGGTTCTGGTCACCGCCTTGGTGGCGGCCTGGTGCGTCCTGTTCGTCGTGGCGCCCTCCGTCCTGTTGAGGCGTCTGTACAGTAAGGGAGTGTTGAGTCCGCCACGCGCCCGGTTCATGGTAATGACCTATGCCGGTCTTACGGTCTACACGATGATCCTGGCGGGGCTCGAGATTTTCACAGGCGCCGGGCCCGGCTCCTGGGGGATGACCTTCCTGGCCGCTGCAGGATTCCTGGGAGCCAGTTTGACAGCCAGGCGCGAGTTCGCTTAACCGGCTTATTCCACTCGACAGGTCCCCGCACATCGCCTCCTCCTTCATGGACCGATCAGGTCCTCCGGGAGGAAAATCATGCAAGTCAGTTTGAAACGAAGGATCGCCCCCTCTGTTCTGTTCCTCATTGCCTGCCTCGTGGCTCTATCCGTCGCAGGCGCCGTTGAAAGGGCGCCACTCCCCAGAGTCGTCCAGTTCGAACATGGCGGCGTGCTCTACAAGCTCGATTTCACCGATTTCTACGAGAAAAGGCTGTCGTTTGCCCTGGATGGCGGGTGCTACCAGGTCTCGATCTCTAAAGGCTCGCTGAACCACCGGTCGGTGGGTCAGCCATTCGACCAGGACGATCTCCAGGCGGTTCGCATCCTTGATGGTCCACTGCGGGCCGAAGCGGCATCCTGGAACGAAGTGTTTGCCCGAACGACCTGCCTGGATGACCGGGAATTCACCATCCGGGATGAAGCAGGCCCGGATCGATTTGAATTCAACATTCCCCGGGTAGCGCTGATGGTTGACGTTGGTGACATCCCCGATGGCGTCATGGCGACAGTTTCGGTCAACGGTCATTTGGAAGAATTGGAGCCGGCACTGCTCTATCAGCTCGCGACCGGTGTTGCAGCGGGCGCCGTCCCGCCAGGTGTTGAAATCCGCCCGGAGTTCACCAATCTCGCCTGGCACTACAGCGCGGACGGCTGGTATCACCGAGCCCTTCCGGTCTTCCAGGAGATGCAGGCTGTGGTTGGGGACCGATACGAAATCCCCGAGATGGGCGGCCCGGTGCCGATGAGTTGCTGGGGGCCGTGCCTTACATGCGGCATTTCGGCGGTGGGTACGATCGTAGGCGGGACTGCCCTGGCAGCTTCGTGTGCAACGACCTTCGGAGCTACCTGCATCGGAGGAGCGGTCGGTGTGGTGCGACTGGCGGCATCGACGGTAGTCTCCTGTGATGAATGCAGGTCCTGCCGGGGCGGCGGCGGTGGAGGCGGAGGTGGAAGTGGGTGCAAACAGGGGTATTACGAGTGCTGCGAGAATCAATGCTGCAGAGACGGTGCCCCACCTCCGGATTGTGGTCCCACTGACCCGAATCGTTAATCATCGGCGGGCCTGTCGCCATCAGTCGGCCGGCCCGCATTTCCCTCCTTCAAACAAACTTCACTTTCCCCGGAACCGATCTCCCCGTTACGACAACGTAACCAGTAGTGAGGTGGAACTGCCGGCAGTTCTGTTGAACGACAGACAGGGGGTGTTGGGATGAGACGGGGAAGGCCTGATCTCGATCGTGCCGTACAGGTTTGCGAGCATATCGCCAACGAAGGCAAGCCGGTTCTGTGGGGGCGCCGAAACGAAGCCGACGGTTCGGAAGACAGCGGATGGCAGTTCCGTTGCAACGGCGACTCGGTAGAGCCGCCAATCGGGTTCCGGTTCTGGTCGATCCATGAGCTGATCGAGGAAGATCCCTCGGTCTCCATGATCATCAACTGTCCCAGTGGGGCGACGGTTGAACGGTCTCATTCGGAAGAGGACTGGGTGGTGACCGGATACGACCCGCGCAAGCCGGTCCGGTGAGGCGGCCGACTTGGGTTAAACTACTCCCGGCAATTTCGGGAGGAATCATGAAAAACCGCAGAACGATCATTCTTCCGGCGCTGTGCGCCTTCCTTCTTGTCGCTTGTGCCGGTGCGGCACTTGCCGAAGATGCCGTCCGGCAACTGACTGCCGACGATTTCAAGCATGTGCCCTGGCGCTCGGTCGGTCCGGCCAACATGGGTGGGCGGGTGTCGGCTATCGGGCTGGTGCCGGGAAGCCGGACCAGTTTCTTCGTCGGGTTCGCCACCGGCGGACTGTGGAAGACCGACAACATGGGGGTGACGTTCTCTCCCGTATTCGACAAGCAGGCCACCCAGAACATCGGCGCCGTGGTGGTGGCCGACGGTCCCGGCGAAGACGATAAAGGCAAATTCGTCTGGGTCGGCACCGGAGAAGGGAACGGCCGCAACAGTTCGTCCTGGGGGAACGGCATGTACCGTTCGGTGGACGGCGGGAAGAGCTGGGATCATCTCGGCCTGGAAGAGACCCACGACATCCCCCGGATCGCCGTGGACCCACGGAACCCGGATGTCTGCTACGTCGCCGCTCTCGGCCATCTCTGGGGAGCCAGCCCTGAGCGGGGGATTTACAAAACCTCCGACGGCGGCAAGAGCTGGGTCCATGCGCTGAAAGTTGATGACGCCACCGGCGCCTCGGATGTGATCATTGATCCGGCCAAACCGGACACGGTCTACGCTGCGATGTACACCCGCAGGCGTGCGACCTGGGGATTCACCGGCAACAGCGAGAAAGGTGGCATTTTCCGGTCCGACGATGGCGGGAAGAACTGGAAGAAGCTGACGGTCGGCCTGCCTCCTGTGACCGGCCGGATCGGCCTGGCGGTGGTGCCGACCAACACCGATCATCTGTTCGCCGTGGTGGAGAGCAGTTACGGTGGCTCCGGCCGAACCATGATGGAGAACTACTCGCCCTCCGGCGGCCTGTTCAAGAGTACCGACCGGGGGGAGAGCTGGGAGCGGCTCACCGACATCCTGTTCCGGCCGTTCTATTTCACCCGGGTGGCGGTAGATCCGGAAGACGAGAACCGGGTGTACCTCCCCGGCTGGGACCTGGCGATCTCCGATGACGGCGGCAGGACGTTCCGCAGGTCGGGGAGTGAGCGGGTGCATGTGGACTTCCACGCCATCGTGGTCAACCCGCTGGACAGTAACCAGATCCTGGTGGGGAACGACGGCGGGATCTATATCACCCATGACCGGGCCAAAACCTGGGACTACCTGAACCACATGGCGGTAGGACAGTTCTACGAGGTTTCGGTGGACATGAGTGAGCCGTATCGCATCGGCGGCGGCCTGCAGGACAACGGTTCCTATATCGGCCCATCGGAAACGTCTCACTTCGTGGAAGACACCAACAAGGACGGCATCCTCAGCAAGGACTGGGAGATGGTCGGCGGCGGGGACGGTTTCGATGTTGGATTCGATCCCACCGATCCGGACCTGATCTACACGACCTCTCAGGGCGGCTCCCTCATACGGAGGCGGTTGGACACTCATCTGGCTCGGCTGATCCGGCCGGCGCCGCGGGAAGGGGAGCCCCGGTTGCGGTTCAACTGGAACGCGCCGTTCCTGATCTCCAAATACGATCCCACCGTTTTGTACCATGGTGGCAACAAGCTGTTCAAACTCACCGAGCGGGGAGACAAATGGTTCGCCATCAGTGGTGACCTGACACGAAACGAGCCGGGTCGCACCGACGTGGTCGGCTCCAACGCCGAGGCGTACGGCACCCTGACCAACATCGCAGAGTCGCCTCTGAAACAGGGCCTGCTGTGGACCGGTGCCGACGACGGCATGGTGCAGGTCACCACCGACGAAGGTAAAACCTGGAACGACGTCACACCGGACGATATCGGCATTCTGTACGTTTCTTCCGTTGTGGCGTCGAAGCATGACGAGAAAGTCGCGTACCTGGCGGCGGATGGTCATCGCAGTGACGATTTCCGGCCGCTGGCGTGGAAAACAACAGACCTGGGGAAGAGCTGGAGTTCCATCGCCGGCGATCTCCCTGACGGCAATCCGATCAACGAGCTGACCGAGGATCCTGTGAACCGGTTGGTCCTGTATGCCGGAACCGAATTCGGGGTCTACGTCACTGTCGACAGCGGCGTGCACTGGGTGAAGCTCAACGGCAACGGTCTGCCGCCTGTGGCGGTTGACGATCTGGTGGTGCATCCCCGGGAAAAGGATCTGGTGTTGGGCACCCATGGCCGGTCGATCTGGGTTCTGGATGACGCCTCGTTCCTCTCGCAGATGACGCCGGAGCTGCTGACAAGACCGGTGGCGTTGTTCGACATCATGCCGGCGAAGGGCAAACAGCTTTCCATGCGGTCCTATGGTGCGGGCCACGGCATCTTCCGTGCACAGAACCCGCCTATGGGGGCGACGATCAACTTCTGGATCCGTGAGGCGGCCGGGGAGTCGTATAAACTCGCGATTCAGGACGGAAGCGGATTCACAATCCGCGAGCTGTCTGGTGTGGCGAGAAACGGTGTGAACCGGGCGGTCTGGGATCTTCAGGCCGATGCCAAGCACCGTATCCCTACCGCCGACCATGGAGGCGGGCAGAAACAGTTTGTTGATGGCGGGACCTACAAGGTCGTATTGACGGTAGGCGAGGAGACTGCGGAGACTACCGTGGAAGTCGCACCTCCGGCAGACTGGTAGAACGATGCATACAAGACTGGGGCGGTTCTTTATTGCCGTGGTGACCTTGGTCGCTGGCGCGGCAGCCATGGCGGATGAGCCGCCCCAGTATGAGATGACCACCTACCAGCTGGTGCTGTTGAA
>JACXWD010000004.1:0-16629 GCA_014764515.1 Candidatus Polarisedimenticola svalbardensis | reverse complement strand
TGGCGGAGATGGTGGCCAGGGATCCGTCGGTGAAGGCCGGGCGGCTGGGTGTTGAACTGGTCCCCTGGCGTGTGCCCAAGGGGATCGTGCCGAGATAGCGCCCCACTCGGCGTATACTCGCCTCATGCGGATGCGGGGGACGATCTGGCCGTTGGCCCTTGCCCTGTTCCTGGGTACGGCAACGGCGAAATCCAGGCTGGTACGGCATTTCGACCAGCGCGCCGGGCTGCCGGTTTCCTCAGTCACCGCACTAGCCCAGGACACAGAGGGGTTTCTGTGGATCGGGACCAACGGCGGTCTGATCCGTTACGACGGACGGGAGATGCGCCGCTGGGGTCGCGACGTCACCTTCGGGCTGATCGATCTTGTTGCAGTCGGCCCGAGTGGTGCGGTAGTGGCGAGGGAGCATCCGGAGAACCGGATCTTTCGCGTCACCGGTGCCGGCCTCGCGGCGGTAAGCGGCCCTGACGGGGAGGGAATACACGACGTCCGAGATGCGGCGTTTACCTCGGACGGTTCTCTGTACCTCATCTGCGGCGAAGACCTGCTGGTGCAGGCGGAAGGCGGCCCGTGGCTGACACTTCCGTTTCCACGGAGTGCCGGGGAGAAGCCGAGACAGCTGCGCCCCGGCCGGGACGGCGGCCTCCTGCTGCTGACGACCCTGGGCCTGCGGCCGGTAAGGGACGGCATGATCCAGGACCTGACCTTGCGAAGGGCTCAGATCTATGACGCGCTAGTCCGTCCGGACGGATCCCTGTTCTTGCTGGAAGGCCAGTACCCTTGTCGCATCCTGGAGAGCTCTGCCGGCCGGATCCGGGAACTGGCCGCGGTGGACGATCGCCCTGTCCGCATGGCGCTGCGGGGCGACACGGTCTGGATCGCCTTCGGCCGGACTCTGGTGGCAATCCGGAACGACGGCTCCGCCGAGATCATCCGGGAGCACGACGATTTCAAGAAAACCGGAGGGCCGATCCTGGTGGATGACGAGGGCAGCCTCTGGATCGGGAACTACCTGGGGCTATTCCAGTTCCCGGAGCCGGACACGGTGGTCTTCACCCAGGAAGACGGCCTGCCCAGTGAGCACGCCCGTTTCCTGGCCCAGCACGGCGGCGATATGTGGGTCGCCACCTGGAGCGGGATCGGTGTGATCGACCCGCAGGGTGCTGTGGAAGCGAAGTACCACCAGAAGGCTCTGATCGGCCGGGAAGAACCCTGCCACGATGCCGCGGGACGGCTGTGGCTACCCGTGTCCATCGATGAGACAACGCCACGAAGACGCCGGGGAATCCTCGAATTCGACGGTATCGACACCACTGTTCACAGCCTGCCGCCGGAAGTCTATTTCGGGCGCTGTGCACGATCGAGGGACGGCACGGTCTGGCTGCCTGTGGGCGGAGAGATCCTCAAGACGCAGCCGGATGGCGGCCCGCCGGCGGTGGCGGGAGTGCTCCCGGAAAGTTCGACATTCCCCCGTGCCTTTCTGGAAGACGCCTCCGGCCATTTGTGGGCCGGTGTGGTGGGAGCGATCTGCCATACGGAGCCGGCCAGGGCAATGGACCCCGATGCATGGACGTGCGAGCTTCTGGCGGCGCAGCACCAGGTCAAGGCGCTACTTCAGCTCCCTTCCGGGGCGATATGGGCGGCGACGTCCGGAGGGGTGCTTCGAAGGAGGAACGGTACCTGGGAAGCGGTGCCCGCTTCTTCCGGCCTGCCCTCCAGTTGGACTCATAACCTGGTCTCATCTCCCGAGGAAGGGGTTTGGGTGACCGGGCACGGCACGCTGGTCCGGGTGATCGAGGACCTGGACCGACTCGAAGGATGGGATGTTTTGGAGTCGCCGGGCGCCTGGCAGGGAGTTCCGGTCATCGGTGGCGGGGGTGTTCTCGAGTCAACGGACGGATCCCTCTGGCTGGCCACATCCGCCGGCGTCGTCCAGGTGCCGGTTTCGGCCCGGAGTTCCCGCCCCGCCCCGCCTCGGGTTCGCCTCGTTGATATCGCCGTGGACGGCAAGCGGCTGCCTCTCGATGAGTCTCCGGAGATCCCGTACTCAAGGAACCGACTGGAACTGTCGTTCGCCGCCTTGTCCTACCGGGATCCGTCCCTCATCCGGTACAAGATCCGCTCCGGCCCCGACGCACCATGGGTCGAGTCCAGGCAGCCCGGATTCCGCTTCTTCGATCTTCCCCCGGGCGATTATCGACCGGAGGTGATCGCATCTCTCGACGGCGTGAACTGGTCGGCGGAACCAGCCCGCTTCGCCTTCACGATCCGGCCGCCCTGGTACCGCCAGACTTGGGCGCTGGCGCTCTTTGTGACGTTGACGGCCGCCTTGCTGTACGGGATGTACAGAATCCGCCTGGGCATGCTGCTGCGTCTCGAACGGCAGCGGACGAGAATCGCCATGGACCTTCACGACGAATTGGGCGCCGGCCTCGGCAGTATCGGTCTATTGGCCGATCTGGTCACCGATGACCGCCTGGATGAGGCCGAGCGCAAGGATCTCAGCGGCAAGATTTCCGAAACCGCCGACGAACTCGGCTCCGGGCTCACCGACATCATATGGACCCTGAGGTCCAAGTCCGAGCCGCTGGGCGCCCTGGGCGAGTATCTCCGGGAACGGGGCCGCCGCATGGTGCCGCCGGGCAGCGGGATCCGTTTTGCCGCCGTGCTGCCGGACTCGTGGCCGGATATCCGTTTGTCCCTGGTGGTGCGCCGGAACCTGCAGCGCATCGCCGTGGAGGCGATCCACAACGCGGTACGCCACGGCAAGCCGTCCCGTATCGAGTTGGGCATCGGCCCGGAAGGCGCGCGATGGCTTCTCTGGGTGGAAGATGACGGCTGCGGCATGCCGGCCGAGACGGCAAGCACGGAGGGGCAGGGGCTCGGCCTTATAAGCATGAAAAAACGGGCTGCCGCCATC
This sequence comes from Candidatus Polarisedimenticola svalbardensis, assembly GCA_014764515.1. Lineage (GTDB taxonomy): Bacteria > Acidobacteriota > Polarisedimenticolia > Polarisedimenticolales > Polarisedimenticolaceae > Polarisedimenticola > Polarisedimenticola svalbardensis. The sequence continues at coordinate 13,709 of JACXWD010000004.1, read as the reverse complement.
GGTGCGGTGGTCACATGGGGGCCGGGGCCGGGAGGAGGCACCCGGGTGGAGATCGGTTTCGACCCTGCACGATCATCTAGTTATCGAGGCGACCTCCGTTGATGTAACTTAAGGACGAGGTGCTGCTTTGGGAGATGTTCGACTGGCTCTGATCGAAGACAATCCCCGCTACAGGGCGACCCTGGGGGATTTCTTCCGCTTCGCCCAGGGGTTTGAGCTGGCCGGTGTTTACGGTTCGGCGGAACGGTTCCTGGAGGCGGCCCGGTTCCGGGCGGACGCCGGAGAACGGCTGCCCTGGGACATGGTCCTCATGGACGTCGAGCTTCCGGGGATCAGCGGCATCCAGGCGACCCGGGACCTGAAGAAGATGTCGCCCGACCTCCCGGTGGTCATGCTGACCATGTTCGAGGAGCCGTCCACCATACTGGAGGCGATCAGCGCCGGCGCCGACGGATATCTCCTGAAACGCAGCAAAAGCCGGGAGCTGCTGGATCAGCTCCGCTCGATTTCCGAAGGGGGAGCGCCGTTGACATCCGGGGTGGCCAGGACCGTTCTGGACCTGCTCCGGAGCGGGGACGGCCGGTTCGCCCCGGTCGAAGGCTCGGCTCCCGGAGGCCTGTCCCTCACCGAGCGGGAACAGGAAGTGCTGCGCTGCCTGGTGAACGGGTCAAGCTACCAGGAGGCGGCCGATGAGCTCGGCGTCACCATCCACACCATCCGGTTCCACATCAAGGGCATCTACGGCAAGCTCCAGGTCCATTCCGTCGCCGAGGCGGTCCGCCGGGCGGTGCGGGAGCGGCTGGTCTGATTCCTGCATGATCATGCAGTAGCCCTAGATCCGGATTCCCGGGATATTCGATGAACCAATTGGGGTGACCCGAGAGGAGGGAGCCAACCTCGCGCGAACTTGTGGTCAATCGTTGGCCTGGGAGTTGTCGATCATGAAAAAGAATCCATACGAGTCGAGAATCTCCGATTATCGTTCACTGTTGCGCAGGATCGTGCCTGCGGTCATCGTGCTCGGTATGGCGGCGGGTGGCTACATCCCGGCGCAGGTGGATGGTGTTGACCTCCGAGTCGCCAAGGGCGTAAACGGTGAGGTGCTGCTGGATTGGGCCGGAGGTGCTCCGACGTTCGAAGTGTTCCGATCGGAGCTTCCGGCATCGGTAGTGACGACGGCGAACCGGATCGGCGAGACACTGGAGTGGCAATTCGTCGATATGCCGCAGGGTGACTCGCTGCAATTCTATCGTGTTCGTACGCGATCGGATTGTTTCATCGCGATCGCCGATGCCGTTGTCCGGTCCGACGATCCGGACAACCCGCTCGGCAACCTGGGTGAACTTCTTGCGTCCAACGACTCCTTCGTAGCGCACGCGTTCCTCCGATTCCAGTTGGACAGCATCCCTTCCGGGTCCACGATTGTGCAGGCCACACTGTGGCTGCAGCAATCGAATTCAGTTTTCGGCACTTCCCTGGTATCGCTCCACGGTGCTATGGGATCTTGGCTGGAGTCGAGTTTGACGTGGAACACATCCCCGGGCTTTGTCGATCTCTATGATGAGCCGGTGCATGCGGCAGGCACAGGTCCGCGAAGCTGGGACGCGACTGCGTGGGTGCAGGCCGTGTCCAGCGGCCAGGTTATTGACAACGGTCTCGTACTGGAGGCCTCGCCGAACAACGGCGTGATGGAACTTGCCTACATGTCCCGGGAAACCGGCGCCATCGACGCGCCTCGTATGTGCATCGAATGGTCGGACCCTCAACAAGATGCCTTTGATGCGCTGACGGCCGACTCACAGATCCCACCCTCCGTGCGGTTTATCAGGGAGTTCCCGGTCACGGTGGACGCGGAGATCACCGTATCCGCGACCGATCCTGTGGAAGCGGCTCTTGAGTATCTTGAAACCTATAAGAACCTATACCGTTTGAGCAGCCCGACCGAAGATCTGTTCCTGGCCCGCATCGTCGAAGACTACGGAAGGAGTTTTGTGACGCTCGGCCTGCGAAGGTCGAACGAGCGGGTCCGTTCCGAGATGATCACGGTGGAAGTTGAACCGGGCATGGCCTACGGCAGTTCCGCCTGGATGAGTCCGGACCAGGCGTTTCCCGACTCGGTGGTCCAACTGACGCCCCGGCAGGCGATCGACGCTGCGTTGGCCGCCCTACCGGCGGTGCAGAACGAAGCCCTCAGTGAACCGTCTCTCGAGTGGTTCAACCCGAATCTGGATGTGGATACGGGAGGGACGACCCGTCTGGCGTGGAGAGTGGCGATTCAAGGTGTGGACACCGTGACCGGGAGAACCGGAACGTGGATCGTGCACGTCGATGCCGAGACCGGCGGTTCGATCCGCGAGTATCTCGAGGAGATCACCGCCGACCGGCCGGGAGAGGATTTCGATATAGAGGACGTCGCCTTCTCGGTCAGCAGCAGTTGCTGGGACAGTCCGTTTGTTACGGTGGACGATGAGTGGTTCGACGAAGACGGTTCGACGGGGTATCCCGGAGCAGCTTCGGACTCTTTCCTGGACGGCCAGCACGCCTACGACTACTCCCACCTGGTGTACCACTACTACTACGACACGTTCGGGCGACGGTCCTGGGACGGAGACGAGGAAGAAGTCGAAGTGATGGTGCACGTCGGAAATCCGTCCGGGGGACGCGACTGGAATAACGCTTCCTACAATTCGGGTTGCGATCACGTAAAATTCGGAAATGGCTGGGTGACAAGAGACGTGTTCGGGCACGAGTTTACCCATGGTCTCATTGCGTCGACTTCGGAGTTGCGTTACGAGAATCAATCGGGCGCGCTGAACGAGAGCTACGCGGATTTCTTCGGCGCCATGCAGGACGGGAACTGGATAATCGGTGAGGATCTCGAAGGGGGTAGCTTCGGGGCTGTTCGGGACATGTCCAACCCGCCCGCCTTCAGTGATCCGGACCACATGAATCAGAAAATCCCCGACGTGGCGGTGCCGGACTGCGGTCCCGGGGGGAACGACTGCGGGGCAGTCCACACCAACAGCGGTATCCCGAACAAGGTAGCCTTTCTGATCGCCGACGGAGGATTCCACAACGGTCTAACGATCGGCGGAATTGGAACAGTCAAGGCTGAGCGTCTGCTCCATGATGTTGTGCGGGCGCGACTGAACGAATCATCACAGTTCATCAACGCCCGTGACGTAACCGTGGCCCAGGCCCGCCGTTACTGGACTACGGGAGCCTATGGTGTGAGTTTGCTGAATGTTTGCGATGTGATCAATGCTTATGCATCCGTTGGGCTCGGTAACCCGGACACGGACTGCGACGGTTATCCGAACGCCCCTACCGACGACGGCGACGGAGACGGCGTGGCGGACGGTGTGGACAACTGTCCACTGGAGCACAACCGCACTCAGGCGGACCAGGATGGGGATCTGATAGGAGACCGTTGTGACCCTGACCGGGATGGTGATGGTGTGACCAATGCCGACGACAACTGCCCGGAGACGGTCAATCCTGGGCAGGAGGATTCGGACGGCGACGGACGGGGGAATCCATGCAACGATTTTGACGGAGATACGGTGATCGACATTGATGACAATTGCCCAGCCGATCCGAACGCGGCGCAGGGGGACGTGGACCTGGACGGTGAAGGTGATGTTTGCGATTCGGATATCGACGGCGATGCGGTGCCCAACGGCGTCGACGAGTGTCCGCGGCATTACGATCCGCCTCAGCTGGATGTCGACGGAGATGGTGTTGGCGATGTATGTGACAATTGCATCAATGATTCCAATTTCGACCAGGTCGACACCGATCGTGACGGGGAGGGAAACGCTTGCGATATCGATGACGATGGTGACGGCGTCGATGATGTCGACGACAACTGCTCCACGGTCTACAACCCGCGCCAGATGGACAACGACGCAGATGGGGTGGGGTTGTTTTGCGACGAAACCGAGCTGGACAACCTGGACGGTTTGCGCCTGGCAGCGGAGCTGTCGGTTTTATTCGATCACCTGGACCTGGCCACACCGATCCGCATTCCTGTCTTCCCATGCCGCGATGCTACCTGTCCGAATCGGTTGCCCGCGGTCCAGAATGTCGCGGTCCATGTGGATCTTGCGCCGGCCTATGGGGCCCGGATCGTGGATAGCTACGGGCACACCGTTTCCAAAATCTCCTTCAGCCCCGACGGCAAGCTCGATCTGCATTTTCCGACCGACCATGACTACTTCTACCGGGATGGAGCTACCGGTGTGCCGTTCAAGGGGAGGAGCTACTTCCTGGAGTTGCAGGCTCCGCCGGGGAGTGTGCCGGGAACGGTCGCAGGTATCGTCCGAGTGACAAGCAGCCAGCAGTAGGCGCTGCTCGAGGTCTAGGAGTTCCCGAGAACCGCTACCGTCTTCGACTCGATCAGGCGCCGGTCCGCCGTCACCAAGGTGAGGCTCAGTAGTCGGGCAGTGGCCACCAGGAATCGGTCGGCCGGGTCCCGGTGAGGTAGCTCGAAGCGGGTAGTCTCGAGGGCGACCTCGTGGGTCAATGGGGCCTCCAGCAAGGGTGACAGTTCGAACGCGTTGGCGACCCACTCCTCGATTTCCTGATCCAACTGGATTCGACCCTTGTTTGCAAGCATCGTCAGTTCCCATGTGCTGACCGGTGACAGCCAGAGTTCGCTCGCCGGATCTGCCAACACCTTCCGGGTGGTACGTCCGAGTTTGGATTGCTCCACTAGAGACCAGATCCAGATGTGGGTATCCAGGAGAAGCCTCATTCTCGGTTCGCCTCCCAGTCGTCCGGATCCATGACTGGAGAGACGATGTCGCCCACGATGGTTGCCGTGCCCTCAAGTGAGCCGAGCCACCCTTCCGGGCGCTCAGGAGTTGAGGGGGGAACTATCTCGGCCACCGCTTCGCCGAACCGGGTAATCAGGATCGGTTTGCGAGTGACGCGAACCCGTTCCATAACTGCGAGACAGGTTGCCTTAAACTTTGATATAGCCATTTTTTCCATTTTGGAGACTCCGTGGAACCTGAGAAATAGTATACTATGGTCTAAGACCATAGTCAATCACCTCAATACAAATTCGAGAGGCCTTTCGCCCTTTCTCGGAGTATAAGTACAGCGCTGCATCATTATTACGGGTTGGTCTGCTCTACCCTGGGGAAGTTCTATGCTGTTGAAGAATAGTTGTTTACGTCTTTTGCTCGCCATTACGGCCTGTGGGCTGGCTGCCGGCTTCGCCCTGGCTGATGTCACCGCGCCGGCTAGGATCGGTGATCTTGGGGTGGACAAGGCAGGCGCAGACGTTTCCCTGGCCTGGTCTGTGGTTGTCCTCGACGCAGCCGGGAACGATGAAACGGTGGCGAGCTACAACATCTACCGGGGGACGACTCCGGGCTTTGTTGCGGACAAGGCCGGCGGAACGAACCGGGTCGGCAACAGCGTAGCCGCATCATTCGTGGATGTAGGGGCCCTGTCCGCCGGCGACGATTTCTACTACCGGGTTACCGCCGTGGATACCGCAGGCAATGAAGGCGGCAGCATGGTGCCGCTGGTCATGACGCCGCCGGTGCTTTCCGGCAGCTGGACCGAGACCACGATTGACGTCGACTGGACCGACGCCCAACCGATGGGCAACGTAGCAAGTTACAGGGTGTATTACGGCCAGGCGCCGGGGCAGTATGATTTCGTGGAAGATGTCGGCCTGGCCAACGCCCATACGCTCATGGGCCTGGACCTCTGGGTCAACTGGTACATCGCCGTCACAGCGGTGGACAACAACGGCAACGAGTCGGCATTCTCCAACGAGCACGCCGATGCTGTGGCAGGTCGCGTGCGGGTCACCGCACATGATGACAGCGAACTGTGCTGGGGTGCGGACAAATGTACTCCGCCGGCCGGGCAGGAGCAGCGCGCCAACGGGTGGCAGTTGAACGTTCCGGCTGATTTCCCCGCCGGAGACTGGACCCGGGTGACGCTGAAATTCACCATGGCCTCCAAGCTGTGTGATCCTCCGGCAGGCGGCAATACTACGCGCTGTGGCTCCGGAAACCCATGCGTCAACCCGCCGTGCAACGGTGGGTACAACACCTGTGGCGATCCCTGGGATCGGGGCGCCCATGTATGGCTGGTGCTGGACGAAGACTGCATCACCAACGGGACGAACTGCAAGACCAACACGGCCCTGGAGCTGATGAATGCCGTGACCTCCTTCGGAACCGATGCGCCGACCCCGGACGGTCGCGGGATCACCCCGCCCAGAGAGTTGACCCTGGACATCACGCCGTACGCTCCGATCTTGAACGGAACCCTCTACGTTGGCGCCGAAATCGGGCACTACGTTCAGACCGGCCACTGGGTCACTGTGGAGTTCGAGTTCAGCAAGCGGGCCGACGAGGCTTCCCCCAAGCCGCCTGCTGACGGCATCCAGGTCCTGTTCTACGGGAACCAGTCTCCGCCGACGGCGACCCTGTCTGTTCCCGCCGAAGCCCAACAGGTTTTCACCCGGCTGTTCACTACCGGTCACGGCGGGAACCAGGCCTGTGACGGTGGGAGTGCCGACGGTCAGAGCTGCGACACCGGCTGCCCCGGCGGTTCTTGCCAGAACTGCGACGAGTTCTGTCACCGCACCAACTCAATCCTGGCCGACGGCTCTCCGATCTGGTCGGCGATCCCGTGGAGAGGTGACTGTTCACCGGGAGGTATCACCGACTGCCAGAACTGGAACTCCTGCGGCTGGCCGTCCTGTACCTACTCCCGGGCCGGCTGGTGCCCCGGATACGTCGCGTGCCACCACGATGCACCCTGCGACCAGGACCTGGACATGACCCTGGATCTGGCTCCTGGCGCCACCTACGATGTGGACTACAACGTCACTCCCCTGAACGGCTCGTGGAGCGTCAGCCTGGTCGCTTACTGGTACAACGACAGTATCGCCTTCTGCGGTAACAACCTCCGGCAGGCTGACGAAATCTGCGATGGAACCGACCTGGACGGTGAAAGCTGCCAGACCCAGGGGTTCGACGTGGGCACACTGGCGTGCGCCGGCGATTGCACCGGATTCGACACGACCGGCTGTCGGACCGTGGTTTGTGGCGATAATGTCTGTGACTCTGCCGGTGGGGAGGACTGCCTCACCTGTGACCTTGATTGTAACGGTGTACAGAGCGGTAAACCTGCCGATCAGTATTGCTGCGGAGCTGGTGGCGGCACCAACCCGGTGTCTTGCACCGACCCGCGCTGCACCGCCGACGGAAACACCTGCGAGTAAGTAAATGGGGACATTGCACATTATCTTGCAATAGCTAAAGCGGCCCTCACTGGAGCCGTCTTGCGTTTAACTTTTGTAATATAAAGTGGAATGTCCCCATTTTCGTCGCCGAATCTGGAGCATCAAAATGGCCAAGAAGTTCGACTGGATCTACCACCGCAACGGCTGAACGTCGTGCACCAGAGCGCAGGGGTTCCTTGCGCCAAGAGAACTGGAAGCCAGAGAGACAGTCGTCGCCAACAAGGTCAAGCTGGGCGCCGACGAGGCGCTGAAGCTGGCAAAGGCAGCTTCAACCATCCATGCCGCACGTGGCAAGAAGGTCGTCACCTTCAACATGAAGAAAGACCGGCCGGGAGAGGAAGAGCTGCTCAAGCATATCCTCGGTCCCACAGGGAACCTGCGAGCCCCGACGATACGGAAGGGGAAAACATTGCTGGTCGGGTTCAACGAGGAACTGTACGCCGACGTCTTCGGGTAGCCCTCCCCCCGGATAACTATTTCAATATAACGTGCAATGTCCCCATTTTCGCCGGCCGTTGGAACCGTGCAGGGTGGTATAACGTACTAATTCCTGTTGGGAGGACATCATGGCTAGCGGCAAAACCGTGTTCAAGTACGGATGTTTCGGATGTCTCGGGGTCATTCTTCTCGTAGCCGTCAGCCTGGCCATCCTCATCGGGGTTGCCAAGATGCAGTCAGGCAAGGAGGAACCGGCGGAGCAGGCTCTCAGCCCCGAGATTCCAGCTCCCTTGTTCGAACTGCCGGCCCCGGAAACCATCACCGCCGGAGTCGATCTGCCAAAGGCCGCCGGCACCATCGAGCTGGACCTGTCCGGTGGTGAGTTCCATATCATGCCGGCAGCCGAAGGCGAGTCGCTCCATGTGAAGGCGGTTTACGACAAGGCAGCCTATGCCTTCGAAGAGAGCCTGAGGGTGGATGAAGGTGAGCCCTGGGTCTATCGCGTCAGCTTCCGGCAGACCCAGACAGGGCTGATGTCGATTCTGGCAGGCATCTTCAGCAAGGTGGACCCGCGGATCGATGTCTACTTGCCGACCGACCAGCCGGTGGCTCTGGACCTCCGGTTGAGCAAGGGTGGCGCCGAAGTGGAACTGGGAGGACTGTGGCTCACCGAGGCCGACATCAGCATGGAGATGGGCGGCATGGCGATGCTGGTCAGTCAACCGTTGCAGTACCCCATGAACCGTCTGTCCGCCAAGGCGTCCATGGGCGGTTTTGCCGTCAGCCATCTGGGGAATGCCAGTCCCCGGGTGCTGGAAGTGGACGCCAAGATGGGCGGTATGGCCCTGGACCTCCGGGGTAAATGGCTCACCGATTCCGATATCAGCATCCGGTTCGCCATGGGTGGCGCCTCGCTGGAACTCCCTGACGGTGTCCGATTCCAGGGACTGACCCAGTCCGGCGTTTCCCTTCCGGAAGATGCCGAAATCCCGCTTCCGATCCTGACCTTCGATATTACCGGCGAACCGGAGAACCTGGAAATCAATTACCCGTAGGAGCGCCACGTGGCCGATTGTAAATCCTGCAACAAGCCGGTTTCCGACGATAGCGCCTTCTGCGGCAGTTGCGGGACGCCGGTCCGGGATCTGCGAGAGGACCTCACCCGGACTACCGCGCCAGAGGACTCCGCACCTGCGCATGCAGGCAGCCGGGTAACCCATCACGGCGCCGCAGGCATCCTCCATACCACTACCAGTGAGCACAGTCGGTTCCTCCCTGGAGTGATGGTGGCCGAGCGTTACCGCATCATCGGTCTGTTGGGGAAAGGGGGCATGGGCGAGGTCTACCGGGCCGACGACGTCAAGCTCGGCCAGCCGGTCGCCCTGAAGTTCCTGCCGGAGTCTCTTGAGAACGACGCCGGGCGCCTGGACAGGTTCCTCGGTGAAGTGCGGGTTGCCAGGCAGGTATCCCACGCCAACGTCTGCCGTGTTTACGACATCGGCGAGGTCGGTGGGCAGCATTACCTCTCCATGGAATTCGTGGATGGCGAAGACCTGGGTTCCCTCCTGCGCCGCATCGGCCGCCTCCCCCAGGACAAGGCGGCGGAACTGTCTCGACAGATCTGCGCCGGGGTGGCGGCGGCCCATGCCAAAGGGGTGATCCACCGGGACCTGAAGCCTGCCAACATCATGATCGACGGCGAGGGCAAGGTCCGGATCACCGACTTCGGTCTGGCCGGCATTGCAGACCAGTTCAAAGGGGCCGAGATAAGGGTCGGCACCCCGGCGTACATGTCGCCTGAGCAACTGGCCGGACGTGAAGTCACCGTTCGCAGCGACATCTATTCCCTGGGCCTGGTGTTGTACGAGCTCAGTACCGGCAAGGCGGCGTTCACTGCTCCTACATTGGCCGAGCTCAGCAAGATGCAGCAGGAGTCGTCTCCTGCATCCCCAACCACCCTGGTGCCGGACATGGACCCGGCCATGGAACGGGTCATCCTGCGCTGCATCGAGAAAGATCCGGAAATGCGCCCGGCCTCTGCCCTGATGGTTGCAGCTGCCCTCCCAGGCGGCGACCCGCTGGCGGCGGCCCTTGAAGCCGGCGAGACGCCGTCTCCCGAAATGGTGGCGGCAGCCGGACCGGAAGGGGGCCTCAAACCCCGGACCGCACTGATCTGCCTGGCCATCGCCATCCTCGGCGTGTTCCTCCTCACCGCGATGCGGAAGCAGATCTCCCTCGTGGACCAGGTCCCCATGGACCGGCCGATCCTGACCCTTGAGGACAAGGCCGGGGAACTGATCCGCAGTCTGGGATACGAAGAAGAACCTGTGGACACATACAACACGTTTGCCCAGGACAACGAGGCGGTTGCTTACATCGCCAAGGAGAACGAATCCCCGGACCGCTGGTCCGTATTGAACGAACCGGGGCAGGCGGCGGTGTACTACTTCCATCGCCAGGGATCCCGAAAACTGGTCAAGCTGTCGGCCATCGGTGGGATCACCGCCAGCCGGCCTTCGCCTCGACCCGGCGACATCACCCTGTGGACCGACCTCACCGGCAGGCTGCGCTACTTCATAGCCCATCCGGCAGGGTTTGAATTCGAACCGGAGCCGGGAGCGCCGACTGAGGAAGCATGGGAAGCTCTGTTTTCAGCCGCCGGGCTGGATATAGGCGAATTCGAATCGACCGAACCGACGTTGCAGCCGTCGGTGTTCTCCGACAGCAGGATGGCCTGGAGCGGTGTCATCCCGTTCCGCAACGATATGCCGGTACGAGTGGAGGCGGCAGCTCTTCGCGGCAAAGCGGTGTTCTTCAATCTGTTGACTCCGGGAGATGAGCGTTGGGCGCCGGTGGACGATGACGCTCCGGTTCCCTCCACCGCCCTGGTGACGACAACGTCCACCATCATCCTGATACTGCTCCTGTCGGCGGTCGGGTTTGCCGTGTTCCTGGCCCTCCGGAACCGGCGCATGGGGCGAGGCGACAGCCGGGGCGCTCTCCGTCTGGCGGTGGCTCTGGCGATCCTGTACATGTTGTACTGGGCGTTCACCAACCACCATGTCGCTTCTGTGGGCGGTGAGATCGTCATGATCTATATCGCGCTGGGTGCGTCCCTAGCGCTTGGGCTGCTGGTCTGGGTGCTGTATATGGCGATGGAGCCGTACGCTCGGAAGTTTTGGCCCGAGGCGATGGTCGGCTGGACCCGGATGCTGGCCGGCCGGTTCCGGGACCCGCTGGTGGCCCGGGATCTGCTGTTTGGATTCACGGTCTCCATCGGGTTCCTGTTCCTGCAACACTTGAACTACATCGTGCCGGCGTTTCTGAAATTGTCGACCCCGGCCCCACTGCCGTTTGGGTTGGGGCCGACCGTAGGCACCCGGTTCGCCATGGGCAGTCTGGTCCTGCTCCCGCTGATCAGCCTGGCCGGTCCATTGTTTCATTTCACCCTCTTGCTGGTGGCGCGCCTGATCCTGCGGAAACAGTGGCTGGCCAACATAGCGTTCGTCCTGTTCGTGGTCGTTTCCGGAATCACCCAGATCCTGGCCCTGGCCGGTGGCGAGGCAGAGCCGGTCCTGATCATCGTAGGAGCGTTGCTCAGTTTGGGGAGCGGCGTTCTGATCGTTGTGCTTATGACCCGGTTCGGTCTCCTGGCGGCGGCGGGGAATATTTTCTTCGCCAACCTACTGGGTACCTTCCCGCTGACGTTCGATCCGTCACGACCGTACTTCACCACATCGCTGATCGGGATCGGCCTCGCCCTGGTATTCGCCTTCCTGGCGTTCCGGGGATCGCTGGCCGGCCGGTCGCTCAACGCAGGTTCGTTCCTGGACGCTTAACCGGCGGCGGCAGCCTCCACGCCGTTGCGGAAGATCGCAAGGCCTGCTCCCTCTGCAGGGAGCAGGATCCCTTCCTGATGCTTGTCCCGGTGCCAGTTCGGATGCTGGTACGGGTAGAGGTAGGCGTCCGGGTGGGGCATCAGGCCGAACAGCCGGCCGGTAGGATCGCAGATCCCTGCCACCGCATCCGGGGACCCGTTGGGATTATGAGGCCAGTCCTGGGTCGGATTGCCGTCGGCGTCGACGTAGCGCACCGCAACCTGGGATCCCGATTCCAGCCGCTCCAAAATCTCGGGACTCTCGGCCAGGAACTTGCCCTCGCCGTGGCGGGCCGGCAGGTCGATGGTGGTCAGGCCACGGGTCCAGACACACGGCGAGTCCGGATCCACCGCCAGTTTCACCCAGGCGTCCCGATATCCCAGCTTGTCGTTGGGGGCCAGGGTGGCCCGGGGCGTACGGTAGTCGCCGTCGAACCCCGGAAGCATCCCCAGGCGGACCATGGTTTGGAAGCCGTTGCACACGCCAAGTGCCAGGCCGCCGTTTTCGATGAATGACACCAGCTGGTCGTACAGTCTCCAGCGGATCTTGTTGGCGAAGACGAATCCGGCTCCCAGATGGTCGCCGAAAGCGAAGCCGCCGATGAACGCCAGGATCCGGTAGTCGGACAGCTTCCTCTCCGCCCGTCCTTCCAGAAGGTCCAGGAGATGGACCTGCTCCGGTTCGGCGCCGACCATGCGGAACGCCGCATCGGTTTCCGCTTCGCAGTTCAGCCCAAGGCCGGTGAGGATCAGAACACGCACCTTAGACATGGCTCAAAGTCTCCTTGAAGGCAGTCTTCATTGCTGCGATGGAAGCGTCGGCCACGGTCTTGCCGCCGTGCCGGACCACCAGCCTGTTCCCGGTGTTGACGGCGCCGATCCGGTTGCACGGTTGCCCGGCCATGGCCGCTTCGAAAGCTGTGAGGTCTTTCCCGGCCACCGTGATCACGAACCGCCCTCCCGATTCGGAGAACAGGGCGCGATCGGACGGAAGGTCGATGTGGAGATCGATCTCGGCGCCGAGCATACCGGCCATTGCCGACCGGGCCAGGGCCAGGATCAGCCCCCCTCGGGCCGGTGTGGATGCGGAACGGACCAGCCCGGCCTCCATCGCCTTCTCGAGGGCGCGGTACAGCGGCAAGGTCTGCTTGGGGTCGATACGCGGCGGGCTGTTTCCGACGTAAGGGGCCGGCTCTCCCGGTTTTCCGGTGACCCCGGCCTTCTCCCCCAGGTGGCGGAAGTATTCGCTGCCGCCGCATTCGTCACAGGTCGTTCCCAGCAGGTAGACCAGATCGCCGTCCTGTTTGAAATCGGCGGTGACTGCGTTGTGCACGTCGTCGATCTGACCGACGGCCGACAACAGCAGTGTGGGCGGCACGCTGATCTTGACGCCGCCCATGTTGGAATCGTTTTTCATGGAGTCCTTGCCGGAGATCAACGGTGTGCCGTAGGCCAGGGTGGTGTCGTAGAGCGCCCGGCAGGAGCGAACCAGCTGGGCCATCTTGTACTCGCCGTCCGGCGTATGGTCCGACTGCACCGGGTCCGGCCAGCAGAAGTTGTCGAGAGCAGCGATACGATCGGTGCGGGCGCCGGCACACACCAGTTTCCGTACCGCTTCGTCCACCACCGCGACGGTCATGGCGTAGGTGTCGATGTCGGACAGGAACGGGTTCACCGCCTCGGCCAGCACGAAGCCACGTTGGGAGCCGTGGCGGGCCATGAACACCGTCGCCTCCGCCGGTACGTCCTGTTCCACGCCGATCCATGGTTTGACGACGGTCAGTCCCTTGACCTCGTGGTCGTAATGCCTCGCCTTCTTCTCCCCGGAGCAGAGGTTCAATCGAGCCAGCATGGCGATCAGGTCCGGTGTGAGGTCGGCGCCGGCGAACGGCTCCGGTTCGGCGAAACGGGGAGGCGTCCAGCGGGCTGTCAGGTCCAGGTCCGGGTCGCCCTCATGCATGAACTCCATGGAGAGGCAGGCTACCGTCTCGTCACCCCAGGTGACGTGGAACATGCCGGTGTCGGTGAACTCGCCCATGTCGTTGGTTTCCACCTCCATCTCCCGGGCCAGTTCCAGGAACTCGTCGATCTTCTTCGGGGAAACCGCCAGGGTCATCC
>JACXWD010000109.1 GCA_014764515.1 Candidatus Polarisedimenticola svalbardensis | reverse complement strand
AGAAGACAGGACTGGAGCAGCCCCGACCCGCCTGCAGCACGCGCCGCCCTGGAACTGGAGCTGGGAAACCTGCATGCAGCCGGAAGGGCTGCCCGGGCCGCTCTGAAAAGCGACCCGCAACATCCCGAAGCGTTACGGGTTCTGGAAAATCTGGAAACTCAGTGAGACGGGACCGGGGCCGGTTCCTCCTCAAGCAGCGCCATCGTTTCTTCAAGTCCCGGAAAGTCCGGGTCATCCCGGCGAACCGTTTCCAACTCCCGCCGGGCCTGCAGTCGTTCTCCCATCCGATAGAGGGCGATGGCGAGATTGAACCGCGCCGCCTGAAAACCGGGATTCACGTCCAGGGCGGTCCTGAAGGCGGCCACCGCCTCTCCGTGTCTTCCGAGCCTGGAGAGGGCCAGGCCCAGGTTGGAGGCGATGTTGTCGGCGGACGAATCCCGGCGCAGCCCTTTCTTGAACCGGCGAACCGCATCTTCTAAGTCTCCGCCACGCAAAGACAGGATGCCGAGGTTGTTCAGCACCACCAGGTTATCCGGATCGATATCAAGCGCCTGCCGCAATTCCCGTACGGCGTTGACGTCATCTCCGGCGGCCATCCGTTCCAAACCGGCTTCCAGCGCAGGCAGCGCCCGAACCCGCGCTTTGGGATCCGGTCTCGCCCGGTCGTCGAGAACCTCACGGCCTGCGGCAACCACACCACCCCCGACGTAGCCCAGCCCTGCCAGCTTCTCCAGGTCACCGGCGATCTCCATCGATTCGTCCGGCGCCCTCATTCCCGCCTGCAGGCTGCGCAATTTGGATGCGTGCCGCCTGCCGCTCCTCTTTGTGATCAGGTTCCGTTGTTCGTCCGGATCGCGATTCAGGTCGTAGAGTTCCGGAGCCGGCGCCGCGATGAATTTCAACGGCCAGTCAAGATAACCGTACAGCGGCGCCCAGCCGTACCGGCGACGACCATGGATCGATTCCAGGTAGACCACAGAGTCCCCTGTGGGGTCCAACAAGGATCGTCCGTCCAGCCCTGGAACCGCCGGAAGCCCGGCTGCCTCCACCAGGGATGGAGCCACATCGGCCAGGGTCACCGGCCGGGATTCCACCCGCCCGGCAGGCGCACCGGGATACACGAATACAAGCGGCACCCTGAGGGCTCCTTCGTAAAGGAATACGCCGTGAGTCGCCTCACCGTGCTCTCCCAGCATCTCGCCGTGGTCCGAGGTGACCAGGATGATCATCCGGCTGTCGGCAGCGGCCTGCAGTCCGGCCAGCAGCCGCCCCAGGGCGGCATCGGCGTACGCAACCTCCCTGTCGTACGGATGCTTTGCAGGATGCTTGAAAGAGTCCGGCGGCTGATACGGCTCGTGTGGATCGTAGAGGTGGACCCACAGGAACCAGGGCCGGCCGGCCACGTCCCGTGTCCAGCCCAGTGCCGCGTCCACCACATCCTCCGCTCTCCTCTCCGTGTGCCCTGCCGCAGGCCCGAGTGGGGAGGCATCGAGTCGGTCGTCATAGACATCGAACCCGGAATCCAGGCCGAAATCGGAAACCAGCGGATACCCCCCGATGAACGCGCCGGTGGCGAAGCCGGCCTGCCGGAACCGTCCGGCCAGGAACGGCAGGTCCGGGGGGACGTGGTACCCGATGTTGTCCCGGACTCCGTGTCGGGAGGTGCCGAGTCCGGTGAGGATGGTCGTGTGGGAGGGCAGGGTCAACGGAGTAAGGGCGCGAGCATTCGAGAAGGTGACGCCTGCCGACGCCAGACGCCGCAAATGCGGCATCAGCTCTCCACGTTCCAGTCGGTCGGCACGGAGGGTGTCCACGGTTACCAGCAGGACCGAGGGGCTCGTTTCCGGCGATCCGGGTTCTGTGGCTCCGACAACCGCCACAAAGGCCAGGGCCGGAATCAGAAACTTTGCTCGCCGGCGCAATTTATTTCTCCAGGGCCGCCAACAGTCCTTCTATCTGGCCGGCATCCGGCGCATCCGGTGACAGCTCCAGGTACTTCCTGAAATTCTCGATAGCTTCTCCGCGATCTCCAAGGTTCAAGAGGCAGTAACCGAGGTTGCGGTACGCATCGGCAAAGCCGCCATCGGCGGCGATCACCTTCCGGAATCCACCGGACGCCTCCTCCCAGGCCTTTTCATTGAATCGCGAGACCGCGATGTTATACAGGATCGATGGGTCCTGTTGGCTCTCGGAGCCGGACATCGAGAGCCAGTGTTCCGCCAGGTCCTCTTCGCCGAGGCGCGTGTACAGACCGGCGATTTCCAGCGACAGGATCGGGGACATCTCGGGCGACAGGGCGGCAGCACTTGAGAAAGAGCTGATCGCCTGTTCCAGGTCACCAGAGTCTCGTTGCATCTCGCCGGCCTGGACCCAGGCCTTGGCCGTGAGATCATCCAGACCTTCGGAGTTTGCTACACGGAGGAACAGCGCGAGGGCGTCGTCCTTCCGGTCGGTCTCCACATAGATCGTCCCGAGCTGGAACAAGGCGTCACCGAACTTCGGGTCCACTTCGAGAGCATGATTCAGATCGGCTTCGGCCTTTTCAGTCTCGCCGCGCTCCATCAGCATGTAGGCCCTGAGGGTCAGCGCGATCGGATCATCGGGAGATTCGGTAAGGAGCTTCTCGACGGTTGCCGCAGCCTCCTCCCGGTTCCCTGCCTCCAGCGCCTGGACGACGGTTCCCAGCAGAATCTTGCCATGCTCTTCCTTGATGATCGAATGATGCGCCACGACCAGGTCTACGGTGATGACGTAACCGGAACTGACCCCGATTATGTTCGGAGCCTGTCCGGGGAGGATCTTGCCGGACCATTCGAACACCTGGTTCCGGCCCTTGTCCAGAGCGACGATGTTCATGGTGTCCAGGCCCCAGGTCTCGTCCGTTATCGTAATCGTGTAGTCGCCGTTGTCTGCGGGGAACGTGTAAACGCCCTTTTTATTTGTCTTGAGCCGGTAGGTCCGGAGCTTTGCATCATGTTCCGGTGCCATGTTGACCTGAATCCCTTGAAGGATGTTCCCGGAGCGGTCTGTCACCTGTCCGGACACGATCCCTCGTGCCAGGACCGGCCATGCAAGCATCAGGATTGCAAGGGAGCAGGTTACGATCCGTATCTTTCTCATGATCCGCCTTTCAATGGTTCCACGTAGCTGCTCGATCTGCTTCAGAACTGGATGGTTGTGAATATAGGCTCGGGTAGTTCAGGTGAGTTCAGCCAGATTTCAAACTGCCTGCCCTTCAACGCTCCACCCGGATTCGGGAACCATATTTGTGCGTAAATCCAGGTCTTCTTCCTCATTTCCACGGTTCGGGTCATGGTGTAGTCACCCGGCCGCAGGCCGAACGTGGCAGGGAGTGCCTGGTAGGCGCTGAAATGAAGTTGAACCGTATCCAGGAAAGGCACCGGCTGCAGGTTCCGGCTAAAGCGCGACTGCAGCGATTTGCCTGCTGATTCGGCGGCACTGGCCACAGGCCAGCGATTCCCTTCCATATCGCGCAGGATGATCAGTTCCGGTGCAACGGTCAACAAATCCATCGATTTGTTGGCAATGGCAATTTCAAGCGGGATCAGGTCTTCCTTCAGGCTTAATCGGGCCAAGTGGGTATTTACCGCAAAGAAAGCCAGATCACCTTCTTCAAAATGGATGTACGGCGCCAGCGTCGGGCTGACTTGGGACCGACCCGGGGACCATCCGGTGCTCCGGGCGCCTCCGATACAGCCGGCAGTCGCCACCAGAGCCATCACAGCGGATACCAACATCGACTTCCGCCAGAACGATTTGCACATCATGGGCCTCCTTCGTTCCGTCCTCCGTCCGGCGCAGCTACGCCACCGATGGAAAACGTGCTGGAGTACGAGCCGTACACCGGCCCGTGTGAGTCACGGATCTCCACCCGCAGTGCGTATTCTCCAGGCGGTACCCGAACGGCGAACGGTCGTTCAAACCGCTTTTGTCCGGCGGTTTCCCCATCCGTCCGCGGCAGGACGATGATCTCGAAAAGATCCGTGATCAGCCGGCCCTTGCTGTCCAGTATGGAGAAATACATGGATGCCACGGAAACCGGCGGATTGGAATCCGGCGCGATGGCCAGCCGGTTTGCGGCAACCGACAGATGCGCCGTCAGAAGACCGGTAGCCGGTTCATATTTGTTCGTATCCACGGTTAGCTCGCCGCCAAGCCGGGTGGAGTTGACCGCTGCCGGTTTGTACTTGGCCTTGTAGTGCACCTTCACTTTCGGCCGGTCGATTTTGAGACGGATCTTCCGTCGTTTGATCGACCGGTTACTCGGATAGTAGGAAACCGTGTAAACACCGTTCGAGCTGCGGACCATGTCGTCCAGGAGCCCTGCCGGATCCTTCTTGAACAGGGCGACACCGCCGGTGGCGGAGGCCAAATTGTCATGTAGCTTCCGAACCTGGTTCCATGAGGTTTCGAACTCATCCCGCCTGGCCTGGGCCGGGTTTTCGGGGCCATAGTCGTGGCGTCTTTCAGGCGCGAACAGTTCGTCGTACATCTTCCTGAAACCGTTCACTGGATAGAAACCGACCCGGTTGTCGGTGGCGATCTGGTAGATCCGGTCCAGACGATGACTGAAATCCCGGGACAGCGAATCCCGCATCCGGGACAGTTGATAACCGTGTTGTCCTATTGCGTACTCCACAGCCGCTGCCGCCACATCTCCGGGGTTGGTGATGATCCCTTCACTGACGTAGAACAGGATCTTCCGCTCGGGGATCGCACCCAGGCTCAGCACGAGGGATTCCAGATGATCCAGGCTGGTCTTCGTTTCACGCGAGGTCTCGAACAGGAAGGTGGTGGCCGATTGCCTGGCGCATTTGTGGATGTCGGGAGCGTCCCGGCATGATTCCGCATCCTCCCTGAGATCCTTCAATCGGACCTCAAGGTCGCGATACTTACTGGAGAGTCCTTCGATCATCTCAAGGTTCTGAAGAACCTCATCGATCCGGGTAGAGGGGGGAACCACAATCCTTAGTTCGTCGTCGTCTACAAGCAGAGCCACACGGTCGCCGGGAC
>JACXWD010000074.1 GCA_014764515.1 Candidatus Polarisedimenticola svalbardensis | reverse complement strand
TGTCGCTGTTGGCGGAGATGCTGCCGACCTGGGCGATCATCTTGTTGCCCTTGACTGCCTGGGACAGCTTCTTGAGGGATTCCACTGCGGATCCGACGGCGATGTCGATGCCCCGCTTGATATCCATCGGGTTGGCGCCGGCGGTGACCGACTTCACACCTTCGCGGTAGATCGCCTGGGCCAGTACGGTGGCCGTGGTGGTGCCGTCGCCGGCGACGTCGGAGGTCTTGCTGGCGACCTCACGGACCAGCTGGGCGCCCATGTTTTCCCGGGGATCTTCCAGTTCGATCTCCTTGGCTACGGAAACGCCGTCCTTGGTGGACAGGGGAGAGCCGAACTTCTTTTCGAGGACCACGTTGCGGCCCTTGGGGCCCAAAGTGATCTTGACCGCATTGGCAAGCTTGTTCACGCCGCGGAGGAGCGCCTGACGGGCGTCCTCGGAGTAGGAAATGTTTTTGGCAGACATCGAATTCAATCCTCCAGATTCATAAAATTAAACGGTTGGTTCGGGTGGTTACCCGAGGATCCCGAGGACTTCTTCCTCGCGGAGGATGACGTGCTCCACGTCATCGAGTTTGATCTCGGTGCCGGAGTACTTGCCGAACAGAACCCGGTCGCCCTTTTTGACGTCCATCGGGATCCGGCCGCCGTCCTTTTCGGTTTTTCCAGGGCCTACAGCGATCACTTTGCCTTCCATCGGCTTTTCCTTGGCCGAGTCGGGGATGATGATGCCGCCTTTAACTTGTTCCTTTTCCTCGGTGCGCTTGACCAGGATCCGGTCGCTCAGGGGCTTGAACTTCATGGGTTCGTCTCCTTCCATGAACTAATAAGTTGTTTAATTACAGTAATTTACAGTAGTGATTTGGCACTCACAATCTGTGAGTGCCAGTACTATAGGATCGGCTTTTTAGGGTGTCAAGGCGGAGATCCAGAATTTATTATTGAAAATAAATCCCGGATCGGCGGGCTAAGTCAGGAAGGGTCTTCGGACAGCAGGTCAGCAACCCGGGTTCCGTCTTCGACACCGGTGCCTGGGGCCGCCTCACGGGCCGCACGGGCCAGGCCTGCAGCCTCTTCGAACACCGCCAGCGCTTTCTGAAGCTGGGGGTCCAGGGCGGCCAGCACCCGGCTTTCCGCCACCTTGTCCCAGGCCACGAAGGAGATCCGGGCCTTGAGGCGCAGTGTGATCAAATCGCTGTGTTCTTCGAACTTGTCGGCTTCGTACTCGAACTCTTTGGAGGCCAGGTAGCCCTTGAACGAATCCAGAACCGCCTGGTCCACCGAAAAGGCCGGCGTCAGGTCCGGGTGCCCGGCGTGGTATTTGACGGAGAAGTCGAATATGTGATTGTCCCGGATCATCCGGGAAACCAGGCCGGGCATCCGGTCCACTTCCACGATGTAGTCCGGGCGAATGCCGCCGCCGCCGTAGACCTTGCGGCCCGACGTGGTCCGGAAGACTTCGCGATCTTCCAGCGGCTTCTCTTCCAGGGCCTGGGTTTCCTGGGATTCGGGGTCGGAATCCGCCTCGGCCTGTTCGCCTTCGGTTCCCCGGGTGTAGAAGTACTCTTCCAGGTCGGAGTAGTCGCGCTGGATCAGCCGGCCTGAAGGGGTGTAGTACTTGGCCGTGGTTACCGCCAGGGCGCCCCGGTTCCGGAGCGGGATGACCCGCTGCACCAGACCTTTGCCGAAGGTGGTCTGTCCCACCACCAGCCCCCGGTCCTGGTCCTGGATCGCTCCGGATACGATCTCGCTGGCCGATGCGGATCCGTGGTCTACCAGCACCACCAGCGGGATATCGACCAGGGAGGCGGATTCACCGGAAAGGTATTCCTGGTCAGCCCCCGGGATCCGGCCCCGGGTGTAAACCACCATCTGGCCTTCTTCCAGGAACCGCTCCGAGACCTGGACCGCCTGGTCCAGCAGCCCGCCGGGGTTGCCTCTGAGGTCCAGCACCAGCTTTTCCATGCCCTGGGCGGCCAGGTCGCCGAGAGCCTGATCCAGCTCGCTGGTGGTTGTAGAGGTGAAGTTGATGATCTGGATATAGCCGGTGGTCGGGGTAATCAGGTAGGCCAGCCGCAGGGACTGGGTGTGGATCTTGGCCCGGATGATGGTGACGTCGAAGCTGCTGCCGTCGCTGGGCCGGTGGACGGTGATGGTCACAGGAGTGCCCTCGCCGCCTTTCAGAAGCTTGACCGCATCCTGGACCGTCATGTCGATGGTGTCGTCGCCCTCGATGGCCGAGATGATGTCACCGGAAATCAGGCCGGCACGCTGGGCCGGGGTGTCCTCGATTGGTGCGATGATGGTCAGCGGCTTGTCCGGGCCGCGCTTGGCGATCTGGATGCCAAGTCCGGAAAACTCACCGCGCTGCTCGTCGCGCATCTCGGTGAACGCTTCCGGGGGGAGGTAACTGCTGTGGGGATCCAGGGTCTGGAGCATGCCGGTGATGGCGTCGGAGACCAGATCCTTGGTTTCGACGTCGCCGACACTCCGGCTTTCCACCAGTGAAAGCACCCGGCCGAACTCCTTGAGCTGATCCTCGGGTTTCTTTGCTTCGGCCCGGGCCGTATCCGCCAGCAGGCCGCCGGCAAGGCAGCATCCGCCTATAACAAGAAAGGCGATAATACTGACCTTGAAGGTCGATCTTTCCATGTCGTCGTCCTCTAAACAGTGCCGGGTGGGTCCAGCGGTGAGTCTGGCCATAAAAGTATATGGCCATGGTCCAGGTCCGGCAACCGGCGATTTCTTGACACCTCTGTGGCTGGGCAGTAGTCTCGGGGCGGTTTTTCGCCATGAGGTTTACAAGGAATTGATCGGTATCGGATCAATCGGCGGCGGGGAGGTCATGCTGATCCTCGTCGTGGCGCTGCTCCTCTTCGGGCCCCGCAAGATCCCGGAGATAGGGAGAACTCTAGGTAAGACCATGGCGGAGTTCCGCAAGGCGACGCGGGATTTCAAGCTGAACCTGGAGCGGGAAGTGGACATGGAGGATATCGGCAAAGCCGGATCCGAAATCCGCAAGGCCCGGGATGAAATGCGCAGCGTCGCCCGGGACGCCATGAACCTTTCACCGGTTTCCTCAGACCCTCCCGAGGCGAGCAGGGACCAGGGCAGCGATGACGGAAACGACCGAAAAGACTGACCCGGAGTCGGGGGGGAAAGGGGCCATGTCCCTCCTCGACCACCTGGACGAGTTGCGCAGCAGGCTGTTCCGTTGCGCCATCGCCTTTGTGGTGATGTTCGCCGTGTGCTGGACTTTCAGCGGGAAGATCCTGGCGTTCCTGCTGCTGCCGATCCAGGAGAACCTGTTCGGTGACGGCGAGATCATTTTCATCAACCTCACCGAACCGTTCATGATCTACATGAAGGCCTCGGCGCTGATCGCGATCTTCATGGCGACTCCGGTTTTCCTGTACCAGATGTGGCAGTTCGTGGCGCCGGGACTGTACAAGAAAGAACAGACCATGGTGGTGCCGCTGATGTTTTTCGGCACGCTGTTCTTTGTCGGTGGAGGCGCGTTCGCGTACTACGTCGCCGTTCCGGTTGCGGCCAACTGGCTGATCAGCCTGGGCGGTGAATTCACCGCCAACCTGACTCTCCGATCGGCCTTCTCCTTCGAGAGTCGGATGATCATCGGCATGGGGGCGGTATTCGAACTCCCCATCGTGATCCTGTTCCTCTCCCGGGTCGGGGTCGTCACTCCCCGTTTCCTGATGAAACACTTCAAGACCGCGGTGCTGATCATGGCGGTGCTGTCGGCGGTGATTACTCCCACGGGCGACATGCTCACCATGAGTATTTTCGCCGGGCCGATGATCCTGTTGTACCTGCTCGGCGTTCTGGTGTCCTGGATCGCCGCGCGGCGCAAGACGGACTCGGACTGAGGCGGCGGTGAGTTCGCGAATCCCGGTCCCCGACGGCTGCGGCGCGATTGAGGGCGAGGGTCTGACCCTGATCGCTCCGGAAGAGGAGCTGGCCGAACTCGAACAGGCAGGACTCCATCGCCTGCGATCATGGAGTGCAACCGCCGGAACGGGGCATGTCGGTCCGGGCCGTGGGGCGGTGACCCGGTTCGAGCTGCCCTCCGGGCGGCGATTGATATTGAAGCAGCTGCGCCGGGGAGGCATGGCGGCCCGGTTCAGGAACAACCGCTTCCGTGGCTCTTCCCGACTCCTGGCCAACCTCACATTGCCGGTTGAACTGGCACGGCGCGGTGTAATCACGCCGGAACCGGCATGCCTCCTGTTGCAGGAAGGCCCTCCCGGCAAGTTCCAGGGCTGGCTGGCCACCCGGGAGCTGGACAACGCCATGGACGCCATGACCTGGCTTGGCCATGCCGGACCGACCGGCCCCGGCCTCCTTGATTCGGTGGTGCGGTTTGTCCGCACGCTCCATGACGCCGGACTCCAACACCGGGATCTCAACCTGGGCAACCTGATGGTGAAGCAGGGCGAGGCGGTCGGAGAAGCGGTGGCTGTCCTGGATCTGGACGGCGCCCGATTGCATGGCGGAGGTCTCCCGTTCCGCCTGCGGCTGATTTCCCTCTGGCGGCTGGAGCGTTCCATGGTGAAGCGGTTCGGTGGAAACGGGCCGCTGGGGACGGACTACCGCCGGTCCTGGGCCGCGGCGTATTCTGCAGGGGACGACGCCCTGGCCCGGCGGATCCTGCGATGGTGGCCTGCAGGCAGGATCCTGCTGGCCGTGCACCGGGCAGGTTGGTAGCTAGGAGGTCGCCAGTCCGGCCAGCAATCTGTCCAGAGCGTCCATCACCATGGTCCCGGTCATCCCATCGAAGCCGCCGGCCGCCCGGTCGATCTTCTTGATACCGGTGTAGGTGCGGTCCCTGGGGAACACGGTTTCGTTGGGAACGTTCCATGGTGCATTCACCGCCGGATCGGTGGGGCCGTACAGTCCCAGGACCGGTGTGCCGACCGCACAGGCAATATGCAGCGGCCCGGTATCCCCGCCGATAAATGCACAGGCGTTCCGGATCAGATGGAACAACAGGGGCAGGGAGGTTGGCGGTGCAACGACCGCTGCGCCGGATGCGAGGGCTGCAACGTTCTCGGCGTCCCTGATCTCCCCGGGACCATGGGTCACCAGCACCCCGATCCCCGATCGGCGCAGCCGCGTTGCAGCCGCAGCCAGCAGTTCCGGAGGCGGTTTCTTGTAGGCCTGGCTGAGGCTGACCCCGGGGCTGATCACAGCGTAACGGTCAACCGTCCCCAGTACCTTTCGGACCAGTTCTGCCGCCTCCGTATCCAGTTCAGGGAGAACAGGCAGACCGCCGTCGGGAATCGATCCTGGATCGACCCCCAGAGGGGCGAGCAGTTTCAGGTTCCTTGTCATCCGGGAATCTCGCCGCAGTCCCGGGTCCACCCGGAGGGTGGTGAACCAGCGGTTGCCTTCCTTCTGCTGGTGGCCCTCATACCCGATCCTGATTCCTGCCCCCGAAAAGACTCCCACAAGGCCGCTACGGAGGTTGCCGTGGAAATCCAGGGCGAGATCGAAGCCGACCGACCTCATGCTCCGGCGGTACTCCCGCACCAGCCCGGCAGCCCTGAGCCAGCCTGCAGGTGACGAGCGGCTGGCGTCCAGCCGGCGGCGGGGCAGGGGCAGCAGGCCGTTCAGGTCGGGATGGCCCTCCAGAACCTGGGACCAGCGGTCATCGCAGGCCCAGAATATGGAAGCTTCGGGCATTTTGCGCCGCAGCAGGCGGACTGCCGGCAGTGTGCGGAGGATGTCGCCCATCGCTCCCAGCCGGATTACCAGTACGTTCCGGATACCTGCCGGGATTCCGCCGTTTTTTGACACGGTGGTCATGGGAGGTGTATATCACGGGTGTCAAGGCGGCCGAAAGGAGGCCAGAGCTTGAATCTGGACCCAAAATTGATTGAAATACTGGCCTGTCCCGGTTGTCATGGCCGGTTCCGCCAGCTGCGGCAACCAGATCGTCTGGAGTGTATCGAATGTGGACGACGCTACCCGGTCCGGGACGGAATCCCGATCCTCCTCCTGGAGCAGGCGGAAGATCCTGCAAAAAACGATACTTGACGACGAATCAACAGGGAATAACTTACAATCTGGAAGGTATTGTCCTTGGGAGAGGTGCGGGTCGCCGCGCCGGGTTCCGACGCCGCCCCGAAGGCGGAAGGTGAGGATCGATGCAGGAAAGCAGTAACAGGGAAGCCTCGCCAGGGCTCTCGGCCGGGCGGCTTGAGGGAATCAGTGTTCCGGATCTTCTGTGGGCGTTCAGCCTGAGGGAGAAGACCGGCACCCTGATGGTGACCCGCAACGGGATCAAGAAGACCGTCTATTTTCAGGACGGCCGTGTGGTCTTTGCCTCATCCAGCGATCCCGACGACCGCCTGGGCGAACTGTTGCTTCGCGAAAAGATGATCACCCTGGCCAATCTGGAAGAGGTTCTGACCCGGCTGAACACCGGGAAGCGGATCGGCGCCCTTCTGGTGGATGCCGGGTACCTGGAGCCGGACGAACTGGTGAACGGCGTTCTCCTCCAGGTCCGCAACATCATTACCGACCTGTTCATGTGGGAAACCGGTGAGTATCAGTTCGAGGAAGGGCCGCTTGAGACGGTGGAGGTCATCACACTGGGGACCCATACCGGCGACATCATCCTGCAGGGGGTCCGGCGTCTCCGTTCCTTCACCATGATCCGGCGAGGGGTAGGACCCTCCCGCGCCTGGTATCGCCTGTCCGGCAACCACCAGGATGTCCTGGACAGCCTGAACATGTCCGAAGGCGAGCGTATGCTGGTGGCCGAACTCAAAGGCGACGGCGCCTCGGTGGAAGGGCTTTGCCGGCAGGTGTTCCTCTCCAATTTCGAGATCTACCAGGCGCTCTGGGCGTTCAAGGTTCTAGGCGTCGTCCACGAGGTGGAGCATCTTGGCGGAGAATTCTCCGACGCGGTGATCGAGGGCAGGTTCGGCAAGGAAACAGTCTCCCCGCTGCTCGCGCGGCTGTGCCACAACGAGGATACCGGCGTACTGCAGTTGGTCCGGGGCAGCATGGAACGAACCATCCACATCATGGAAGGTCGTTGCGTGTTCGCCACCAGCAACTCGCCGGACGACGGCCTGATGGCCTACCTCCTACGCCGTGGCGTCATTTCTCTCAAGGATCGCGAGGAAACGGCCCGGCGTCTGCTGTCCAACAAGCGGGTCGGAACCATACTGCTGGAAATGGGAGTCATCGACGAACACGATCTGCAGTCGGTAGTTAGAGAACACCTGCTGGAGATCATCTACGATTGCCTCAACTGGGATCGGGGTGACTTTTCGTTCATGTCCGGCAGCCTGCCGACCATGGAAGAGATCACGCTGGACGAGCCGGTGGAGGAACTGGTGGCCCGGGGGATGGAGCGGATCGGCTCCTGGTCCCGGATCCGTGAAGGACTGGGCGGGCTGGACCTGATCCTGCAGCTGACCCCCGGCTTCCTTGAGATCCTGGACCGCATGACCATCGGCCCCGAGGAGTGGGAAGTGATTTCCGCCCTCAAGGAGCCGGCCTCCGCCATGGAGATCTGTTCCCGGGTGAAGCTGGGTGATTTCCGTATTTGTCAGATCCTCTGGACCCTGCGGATCCTCAGCGCCATCACTCCGGCTCCGGAGAATGAAGTGGCGGAAGAGCCGCCGGTCTACGAAGACGAAGAGGCGGAAGTCGTCCCGGTGACGGTAGCCGATGAAAGCGGTGATCTGCAGGACAACGAACTGTACGGTTATGCCGACGCCATGGCAGAGGCCGAGGCTCAGGTCACCGACGATCTGGCGGAGGCGCTGGAAGTCAGTACGCCGCCGGCGGAGGAGATACAGGTCGTTCCTGAAGCGGAAGAGCCGTATAACGAGGACGACCCGCTGGACGGTTACGATGAGGATCGGGAACCGTTCGATGCCGGGAGAACGGTTGCGATCTCGAGGGACCTGGTAGAAGCGGCAATCACTGCGGCGTCCCCTGAGGCCGAGACCTTCGAAGCCGACGCCATCGAACCCGAGTATGAACCCGAGCCCGAGCCCGAGCCCGAGCCGTTGCTTGAACCGGAAGGCGATCCGGAATTCGAGTCATGGGAAGAAACTGATGAGGAAGTCGACGCCGAGGATCTGGAAGACACCCTGAGGCTGTCCCGGGAACAGGTGGACGAAGCGCTGGACAGTGGAGACCCGGGATCCTGGGAACCTCCGGTAGACCTGGACCGGCAGATCAGCGTATTCAATGCCGGGCAGCGGGTCGTGTTCAGGACCATCCGTGCCGAGGTCGGGGCAGGCGCCGCGAACTTCGTCCGATCCTGTTGCGGAGACCAGGGCGCCGAGATTGCCGGCCTGTTCCGTCACGCCGAACTGCAGACCGACGGCACCTGGGAGGTGGACGGACTGCGCCGGGCCGTGGTGGAGAACCGGATTTCAGACCCGTCCGCGCGCTATCGCGGGCTACTGGATCTGGAAATGGAGATGCTGAAGCTTCACATCGGTGAAGCCAGAATCGCATCGCTGCAGGAGCAGGTGGACGCCCTCCTCCAGGTGGAACGCTGAACCGGTCTCAGACAGCCCGTCCACCGGTGTAGGTGTCGTCGTCGTCCTCGTCTGCGCTGGAGCCGTATACCGGCGCCGAAGGCGGGTTCTGAACCTGTTCGTGCCTGCCGGGAAGTGACCGCCTGCCCGCCGCTTTTGAGTCGCCTTCGCCGCTCTGTAGTTCATCCGGTTCGGAACGGCTCTGGACCGGTGGCTGGGTTCTGAGGTAGTTGATCTCGGTTTCCATCTTCTGGACCTGGCGGATCAGCCGTCGATTGGCCAGGCGGATGTGGGTGCCTTCCGCAACAGCCGCCACCCCGGCGGCCACGATGCCGACCAGAACGGACAGGATCACCACCACGTAAAGAGGGATGTCGTTGAGGGGCCGGTCCCGATCCCAGAGGACGATATTGGTGACCTCGCCGACATTCAGGGCCATGAACCCCAGGATGGCTGTGAACAGGCCCAGGATCAGGGCGATGACCAGAAAACGCATGCGAAGCCTCGTTTCTATTCCAGGAAACGGGACGTGACCTTGTCCCACTTCCCGGTAGCCTGTAGCAGGAGATCCACCAGCTCGCGAACACAGCCGGCGCCTCCGTTTCGCTCCGTGACGAAATGAGCTGTTGACCGAACCTGTTCGATGGCGTCGGCAGGGGCTGCCGCCAGGCCCACCACCCGCAGAACCGGGAGATCCACCAGGTCGTCACCCATAAAGCAGACCTGTTCCGGTTTGAGCTTGAGACGCTGAAGAATCTCCTGGAATTTTTCCAGCTTGTCGTAGATCCTCTGGTGCACCTCGGAAATGTACAGTTCTTCGGCCCGGTCGGTGACTACTTTCGATTCCCGGCCGGAGATGATCCCGATCATGATCCCGCCCCGTTGAGCCATACGGATCCCCAGGCCGTCCCGGGCGTGAAATGACTTGAGTTCTGCCCCCTCGTTGGACATGGTCAGCCGTCCGTCGGTCAGGACACCGTCCACATCCAGCAGCAAAAGTTCGATCTTTCGGGCGCGTTCGAGGATTGCAGGCTCCACGGGTTCCTCCCTAGAAAAGCTGGGTCCGCCAAAGGTCGTGAATCTGGATGACGCCGGCCAACCTCCCGTCGGTATCCACCACCGGCAGGGAGGTGATTCTTTTCTGTTCCATGCTCCGCAACGCCTCGGTTGCCAACGCTTCAGGACGGATGGTGACCGGTTCAGGGACCATGACGTCACCGGCGGTGCCTTTCAGCAGTTGGCCGTCTTTCAGCAGCAGGCGGCGCAGGTCGCCGTCGGTGAGGATGCCGCGGAGGTTGCCGCCGTCCCCGGTGATACAAACCATCCCCAGCTTGTATTTGTCCATTATCCGGAGGGTGTCCGGTATCGACTGCCCTGCGTCAACTCGAGGGATGCCGTCGTCACGGTGCATCAGATCCGAGACCCGGATCAGCCTTCGCCCCAGACGTCCACCAGGATGGAAACGGGCGAAATCGCGCTCGGTGAATCCACGCTGTTCGTAGCATGCGATGGCCAGGGCGTCGCCCATGGCCAGGGCGGCGGTGGTTGAAGCGGTCGGCACCAGGTCCAGGCTGCAGGCTTCCTTGCTGACTCCCACATGGATGTGGGCATCGGCATTTCGGGCCAGGGTGGACTCAGGGTCCCCGCTGAGGGCGATGATCTTCGCGCCCAGACGCCGGATCAGCTCCAGCAGTTTGACGATCTCTTCGGTTTCGCCGGAGTTCGAGAGGGCCAGCACCAGGTCGCCTGAGGCGACCATCCCGAGATCGCCGTGGAGCGCTTCCGCAGGATGCATGAACAGGGAGGGCATTCCGGTGGAGGACAGGGTTGCGGCGATCTTCTGGCAGATCAGGCCGGATTTCCCCAGGCCGGTCAAAACGATGCGGCCGCGGCAGGCCAGCATCAACTTCACCGCCTCCTCAAACGAGCCGTCCAGGCGGTCAGCCAGTTCCCGAACGGCATCAGCTTCGATTGTCAGGACGCGGCGGGCAGTATCCAGAACCAACTTCATCCTCCCGCGCCCCAAGGGCGCCGGCCCATAATACCCCGAAACCGGAGTATGCAGGCAGGCTCAAGGTGTAGCGCAAATCGAGGTGGATGTGCAACGATTCGACCATGCCGGCCCGGCGGCCGGGTTCCTGGGAGAGAGCGCATGTCCACAATAGCGAAGAACGCGACCCTGTCCGGCGCCGATGTGCCGTTTGCGCGCAGACATATCGGGCCCGGCGAGGCGGAAATCGACAGGATGCTCCAGCCCCTCGGCCTGGAGTCCCTGGAGGGCCTGATCGAGCAAACCGTCCCCGGTTCCATCCGGATGGCCGGCGACCTGGCGCTGGGTGCGGGGCGTTCCGAGCAGAATGTTCTAGAGGAGCTCCGGGAGTTGGCCGGGAGCAATCAGGTCTTCCGCAATTACATCGGACTGGGGTATTCGGAGTGCGTGCTGCCGCCGGCGATCCAGCGCGGAATCCTCGAGAACCCGGGCTGGTATACAGCCTACACTCCCTACCAGCCGGAAATTTCCCAGGGCCGGCTGGAAGCGCTGCTCAATTTCCAGACGATGATTACGGACCTGACCGCCCTGCCGGTATCCAACGCATCCCTGCTGGATGAGGGCACCGCCGCCGCCGAAGCGATGACCCTGTGCAGCAGGGTCCGGAAGCGGGGGCTGGGCGGCAACACGTTTTTTGTTTCGGAAACCTGCCATCCCCAGACCGTCGAGGTGGTCAAAGCCAGGGCCGAACCTCTCGGCATCCAGGTCCAGGTCGGCGATCACAGGACCCTGAAGCATTCGGAAGAGATTTTCGGCGCACTGGTGCAGTACCCCGACACCGACGGATCGGTCCACGACTACCGGCAATTTTGCGCCGACGCCCACCAGGCTCATTGCCTGGTAGTGGTTGCCGCCGATCTTCTCGCCCTGACGGTCCTGGTGCCGCCTGGAGAATTCGGCGCCGACATCGCCGTTGGAACCACCCAGCGTTTTGGCGTGCCGATGGGGTTCGGCGGGCCCCATGCGGCGTACATGGCTGCCCGGGAAGAGTACAAACGCCAGATCCCCGGCCGGCTGGTCGGCCTGTCCCGGGATGCCGACGGCAACCCTGCGGTTCGACTGGCTCTCCAGACCAGGGAACAGCACATCCGGCGGGACAAGGCGACCAGCAACATCTGCACGTCCCAGGTTCTGCTGGCCGTGATCGCCTCGATGTACGCGGTGTACCACGGCCCGACCGGGCTCAGGGACATGGCGCTCAGGATCCGGCGCCAGACCACGGAATTGGCCCGGATTCTGTCCGATGCCGGGCACACCGTTCAGACGCCGACCTGGTTCGACACTTTGCGGATCCGGCCGGAGGAGGGGACCCGGGACCGGATCCTGGATGCCGCCGCCGCCTCCAGGTTAAACCTGCGGATTTACGAAGGCGGCGACCTGGGCGTCAATCTGGCCGAAACCACATCCCTGGCGGACCTGCAGATGCTGGCAGCGGTTTTCGGTTCGGAGGCCGGGGCTGAAGACCTCCGGGCCGAGGAAACGATCCCCGCACCGTTCCGCCGCAACTCCGAATACCTCACCCACCCGGTGTTTCATCTGTACCGCTCCGAAACCGAGCTCATGCGGTACATGCACCGGCTGGAACGGAAAGACCTGGCTCTCAACCAGGCGATGATCCCCCTGGGTTCCTGCACCATGAAGCTGAATGCGGCGGCGGAGATGCTGCCGATCACCCTGCCGGGGTTCGCAGCGGTGCACCCGTTTGCGCCGCGGTCACAAACCGCCGGCTACGACGAACTGTTCCGCCGTCTTTCGGGCTGGCTTGGCGAGATTACCGGATTCCCGGAAGTCTGCCTGATGCCGAATGCAGGCGCCCAGGGAGAGTACGCCGGCCTCGGGGTGATCCGGGCCTACCACCTGGCCCGGGGTGACAGCAGCCGCACCGTCTGCCTGATCCCCGAATCGGCCCACGGCACCAACCCTGCCAGCGCCATCATGGCCGGTATGCGGGTGGTGGTGGTGAAGTGCGACGGGCAGGGGAACATCGATGTAGCGGACCTCAAGGCAAAGGCCGGGGAGCATGGCGACAACCTGGCCGCACTCATGGTGACCTACCCGTCTACCCATGGTGTTTTCGAAGAGTCGATCCGGGAGATCTGTGCCACGATCCACGAGCATGGGGGCCAGGTCTACATGGACGGAGCCAACATGAACGCCATGGTCGGCGTCTGCCGGGTGGGAGAACTTGGAGCCGACGTCTGCCATCTCAACCTGCACAAAACGTTCTCCATCCCCCATGGCGGCGGCGGCCCGGGGATGGGGCCGATCGGCGTTGCGGCACACCTGGCGCCTCACCTTCCGGTCCATCCGCTGGTTGCGACCGGGGGCGAGCAAGGCATCGGTCCGATCTCCGCAGCCCCCTTCGGCAGTCCCAGTATCCTTCCGATCTCCTACGCCTACATCGCCATGATGGGAGCGGACGGCCTGAAGAAGGCGACCCAGGTGGCGATCCTGGCCGCCAACTATGTGGCCAAACGGCTGGAAGGACATTACGAACTGGTCTACCAGGGCAGGAACGGACGTGTGGCTCACGAGTGCATCCTGGATATGAGGCCGTTCCGATCCGCCGGCATTTCGGTGGAAGACATCGCCAAGCGCCTGATGGATTACGGTTTCCACGCCCCGACCATGTCGTGGCCTGTGGCCGGCACCCTGATGGTGGAGCCGACGGAAAGCGAATCGATGGCGGAGCTGGATCGGTTCTGCGACGCCATGATCTCCATCCGCCGTGAGGTTGCCGAGGTGGAATCCGGTACGGCCGCCCGGGAGAACAACGTCCTGGTGAACGCGCCCCACACCGCCCTGGCGGTGATCTCGGACAGCTGGGACCGGCCCTACCCGAGAGAGAAAGCGGCTTTCCCCACCGAGGCGGTTCGCAGGGACAAGTTCTGGCCGGCGGTGGCCCGTGTGGACAACGCGTTCGGAGACCGCAACCTGGTCTGCAGCTGTCTGCCGATGGATGCCTATACGTCGGACGACTGATTCGGGATTACCCGCAACCATCCGGCCGTTCCTGCGTTAGAGTATTCCGATCACCGGAAAGGGGGGCGTCTTGGTTCGCGTTGATCGTCTGCGCAAGGAGTACGGTGATCTGGTCGCGGTGAAGGAAATCTCCTTCGAAGCGGAGCCGGGCCGGATCTTCGGTCTTCTCGGTCCCAACGGCGCCGGTAAATCCACTACCATCGGCTGCATGTCCGGCCTGCTGAAGCCGACCTCCGGAACGTGCCACATCATGGACCATGACGTAGTCCGGGACCCGATGGCGGCCAAACGGCAGCTCGGCGTGGTTCCCCAGGAACTGGCGCTCTATGAGGATCTTTCGGCCACGGAGAATCTGAGCTTCTGGGGCGGAGCGTACGGGCTCCGTGGCGGTTCCCTGAAGCGGCGGGTCGGTGAGCTCCTGGAGTTGATCGGCCTCCAGGATCGGGCCAGGGAGGCGGTCAAGAAATACTCCGGCGGCATGAAACGGAGGCTGAACTTCGCATGTGGCATCGTGCATGAGCCGAAGGTGCTGCTTCTGGACGAGCCGACCGCCGGGGTCGACCCGCAGAGCAGGGTGCGGCTTCTGGACATGGTCCGGGAGCAGGCAGGCGCCGGCACCT
>JACXWD010000108.1 GCA_014764515.1 Candidatus Polarisedimenticola svalbardensis | reverse complement strand
AAATCCGCAACCTGATCAGACGCATGTCCCTGGAGAATCCACTCTGGGGAACACCTCGGGGCCAGGCTGAGCTTCAACTACTCGGATATGACGTAGCGGAATCCACCGTCGCCAAGTACATGATAAAGTGCCGCCCGGGACCATCATCCCAGTCCCGGAAAACGTTCCTGAAGAACCATATGGACTGTACCGCTGCCTGTGATTTCTTCGTGGTACCCACGATTAACTTCCGTCTGCTGTCTTGCTTCGTCATTCTCGGGCATGGCCGAAGGCGAATCCTTCATTTCAATGTGACGGAGCATCCATCTGCCAGATGGACGGCTCAACAGATTGTCGAGGCTTTTCCTGCAGACGGAACCGAGTCTCGCTACCTTCTTAGGGATCGTGATGCGATCTATGGCAGCCATTTTCGGAAGCGCGTTAGGAACATGGGAATCAAGGAATTACTCATCGCACCCAGATCGCCCTGGCAGAATCCATACTGTGAACGGGTTATCGGATCGATTCGCAGAGAATGTACGAATCACGTCATCGTCTGGAACGAAGATCACTTACGCCGCATCTTGCTCAAGTACATGGATTACTACAACGGCTCACGCCCTCACAGTTCACTGGATGGTGATGCGCCGGCTGGTCGGCAAGTAGAAACGGCAGCCAAAGGAAGGGTCGTTGCAATTCCCCAAGTTGGCGGATTGCATCATAGGTACACGCGAGTGGCCTGAGCTTCGTCTTCTCCATTTTGGCGGGTCCGGTATTCATCCTCGAATTGTGCCTGCTGACGCACTAGCGGCTTTCCATACCTCGATTACTATCCCTTTTCACTGGCGGCACTCCACGTAAGGGACCTCCCGACGCTGGGATTACCCTTCGAAACCTCTACCTGGCTGCCGGATGGACTTTTCGGGAGGGACAGCCTGCAAAACGCCCGAATCAAGAACTTTCCCATGGAGGATTCTTGTCTCCGCCGCCGACTCGGCGTAGACTCTGGTTCTCCCCCCTTCACCTGTGTTCCTTTTCAAGGTGCGAGGCGCCTGTGCTGCGATACTGTCTCATCGTCGGAATCCTGCTGCTTCTGCCGGCATCACCATACCTGGCCTACAACCCCGGCTCCGGCGATCTGTTCAGCGACAATTTCACCAACGCCCTGGACGCCGACTGGGAGATGGGCAATGGCTTTCTTGGAAACCCGTCGCCCTGGACCATCAACCTGGACGGAGCGGACAACGCCCTGTCCGCCGACGGTTTCGGGCCGTTCGGCTCTTCTCCCAGCCGTCACTGGGCCCGGCACTATCTCCACCCCACGGAAGCAACCACCTTGTCCGTCGCGTTCGAATATGAAACCGAGTATGGCGCCGGGTACTACTTCTTTGTGGATGTGGAACAGCGAGCGGAAGCTCTTCTGAAATATCGCATGAGGATCGACGAAAACGGAGTGGTCTCGCTGTGGCGTAGCGAGTCCGGCGCCATGGTGCAAATGGCGGCCACAGGGCCAAACATGATTCCAAGGCGAAAAAAGCGCTGGATCCGTTTCGCAATCGAGCCTGGAGCGATGGGACACACCGCCCTCAGGATGCGCGTCTGGAGCGGTGGAGCGTCCTCCGAACCGTCTACCGGCTGGACCCTGGAGGTGGAAGACGATCTGAACGTGGTTCAGCGGGTCCACCGCTTTGAAATCGAAACAGACGGCCCTTCCGGAAACCTCACCTGGATCGACGACCTTGATGTCTATGGCGATCCGGGCAACGGCGTAGCGTCGTCGGTCCAGACGATCTACATCGTGGAACTTTCTCATCTGGACATCGGGTTTACCGAACCACCGGACGAAGTGGAGATCTTCGGCAAGACCCATCTCGATCAGATCCTCAACAATCTGGCCGCCGACTCCGAATACCGCTGGCTGATCGAGTCAGGGTGGTGGCTGGAAAAGTGGTGGGAACGATCCACCGCTGTCGAACAGCAGGAGATGGTCTCCTGGCTCCGGAACGGCCGACTGCGACTGGCGGCAGGATACGCCAACCAGACCTCTACCATGGTGGGCCATGAAGAGATGATCCGGAACCTGTACTACAGCACCGCTCTCGCCAGGGAACACGGTTTCCCGGTCCGGACCTGGATGCAGGACGATGTCCCTGGTTCGACCTTCGCCGTTCCTGAAATCCTGGCCAGGTCGGGAATCGACTACTACCTCGGCGGCATGAACACCGGCTTCGGAGGAAGCCTGACCCTGCCGGACCATGGCGACCGCCCGTTCTGGTGGGTAGGGCCGGACGGCAGCAAGGTCCTGTCATGGGTGACATTCCACTCTTATGCCGAAGCGTTTCGATACGGCTTTTCGTTCTTCGACAACATTGGCAACCTGTACGACAAGCTTGGCCGGGAGTTGCCTGCTCAGGAAGAAGCCGGCTATGCCTACCCGGAACTGATGCTGCTGCGGGGGTTCGACAATCATTATCAGGGTTTCCACGCCCGCAACCTGGTCAACCAGTGGAATGCCACCTACGCCACTCCGCAATTCGTTCTTTCAAGCTTTGAAGATTTCATGGACCATATGGTGGCGACCTATGGCTCCGAATCGTTCCCGGAATTTTCCGGCGACTTCGGCGCCGCATGGGCCCGCAGTCGTGCCGGTACACCTCACACCGTAGAACGGATTCGCCAGGCCCACCGGGCAGGGCGCGCTGCGGAGACTCTCGCTGCTCTGGGGTCGTCCGTGGACGGTCAACCTGCTCCCACAGCCGATCTGGAATTCATGTATACCAAGATGCTGACCTCGGACGAACATACCGGTGCCGGAGGCTGGCCGGGCTATTTCACCCCGGCAGAGATGGACCGCAACAACCAGATCCATCTGGAGTACGCTACCGACGCCCGGGATACTGCAGATCGACTGCTGACCGATAGCGTAGACCGGATTCTGATGGAACTGCCCGCAGGTGGAAATACGGTGGCAGCAGTCAACTCGCTGGGCCGTCCCCGAGACGGCTGGGTACAGATTCAACTACCTCCGGGGATTTACGGCACAACATTCAAGGTCGTCGAAGTCCAGTCGGGGCTGGAAGTTCCGTTCCAGCGTCTGGATGCCAGCTCGGAGATCCTTTTCCAGGGAGAGAACCTTCCCGGCTTCGGTTACCGGACCTACGCCCTGACCTCAGGCGCTCCGGTCGCCTCCCCTCCAGGGATGCTGGCGGTTACCGGCACAACCATCGAGAACGATTTTTATCGGCTGACCCTCGACCCGACCGACGGCTCCCTGTCCAGCATGGTGGAGAAGAGCACCGGGAGGGAACTGATCGACCTTGCCTCGCCGTATGACTTCAACGAGCTTGCCAAAAACACCAAGGCTCAATACGACGCCGGGCAGGTTCCGGTCGCTGTTCCCCCTTCCTCCGCCACCGTGACCATCGCAACCGACGGAGCCCTCCTGGCCGCTCTCAAGGTAACCCGAACCGGGAGCGCTCATGTGCAGACGATCTACCGACTTTACAACGGCGAAGATCGTGTCGAAATAGAAAACCTGCTGGACAAAACGCTGGCTCCGTACGTACCTCTTGCCACCAGCACGGAATCGTACATGGTCACCATGCCGTTCGGCATCCACAATTTCCAGATACGGACCGAAACCACCACCCGTTTCCTGGACCCGGTAGCAGACAGCTTCCAGCGCACATCGGTGTTCGACTATCACAACGCAGAACACACCATCGCGCTGTTCGATTCGAACGGAGGCATTTTTTATGCCGTCGACCAGGTCAGCGCCCACCACCTGGAAAACCT
Organism: Candidatus Polarisedimenticola svalbardensis; assembly: GCA_014764515.1. Classification (GTDB taxonomy): domain Bacteria; phylum Acidobacteriota; class Polarisedimenticolia; order Polarisedimenticolales; family Polarisedimenticolaceae; genus Polarisedimenticola; species Polarisedimenticola svalbardensis. The sequence goes on along the minus strand of JACXWD010000108.1, from coordinate 1,318 downwards.
GACCAGCCTCGGTTCATCGGACTATTCCACAGGCGATGCCCTGGTGCTCTCCCGACTGCTCGACCGTTCCGACGAATACACATTTTCCGACGACATCGTCCGGCCGTACGTCATCGAGCCCGGCACACCGTCTGTCCTGAAGTTCACTCACCACATCCAGGGCACCGGGCCGACGTTCGACCCGGTCGCTGCCAGTCGCTTCGGCTTCGAAGCCCTGAACAAGACCGGGGCCCGGCTGCTTTCCCGGCGGCCTGGCAATCTGCCGGACGGCGCTGCATCGTTTCTGGCAGTCGACTCGCCGGCTGTTCTGCCTGCTTCGGTCAAACCTGCGATGATCGGATCCGGCCTGGTGATCCGCCTGACCGAACTGACAGGAACTCCTACCACAGCCCGAATCTCTTCTGCTCCTCTGACCCTTGCCGATCCCTGGCAGGTGGAGTTTGACGAGGAAGGTGGCGTACCGCTCTCCATGGACGGGGATGGCTTCCTCGTATCTCTCGGAGCGTACGAGACTGCCACGGTGCGGTTTCAGGCCGAACCGGCGTGGGCACCGGTCGCCCTTGTGGTCGGCAAGAGCCCGGCCACCGGGACGGTAGAACTGTCCTGGACCGGAGGAGTGGCGCCGTTCACCCTGTATCGTGCCGGTGACGCCGCGTTCACTACCGGCAACGCCACCCTGGTCGATGAACAGGCGGTGACCGCCCACAGCGACCCTGCCCTCCATGACGTCCAGACCTACTACTATCTGGTGAAATGATGCGGGTCGTGGCGCTGCTGTTCCTCGCTCTGACATCTGCAGCGCTGGCGATACCGTCGGCCTTCGGTCATGGCGCTTCCAGGGGGCTGCACATCCACGTGACCCCTGACCCTGCCCTGCCCGGAGAAACATTGACCGTCACCATCGACTCCATCGAGCCGGTCTCCCATGTCACAATCGGTTGGGTTGACGCAGAACCGCTTACAGAAAAACCGGAAGAACCGACCAGGCACGTACAGGTCACGATTGAAATGCCGAAAGGGATCAGGAAGTCGATTCTGAATCTTCAGGCCGAAGCAAGGACAACTACAGGGAAGACGGTGCGAGCCTCGGCACTGATCAGGATCCGGAAGGAGTGAAAGAACCCGTAGTGTTCTTTTATTGGATCGTCCCGAAATCATGCTGCTTCTCGGTAGTAATAGTTGAGCAAGCCACCGAGTCGCTCCTGCCTGACTAACGGGCCATTTCCAGAATAATCGTTGACCGGTTGGATGAACGCCCCGCCTAGACCCTGATGCGGGCGCTCTTCGTGGTAATGGGCCATGTATTCGCGAATCAGTT
>JACXWD010000073.1 GCA_014764515.1 Candidatus Polarisedimenticola svalbardensis | reverse complement strand
GCCCTGGCCCTGGCCGCCGGCATGCTTGCCCAGGCAGTGGCCCGACACCTCAAGCTTCCCGGGATCGTTGTGCTGCTGGGGGTCGGTGTGTTCCTGGGGCCGGACGGCCTTGGCGTAGTACTGCCCGAGACTCTGGGGATGTCTCTCCAGGTGCTGGTCGGCTTCGCCGTGGCGGTCATCCTGTTCGAGGGCGGCCTCAACCTCCGCCTTCAAAGGCTGCGCCGCGAGGCCCGGACGATCCGGGCTTTGCTCACCATCGGCGCCCTGATCACCGGACTGGGCGGCGCCCTGGCGGCTCGCATGATCATGGGCTGGGACTGGCGTCTGGCGGCGTTGTTCGGGTCCCTGGTCATCGTAACCGGCCCGACGGTGGTCACGCCGCTGCTTCGCCGGATCCGTGTGACCCGCCGGGTGGAAACGGTGCTGGAGGCGGAAGGGGTGTTCATCGACGCCATCGGCGCGGTGGTCGCCCTGGTGACTTTGCAGGTGGTGATCTCCCCGGCGCTGGGCGATGTGGCCCTGGGCGCGCTGGACGTGTTTCTCCGCCTCGGCTTCGGAGTTCTGGTCGGGGGCGTCGGTGGTGTGCTGCTGGCCCTTCTCCTGCGAGTCAAGCGGGTGATCCCCGAGGGGATGGAGAACGTGCTGACCCTGTCCATCGCCCTGGCGTTGTTTCAGGTCAGCAACGCCATCCTGCCGGAGAGTGGCATCACCTCGGTGACCGCCGCCGGCTTCGTAGTGGGGAACATGCGGACCCACGTCGGAGAGGACCTGCGGGAATTCAAGGAACAGCTCACCGTCCTGTTCATCGGCATGCTGTTCGTGCTGCTGGCCGCCGATGTTCGACTGGACGAGGTCCGGGCCCTGGGGATGCCGGGCATCCTGACGGTGCTATGTCTCATGGTAGTGGTGAGGCCGCTGAACGTGGCGATTTCAACGTTTGGGTCGGACCTGACCATGAAGGAGCGGACATTCATCGCCTGGCTGTCGCCTCGGGGTGTGGTGGCTGCCGCCATCGCTTCCCTGTTCGCCCAGGACATCGCCGCGTTCGGCATTCCGGGAGGCGACGGACTGCGGGCGCTGGTGTTCCTGGTCATTGCCGTCACCGTGCTTGTACAGGGACTGACCGGCGGGCTGGTCGCCTCCGCACTGGGGCTGCGGCGGCCGAGTCATCAGGGCTACCTGGTTCTTGGAGCCAATGAACTGGGGCACGCGCTGGGAACCATGCTCCGGGAACATGGGGAAGAAGTGGTGTTCGTCGACCACAACCCCAACGCCTGTCACGTGGTGGAACAGGACGGTTTCCAGGTGATTTACGGCAACCCGCTGGAGGACCGCACCCTGCAGCGTGCGCGGATCGAGGACCGGGCGGCCCTTATTGCGGTGAGCCGCAGCGATGAGCTGAATTACATCGTCGGGAAGGACGCTGTTGAACGTTACCGTCTACGGCGGGTTTTCGTCGCCGCCAGCCGGGCCCAGTCCACCGTGACTCCGAAGATGATCCTGGAGGCCGGAACCCAGGTTCTGTTCGGAGAGCCTCGGGATCTGGAGCTGTGGTCCCTGCGCCTGCGCAGGGGCTTCGCCGAAGTGCTGGCCTGCCGGGTCGGCCAGGCTCCCGATGGAAACGAAACGTTCGCCGCACCGCCCAACATCCTGCTGCCACTGATGGTGGTCCGAAAAGGAAAGGCGACGGTTTTCCACGATGCCGCGAACCTGAAAAATGGCGATACGGTTCATGTCGCCGTTTTCCTGGAACAGCGGCAGGAGGGAGAAGCCTGGATAGGAGAACAGGGCTGGACCATCGAACCTGAGCCGGCGGATTGAGAACCTGCCTCAGGCTATTCCGCCAGCAGCTCCGTCAGCTTTTCAAGGATTTCGCCAGGTGAGGTCGCTTCACCGTCAGGGCTGGTCCCGGCGATGACGTTGCCCTCATGGTCCAGGAGATAAACGTAGGGCAGCACCTCGCCTCGCATCCCTGTGAGAGTGACGATGTCCTGCCCCTGGCCCTCTTTGGAGATCCGGGCAGCCAAACCTGTCTTCGCAAGGTGCGCCTGGTGTTCCTCCCGGCTGTCGATGGCGGCCAGGTGGACGACCTCGAAATCGACTTCTTCGCCAAAAGTCCTGTTGTGCAGGGCGGCCAGTACAGGGGCAAAGGCGCTGGAACGGGGACAACTGTCCCGGCCTTCGTACAAGACGACGTAGTCACTGCCGGCCAGGGTGGATCCGTCCGCTGCAGGCTCCAGCATGCTCTCCAGACTGCGGATGAAGAACGGCGCCTGCTGTTCAACCGGGAGTTCAAGGCGCTCCCTGGCCCGGGTCATCAGGTCGGTGTGGATCAATTGCATGGCGACCACCGCGCCGCTTCCCCTGGTGGATAAAACCACCGATCCGTCCGGATTGAACCCCTTTAGGGCGAACTCGCTACCGGCAGGGAGGTCGAGTCCATCCCCGAGACTCAAGTCGATCCTGGAGGTGACGGACAGGGGCCACAGCCTCGTTTGTTCCTGCAACGCCGCCGGTGTCAGGTCGATCTGTTCCGGGGTCATGGACGACACCATGATGGCCAGCCGTTCCATGAGGTCGGTCTCTTCCACCAGAAGCGGAAAATAATTGGAGCCGTTGTCCAGAATGACGTCGGTGGTCCGGACCTCCTGGACCTTGACCACCTGGCCGGCCTTTATCGACGCGCCGTTGTGGAATTCGGCGTCTCTTTTGACGATCACTTCAGTGGGCCACAACTCGGGCCGCGCCGCCAGTTCCTCGAGGGTCGAGGGAGGCCCGGCAAACAGCGGCGACGAAGCAATCAGCATGGCTAAGGCGGAAATCAGGATCATTGCGCGTCTCGTGGTCATGATCACCCCTTCGTTATGGGCCAAGTATAACGCCAAGCCGATTTATTACGGAACCGGGAACCCTCTATCGCGCATTAGGGCGTCGATTTCCGCGTCCCGGCCCCGGAACATCCGATAGGCCTCCGCCGGATCCACCGAGTTCCGGGGTGCGAACAGGTTGTCTACCAGCTTTTTCGCCAGTTCCTTGTCGTAATGCCCGCCAGGCGCCGCCTCGAAAGCTTCGGCCGCGTCTGCGGTCAGCACGTCGGCCCACAGGTACCCGTAATATCCGGCTGCATACCCTTCACTGGAGAAGATATGGCCGAAATGGGGAGTGCGGTGACGCATGACGATCTCCCGCGGCATGTTCAGCTTCGCCAGCGCCTCCTTCTCGAAGGCATCCGGATCCAGGCCGGCCGGGTCCATGGTGTGGTACATCATGTCCAGAAGGGCTGAAGCGACGTACTCGGTGTTCACGAACCCCTGGTTGAAGGTTGCCGCCTTCCTGATTTTTGCCACCAGGTCGGCCGGGATCGGCTCTCCGGTCTGGTAATGCACAAGGTAGTTCTCGATAACCGGCTCGGTCAGCACCCAGTGCTCCAGAAGCTGGGACTGGAACTCTGTGTAGTCTCTTACGCCACCACCCAGGGTCGGATATATAACGTCGGAAGACAGGTAGTGCAGGGCGTGGCCAAACTCGTGGAACAGGGTCCTGGCGTCGCTCCAGGAAATCAACACCGGTTCTCCAGGCGCACCTTTGATGAAGTTGGAATTGTTGGACCCGAGAACCGTTTCCAGCTTGACCAGGTTCTCCCGGTCGCGGTAAGCGGTGGCCCAGGCGCCGGATCGTTTTCCCTGGCGGGCATATGGGTCCAGGTACCACACACCGACATGGTCGCCTGACCGTTTGTCGGTGACTTCCCAGACCTTGACGTCCTCGTGGAACACCGGCACCGAACCTTCCGGCACCGCAACGAAGTCGAAGTTGAACAGTTCCCCGGCAACGTAGAACATCGCCTCCCGGAGCTTGTCCAGCTGGAGGTAGTTCTTGACCTCGTCGGAATTGAGGTCGTACTTCTCCTTGCGAACCTTCTCGGCGTAGTGGCGGTAATCCCACGGCTCGATGGTGATTCCGGCCCCTTCCCGGTCGGCCACCGCCTGCATGTCGGCAACCTCTTCCCTGACACGGGCCAGGGCGGCAGGCCATACAGCCTGCATCAGTTCCAGGGCCTGTTCCGGAGTTTTGGCCATGCGATTCTCGAGACGCCAGGCAGCGTAGTTGTCGTATCCCAGAAGTTGGGCGCGCTCGTGACGCAGGGCCAGGATCTCGGTCAGGATCGTATTGTTGTCATGCTGGTCGCCGTTGTCGCCTCGGGAGTAATACGTCCGCCAGACCTTTTCCCGAAGGTCCCGTTCGTTTGACGAGGTCAGGAACGGATCCATGGACGAGCGGGTGTTGGTGATGGCGTATTCACCTTCCCGGCCCAGTTCGGTAGAGGCGGCGGCGGCAGCAGCAGCGAACGATTCCGGCAAGCCGCTCAACTGTTCCCCGGTGATGTATGTAACGTACCCTTCTTCATCAGCCAGAATGTTGTTCCCGAAGGCGGTGTGCAGTTCGGCCAGTCGCCGGTTGATGGCTGCGTATCGCCCTTTGGCCTCTCCCTCGAGGCTGGCGCCGGATCGGGCGAAGCGGTTGTACACCAGCCAGGTCAGGCGCTGCTGGTCCGGCCGAAGTGATTTCAGTTCCTCGCTCTCGTAAACGGTCTTGATACGGGCGAACAACGCATCGTTCTGAGTGATCTGCGTGCGGTGCTCCGCCAGTTTCGGGGCCATTTCGTTCTGGATTTCCCGGAACTCCGGCGTGGAGCGGTTGGCCCGCCAGATGCCGTAGTACGTTTCCACACGGTCCAGGACCTTGCCGGTCTTCTCCATGGCGACGATGGTGTTCTCGAAAGTGGCAGGCTCGGAACTGGAAGCGATGGCGTCGATCTCCTCCAACTCTTCCGCCATAGCCGCTTCAAGGGCCGGCTTCAGGGCATCCAGTTCCATCTTGTCAAAAGCCGGGACCCCGCCGTACGGGCCGGTCCACTCGGCCAGGAGCACATTCTCTTCCACCGCTTCCCCCCCACAACCGGTCAGAAAAAAGATTGAAACAAGGGCAAGAACGGTCAAACCAGATGAAATGCGACGCATGGGGAGTTCCTCTTTATTAATACCCGGACCAACCATCTTAACCAAACCGACAGGAATCGGCACATCAGGAAAAGGGGTCAGGCACCTTTTCGCCTCAAGTCGCAAATGGGGACAGGCACCAAACCCGAGTTTTGGGGACACCCTTGGATCGATTGTCTTCCGACGAGAACGAGGACATTCCACTTTCTCTTTTAGTAATGATAACGAGCCTGAAGGAAGTCGATACGCCCTTTTCGGACAAGGTAGACCAGCCGGTGTTCCTGGGTGATCCTCCGGGACCAGCATCCTTTTAGATAGAACTTCAGCGGTTCCGGCTTCCCGATGCCGCCCGCCGGATCCCGCAAGACCGCTTCTACCAGATCGAGGATGCGCAGGGCTGCCTTGCGGTCGACTCGAACCCAGTGACGCAGATCTTCCAGGAACTCCGGGTGGAACACTGCCTCAGGCTTCTTCAATTCCAAGATTCCGGCGGAGCTCAGACAGCGATGAGGGCGCAGGCTCCCCGTCCAGGGCACGTTCCAGGGCTGCGGCCAGTCGACCGGCATTTTTCGGGGACCGAAGGAGGTGGGCGGTTTCCAGCAGCGAGTCCAGCTCGGCCTCGGAAATCAGCGCTACGTTCTCCCCGTTCCGTCGCTCGATGACATACGGTTCACGGGTCTCGGCCACCTGGTCGCAGAGGCTGGCGAGGGTCGCCCTTGCCTGGGTGTAGGTTGTTCGATTGGCCATGGGCAGCACCTTTCAGACATGTACAGTATTACTGTACGTCTATTTCAGGCGTTAGTCAACCGGCAGCAAGTCGGTCCGGCCGGCCATCCGGCATAGTGATTCAAAGATAATGTGCAATGTCCCCATTTATTTGTAGTCGGAGACGAGGAGTTCCAGGAGCGCTTCGGCCCGGTCCGGGGGGAGATGGTCGATCTGGGCTTCGATATCGCCCAGGATCCGGCGGGCTTCATCGGTGTCTTTCATCTCGCCGGCGATGCGGTGGATCTTGAAGGCATGATGAATCCCGACGGCGCCGTCACCGAAAGCCAGTATCGCCGCAGGGATCGGCGCCACCTCGGCCAGTACCGGCAATGCGATCCGCAGCAGCTCACGGGCATGGCTGTGGTGCTTGTGCTTGTTCCTGGCTACGTCGGTGCGAACCCGATCCAACCGTTCGTCATGGACCTTCAGTTTGCTTGTGGCGGCACGCTCCCTGGCCATGGCACGGTGGTCCCTCCCTTTGCGCTCATGTCCCAGCTGGTCGTCGGTGACGGTGAAACGGTTGTGCTCGATGGAGATCTTATACGCCTCAGGCAGGTCTCCCAATCCGGTGTAGACCGCTTCGGTGCCCCCTGTACGCCCATCGATGGTGTACATGCCGCAGACGATTTCCGTGTCCCGTTCGGCGCGATTGATGGTGACGCATGGTAACACTACGTAGTACGTCGGCGATTTCGGTTTGTAGTCCTGGATGTCCAGTACCGCTTTCCGGGCCTGCAGCCGGGCCGATACCAGTGCCGCATACAGAGGCGCATACAGCGGCTCCACCTGGGCCGGATCCTGCAAGGAAGCTATCCGGTCATGCCCTTCCGAGCCGAACGCCTCCGCCAGATCGTCTGCATGGGGCAGCCGTGCACCTCCCGCAAGCAGCTGGGCCAGGGCGCCGCAACAGGTGGACTCCACACCGTAGCGCTGCCACAACCCGAGACGGAACTTCTTGCCGGGTTGCTCCTCACAGGCGACATGGGCGTTGACCTTCACCACCAACAGTTTGAAAGCACCGGTGGCCGCAGGCAACGCGAAATGATCTTCCGCCAGCCGCACCGCGCTCCACTCGTACCGCCCGCCCAGGTTGGCCAGCCGGAACGCCGATTGCCGGGCGAACTTCAGCGACGGCAGCAGGTACTGCACGAACCCCTGCTGCAGCGCCTCGATGCATTCATGCTCCGACTCGTCGCTGCAGGTCAGGTGCAACGCCCCCACCGCCGGGGCCGAAAGCCCGCGAGCGGAAAAGTGCAGCGCCTGGGCCACCTCCCGCAGGGACCGTTCCTTGCCGATAAGCGCTTTGACGTTTTCCATCGACACCACTATACCGGTCCCGACCGGCGGGGAAAACCCCGGCCGCCATGGCGGTTACTGGCGATGATCGGTCCGGCACCCTACAGTGGTCGTACTTGATCACACTCCCCGGCACAAAGGCGCCAACCACGTACAGGAGAACGGATGGCCGACCAGCGGGAAAAGGTCGGCTCGGCCGTTCCGGAAAGCACGGCCGATAATCTCCGGGTCTATCTCAGGGAGATGGGATCCCTGCCGCTGCTGAACCGGCAACAGGAGATCACGCTGGCCCGACGGATCGAACGGGGCCACCGCAGGATTGTCGGATCCCTTGCACAGGTCCCCCAGGTTGGCGAGGCACTGGAGATCATGGCCGGCGATGACAGCCTGTGGTCCGGCCCCACCGAAATGGGCATCCAAAGGATCCAGGCCGGCATGGCCGGGATCCAGGCCCTTGAGATCCGGCTGCGGCGACTCAAACCAGGCGGACCGGCCTACCGCAGGACAACATGGGACAGTGCCCGGCGCCGGGTGCTCGCTGCCCGGGATTTGCGCAGCCTGGGGTGCAGCGCCGATACCCTCGACCGGCTTGTGAGCGTTGCGCTGCAGTGCGGCGACCGGCCACGGTGGCCGGCGCGGATCCGCCGCGGGATGTTGGAGATGGAGGGCGCCAAGGACATCCTCATCCGGAGCAACCTCCGACTGGTGGCGTCCATTGCAAAGAAATACGCCAACCGCGGCGTGCAGTTCCTTGACCTGATCCAGGAAGGGAACATCGGCCTGATGAAGGCGGTGGACAAGTTCGAGTACCGCAGGGGCTACAAATTCTCGACCTACGCCACGTGGTGGGTGCGCCAGGCCGTCACCCGGGCCATCGCCGACCAGTCCCGGACGATACGGGTACCGGTGCATATGAACGAGGTCCTGGGCAAGATCACACGGGCCCAGGTCACGCTGGTCCAGGAACACGGCCGGGAGCCGACCCAGGATGAAATCGCGGTGGAGCTCAGGATCCCCGTGGGGAAGCTGCGTGAGGGGCTTGGTGCAGGCCGTACGGCGATCTCCCTGGACAAGCCGATCGGAGCGGAAAACAATTTCACAATCGCGGACATGCTGGTGGACGACACCACTATTTCGCCGTTCCAGCAGGCGGTACTGGCCAACCTGCAGTTGCACACCCGGTCGGCCCTGAAATGTCTGACGAGCAGGGAAGCGACGATCGTGAGGATGCGGTTCGGCGTCGGTTACCGCCGCCGGCACACCCTGGACGAAATAGGGTGTGTGTTCACCCTGACCCGGGAACGGATCCGTCAGATCGAATCCATCGCTTTGAACAAGCTGCGCCGCAACCCGGCCAGCGGCGCACTTCGCAGCTTCATCGCCAACTGATCCGATACCTGCAGCGGCGATGGTTGACAGGTACCCCGCCCGGCGTTACCGTCTTTGCAGGCCCCGGTCGCAACCAATCGTGCAGAAACGTCATTGTGCTGTGCCCAAGCCGGAAAGTCGATCATGAGGGCTTTGCTGGTCTACCCCGCCCACCAACCCCGGTCCTACTGGAGCTTCAGCGGTGCCATGCGTTACATCGGACGCCGGGCCGCCCTGCCACCCCTCAGCCTGGTCACTATCGCATCGATGCTTCCGCAGCACTGGGAGTTGCGGCTGATCGACATGAACATTGCTCCTCTGAAGGACAGTGATCTGCTGTGGGCCGACGTCGTCCTGACCTCCACGATGATCGTGCAGGCGGAATCACTGGAAGACGTCATCGCCCGGTGCAACCGGCTGGGTGTTCCGGTGGCTGCAGGCGGACCGTACCCCAGCATTTCGCCGGAGCGCCTCACCGGGGTCGATCACCTGTTCATCGGGGAAGCCGAAGGGGCGATGGCCGCCTTCGCCAGGGACCTGGAGCGGGGCGAGGGCAGGAGGCTGTACCGTGCCGAAGGTTTCCCGGCGCTGCAGGATTCTCCCATCCCCCGGTTCGACCTGCTGGACGTCCAGGCCTACGCCTCCATGGCGGTGCAGCACTCCCGGGGTTGCCCGTTCTCCTGCGAATTCTGCGATATCTGGAAGCTGTACGGCCGGCAACACCGGGTCAAGGCGGCAGACCGCATGGCCGCTGAACTGGACGCGCTGTACGCCACCGGCTGGCGTGGGTCGGTGTTCTTCGTCGACGACAATTTCATCGGGAACCGCCGCCTCGCCAAAGACGCCCTCAAAGCCCTGAGGCGCTGGCAGGAAGACCACCGCTTTCCGTTCCAGTTCTACACCGAGGCGTCGGTCAACCTGGGCAGCGACGACGACCTGCTGCGATTGATGCGGTCCGCCGGCTTCGATTTCGTTTTCCTGGGTATCGAGACCCCCGCCGTGGACAGCCTGATCGGCGCCAACAAGCCGGTCAACGCCAACCTCGACCTGCTGGAGTCAGTCCGCCGCATTCAGACCCACGGCATCGAGGTCTCCAGCGGGTTCATCGTCGGCTTCGACGAGGACACACCGGATATCTTCGACCGTCAGATCGAATTCATCCAGGAGGCCGGTATCCCGATGGCGATGGTCGGGATCCTCATCGCCCTGGAGGGGACCGAACTGCATGACCGCCTTAACCGGGACGGCCGGCTGCTGGGCCGATCCTATGGCAGCAATACCCACGACTTCAGGGCGAATTTCGTGACCCGCATGCCGGCCGACCAGTTGGCCGCCGGTTACAAACGGGTCATGGGGACGCTGTACAATCCAACCCTGAAGCAGTACTTCCAGCGCTGCCGCCGGCTGCTGGACCGGCTTGGAGCTGCGGCGGCGATCCCGCACCGGGTCACCCTCAGGGACATCCGGGCAGTGCTGCTCTCCCTCCGAACGATCTTCACGAAACGGTACGGCCGGCAATACCTGCGCTTCCTGCTCTGGACCGCACTGCGCCATAGGTCCCGTTTCCCGACCGCGGTCCGCCTCGGGGTCAAGGGGTTCCATTTCGAGGACATTACACGGCAGGCATTGGCCTGCAGCGCCGTCCGCCGGGAGTCAACGAGGATAACCGACCGGTTGCGTGAACGGTTCGTGCAGTTCGCCGCCGAGGTCAGCCGGCTGCGGATTTCGGAATCGGATCGTATCCAGTCGCTTGTGGCCGAGCGGTCCCGGCAGCTGCGCAGGCTGCGACGACGGATCGCCAGGCTCGCACCGGATGTACGGGCCGATGCGGCCGCAGTTTATGTGGACAGCCTCAAGAGGATCAACGAGCTTTTCCTCGAGTACGCGCCCTCGGTGGCCGACGCTTTCGTCGCCGAGATGGATCGGCTGACGGCGCTGCGGGAATCCTGCAGGAGGGATATCGATCGACTGCTCGCCCGCTGGGAGCAAGTTCACAAGGAGGCCGGAGACAACCTGGGCGAACTGGGCCCTGAACTCCGGTCGCTGTATCGCATGCGCCGGGAGTTGCTGAAGCGTGCCAGGCGTCAGGTCCGGGAACTGTCCAGAGAGTACCGTCCGGCGGGTGTCCTGGAACTGCAGCGATTCCAGCACCGTCTGAACGACGCCCTCCCCGCGGGAATCGCCTGACCGTCAGTTTCCGGCGTCCCTTTGCCAGCGCGCCGCTTCGGCTTCGTTCCCGAGCCCCTCATAGATGGTCACCAGTTTGGAGGCCATTTTGGTAGCCCGATCGGTTTCCCCAAGCCGGATCACGTCTTCGTAGAACTGCAACGCCTGTTGTTCCGCCTCGGCATACGTTGCCTGGTTGATCTTCATCTGCACCAGGAAATTGCGCAGGCCCAGGTTCTCGGTTTCGGCCACCTTCAGGATGTCCCGGCGGAGCACCAGCGCCTGGTTGCCCGCTTCCTCCGCCTCGGCCCAGGCTTCGCCTGCCAACAGTTCCCTGGCCAGGGTCATGAGCGATTCCGCCACCTCGGTACTCTCGTCGCCGTACACCACCCGGCGGATCCGGACCGCTTCCCGCATATGGGTCGCAGCATCTCCGAACGCGCCCTGCTCCCTGCGCAGGGCGGCCAGGTTCTCCAGTGCGTTGGCGACATCGAAATGATCATTCCCCAACGCCTTGCGCTGGATCTCCACCGCTTCCTCCGCCAGGATCTGGGCGGCGTCCAGGTCGCCCTTGTTCTTGAGCACCACCGACAGGTTCCCCCGGGTCCGCAGGCTGGCCGGGTGCTCCGGCCCCAGGACCCGGTTGCGGGATTCCATGACCTGGCGCACCAGGGCTTCGGATTCATCCAGATCACCCTGGCGATAGCGCACATTCCCCAGGTTCTCGACGGCGATGGTGGTGTCCGGATGGTCTGGACCCAGAACCCGGGTCGATCGTTCCACCAGTTCCCGGTAGCGCCTCTCGGCCTCGTCATTATCACCCTTGAACATGAAATTGACGGCGACGTTGCTGGCGGCCATCATCGTTTCCGGGTGATCGTCGCCAAGGATCTCGCGATAGCGCTCGAGAACGTACAGAAGCTCGTCTTTGGCTTCGTCCAGACGGTTCTGCCTCTGGTAAACCACCGCCAGGTTCATGATCGACCGCAACACGTCCGGGTGGTCCGGACCGAGCTTGTCCCTTTGGAGTTTCAGGATCTCGTTGCAGATCGTCTCGGCGTCGTCGAACCGTCCCTGAAGAACGCGCAGGACCACCAGATTGTTCCGGGCCAGAAGCGTCTCCTGGTGCTCGGCGCCGAGTATACGGGTCTGGGCTTCCACAACTTCCAGGAAGAGCTCTTCGCTGTTGTCGTACTTCCCCTGGTACTGGTAGATCAGGGCCAGGTTATTGACACAACGCAGGGTTTCCGGATGGTCGTTCCCCAGCCGCTCACGCCGGATCTCAAGGACGTCCTGCATCAACTCTTCCGCCTGGTCCATACGGGCGGTGTCGTTGTACAACGACGCCAGGTCGCTGATCATGCTCAACGTATCGTGGTCGTCGGGGCCGAGATGTTCACGGGCGGCATCCACCGCTGCGGTGTGCGCCTCCTCCGCCTCCTCCATCCTGCCCTGATCCTGATACACACCGGCCAGCTGGGCGCGGATGTTGATAGTCACCCGGGCATCGGGCCCGACCAGTCGCAGAGACCGTTCCAGGGCATCGGCCAGAAGCTGCTCCGCTTCGGCGGACTTGCCCTGATCCTCGTACAGTTGGGCCAAGGCCTGCACCGCGGCCAGGGTGTCCAGGTGGTCGTCCCCCAGCAGGGCGCGGCGCTGCTCCAGCGCACGCTCCAGCAGCCGTTCCGATTCACCGTACAGGCCCAGGTTGTAGTACACCTCACCCATGGTTCTCATGAGCGTCGCCTGAACCACCGGCTGGTCGGCAAGATCCAGGTCGATCCGCCGGGCGCCGGCGTCCAGCACTTCCCGGGCGGTGACCACGTTGCCTTTGGCCTCGCTGGGATCGGAGGTCTCGAACATGCCGGTCATGAAATCCAGGGCACGGGTGGCGGTCTCCGCCTGCCGGGAGGCATCGGCCTCGGCACGAACCGCGCGAACGTACAGCACGCTCATCCCGATCACGAACCCGATCAGCGCCACCAGCATGACGCCTGCCATGGTGGCAGGCACACGGTGGCGGGAAACCAGCTTCTGCATCTGGTAGACCGCCGACGGCGGCCGGGCCAGGATCGGCTGGGAGGTCAGGAACCGGCCGATGTCCCCTGATAGCTCCGCCGCGCTGCCGTAACGCCGGTTCGATTCCTTTTCCAGGGCCTTGCCGACGATGGTTTCGATATCCGGGTCGATCACCCGGCTGTTCAGACTGGCTCCTCTCAGCGACGCAGGCTTCTCCTCGCAAATGACCCGCACAGCCTCGATCAACGCCCGCCGGGCCACATCGTACGGCCGCTTGCCGCTGAGCATTTCGTACAGAATGACGCCCAGCGCGTAAACGTCGGCGCGGACATCGATATCGGCCGAGTCGCCCCGGGCCTGCTCCGGCGCCATGTACGGCAGGGTGCCCTTGATCATGCCGATCTCGGTGGTCATGGTCGCCGCAGCGATATCTCCCTCGGTGATCCGGGCCAGGCCGAAATCCAGGATCTTGACTCCCGGCAGCCCGGCCCCTACCAGGCTGCTGCCCGACTCGGTAGCCGTCACCTCGGTGTCGGTTTCGTCGGTGATGATGATATTGGCCGGCTTCAGGTCCCGGTGGATCACACCGCGCTGGTGGGCGTAGTTCACCGCACCGGCGATTTTGCGCAGCAGCGCCAGGCGGAACCGTATCTCGGTGCTGCTGGTCGGCGCCGATCTCTTTTCCAGGTACTTGTCCAGGGTCTGCCCCCGAACCAGTTCCATGGCGAAGAAGTGCTGGCCGTCGGCGGTGCGGCCCGACTCGTAGATGGCGCCTATATCCGGGTGCTTCAAACGGGCCAGGGTTTCCGCTTCCCGCTGGAACATCCGGACCCGGGTCTCGTCCACGAACTCACCGCCCCGGACGACCTTGATCGCAACCTTGCGCTTTGGGCTGGCTTGCTCCGCTTCGTAGACCACCCCCTGGCCGCCTTCACCCAGAACGCCAAGGATGCGGTACTCCCCGATCATGTCCGGTATCTTTTTCGGCCCGTCCGGGGTCTGCCCGCCGTCCGCCGTTCTGGTCCAGTCGTCGCGTGAATTGTCGTCCGACATCAGTGCCCCCCTGCGATCGTTTCGAATTCGCGGGGGATTCTACCCTATCGTCAGAGTGACTCACCCTGGAACTGCTGTTCAAGGACTCCCTGAAGCGCCTTCCAGCCCCGCCTTGGTCAGACCGTCAACGAGATGGTCGGCCAGGGCGGGCGAGAGGGCGTGGCGCTGGATCAACTCTATACCGATCTCATCGGCCGGCCGGCCCCAGTACTCCAGCATCTCGTCCAGGTACGGTGCCGCTTCCTCCGACCTGCCCAGCTGGCCCAGAGCCGCCGCCATGAACAACGGCGTCCGGAAATCGCCGGACATCTCGACGGTCCGTGCAACCACCAGCGCTTCTTCGTACCTGCCGGCATGGTAGTCGTTGTAGAACCATCCCATCCCACTCCACGGTGGGGGGTACGGATTGACCTCCATCGCCTTGCGGTACATCGGCATGCCCAGCTCAAAATCTTCCTGCTGGATCAGGTACAGGCCCATCAGGGACAGCCACATGGCGTCGTTGGGATTAAGTTCGATGGTCCGGAGCGACTCCAGCCTGGCCCGTTCGTAATCCCCCCGGACATAGAGGGTCAAGGCCATGGTGCCGTGGGCCACATGGCTGGTGGGGTCCAGGCGCATCGCCGTGTCGGC
>JACXWD010000072.1 GCA_014764515.1 Candidatus Polarisedimenticola svalbardensis | reverse complement strand
CTCCGAAGATGGCGATCTCCCGGATCGGCTTCCAGTTGTAGACGTAGGCCGGTATGACCAGCAACACAGCGGCGGCGGCCACGCCGACCAGGAAGGTGAAATTCCCGATATAGAACGCCCAGGAAACCTGGTCCCTCATGTTGGTGAGGATCAGCCCTTCGGTGAACTGGCGCCAGTAGGCGAATCCGCCCGACACCACCAGCACCGCCAGGAACGCCATCCAGCTGTGGTACGCCCAGTTGCCCTTGAGGGTCATCCGTAAGGAGCCGACGAAGAATTCCCAGAGCTTTTTAATCATCATATTACGTCGCGTAGAAGTAGTAGAACTTCGGTTGGGTGTTCAGGTCTTCCTTGAGAACAAACACGCGTTTCTCCCGCATCAGAACCCTGATCTCGTCCGCCTCGTCCAGCAGGTTCCCGAACTTCCGGGCACCTACCGGGCAGATCTCGACACAGGCCGGGTACCTGCCGTTCCGGACCCGCTGGATACAGAAGGTGCACTTCTCCACCACACCCTTGGGCCGGGGGCGGTTACCCAGGTAATGCATGATCGGATTCACCTGCTCCGCTTCGATCTCCGGTTCCGCCCAGTTGAAATGGCGGGCGCCGTAGGGGCAGGCCGCCATGCAGCAGCGGCAGCCGATGCAGTGGTCGTAGTCCACAACCACGATTCCGTCGGCCTCCTGCCAGGTCGCTTCCACCGGGCAGACTTTGATGCACGGAGCGTTACGGCACTGCTGGCAGGCCACCGGCATGTAGAACGAGTCTTCTTCCGGAACCGTTTTCGGGTTGTAGTACGGGTCCGATTCCTCCAGATTGATCCCTTTGCTCTTCTCCATCTCCAACACCCGGATCCAGTGGATCTGGGGATCTCTGGACTGGTTGTTCTCGTTGACGCAGCCATAGACACATCGCCGGCAGCCGATACAGCGGGACAGGTCCAGACCGTAACCGAACAACACTCCAGGTTGCGCCCCCTTCGTGGAGACGGTGACGTTCTTGCCGTACTTTTCGGTGTACTCCTGCTCCATCTCCTGGATAACGCGCTCCAGGCGGTCCGGTGACATCTCCTTGAAATTCTCGTGGAGCATGTCTTCGATGAACCCGGCGGACGCACCGGTAACGCCGGCGGCTATCGCCCCCATGGCGGCGGTCCCTCCGGCCAGAAAACTGCGGCGGTCGATTTTGGGACGATCGTCGGTTTTCTTCATTATTCATGAACCTCTTCGGTATCCGCGGTTTCCTTTTCCGGTTCTTCGGGGTCGGTGTGCGTTCGCAGGAACTGGGGCCGCACCGGCGGAGGCAGCGGTTTCATGGCCTGGAATTTGGGAGCATGGGGGTTGTGGCAGTGGGCGCAGAGCAGGTATTCCTTGGCGCCGTCCCAGTACCCTCTGCGGCGGCCGTGGATCCCTTCCCGCCAGTCCCGGAAGATCGTGCCGTGGCACTGGCCGCACAGCTTGTAAGATTCCTCGAACCTGACCAAAGTGCCGTTCACCAGTCGGAGGTGATCCCGGTCGTTGGCATTGTGGCAATCGAGGCACCAGCGCTCGGCAGGCCCGTGGTCCAGCACGATGTCGTCGTGCATATCCACAAGTTCCCGGGGCTCGGTGTTGACCTCCAGGTCGGCATGACACTCGGTGCACGGGAAGATGTAGTCTTCGGAAAACGGAGGCGGCGGAACGGTGAAGACTCCGGCTTCGTCCCCTGCCACTGCTTCCTGGACATGAGGCTGCAGTTGCATCTCGAAGTCGATTTCCGGGAAATCCTCCGGGCCATACGCCACGCGTCCTTCGGTCTCGGGGTCGATGTGATCATCACTACCCCGGAGCAGGGTCATCAAGGTGATCACCGTCAGCAGCCCGAAAATCATCAACATGACAACCAGGGCCGACCAGCCCGGCAACAGGTCCTGTCCCAGTTCCTGTTGCTCTTCGTTCTCTTTCATAGAGGCTCCCCGAGGCGCGGCGGATTAACCCACCTCATTGGTCAGATTACTAGTCTTACACCAGTCCGGTAGCGGGGAGGAAGAGGGCTTGTGGACCATGGAGGGTACTTTTGACGGGCGAACAGTGGGGCGGAGCCATGTGGCGCCGCCCCGTCACGAATTCAAAGGCAGATCAGAACTCGTTGTTAGGAGGACAGTTGCTCTCTCCAACCTCCGTGAAATACGCGTCCAGTTCTGTTTTCAGTGCCTGACCCTGGTCCTGCGCCGCGCCCTGGGGGTTGCTCCCTACCGGGAACTGCGCCAGGTACAGGTCGATGTTGTTCAGCAACAAGGCCGTTGAAGCCCGCATGCCGAAGGCGGCCTGGTTCAACCGGGCGGCCACGTACTTGAACGATAGCTGGCGGGTCACGTCTCCATTGGCCGGAAGCTCCAGGATCCCCAGATAGGTCGTACCCAGGAGACTGCCGTCCACCCACGGGAAAGGAGTGCTGTTCTGGAAGCCGGCCTCCTGGGAAACCGGATCACTGAGAATATCGTCCCATTTCGGACGGCCCTCACCACCTTTCCAGAACCCCGGCGACTTGGCGCACGGTATGACGATCTCCACCGAGAACGACGCCGTTACGGTGATCTCGTTGGGCAGACCGCCCACCTGGTAGGTGGCGGTGGTCTCATTCACCAGTGGGTTCGGATCCGCAGGCAAGATGTAGCGGCTGACCACAACCGTTGCCGTCTCGCCGGGCCCCAGTGTGTCGGGCAACTGGTCCGAGAGGTCTCCCAGCAGCGTATCGCTGACGATGATCTCGTTGAGATCCACGTCACCTGTGTTCTCGATGACGATGGTGTAGGTCACCAGTTCGCCCGGCGAAGCCGCTTCCGGCTCTACGGTGATGGTGACGGTGAAGTCCGGGTAGACCAGGTCAACCTCATGGCTGGCGCTGTCGGCGATGACGTTGGGGAAGCCGCCTTCCGGGTTGTAGCTGACGTCCACCGTGTTCCCCAGCGGATCCGGATCATCCGGCAGTACCGTCCTGGCCGCATCGATGGTGCAAGTGCCGGTCACCGGTAACCTGTCGCCGCAAGTGCTGGCGGTGATGTACGGGTTGGTTTCGTCCAGCACACCCAGGAGCGAGTCAACATAGTAGCCGTTGACCAGGTCCGGGCTGTCCAGTGAACCGGTGTTCACCACCGTGATGAGGTAGTCCACCACGTTCCCCGGCGTGGACAGGGTGTCGCCTGTCTTGCTGACGTCGATGGACGGCTGGAACAGGTTCAGCGGGAAGTCGTCCGAGTCGCTTACCGTGATGATGTTGGCCTTGGCCGCATCCTGCCCGATAGTAGGCTGGTCGGAGTAAGTCGCACTGACGCTGGTATCGAACGGATCGGTGGAATCATCCGGTACGGCGGTGGCGATTCCAAATTCGCATTTATCCTCCGGTTTCAGGATGCTGCACCCGAGGGCGAAATCCGGAGCGGCCTCGGCGCCTGGGGTGATCACGCCCTCGTCGATTGCGATCTGGGTGATGTCGCCGAAGTGGGAATCGAGGATCTCCACGATATACAGGGTGCCGCCGCCGGTGTTCTCCAGCTCGTAATGGAAGGTGAAGTCATCCCCGATCTTGGAAAGGACCGGGTGGGGGTTTTCGGGACTGTTGCCGTCCTTGGAAACGGTGAACGAGCAGATCCCGATGGAGGCCCGTGCGAAGTCTTTGAGGGACGAGTTGAACGATGCCGAGGACCGGCTCTTGGCCTGGACGTTGACGAAACAGGGCGTACGTCCCAGAAGCGCGGTGACGTTGATGCCGACCTCGGTGAACGCATTGGGGTCCAGGCTGTCTGTCGGCTGGCCGCGGTCATTGTAGCTGATCCACGCTCCGGCGCTGATGGTTGTGCCGTTGTTGAAGGCGCAGACGGTGTCGCCGTCATTGCATCCTTCGCCTTGAACGGACTCGGACAGCAGCCAGGCGGTTCCATCCCAGCGTCGGATCTCGGCAGATCCGAAGTCTCCGCCCTTCTTGAAGTTCATGTTGACCAGCAGGTCGCCTTCGGTCCGTTCCCCATCGAACTCACACGGTGCACCGTCATCCGGTCCAGCACTCTGATCGTCGTCACAGGGTGCTTCCCGGTCCAGGGTGACCGGCACCTGGTTGAACTCGAAATCGATATGGCTGTCACCGGAGGCGTTCAGCCGCTCCACGCCGGTGTACAGCATGAGGTCCAGTTCCACGTCCAGGGTTGCGTAGGCGTAGAAATTGGTCAGGTCATCCTTGGAAGGGCTGTTGCCTGTGTTCCAGCGCCACTCGCTGATCGGCGAATCGTTCTTGGCCGATCCTTTGACGAACACGGTGGAGTCGGTCTTCTTGCCGATGGACAGCGGGTCGGTGGTGAACGCGGCATCGACACCGCCGCAGTCAGCTGCCGCCTGTGCGATCTCCTCCGGCGTCGGATCGGCGTCGAACAGTTCGGCCCAGTCACAGCCGGGCTGAGTGTCGGAGCCGACGATGTCGGCGGTTCCTGTCGCACCGGAACCGTCTCCCAGTTCAAACAGGCCGTCATCATGAACAGCCAGGTATCCTGCACCGCCCAGCAGCACAAGGATGCCGAAAAACAACAGACCATTACGAAGCATGCCGCGCCTGAACATGAGTCCCCTCCTCAATACCCCGAGCCGGTTCGCGCCCTCGAACCGGACTCAGAACAAACATGATTATTTTTATCTTTTACGGAGAGTGGAGGTGGAGGTCAATCTTGATTGATAAAAAGGTGGTTATGGGTAGACTTTCTAAATCACCGGGGAGGGCGGTTACTTCGCCGGTTCCAGGCGCTGGCGAACCTTGTCCACCTCGGCTTCGAACCCGGGATCGCCTCGAAGGGATCGGAAATCGGAATCGTCGTAGATCGCCTTGTTGACGAATCCTCGCTCCACTGCCTGCCGGACCAGATCCAGCGCCTCCTGCCGTTCGCCCTGGAGCGCCACCACGCCGGCCAGATTGTAGTACCCCAGTGCCACCCGGCGGTGGGTCGGACCCAATGCATTTTCCTGGATCTTGAGAGCCTGCTCGTAGTACTCCCTGGCCCCGGTGTAGTCGCCCATGGACTTGAGGACAATGCCCAGATTGTTGAGACTCTGCCCGACATCGGCATGATTCGACCCCAGCGCTGCCCGCCGGATCACCAGCGCCTGCTCGTGCATCGCTTTTGCCTCCGAAAAGTCCTCGGTGGCCATCAGCAGGTTGCCAAGATTGTTCAGTGTCTCGGCAACCCTGGGGTGGGCCGGTCCCAGGACCTTGCGCCGTATCAGGAGGCAACGTTCGTACAAGGCGCGGGCCTGAACGTATTCTTTTCGTACCCGGTACAGCGCTGCCAGGCTGTTCAGTGTGCCGGCCACATCAGGGTGGTCCGTACCGTAAGCCTTTTCCTGGATCTGCAATGCCTGCTGGTACAGCACCAACGCCTGGTCGACGTCTTTGGTCCTCCAGTTGACGATGGCCAGATTGTTCAGCGACCGGGCCACATCCGGATGATCAGGACCACCAACCGCTTCAAACAGGTCCCGGGCGCGCTGGTACTGGGTCTTGGCCGCCTCATAGTTGCCTGACTTGTAGGCCAGGTTCCCCAGGTTGTTCACCGCCGAGGCCACGTCGCGATGCTCCTGTCCCAATAGTTCTTCCCGGATCGACAGGGTCTCCTGAAACAGCGGCTCCGCTTCCTTCAGCTTCCCGGCTTTCAGTCTCAAGGTTCCCAGGTTCTCCAGCACGCTGGCCACCTGCAGGTTGCGATCGCCCAGGTTCGCCCTGAGAGTCGCCAGGGACTGCTCCAGCAACGGTCCGGCGTCGTCATAAAGACCGAGGCTGCGGTACACCTTCCCCATGGTGTTCATCATCCGACCCATGACGATCGGCTGGTCCGCCAGTTCCTGCTGGATCCGGGTAGCCCCTTCATCCAGGATCTCCCGGGCGGTGATGGTGTTTCCCAGGGACTCGCTGGGATCCGAAACCTCGAACAGGCCGACCATGAAATCGGAGACCTGTTTGGAGGTTTCCGCCTCCTGGTTGGCCCGGTCCCGCTCCCTGGCGATCCGATCGGCCTGCACCGCCATGGTGATGGCGAACGCCACCAGCAGCAGGACCAGGGTGGCGGCGGAAGTTACGCCTATCCGGTGCCGTCGGACGAACTTCCGGGTGCGGTAGAGTTTGCTCGGCGGCCCGGCCAGGACCGGCTCGAAATTCAGATGACGGCGGATATCCGCCGCCAGTTCCAGCGCCGTGCCGTATCGCCGGGTGCGATCCTTCTCCAGCGCCTTCATGACAATCCAGTCCAGATCACCTTTGAGTTCCCGGGTCAGCGTTGAGCGCGGAACGTGGTGCCTGCTGGTGAATGTCCCGGTATCCATTCCCAGGCTGGTCACCCGGGTGCTCGGCTTGGGAGGATCCACCTCCCGGATCTTTTTCCGGATTCCGTCGAATCCGGCGGCGCGCAACTCCTCCGATTCAAACGGCAGGGTTCCCACCAGCAGCTCGTACAGCATCACTCCCAGGGCGTAGACATCGGATCGCGTGTCGATGCCCTCACTGCTGAAATCGGTCTGCTCCGGGCTCATGTACTCCGGGGTTCCGATCAGCTGGCCCATTTCGGTATACATGGTCTTGTCGGTGAGACGCTGGTCCATCGCCTTGGCTACGCCGAAATCGATGATCTTCGGTAGCGGTTTGCCCTCTTCCTCCATGATCAGGACATTGGACGGCTTCAGGTCGCGGTGGATGATCGCTTTCTGGTGAGCGTGCTGCACTCCCTCGCAGATCTGGATGAACAGTTCCAGACGATCGGGGGTGTCCATTCCTTTCCTGTCGCAGTAGGTCGTCAGCGGCACACCGGGGACATGCTCCATGACGAAGTACGGCCGGCCCCCGGGAGTGGTGCCGGCGTCGTAGGCCCTTGCGATAGAGGGGTGGACCATCATGGCCAGGGCCTGCTGCTCGGCGGCGAAGCGTGTTACGACCTGCTCGCTGTCCATGCCCCGCTTGATGACCTTGAACGCCACCGTCCGGCGGACCGGCTCAAACTGCTCCGCCTCCCAGACCTCACCCATGCCTCCTTCGCCGACCTTGCGAATGAGGCGGTAGTTGTCGATGACACGTCCCGGGGCGGTGGAGACACCGTTGTCGTCAGATGGCGCATACCCTTCCGCCTCTGTCGGTTGATCCTCGCCTTCGAATTCGGTGGGACGATCCGAATTGTCCGCCATGCTGCAGTTCCCCCCACACTCTCAGGCGGAAGAATACCCCAGGACGGCGACGAAGTGACAGGCGGATCCGGCCAGAACGAACAGGTGCCACACGAAATGGCTGTACCGCACCCCTTTGATGGCGTAAACCGCCGCCCCCAGGGTGTACGCCAGCCCTCCGGCCAGGAGCCACAGCAGGCCTGCCGGTTCCATCCCCGACAACAGCGGCTTGATGGCGATGACCATCAGCCAGCCCATGGCGATGTACAGCAGCGTGGAGAAAACCTTGAACCGTATCCCGGCCACCGCCTTCAATACGATGCCGGCAGCCGCCACTCCCCAGACCAGGCCGAACAGGGTCCAGCCCCAACCGCCGAACAGAACCCCCAGGGTGAACGGTGTGTAGGTCCCTGCAATCATCAGGAAGATGGCGCAATGATCCAGCACCCGGAACACCGACTTGCTCTTCCCCTGGGGAAGGGCGTGGTACAGGGTGGAGGACAAGTACATCAGCACCATGGCGGCGCCGAACACACTGGCGCCGACGATGTCCGCCGCCGTCCCGCGACGCACCGCCCCGACCACCAGGACCGGAACGGCAGCAACCGCCAGCAGCACACCGATACCGTGGCTGACGCTGTTGGCAATCTCTTCTTTTGTTAATGGGGACATCCCACATTATCTTCCAATAACTACAACCTGCCAACGGCCCGTTGCAATTTCACCGCAGCGCCGGCTGCATGATTGCAGCGGCGGCCCGCCTGTTCACCGACATCGCAGTGATTCCTTCGGTCATCCGGCCCTGAGGGAATACTGCTGGATCCGGTTTGACGACCTGGAACTCCAGTCGCAGGAAACGTTCCCTACCAAACGTATCCTGCCGTCATGCCCAGATGGCTTCCTCCGGCTTCGAAGTCGATGGTTCCCGGTTCACCTACCGGGGTCAGCCTCGCTTCGGCACTGGAGTACCTCAGGTCGACTCCCAGGCTGAAGCCGGAATCCCAGCGGGCCATGATGCCGACGCCGGCCCAGAACCCGAACGCCGAATCACTGTCGTCCAGGATGGTGTCGGTAAAATCCAGGCCGGGGCCGCCCAGGTTTCCGGATACCGTCTGCCGGGCATCCAACTGGATCCAGGCGATCCCGCCGCCGAAGTACGGCTGGAATCGGCTGTCTGAACGAAACGGCTTCCGAACGCCCAGGTCGAGCTCCATGGACTGGACATCCGTAAAGAACACCAGCGGGTCGGCTACGCCTACGACTCGGGTCCCGTCCTCCGACGCGAACAGCAGGTCCACCGCCAGCACCACCGGCTTTTCGAAATCAAGGTTAAGCATCAGACCGACAACGGCCTGATCCTTCGCTTCGGTGTCGTCGAACCGACTCTCGTTGGACCCTTTCTGTCCCAGCAACAGATGGACATCCCCGGCGGCCAGGGCCGGCAGCCCGGCCAGGCACAGCATGATGATGATTACGCAGATCCGCTTCTCGATTCGCATCGTAGTCTCCTGTTGGTCCTGGCTTATCGCCGCCGGATAAGGCGGGGGGTTGACTCACTGGAACGGGTCCGGTCCAGTCTCGGCGCCTCGGAAGGCGGTTCGATATCGGTAGATCGGGATTCCACGCCTTCAACCGAGGATGTAGGCTCCAGGCTCTGAGCGGCGTTCAGGGTGGAGTCTATTGTCAAGCAGTACGTTCCGGCGAACCGGCGCCCGGACAGGAAGGATATTCCAGGCTCCTCGTAAACTCCGATGTGATACTCCCCTGCCGTCAGCAGCGTGGCCACCAACTGGTTCGGCAGGGCCGTTCGATCGGAACCGACCAGTTCGGCCTCTCCGGAAGTCGCGTCCACCAGAATCAGGGCCGCCCGGCCCGGCAGCGAAGGTGCGTTTACCGGTTCCAGGTTCAGGGTGACCTGTTCCCCGGCGGAGGCGGTGAATACGAATACATCCTTGTCCACATCCGGATCGGACCCGTCGTCACCCAGCGCCGCACAGATCGTCCGGGGCCCTCCCATGCCGCAGTCGGCATAATCGGCGCCATCGGTCAGACCGTCACAGTCGTTGTCCGCCTCGTCGTCGCAGACTTCCGTGGCGCCGGGATTAACGGTTTCGTCGGAATCGTCACAATCGACACATTCCGAGTATCCGTCGTCGTCAGCATCCGGTGCATCGTCGGCAAGACCGTTGCAGTTCTGATCGATCTCATCGCAGGTGATCTCGTCGGCGCCGGGGTTGACGGCGTTGTTGGCATCGTCACAGTCAACGCACTCGGAGTAACCGTCGCCATCACTGTCCGGGCCATCGTCCGAAAGACCATTGCAATTCTGATCGATGCCGTCACAAGCTATTTCAGCCGCTCCGGGGTTGATCGCTGCGTCGCTGTCATTGCATTCGTCGCAAATGTTATAGCCGTCACCATCAGCATCGGTGTCCGGTGTATCGTCCGCCGCACCGTTGCAGTTCTGGTCGACGCCATCACAGGCGATCTCGGTCGCTCCAGGATGGATCGCTGCGTTGCTGTCATTGCAATCGGTACCACAGGCATCGTAACCGTCACCATCGGCATCCGGCGTATCGTCCCCCGCCCCGTTGCAGTTCTGGTCAATGCCATCGCATGTGACTTCCGTGGCACCGGGATAGATCCCGGAATCGGCGTCATCACAATCGTCGCAAACGCTGGAACCGTCGCCATCGCCATCCGGAGTATCGTCGGCCGCACCGTTGCAATTCTGGTCGATGCCGTCACAGGTCAGTTCGGTCGCTCCCGGATGAATCGCCGCATCACCATCGTCGCAGTCGCCACAAACATCCGCCGGATCCAGGGTGCAATTTCCGTCACAGATCGCGTAGCCGTCGCTATCGACATCAGCGCAGGTATCCCCAACCGCCAGAACTACGGAAGTGGCGTTGTAGATGACTCGCCACGGTGTGCCACCCGGAAGAACCGGCGTATTGACCGTTGCGAAAGTGCCGGTGACGGTTGTGGCTTCCAGGATCGTGAAGCTGTCCCCTTCCACCGGAACATAGCCGTTGATGAGCGTCACGTTCAAGGTTCCGTCCAGAACTGCATCGGTGCTCACGCTCAACTGGTCATGCTCGGTTCCGGCGGTCAGGCCACCCAGTTCGATATCCAGACTGCCTGTCGCCGACTGAGTGTAAGTGGTGTATTCGCGTCCCACATTAAGGAGGCCGGCGGAAAGGCCGGGAGCGACGGAACCTGCGTTGTATACTCCCCCGGTGAGTGTGCCGTAGCCTCCAAGCACGCCTCCCTGAATGTCTGCGGTGCTAAACGACGAACTGATCGTCAGACTCAAGGATCCTCCGTCAAGGATGGTGGACCCGGAATACTGCGTGTACCCGCTTGTAGAATCGATCGAGCCGGCGAGAATTTCCACCGCCCCGTAGTTATTGAAAATAGTACTGACCCGTGTCACTCCGGAGGTGCCCGATTTTCGGAACGTACCGTTGTTGGTGAAGGAGTGGCTGTTCAGATTGGGAGTAAAGACCCATGCGTCGTTGGTGATCTCCCAGGTTCCGTCGTTCACGAACGCCCCGCCGTTCAGCAGTTCAGCGGACCCGGTCCCGCTCAGGTTTACCGTACCTGTGTTCCGGAACGTGCCGTTATAGACCGTGTGTCTGGCAGTGCCGGTCATATTTACCGTGCTGGTGGCCAGCACGCCGCCTGTAGTGCTCAAGGCTCCGCCACTCCACTCGAACATACCGTTGATCGTCAGTGCATCACTGCCACCCAGCTGCCCACCTGTCATCGTCACCGCGTTCAATGAGAAGGGACTACCGGTTTCGAAAGCCACAGTGCTCCTTGTGACCAGATCTCCCATGTTTGTAACAACGGCGCCGTTTTGGAAGGTCAGGGTGGACTCCACCGTCAACGTACCGGGGACGTCGTATTCACCGGCGATGTTCGTCGGGCTCCCGACTTTGACCTGCGATACCTGCAACAGAGAACCGGACAACAGTTCGTGAGTCGGGCCATCGAAAACAATGCTTCCCGGACCAACAAAGCTGCCGGTAGTACTGCTGCCGGTGGCGGCCCCATCCATCAACACGGTGCCGGTTTGTATCTCTACGATGCCGTTGTTCTCAAAAGGCGTGTTGACAAAGGTAGTTCCCGTGCCCACAGTCTTCCGAAAAGTACCGTTGTTGATAAAGCTGCTACCAATGGCTCTGCTTATCACACTGTCGTCACTCGTTACTTCCCAGGTACCATCGTTCACAATCATTGAGCTTCCGTTGAGAGTGACCGCGCGCGCACTCCAGTTCACGACGGACGTATTCCGGAATTCACAATCCGTGAGCGACACGCCAAGGCCACCGGTCATACTCACCGTACCCTCGGCAAGGATTCCGCCGGATGTACTTATTTGCGCTCCTTGCCCCCAGTCAAAAGCTCCTGTAACCGTCACAGCATCGCTACCGCCCAGCTTCCCGCCCTGACTCCAGGTCGGATCCCCCAACTTCAGTGTCGGTAATGTGACGGCGTTGCCTGTAGCGAAGTTCACAGCGCCAGCGTTTATGGCCACCACACCACCGATCGTTGTAATGACCGCTCCCGGGCTGAAGTTCGTGGCACCGAAACTCTGGTTCAGAACGCCCGAAACGTCGTACTCGCCCGATATGTTTGCAGTTCCTCCATACACCGAGAAAGCCGACACGGCCAACGACGAAGAGGCCTGCAGGTCGTACAGGTCCTGCGCTCCCATTCGGAGATACAGCACGCCCGCGCCGCCGAAACTACCGCTGGCAACACCTCCGTTATCCAGTCGCAAGGTACCGGTCTGAATGTCCACCGCACCTGCATTGTGAAACGGCATGCTGATCCGGGTGGTGCCGGAGCCGGCCGTCTTCTGGAAGGTGCCATTGTTGGTAAAACCGGCCCCGCCACCACTAACGTTTCGCATCCAGACATCGTTGGTAACTACCCAGGTGCCATCATTGATGAAAGCCGAGTCCGGGTAATGATAAATCTGACCGGTTCCGCTCCAGTTCAGCGAGGAACTGTTCCGGAGAGTACGACCGCCGATCGATTTGACGGAGGTTCCTGAAATATTCAGAGTATTGGTTGCCAGCAATTGACCCGACCCGTCGAAGAACCCGCCGGTCCAGTCGAAAACACCGTTGACGGTCAGCGCGCCTGTACCGTTCACCGTACCGCTACCCATGGCGAAACTGCCATGAATCTCCGATGCGGAGGCGAGAGTCAGTGTTCCACCATTGACCGTCAGGGAGCCTGTCGCGGAGACATATAGCGTCCCGGCATTCTGGAGTCCGGACGGCAGGGTCACCGCAAAGCCGTCGATACAAACATCGTCGGTTGAGGTCGGGAGCATGTCCGTGTCCCAATTAGTCTGTTCCTGCCACAGGCCGTTACCGGCATCGTTGTCGAAGTTGATCGTTCCCGGGCAGCCGGCTGCCAGGATGGCGGCATCGTTCGATCCGACCCTGGAGATGAATACACTCTGGCCCGTGGCGTCGGACCCTACTACCTGCCCGCCAGGCAATTCGGTACCGGAACTCTGCCCCAGTACAAGGACATCTTCCCCATCGGTTCCGATAGCGCTGGTAAAGTCGGAGCCGGACCCACCCAGGTAGGTGGAACGGAGCAGCCGCGTTCCGTCCGGGCTCAGGGTCGACAGGAAAGCATCATCTTCGCCGTTCCGGAACGGCTGCCTTGCGTCTACGACCGGAAAGTCGGCCGATCCGGTTACACCGGCGATCCAGATTCTGCCATTGTCGTCCAGGGTGATGGCACGGCCGCGCTCGTCTCCGCTGCCGCCAATAGGGGCGGACCAGACAACGGCGGTCCCTTCCGGGTCAACTTTCAATACAAAGGCGTCACCGGCATCGACGCCGGCCGCCGGCAGGGCTCGCTGCCGTCGCCCTATCCCTTCATTAAAGGTTCCTCTCGTGGAATCGGAGGGAACGGTAATTCCAGATCGCCGGCCGGACAAATACGCCGCCCCGGCCTGGTCGACGGCGAGGTCCCAGGCTTGCTCCGATCCGGGACCGCCGATGTAAGTGGAGTACAGCAGTTCACCGAACGGGGTCAATTTTGCAAGGAACATGTCGCTGTCGGCAGACCCGAGCTCCGGCTGCAATGCATCCAGCAGCGGAAAATCGGAAGACCAGGTCGTGCCGGCCACAAGGATGTTCCCTTCCCGGTCCAGGGCCAGCGCTTCACCGGACTCCCGTCCGGATCCGCCCAGGTACGTTGAAAACAGCAGTTCCGACCCATCGGAAGAGAGATGCGCCAGCCATGCTTCGGAACCTCCGGCAGCCTCGGCATCCAACGGATCACCGGCCATCGGGAGTCCTCCCGCGGTTTCGCCGGTGACCCAGACCGAACCATCAGGTCCGATCAGCACGTCCCGGGCATGGTCCTCGCCAGGTCCTCCCAGCAGGGTGGAATGGATTCGACGAGAGCCATCCGCAGAAAGTCCCAGGACAAAGGCGTCAGCCTCATCGCCGAATCGGGTCCACCCGACGACCACCGCCTGGCCTTCGCTATCCACAGCCACGGCGGCCGGCAGGAACTCCCCTGAATTGCCATAGAAGGTAGTGAACGACACGGTGGCTTCATGGTCGGTCAAACGGGTGACATACGCCCCACCGGAGCCGTAAGGCATGGTCTGACCGGTGACGATCAGGTCTCCGTCGGCCCCTACGGCCAGGTCCGGCTCGTTGCCGGATCCTCTCGGCCCGGATGTGGAAATCACTCCAGCCACCCCGATCCGGATGGTCATCGGCAGATCGATGTCTCGCCGGGCCGGTTCCACAGCAAGTCTGAGGCCATCCAGAAGCAGATAACCGCCATCCAGGGGAACAGGACCTTCATCGGTTTGCTGGTTGATTTCCGGTGCCAGGAGCCGCATCGCATTCCCGATCCGGAGCTCGCCCTGGCCGTTCAGTTCCATCGGCAGAAGAGTATGAATTCCGATGAGGAGATCCTCGTAGTTCACACCGGGGGCCAGCTCGAACTCCATATACAGATCGCCGGTTTTTCCGCCGACCACAAGATCGATGCCCTCGTAGATCGAGCCGTAGCGCACCGAAGACCAGGTCGGAACAGCGGTTATCCAGTCATCAGGGTTCAACCCGGCCAGGTAGTTCACCTTCCCGGGCAACAGAGTTTGACCTCTCAGAACCAGGTCCCGATTTCCTCCGGAGAACTCCAGGAACAGGCTCGAGGTCGAATCCGCTCCCGAAGGCCGGATTTCGATCCGGTCCGTCCCCAGTCCCAGAGCGTATCCGACGTCACGGACCAGGAACCGGTATTCCCCGGACAACTGGCC
>JACXWD010000071.1 GCA_014764515.1 Candidatus Polarisedimenticola svalbardensis | reverse complement strand
CTTGCGGACTTTCGGTTCCAGCACCGGCGGGGAGATGTACTCCTTCCACTCCAGGGCAGATGCCATCATCCCCCAGGATGCCATGGAGTCGGGGCTATCCGGTTCCAGAAGCTGAACGGCAAGATTGAAGTCAGGTTGGCCCGCCGCAATGAACAGGGTGCCGGCAGGAACGGTCCGTGTCTCCCTGCGCACCTCCAGGTCGTAGGACACCTGGTTGCGGCCCTGGTAGGACCCGGGACGGTACTGGGAGTTGGACACGCGCAGGGTGTCGACTTCAAGTGTTGCCGGTTGGGTGAGAGAGACGAACTCCAGATCATGGCGCCGAATCCGTTCTTCGATCTCCGTCCAGCCGGGCTGGATGAGATATCCCAGTGGCCGTGGTGCGGTCTTGTCGGCCCGGGCCCGGTTGACCCATGGCACTTCCATCGATCTCGGTTTGGAATCGTCGTACAGCAGCACCCGGTTGCCGGTGGCCGAACTGGTTTCGATGTTCCAGTCCCGGCCGGGGTACTGGATTGAGGAACGGTTTTCCTCGTCCCGGGCCCAGGCCAGGGTGACCTCCTCGAAACCGCCGCCGGTGGTGTAATCCATCGAAGCGACCACCGCATCCATCAAGGCGTCCGGATCCCGGTTGACCTCACGGATAATCTCTTCGAGGAACGCCCGGTTGGTAAGTACGCGGTCCTTGTAAGGCTTCGGGGCATGGTTCTCCACCAGGATGGAAGGTACGTTCCGCAGCGGGTAGTAGCCGGTGGCGTACCAGGCGCGACCGACGTACGAACTGAAGCCTTTCTTCGGATGGGAGTAGTCCAGCAGGTCGACGTACGGTCCCAGGCTGTGGCCGCGATTGCGGGTCGCTTCCACGATCCGGTCCATGGCCGGTTCCACCCAGGCGGCCAGGGGAGGGGAGGCCTGAGGCGCCTTCACGAAGGCGTAGGTCAGCACCCAGTCGTGATGGGCGCCGTTGGTGACGTGGTTGTCCACGTGCAGGTGAGGGCGCCAGCGGTTGAACAGTTCGATGACGTGCCGGGCCTCCAGGCTGTCCAGCTTCAGGTGGTCCCGGTTCAGGTCCAGTCCTGCGGCGTTGGCCCGGAAGCCCATGCCTTCCACCGGACCGTTCTGTGCCGGCCGCCAGTACGGCGAGACCCGTTCATGGCCATCCACGTTGTAGATCGGGAGGATCAGCAGGATGGCGCTGTCCAGCAGTTCCTTTCCCCGGCCCAGCGCCATGTCCCTGAGGATCATCAGGGATGCGTCCTTGCCGTCGATTTCGCCTGCATGGATGCCGTTCTGGATCAGGATGATCGGCTTGCCGGTGGCGGCGGCAGCTGCAGGAGTGAACGCATGGTCCCTGGAGACGATCACCAGCGGCATATCCCGACCCTGGCCGGAGGTGCCGAAGCTGGTCAGCTTCATCTCCGGCAGGGCGGTTTCCAGCTTCTTCAGGTACCGAACCGTCTCGTCGTAGGAACCGGTGGAACGAAAGTCGTGGGACTCGGTCCATGTCAGCCACTCCGCCGGGACTTTGTCGGTGGCCTGGGCCCCAAACGGGATGAAGACAACCATGAGAAGCGGTAGGAGTCGATTCATGAGAGTTCCTCGTCGTGGAACCTGAACTTTACCATCCGGCGTTGTATCCTTGGAGCCGTACGCCGATCGATATTGGAGAGAGCCTGATGTCCACAACCTTTGCAGACTGGATCCGTGAGCGAGTGCCGGAGATCCTGAAGAACCCGTTTTTCGTGCTGGAAGGCTGGCAGTGGGTCAGCCTGGTGGCGATCGTACTGGTAGGAGTCGTGATCGACCGCACCGTACGTCACATCCTGGCGTTCTGGCTGCGCCGCCTGCTGGCGAAGAATGCTGCCGCCCTGGAAATGGAAAAAGAGATCCGCCTGGAGCAGCCGGTGGGAATCCTGGTCATGGCGTTCGCCTGGTCCGGGATGATGCACTTGCTGGATCTTCCGGAGGGGGCGCTGACGATCCTGACCCTGGCGGTGAGGGTGGTGATCGCCGTGTCCGGCGTGTGGGCGTCCTACCGGCTGGCCGACCTGCTGGGTGCCTGGCTGGCGACCATGGCTGCCAGGACCGAGTCGACTCTGGACGATCTACTGGTGCCGATGGTCCGCAGGGCGTTGAAGATCATCGTGACCGCCTTCGGCCTGGTGTTCATCGCCCAGAACCTGAACGTGGACGTCACCAGCCTGCTGGCCGGTCTCGGGATCGGAGGTCTGGCGTTCGCCCTGGCCGCCAAGGACACCATAGAAAACCTGTTCGGATCGCTGACCGTCCTGGCCGACCGGCCGTTCAAGATCGGTGACTGGGTGGTGATCGGCGACCTGGAAGGAACGGTGGAAGAGCTGGGGCTGCGGTCGACCCGGATCAGGACGTTCTACAACTCCCTGATCACCGTGCCCAACTCCAACCTGGTCAACACCGCAGTCGACAACTACGGTGAACGCAGTTACCGCAGGATCAGCACCGTCCTGAGCGTGCAGTACGATACGCCTCCGGAAACCATCGAAGCGTTCTGCGAGGGCATCCGTGAGCTGATCCGGCTGCATCCGTACACCCGGAAAGATTTCTATTTGGTCAACTTCGATCGGTTCGATGCGTCCTCACTGGGCATCCGCCTTTACTGTTTCCATGAAGCCCCGGACTGGGGGACCGAACTTCGGGAACGGCAGCGGTTGTACATCGATATCCTGTACCTGGCGAGAAAGCTGGGGGTGGAGTTCGCCTTCCCGACCCAGACCCTGCATGTCTCTTCTCTGCCGGATACCCCCCAGGTCGTACCTCCGGGAGATCCGGCCACCCTGCAGGCCGGCATCGAAGCGGCGAAACAGGTGGTGGATCGTACCGGCAGCACCGATCGGGAAGCCCCGGTGCAGTTCTGAAAAAGGGGACATTGCACGTTATATTTCAATTCTTAAACGTGTAGCCGGCTGCAATAAGAATTGAAATATAACGTGCAATGTCCCCATTATTTTTTCTTCAGTAGCCTGGCTCGGGTGACCGATTTTTCGCCCATGCGGTCGCGGACTTCGTCGGTCGCCCTGGCCAGCTTTCTGGCCCTCTCCTCAAGGGGATCGGGGAAAAGCGAGGGCTGCCCCGAACCGGCCGGGGCCAGGTGGCTGGTGCCGACGCCCAGCAGCCGGATCCCCTTGCCGTGGAGGTCGATCCGCGCCAGGTACATTTCCCGTGCTGCCTTCACTATCACTTCCGCCAGACAGGTCGGTTCGGCCAGGGTCGTCGCCCGGGTCCAGGTGGTGAAGTCGCCTGTCCGGATTTTGATATGAACGGTCCTGGCATCCAGGTGGTCTTTCCGAAGCTCCCGGGCTACGTGTTCCGACCGGGCCAGAAACGCCCGGTCGATGTCGTCCGGGTCGGTCAGGTCGGTTTCGTAGGTCCTCTCGGAAGAGATCGACTTCGCCTCCCGGGAGGGGACCACCGGCCTGTCGTCTTCTCCCCGGGCCAGGGCCTGCAGGTGCCGGGCCGCTCGCATGCCGACCAGAGAGGCGATGGCCGATTCCGGCCGGGCGGCCAGATGTTCGATCCGGTGCACACCGCCGGCTAGGAGGCGTTCACCGGTTTTCGGTCCCACTCCCCATAGCCGCTCCACCGGCATTGGCCACAGACGGGTCTTCACCGCTTCCAGCGGGAACAGCACCAGTCCGTCAGGTTTTTCGAGATCCGAGGCGATCTTGGCCAGAAACTTGTTTGGAGAGATCCCAACCGAGGAGGTCAGATCATGATCCCGGACGATCATCTCTTTTAGACGCCGTCCGATCCCGGCGCCTCCTTCAAGGTCCTTTACGATTCCGGTCAGGTCCAGGAAAGCCTCGTCGATGGAGAGAGGTTCCACCAGCGGTGTGCACTCCCGCATCCGTTCCCGAATCTTTCTGGAAACCTCGGAATACCGGTCCATCCTTCCCCGGACCCAGATCCCGTCAGGGCAGAGCCTCTGTGCAGTGGTCGAGGGCATGGCCGACCGGACACCGAATTTGCGGGCCTCATAGGAGCAGGTTGCCACCACGCCCCGGGGGCCGGGATGGCCGATAATC
Organism: Candidatus Polarisedimenticola svalbardensis; assembly: GCA_014764515.1. Lineage (GTDB taxonomy): Bacteria > Acidobacteriota > Polarisedimenticolia > Polarisedimenticolales > Polarisedimenticolaceae > Polarisedimenticola > Polarisedimenticola svalbardensis. The sequence goes on along the minus strand of JACXWD010000071.1, from coordinate 10,446 downwards.
ACCGGCTTCCCGGCCAGGTCCGGGTTGTCCCGCACCTCAACTGCAGCAAAGAACGCGTCCATATCCAGGTGCAGGATCACCCGGGGCTGGTGTTGGGAGGCCATCATCCGATTATAATCGACCTTTGGAGGGCCTGGTTTGAACGCGAAACAGGATGCGGTAACAGTTCACCGGGAGGACGGCTGCTGCCGGATCCACCTTGACCGTGAGCGTGGCAACGCCATCGACGACAACGTCCTGGACGGCCTGATGCAGGGCGCCGGGGAGGCGGAGCAGGACCCGGATATTCACGGCGTGATCCTCACCGCCGGAGGGAAGCTGTTCTGTCCCGGTCTGGACCTGGTTTACCTTTCCACCATGGACCGGCAGGAGCTGGGCCGTTTCATGGAGAAATTCGCCGCCTGCCTGCTGCAGTTGTACCGGTTCTCGAAACCGATGGTGGCCGCCCTGTCCGGTCATACGCTGGCCGGTGGCGCCGTGCTCTCCCTGGCCGCCGACTGGCGGATCCTGCAGGCCGGGGCGATGATCGGGCTCAATGAACTGAAGGTCGGCGTACCGCTGCCCTTCGGCGTTTCGATGATCTTGCGGGACGCGGTCATCAGCCCCAGGCTGGAAGAGGTTGCCCTGTTCGGCCGGAACTACAGGGACGAGGAAGCGCTGGCCAGCAGCCTGGTCCACGAGCTGTGCGAGCCGGACCAGCTCCCGGCCAGGGCCCGGGAACGCCTTCTCGAAATGACCTCCAAGGATCTGGCCTCCTTCGCAGTGACCAAACGCTACCTGCGCTCGGCCACGGTTGAACGGATCGAGGCCAGGGAGGCCGAGTTCCATGGAGAGTTCCTGGATTGCTGGTTCTCAAACGGAACCCAGGAACGGATCCGGAGCCTCGTGGCCAAACTTGGCGGTGGAAGGTAACCCGATGACGGATCAAATGAAACCTGCGCCTCCGTCCCGGCCGTTCCCCGGCCACCTGGCCGTGGAGGCGACTTTGCGGGACACCGACCTGGTCGGCCACGTCAACAACGGCGTGTACCTGAACTGGTTCGAAGAGGTCCGGACCCGGTACGTGGTTGATCGCATCGGACGGATGGCCGCCGGCGAAGTCAGCTTCATCATGGCGTCGGCCACGCTGAACTTCCGCTCGCCGGTCCAACTCCTTGAGGTTGTAGACCTTTACTGTGGCCCTGTCCGGGTCGGCACCAAGTCCTGGGAGCTGGCTTACGAGTTCCGGGCCCGGTCCGATGGGAGGCTGGTCTGTGACGGCCGTTCGGTGCAGGTGCAGTACGACTACGGCGCCCGGTGTTCGGTGCCGCTGGCAGACGACTGGCGGCGGCCGTTCGAGGAGGACATGCCGAAGTGATCCGGTATGAGGGCAGGATGTACCGGCCACCCTCGGAGGCGGACAGCCTGATCCTGCAGGCCACCATCGGGTGCAGCTACAACGAGTGCACGTTTTGCGCCATGTATCGTGACAAGAACTTTCGCGTCCGTCCGTTTGACGAACTCCGTGAGGAGATCGTCTGGGCCGGGGAGCATGTTCCCGGTGTGCGCAAGGTATTCCTGGCCGACGGCGACGCTCTGGTGGCGAAAGCGTCCTACCTGCACCGGCTCCTGGACGAGCTGAATCGCACTTTTCCCACCCTTCGGAGGGTCAGCGTGTACGCGTCACCCCAGTCGATCCAGGTCCGGACGGTGGAGGAGATGCGCTCCCTGCGGGAAGCCGGCCTTAGCCTGTACTACCTGGGAATCGAGTCCGGTGACGACCAGGCCCTCGAGGATATGAAGAAGGGCGTGACTGCAGACGAAATGATCGAGTGCGGCCGCAAGGTCCACGAAGCCGGAGTTCGCCTTTCCACCATGATTCTCCTGGGAGCCGCCGGCCGGAAGCGGTCTCGAACACACGCCGAGGCGTCGGCCCGGGTGGTCAACGCCATCCAGCCGCGGTTCGTGTCCACCCTGGTGATGAGCCCGGTTCCGGGAACTCCGCTAGGAGATCGGGACGACCGGGGCGAGTTCGAGCACCTGACCCCGGTGGAACTGGCGGCGGAGCTCCGAGTGTTCCTGGCGGGCCTCGAGTTGAACGGCACCATTTTCCGTTCCAATCATGCCAGCAACTACCTGGCGCTTGCAGGGACCCTTCCCAAGGACAGGGATCGTATGGTGCAGGCTCTGGACGGTGTTCTCAACGATCCGGAAAACGCTTCGTTCCGACCGGATTGGATGCGTGGCCTGTAGATTCGACATGGTAACCTTGCCGCGAGGAGGGTTGAAGCCGATGACACGATCCAATACCCGCTCCTGCTGTGCGTTGGTGACGAGCCTGCTCGTTGTGTTCATGCTCACCGGTTGTGCCGAACTGCTGGCGGAGCTGGAAAAACTGGACACCACACCGTCTACCACACCGTCGGATGGTCTGCGGGAAGCTCTGCGTGTCGGCACCGGGAGGGCCGTGGGAGCGGTGGGCCGCGCCGACGGCTTCCTGGGCAATCCGGATATCCGCATCCCGATCCCGGAAAAATTGGAAAAGGTGGAGAGAGCGCTGCGCCTGGTAGGCGCCGACAGGGTAGTGGACGAGTTCACAACCAGCATGAACCGGGCGGCGGAAGCGGCGGCGCCGGTGGCGAAGCAGGTTTTCCTGGATGCGGTCAAGCGCATGACCTTCGAAGACGCCATGACCATTCTCCGCGGCCGCGACCACGAGGCGACCGATTACTTCCGGGGTTCGGCCGGACCGGAACTGGAACGGTTGTTCCGGCCGATCGTTGACGAGAAGCTGGAGTCGGTAGGCGCGACACGGTCATTCAACAACTTCATGGAGAAGGTAGGCGACCTGCCGCTGGTGAACAGGCCGTCCATTGACCTGAATGACTATGTGACCGGCGAGGCCCTGGACGGTCTATTCCTGATGCTGGCCCGGGAGGAGGAGCGTATCCGCACCGACCCTCTGGCCCGCACCACAGAACTGCTCAAGAAATATTTTGGACGAGAGGAGTCGCAGCAATGAAACGCACAACTTTTCTGATTCTCCTGGCAGGTCTGATCATCCTGGCCGCCGGTTGCGGGGCGAAAGAGGCTGTAGCACCGGAAGCTGTAGAACCGGACGCTCCCGCCGCAAATGAGGTCGAATCCGCTCCTCTAGAAGAGGTGGCGGAAGCGGTTGAAGGCGTGGCGGAGGAAGCAGTTCAGGCCGAGGCCGGTGAAAACCCGATTCCGATTCCGGTCAAGGAGGTTGTTGACGAGGCGGAAGCGGTGGTGGAAACCGCCAAGGAAGCCGTTGCCGAGACCGTCACGGACGCAGTAGCCGCAGTGGCTGCAAAGATTGAAGTCGCCGCCACCAAGGAAGGGCTGGCTCGTATCGGCGATACCAAGTGCAAGGTCTGTCACAAGATCCAGCACGCCTCCTGGGCGGAAAGCAGCCATGCCGGGCTGGATCCGGTCCTGGATTGCGAGTCCTGTCACGGTCCGGGCAGCGCATACAAGAAGATGTCCATCATGAAGAACCGGGAACTGGCGCTGGCCGCCGGCCTGGTCCTGCCGGAGGCCGGTTTCTGCCAGAACTGCCACACCGACGACTGGGACGACGGCATGCTGGAGATGGCCCACGAGCACAAGCCGGCATCCTGACGGTGAAGGTACTGGACCTGCTGGACGGCCTGGAACGGCTCAAGACCGTTCATGGCGGCGATGCGGCCGAACAAAGACTGAGCCTGCTGAGAGAGCTGGACCGCCGCCGGTTGCCGGAACCGGAGGATGTGGAGCGGCTCCACGAATGCCTCTGTTTCGCCCGGGCGTATCCGGACAATCGGGAGGTACTGGCTCAGGTCCAGGGCATGCTGGCCGGGTTTTCCGGGCGCAGCGACCTCAGACGGTTCCGCCGCTACCTGGGGCAGACCGCGATTGCCGGCACCGAGATCCAGTTTCCGTTTTTCTGGCCCACCGCCCGGTGGCTGGCGAAGAAATGGCCCGGCAAACTTCACGTGGACTGGTCCTGGTGGAAATCGGAGGGACCGAAGCGGCTGGTGGAACAGGTCCTTCCGTTGATCCTGCCGTATTCGGAGACCCCGGCGCTGGATTCGCTGGACCGCACGGCGAAGGACTGGCTCGGCCGGCTGAAAGGGGCGAAGGAGGGGGACGCCGGTTTCCTCATCCGGCGCTTTGAGACCCTGCCCGGCGATCGCAACACCCGGGAGAGCCTCTACGACAGTCTGGATGTGCCGGTGATTGTGGAGCCGGGGGAGGGGACGCCGAATCGGACCCTGGCCGGTTACCCGAAATCCCCTGTCGTGTTCCAGACCGGTCCGATGGACCGCAGCCGGCCCTCCCTTACGAAAGAGCTGGAGCAGCCGCCGGTCTCAGTCCGCAAAGTTCCGCCCCGTGAAGCCGATCGCCTTCTGGACCTGACCCGGGAGGCGATGGTCAACCGGCTCCGGGATCTTTACAGCTTCTCCCATGCCGACAGGGACGACGTGGGTCTCGTGAACGCCGGGGGCGGACTGCAGTTCGTCTGTATCGGCACCCTGCCGGAACGGCGTCTGATGCTGGAATCGGTGTACGGGTTTCTGACCCTTAAAAACGGCGTTCCCATCGGGTACGTCCTGGCGAGCACCCTGTTCGGTTCCACGGAAGTGGCGTACAACGTCTTCGAGACCTTCCGCAGCGGGGAGGCGGCCCGGGTGTTCGGCCGGGTTCTGGCCATGTGCCGCCACCTGTTCGGGTCGAAGTCGTTCTCCATCGACCCGTACCAGTTGGGATACGGCAACCCGGAAGGGCTGCAGTCAGGAGCCTGGTGGTTCTACTACAAGCTCGGTTTCCGGCCGAAGGATCCCGATGTGAAGCGGCTGGTCCGTGGTGAACTGGCGGCGATGAAGAAGAAGCCGGGACATCGAACCGGGCCTGAGATCCTGGAACAGATCGCTTCCCGGTATCTCTATTTTGAGCCGGAGGGGGCAGGTGGGCCGCTGCTGGGCGGTATGCCGCTGGGAAACGCCGGCCTGAAGATCGGAGAGTACCTGGCAGGGAACTATGGAGCCGACCGTGAGAGAGGGATCCGGGAGTGTTCGGCAGAGGCGGCTCGAGTCCTGGGGGTCCGTTCGTTTTCACGGTTTACGCCGAACCAGCGCCTGTGGTGGAAGCGATGGTCCCCTCTGGTTCTGTTGCTTCCGGGAGTGAAGCGCTGGAGCCCGGCCAACCGCAAGGCGCTGGTGGAGGTCATCAAGGCCAAAGGCGGCCGGAGCGAGATCGGGTTCGTTCAAGAGTTCGATAAACACAAACAACTGCAACGGGCGTTGCTCAAGCTGATCCAGGGCTAGACAAACCGGGCCGGTTCCGCGTAATAATCACTGAGTATCCATAGACTTTGTCCCGGGGGTCAGTGTGCCGGACGCTTTGCAGACAAATGGTGCCCGTGTGCTTTCCATGGAAGGCATTACCCGTGTATTCCGTATGGGCGAAGCCGAGATCCGGGCTGTGGACGGCGTGGACCTCCATGTGGAGGAAGGTGATTTCCTGGCGGTTATGGGCCCTTCAGGGTCCGGCAAGTCCACACTGATGAATCTCCTCGGTTGTCTGGATACTCCGACGTCCGGCACCTACAGGATTGGAGATCGGGAGGTCGGGCGGCTGGACGACGATGCCCTGGCGGAGATCCGGAACACTCGCATCGGTTTTGTTTTCCAGACCTTCAACCTCCTGGCCCGGCTCGATGCCCACCAGAATGTCGAACTGCCCCTGGTCTATGCCCGTATTCCACCGGAAGAGAGGGCCGAACGGTCCCGCCGGATGCTCCAACACGTCGGCCTGGCGGACCGATCCCGGCACCGTCCGGATCAGCTCTCCGGCGGCCAGAGACAGCGGGTGGCGATCGCCCGCGCTCTCGTTCATGAACCGGCGATCCTGCTGGCTGATGAGCCGACGGGCAACCTGGACAGCGTGACGTCGGGTGAAATCATGGAAATATTCGAAAAACTTAATCTGGAGGGCCATACCATTGTGATGGTCACCCACGATGAGGAGGTTGCCGCCCATGCCAACCGGGTGATCCGAATGCACGACGGATGCATTCGGGAGGACAGCCGCAGTGCGCGCTAGAACCTTGCTGCTTCTTTCAATCCTGCTGCTCTTGCCGGCAGGTGCAGGGAGTGACCAGGCCAACCTTACCGACCTTGTGTTGACCGGTGAACTCCGGGCCGGAGAGGCCGATCGGATGACTGCCCCGATTACAGCGGCGGATGAACTTCAGCTCAAGTGGTTGACCGGCGAAGGGGAACAGGTGCAACCCGGTGAGGCGGTTGCGCGGTTAGATCCCGGCCGCCTCCGTGAAAACCTGGATGACCAGGAGGATCGCCTGGAGGATCTGCTCCAGCAGCAGGTCCTGAATCAGACCGACGCCACGCTGAAGCGACTCGATCTGGAACTGGCGCTGGATCGAGCCGAAACGGCCCGGATCATGGCCGGCCTGGATGCTTCCGTACCGGAGGAGACGCTGAAGGGGGTCGAATACAGCAAGCGCCAACTGGAATTCGAACGGAATAAACATGCCGAGACAGCGGCCAGGTTTGCGCTGGTCTCCCAGGAGGAATCCCGGTTGGCCTCGGAGGCCGCCAACAATCTGGAACTGAGCCAGGTTCGAGACAGCATTGCCCGCTTTGAACGGGAACTCAGCTCCCTGGAACTCCGCGCCTCCAGCCCGGGGATCGTCGTTCACGGCACCCATCCGTGGGAAGGTCGTAAATTCCGGGAGGGGGACAATGTGCGCTCAGGCTGGCTTGTCGCCTCCGTTCCCGAACTCGGTTCGATGGAGGTCGCCGCCTGGGCCGCCGAACCGGATGTTCCCCGGATCCGGATCGGGCAACAGGCTACCTTGCACCTCGATGCCTATCCCGCTCGCCTGTTTCACGGGAAGGTGGTCGGCCTGGGGCTGGCAGGCGAGAACCGGCCCCTGTGGGGCGACTCCCCGTATTACCCGGTACGGATCGCATTCGACGAGGTGGACGCCGGCATCATGAAGCCGGGCATGAGCGTGCGCGCCGTTCTGGAGGAGCAGCCATGAGCCGGCGCCGGAGTGCAGCGCTGATCGCGGTAGCGCTACTGGGGGCACTCCTGGCGGCATGGGCGGTGCAGGCCGCATTATTCGACACCCGATCCGATTGGACCGAGGTTGAGCTTGCCCCCTTCGTTCGTCGGATCGAGGCCAGCGGTGAACTCCGATCGGCAAATTCCATCAGCGTCGGGCCTCCCCAGATCCGGAGGATGTGGCGGTTTACGGTCACCAGCATGGCCCAGGAAGGGAAGGCGATAGAGCAAGGCCAGCCCCTGGTAGGATTCGATGCCCAGGATCCTATGGAGCGGCTGGAGGTCAAGAGTTCCAATCTGGAAACCGCGCGCAAGGAGTATGAAAAAACCGAACTGGAAACCCTTGAGCGGCTGGAAGCCCTGATCCTGGAGCAGGTCGAGCTCAAAGCCAAGCGCACCCAGCTCTCCCGGAAGCTCGACGTTCCGGAGGAGCAGCGCAGCCGGCTGGAGCTTGAAAAGCTCAAGCTCCAGGCGGCCCTTGCCGAGAGGGAGATCGCGCTGACCGAAAAGCGGATTGATGTTCAGCGCCGCAACCGGGAGGCCAGGGTCCAGGCGGCAAGGCAGAGAGTTGCCACCCTGGAGAAAGAGGTCGGCAGGATACAGGCCGACGTCGGCCGGATGGCGGTGCCGGCGCCCCGATCCGGGTTCGTGGTTCATGTCACCAACTGGCGGGGCGAGAAGGTCGAGGTCGGCCAGTCCATCTACTACGGCCAGGAGTTGCTGGAAATCGCGGACCTCGATCAGATGGAACTGGCCGCGGAGATCGCAGAGCCGGACGCCGGACGTGTCGCAGTCGGTCAACAGGCGGAGATAGTCCTGGACGCCGCCCCGGATCGCACGTTCACCGGGAGCATTCGCCAGCTGGGCCGGCTGTTCAGGACCAAATCGTGGGAGTCGCCCACCATGGTGTTCGATGCGGTCATTACCATCGATGAACCGGACGCGGAGCTGATGCGTCCCGGCATGGCGGCCAGCGTGACGATCCTCTCTCCGTCCGAAGGAGACGTCATCCAGGTCCCGGAATCGGTGATCCTCGAAACCGGTTCGGGCCCTCGAATCATGGCTCGCCGGGGCAAGGGAAAGAGCAAATCAATCCCGGTGGTGCTGGGAGAACGCTACGAGGGCAAAGTGGTGGTCCGGCAGGGCCTCGAGGCGGGAGACAGGTTTCGTGTCGCGTCGGAGGCTTTTTCCCCATGAGGAATGTCATCCTCATCCTGCTGGCGCTGTTGTGCGCTTCGTGTGACTTCAAAGGGAGCGAAACGGTGCCGACCGTCATCGTCGAGGCCGGCACATTCGAGGCGCGGATACCCGGGTTCGGTGAGCTCCGGGCCGCGAAATCGACCAAGATCGAAGTGCCCGCCACCTTGCGCAGCCGCCAGCGTCTGGCCTGGCTCGTAGACGAAGGGACACCGGTCGCCGAAAACGATGTCATCGCCCGCCTCGATTCCGATCAACTGGTTCGGAGGAAAAGAAGTGCGGAAGACGCGGTAAAGCGTTTGGAATTTCAGCTCAATGAACGGACCCGGACCCTTGAAAAGGAAAGTCGGGCCGTCCAGTCCCAGCTCGATCTCCTGGCTCGGGAGAAAAAGGATTCGGAACGGTTCGCCCCTCAGGATGAGGCCCTGTTCTCCCGCCACGAAATCCTCGATGCCCAGGTCGACCTGGAGCTGCTCGAGACAAAAATCGAGCATGCCCAGGGTCAACTGGCCCGGTACAGCCAGAGGGCGGAAACCGAAATCGAGATCCTCCGCCTGGAACGCCAGACCGAGGAACTCAAGCTGTCCCAGGTCCGTCAAGCCCTGGGCAGCCTGGATATCCGGGCGCCTCACGCAGGCGTATTTTTCCCCGATAAAAACTGGAGGGGGGAGAAAACCACCGTTGGAACGACTCTTTGGCCGGGAAGCCTGCTGGGTGAACTGCCGGAGCTCAGCCAGATGGAGGCCAAGATTCAGATCCTGGAATCGGAGGCGGCGGGCCTGGAGGAAGGCCTCGAGGTCACGATCTCCCTGGACGCCCACCCTGGCCGGAAATTTGCAGGCACCGTGACCACGGTTCAACCGGTGGCCCGGACGTTGACCTGGCGTAACCCGGTCAAATATTTCGAGATCAAGGTCGAGCTCGAAGAAACGGACCAGGACGTCATGAAACAGGCGAGTCAGGTTCAGGCGGCGATTTTCGTCATGAGGGAAGAGTCGGTTTTCTCCCTTCCGAACCAGGCGATCTTCAATGATTCCGAAGGGGCATGGGTTTATGTCCAGGAGGGCGGCGAGTTCGTCAAGCGTGTGGTGACCCTCGGCCAGCACAACCTGGCGCGTACAGTCATTATAGAGGGACTCAAGGGGGGTGAGCGTGTGGCGCTGGTGCCACCTGACGAAACCGATGAGGAGCCCGGCTGATGGATTGGCAAACCGGTATCCGCCAGGCGCTGGACGAATTCCTGCATCACAAGCTGCGCACTGCGTTGACCTTGCTGGGAATGATCTTCGGCGTAGGCGCCGTGATCAGCATGCTGTCCATCGGAGCTGGAGCCGAGCGTGAGGCGTTGCGCATGATCGATTCACTCGGTCTGCGGAACGTTATTGTTGAAGCGATTCCCCAGCCGGAAGAGCGACTCCGGGAATTGAGGGAAGACTCCCTTGGATTGAGCGTCAGAGATCTTGAGATCGCACTCCAGACATTGCCCCAGGTCGTGCGTCATACCGCCATCAAGGAAGTCAACGTCCACTCTATCTTTTCCGACAGCGGCCGCAGTGAGGCCCAGGTGCTCGGGGTGACACCCAACCACTTCGCCATGTCCGATCTGTCCCTGGCCAACGGCTCCTTTTTCGACGAGGAGGACCAGGCGCGGTACGCACAATACTGTGTCATCGGGGCCAGGGTCGCACGAGACCTGTTCGGAACCGCTGCCCCGACCGGCTCCCGGATCAAGGTCAACCATGTCTGGCTCACCGTGATCGGTGTACTGGCGGTGCGGGACCTGGGTGAAGACCAGTTCCAGGGAGTTGAGCTGTCCCGGCCGGAAAATAAAATCTATATCCCGCTGCAAACCGCGCTCAAGCGGTTCCGGTTCAAGGACATGGATGACGAGATCGATGCATTCCACCTGGAAGTGGATCAGCAATCCTCCATATTGTCGGTGGCAACGACGCTGGACCGGCTGCTTGAAACCCGCCACCAGGGCATCAGCGACTACCGTCTGATCGTCCCGGAGGCCTTGCTGCGGCAACATCAGAAGACCCAGGCGATTTTCGACATCGTCATGGCCAGTATCGCAGGAATATCCTTGCTTGTAGGCGGCATCGGCATCATGAACATCATGCTGGCGACGGTCCTTGAAAGAACCCGTGAGATCGGTATCCGCCGCGCCATCGGAGCTAA
>JACXWD010000029.1 GCA_014764515.1 Candidatus Polarisedimenticola svalbardensis | reverse complement strand
CCTGCCATCGTGTGACCGCAGTCGAGGCCCTGGTCTTGTCCAGTAGTCCGATCCGTGCACCATGGGGAGAGAGACGCCGGGTCGCCGTGTCCACGCCGAGGAGCAGGCGGTACTCCGCTCTCGAGGTGAACACCCGGTACGGTTCGGTGGTCCCCCGGGTGACCAGATCGTCCAGCAGCACTCCGATATACGCTTCGTGCCGGGCTGGAACGAAGTCCGGCATGCCGCTTACGGCACAGGCGGCGTTGACCCCGGCCACCAGGCCCAGGGCGGCAGCCTCCTCGTAGCCGGTGGTGCCGTTGATCTGCCCCGCCAGGTACAGCCCGGCCACCCGTTTCGTTTCAAGGGTCGGCTTGAGTTCGGTCGGGTCCACGAAGTCATATTCCACGGCGTAACCATGGCGGGCGATGACGGCGTCCTCCAGGCCCTTGATGGCGTGGACCATCCGATCCTGGATCTCCGCCGGCATGGAGGTGGAAAACCCATTGAGGTACAGGTCCGGGTGATCAAGACCTTCCGGCTCGATGTAAAGCGTGTGCCCGTCCCGGTCACCGAACCGGACCACCTTGTCCTCGAACGAAGGGCAGTACCGCGGGCCGGTGCCGGACAGCGCTCCGGTGTACAACGGGCAGTGGTCCAGGTTGTTCCGGACGATCTCGTGGACCGCAGTGTTGGTGGCGCCGATATGGCAGGGGATCTGGGGCAGGTGCACCGTGGTGGTGGTATCGGAGAAGAACACCGGCTCCTCGTCGCCGGCCTGAACCTCGAACCGGGAAAGATCGACGCTGTCCTTGACCAGCCTGGGCGGGGTCCCGGTCTTGAACCGCCCCATCCGGAACCCGAGACGGGTGAGAGACAGGGACAACCGGCCGGCTGCCTGCTCGCCGAAACGTCCGCCGGTGGTGGTGGTCTCGCCGGTGTGCATCAGACCGCGCAGGAAGGTGCCGGTGGTAACCACCACCCGCTCCGTCGCCAGCTCACCCCCGTTGTGGAGGAGCACGCCTCGTATCGCCCCTCCTTCCACAACCAGTTCGACGACCTCGTCTTCGATCAGCTCAAGGCTTGGCACCGACAACACTTCCCGAAGCATCGCCTCGTGATAGCGGTCCTTGTCCTGCTGGGCCCTGGGCCCCCGGACCGCAGGACCCCGGCTGCGGTTCAGCAGACGGAACTGGATGCCGCAGGCGTCGGCCATCCGGCCGATGGTCCCGCCCAGGGCATCAATCTCACGGACCAGATGGCCCTTGGCCAGCCCTCCGATCGCCGGGTTGCAGGACATGCGGGCCACGGCGTCGGTCTTGAGTGTGACCATGGCTGTGCGGCAGCCGATCCGCGCCGCAGCCAGGGCCGCCTCGCACCCGGCATGGCCGGCCCCCACAACAATGACGTCATACCGTTTCATACTCACGCCTATTTCCCGATACAGAAGGTGGAGAAGATACGGTCAAACAGGTCTTCCGTCGTGAACTCGCCGGTGATGGAGCCGAGCTGCTGCATCGCCTCCCGAAGATCTTCCAGCACCAGGTCTTCCGGAATACCGGCTGCCGTCGCCTCGGCTGCCCGGGAGAGAGCCTGCCCGGTTTTCACCAGCGCCTCGGCATGGCGGACATTGGTCACCAGGGGATCTTCGAACGAACCGGCAGGCCCGACCAGCTTCTCCCGGATCACCGTCTTGAGCCGGTTGCACCCCTCGCCGGTGAGAGCCGAAACCGGAACCGCTCCAGCTTCCGGATCCGGCGCCCCTGATTCTGCAGGGAGATCGATCTTGTTCAGGACCACGATGGTGCGATCCGGAGCGGCGGCGGCCTCTTCAACACCGATCTTCTCCGACGGCGTCAACGGCCGGCTGCGGTCCATCACAAGCAGCACCAGGTCGGCCCGATCCCGGGCCTCCACCGCTCGGCGCACCCCTTCGCTCTCCACCGCTCCGGCGCCGTCCCTCAGTCCGGCGGTATCGGTCAACCGCACCGGCACACCATCCAGGTCGATGGTCTCCTCCAGGGTGTCCCGGGTGGTCCCCGGCGTATCGGTGACAATCGCCCGATCCCGGACCAGCAGACGGTTGAACAGGGAAGACTTGCCGGTGTTGGGCAGCCCGGTAATCACCAGCGATGCCCCTTCGCGGAACACCCGGCCTGTGTTGAACCCGGCTATCAAGCGATCGCAGGCTTCCTGCAGACCGGACAGGGACCGGGTGAGAACCCCTTCCTTGAGATCGGTCTCGGCTTCGTCCTCGAACTCAACCGCCGCTTCGGTGCGGACGATCAGGTCGGACAGCCCTTCCTCAAGCGGCGCCAGTGTGCGGGAGAGGGATCCTTCCGCCTGGGCATGGGCCAGCTTGGCCTGGTACCGGGTGGTGGCGTCTACCAGATCCCGGATCGCTTCGGCCCGGGCCAGGTCGATCCTGCCGTGAACCATGGCCCGGTAGGTGAACTCACCAGGCTCCGCAGGCATCGCACCCCGTTCGGCGGCCGCCTCCAGCAGGGCGGACAACACCGGCGGGCTGCCGTGGGTCCAGAGCTCGGCCACCGGTTCTCCCGTGAACGATGCCCCTTCCCGGAACAATACACGGTACCCGTGATCCACAACCTGGCCGTCCCGATCCAGGAAACGGCCAAAGGTGGTCCTGCCAACAGGATGGCCCGGCGACGAGGACCGGAACAGGTCGTCGGATATCGAGAAGGCGTCCGGGCCGGACAGGCGGATACAGCCGACGCCTCCCCGCCCGGGAGGGGTCGCCACCGCCACAACGGTCAGGTCGAGGTCATGCATCTTCCGTGGCGGCCGGATCGTTTACCCGGGAAATGGTGATCCGTTTCCGGAACCCTTCCCCATCCGATTCGCTCTGCAACCCTTCAAACTCCCGAACAGTAATGTGGACGATCCTGCGCTCGTACGGGTTCATCGGGTGGAGCGCCTTGGCCTGGCCGGTGTGAACCACCTGGCCTGCTACCTCCCGGATCTCTTCCATCAGTTCTTCGTCCCGTTCGTTGCGGAAACCATCGGAAACGACCTGGATCCGTCCTACGTCAGGCCAGGTTCTCCGACTCATGCGGTTCAGCAGGAACTGCACCGCCTGGGGGAACTCGGCATCGTTGCGGACCAGCAGGTCCTGGTCGCCGGTCAGCTCAATGCGAACACCTGCCCGCACCGGCTCCACAGCCACCTCAAGCTCCAGGTCGAGCTTCCCGATGATGGTCCTGAGAGTTGCTCCCAGCTGTTCCATCTGGGCAGGATCCGCATCCACCTTCTTCTGGGGGCCGCGGGATCCGTCCCTGGGCGGCCGGCCCCCGGGACGGCCTGATTCCCGGCCGGACCCGCGAGGACCCCGGTTCCGGCCCTTGCGACCGGACCTGCCCCGACCTTTTCCCTGCCGACCCCGGGCTTCGCCCTCGGCGGCAGCCGGCTTGTCGCCACCTGCCTCTTCGGCCTTGGCCGATTCGGGCTGGGGCTTGGCCGCCCGGTGCGGGCGCCGGTTCCGTTCCTGCTGTGGTTTCGGCTGGGTTTTCGGTTTTGAAGGCCGGGCCGGGCCGGGCTTTTTAGGCAGCTCCACTTCGATGCGCACGTCCCGGGCGCCCAGGCCCATGATCCCTCTCCGACCTTCGTCGAGGAATCGGTAGTGCACCTCGTCCTGGTGGACTTCAAGCACGGTAGCGGCCTTGGTCAGGGCTTCGTTCAGATCCTTCCCGTTGAATTCTTTCTTTCTGCGCATACTGTGGTCAGGCCTTCTTGCCGGCAACGGCAGGTTGATTGGTTTTGTGGTTGACCAGCCACTGCTGGCCGATCCCCAGGAGGTTGTTGACGAACCAGTACAGCACCAGTCCGCTGGGCATGCTGATGCAGATCCAGGTGAAGAAGAACGGCATGAACATCATGATCTTCTGCTGCTGTTTCTGCGTCGGGTCCGTGGTCTTGCCCATGGACATCTTCTGCTGGGAGAACATGGTCACGCCCATGGCCAGAGGCAGGATGTAGAACGGGTCGGCCAGGGAGAGATCGTTGATCCAGCCTATAAACGGCGCACCCCTGAGTTCGATGGCTACCGTGAGCATGTTGTAGAACCCGATCAGGATCGGGAACTGGATCAGCATCGGAAGACAGCCGACCATCCCGCCCATCGGGTTGATCCCTTCCTTCTGGTACAGCGCCATCATCTCCTTGTTCATCTTGGCCCGGCCTTCGGCATCCTTCTGCTTCTTGTACCGGTTCTTGATGGCGCTGATTTTCGGCTGCAGGCGCTGCATGTCGACCTGGGTTTTCCGCATGCGAACCATGGAGAACTGGTTCAGGGGGAACAGGACCACCCTGAGGCAGAAGGTCGCAAGGATGATCGCCAGGCCATAGTTCGGAAGGGTGTGCTTCTGAATCCAGAGCAGACCCTGGAACAGGAACTTCGAGATCGGGTACAGCAGCTTGAAACTGGAGAACCAGACCGATTTCTCCAGCTGGAACCCGAGCCGCTTCTGCAAGTCGTATTTCTTGGGGCCGATAAACAGCAGGGAGCCTTCTTCAGGAGTGGATACCGCCAGGCCGGGAACAACCTCCGGCTCGTCGTCGTCCTCCTCCTCCTGCCCTTTGATCGGGCAGGCTTCCACTTCCTGGGGCCACATCCGAAGGGAGCCCTTGCCGGTAGTGGGGATCATCAGAGCGGCGAAGTACTGGTCGCCCAGGCCGCCCCAGATCAACTTGCCCGACTCCATGCGGTCATCGATCTTGCGGCCGTTCTCACGTGTGACCTCGCCACCGACATTCCAGAGAATCTTGTTGTTGTAGTTGTAGTACGACATGCGGCCGGATCCGCCGCCACCTGGGGCATGGGCCGCGAAACCCGGCCCCCACACCGTGCGTACCGGCAGGCGCCGGCCGCGATCGATCACGTTGAACTGGTGCCCTACCAGGTAATCGCCGTCCCGAAAGGTCAGCGTCTTCTCAACCTCGAGGCCGCGTCCGTCGGACCAGGTGAAACGGAACCGCGTGCCGGCGGCCAGGTCGCCCTGGGCCGGCACCGGCTCTTCATCAACCTGGAACAGCGCCTGGTTGATCTGGGAAGCGAGGGCACGGTCGTCCATGTCGGCGGCCAGGGGGAAGAACTCCGGATCGCCCAGCAGGCAGGCCGCCATCTCCACCGGCTCGCCGGTGGCGCTGAGGTAATCTTTCAACCGCCAGGACAACACCTGCCCGCCGCGGTTGGAGAGGGTGATCTCCAACAGATCGTTTTCGTAGCTCACCTGCCGCTCTGCCGTTTCGCCAACCGGAGGCGTCAACGGCTCGGTTTCGGCTGCCTCTTCCGTTGCATCGGCAAGCGGGTCCCCGGGAGGCAGTTCCCGACCAGGGTCCGCAGGCGCCGACTCCTGCATCTCCACCGGTGCGGTTCCCACCGGCTTCGGCTCCGGCACGAACCAGGCCTGCCAGGCAAGCATGATCAGGAAGGAGAGTGCAATGGCGATCAGTGCGCGTTTTTCCATCGGGTCAGTCTTCTCGTCGGGCCACCGGCCCTGATGCTAGTGAGTGGTACCGGCGCCATGAGATCCGGTCGGGGGCACCGGATCGAATCCGCCCTTGTGGAACGGATGGCAGCGGAGCAACCGCCGTGCCGCCAGGTAGCTGCCGTGGATCACACCGTGGAGTTCCACGGCTTCTGCGGCATAGACGGAGCATGTCGGTTCGAAACGGCAGGCAGGGGGAAGGTACGGAGAGATCGCCGCCTTGTAGAAGCGGAGGAGTCCGATGACCGGAGTCCTTACCTTCAATTCCTGGTCCCCCGGGCGAGACGCCTGAACGTGATCAGGAACTCGCTTTCAAGAGCGCGGAACTGGTCGGTATCGATACCCCGGTGAGCGTTGATTACGAGATCCAGGGCCGCATCGAACTGGTGCAGGTTCTGTCGGAAGATTTCCCGAAACAAACGTTTGATCCGGTTCCGCCTGACCGCATTTCCGACCTTCCGCGTTACGGTGATGCCGAGCCTTGGACCACCCTGATCGTTCGGAAGCCCGAACATGGTGAAAGACATGGTCCCGGTCCGGCGCCCATTTTTATAAACCGCCTGGTACTGACGGCGGCTCGTGAGTCGAAGCCTGGGCGGGAACGGACTACGCTCCGAGGCGTTTCCGTCCCTTCCGCCGACGCCTGGCAATGACACACTTGCCTCCCTTACTCTTCATGCGACTCAGGAAGCCGTGCTTTTTGTGACGCTTCCGGTTGTTCGGTTGAAACGTACGCTTCATGGTTATTATCCCTCGAAATCCGTTTTACTCAGGATCGGCTGTGTGCAAACCGGCATCATATTTATGCCCGGGAACCCTGTCAAGCATCACCCCACCGGCCCAAAATGGGGACATTGCATATTATATTGAAATTACCCAATCCGGATCCGCGCCGGTCATGCTCGGACGCCATGTTCCGTTTTTTGTCACTCCACCGTTCCAGAGACCTGGAAGGACTTCCGGTAGTGCGCGCCGGGAGCCGGATACGGGAGATTCACCACCCTGCTGAAAATTATTTTCAGCAGGATCGGCCGCCGGCCTGCAGACCCTAAAATCTTTGTCTGCAACAAGAAGACTGGGCGGCTTTAGGGGTGCAGTTTGAATGTTGCACCCTTGCGACACTTTTCGCCGTTGAACAGGGTTGAAAGCGTGTGTTAATCTCACGCGTCTCTTCGACTCGGCACGGGTCGGCACAATTCATTTCGGACCAATGGCCGGTCTGCCCACAGCAGGCCAGGTGGGGGCTTTGGAGCTGTGACCAGCACCATTGTCATCGCAGCAAGTCCTTTTAAAATCATTAACTTACAGCATTCACCAATGGAAGTTAACATAACTATTGGGCACGGTTCTGGAGCCGTGATCAGAAGGTTATGTAAATGTGATATTTAGCTGCTGTAGGTGTTTTCCACACGTGTGGATAACCTGTTGGCAACTAGGCGTTCGATCACCGTCGCAGATGGGGCGGACCGGGAGATTCAAGCCTTGGAATCGACCACGGAAACCAATACCTGGAACCAGATCCTGGAGCGCATCCGCACCAGGGTCAACACCCACTCGTACAACACCTGGTTCCGGCCGACCCGCTTCATCAGCGAGGACCCGTCCAGTCTCTCGGTCCGGGTCCCCAACAGCTGGTTCGCCGAATGGCTACGAACCAATTACAACGGAATAATTCAAAATATTCTAAAAGACTTGAAGCGGCCCGGCCTGTCGGTCCGTTTCATGCCTGAGGGGCCGGCCCAGACGAAAACCGGAACGCGGCGGGAGAAGAAACCGGTGAGCACCGGGCGGGTCCAGCCTCCGGTCGCCGTCGCCAACAACCAGCCCAGGCTTAACGTACGGTACACGTTCGACACCTTCGTCGTGTCGTCCTGTAACCAGTTCAGCCACGCCGCCGCCATGGCCGTCGCCGACAAGCCGACCCATAACTACAACCCGCTGTACATCTACGGTGGGGTCGGCCTGGGCAAGACCCACCTGATGCAGGCCATCGGCAACCAGGTGCGGGCGCGGAACCCTGCAGCCAGCATGGTCTACCTGTCGTCGGAACAGTTCATGAACGAGCTGATCAACGCCATCCGGTTCGAGAAGTCGCTGGAGTTCAAAGACAAGTACCGCAACATCGACCTCCTTCTTATCGACGACATCCAGTTCCTGGCCGGCAAGGAGCGCACCCAGGAGGAGTTCTTCCATACCTTCAACGCTCTGTACGACGGCGGCAAGCAGATCGTCCTCACCAGCGACGTTCCGCCCCGGGACATCCCGACCCTGGAAGAGCGCCTGCGCAGCCGGTTCGAGTGGGGCCTTATCGCCGACATCCAGCCCCCGGATCTGGAAACCAAGGTGGCGATCATCAGAAAGAATGCGGAGGCGGAACGGGCCAAGGTCCCGGACGACGTTTCCCTGTTCATCGCCTCCAACTGCAATTCCAACATCCGCGAGCTGGAGGGGGCCCTGATACGGGTCATCGCCTACAGCTCCATGACCGGCCGGGAAATCGATCTGGACCTGGCCCGGGAGACCCTCAAGGAGTTCCTGGCGCCGGATTCTCCCTCGGTGACGGTGGAACAGATCCAGCGAGTGGTGTGCAACTATTACAACCTGAAAAACCCCGAAATCAAATCAAAGAACAACAGCCAGCGGATCGCTTTCCCCAGGCAGGTCGCCATGTACCTGTGCAAGCAGTTGACCGACTGTTCCCTGCCGGAAATCGGGCGCAGGTTTGGTGGCAAACATCACTCCACGGTTATCCACGCCATACAGAAGATAGAGCTCCGGAAAAAGAAGGACAGCGAATTCAAGCGGCTCCTGGAAAGCTTCGAACAGGAACTGTAGACGTTATCCGCACCTTCAACAGGTGTGTGGGTGGATAGATTGTGGACAATATCCGGATCGTGAGGAAGAATGGGAAGGCGTGGAAAACCTGGAAGTCTTCCACCGATCGTCCGCAACGGTCCATTTTGACAACCGGTTGCAAACAGGGTGCTTGTTCGGTTTTGCGCAGTTTCCACCCTGCTACTGTTACTACTATCTTTATCCTTTCATGAATATCTTGAACGGATAGTAAGAGAGAAGGACCAAACATGGAGTTCGTGATCCGAAAGAACGATCTCGTTCACGAATTGCAGACCATCGCAGGGGTCGTTGAAAAACGGGCGACCCTTCCGATTCTTTCCAATCTCTTCCTTGAAGCGAAGGAAGATGGTTTGCACATCAGGGCCAGTGACCTGGAAGTCAATATCCGGGGAGCGGTCAAGGCGACGGTTGTTCAGAACGGCACCATCACCTTGCCGGCGGCCAAGTTGCTGGAGATATCCAGATCCCTGCCGGATGCCGAGGTTCAGTTCAAACTTCGGGACAACAATCAGATGGCGATATCCTGCGAGCGCTCCAGGTTCAAACTGGCCGGACAGCTGGCGGACGATTTCCCTGATTTCCCTGAACTCGGTTCGGTGCCGGTGAGTCTGCCGGGGAAGGTTCTTCGATCCATGGTGGAACGGGTATCGTTCGCCATTACCATGGAAGATCCCAGATACTCTCTGAACGGCGCCCTTCTGAAAGTAGAGTCGTCGGGGATCTGCCTGGTCGCCACCGATGGCCACCGCCTGGCCTACTGCCACCAGGAGATGAAACTGGACGTACCCAAAGCGGGGGTTCAGGTCATCGTCCCCAGGAAGGCGCTGGCCGAGGTCCTGAAGCTGTCCGCCGATTTCGGAGACGACGACAAGGTCGAGTTCGGCATGAAGGGGAACCATGTCTTCTTCCGCCTGGCCGGCCACGAGCTGGTTTCCACCATTCCCGAAGGCCCGTTCCCAAGCTATGAGAACGTCATGCCTGAAGCGTGCGCCATTTCCGTGCCGGTGCCTACCGCCGATCTGTTGTCGGCGGTTCGCCGCGTTGCGCTCATGGCCAGCGACCGCTACGGCAAGGCGGTGAGGTTCGCCCTTTCTTCAGGAAAGCTGGAATTGAGTTACGAGTCGGACATGGGCAACGCCCAGGAATCGCTGCCGGTGGAATATGACGGAGAAAGCGTGGAGATCGGTTTCAACGCCCGCTACTTCCAGGACTTTCTGAATGTGGTCGGCACCGACAACGTTCTCCTCGAGCTGGATCCTGTCAAGAGCGGCGAGGGCCCCAGCGGCACCGCCGGCGACAAGCCGGGGCAATTACGGCCTGAACCGTCCGGAAACACGGACTACCGGTACATCGTCATGCCGATGCACCTTCTGTAGGGTTCCGCCAGAGTGTGGCTCAGGAAGATCGAAGCCGATCGCCTGAGGAACCTGAAAGCGGTTTCCCTCGATCTTGATGCAGGACTGACCGTACTGTCCGGCCGGAACGGCCAGGGCAAATCCAGCATCCTGGAATCGATCTATCTCCTGGCCACAGGTCGTTCCTTCAGAACCCGCAAGCAGGATGAGCTGGTTGCCTGGTCCGGCGGACCGATGCGTGTGGCCGGTGATTACCAGTGGCGGGGAGGCCGCTCCAGCTTGGCGGTGATCCAGGATGGTCCGGCCAGGGCTCTTCTGGCCGATGGTCTGGATCTTCCGTTTGAGGAATACATCGGACGGTTGGGGATGGTGGACCTGACCGCCGAGCGGATGCAGGTGTTGCGGGGCGGCCCGGAGGAACGCCGACGGTTCCTGGACCGGGGCATTGTCGGCCTGAGCCCATCGTTCCTGAGGATTCTGGGGGAGTATCGACAGATCCGGGCCCAGCGCAACGCCCTTCTCCGGGCTATGGCCGGCGGAAGGACCAGGTCCAACCAGTTGGAGGCCTGGGACCAGCGCCTGGTACAGGCGGCGGGCAGGGTACACCGGGGCAGGCGGGAATACGCTGTCCTTCTGGCGGGAAAGCTGGGGGAACCGTGCCGGCGACTCTATCCCGACGGCGCCGAACTGACCCTGCGGTACCAACCATCGCCGGCAGCCTCCCGGGAAATGGACCCTTCAGAATACGAGTCGGTCCTTCTTGCAGCCCTTGAGAAGAACCGGGAAAGGGACATCGGACTGGGATTCACCGCCTCAGGGCCTCACCGGGACGATCTGACTGTGGAAATGGATGGAACCGATCTGCGGAAATTCGGGTCCGCCGGCCAGGTTCGGGGCGCGATGGTGGCCATGAAACTGGCCAAGCTGGCCCGCCTTCAGGAAGATCTGGAGGAATCTCCGATCTTCGTCATGGACGACTTTGACTCCGACCTGGATGAGGAGCGGGCCGCCATTCTAGCTAAGTACTTGCATACAGGAGGTTTCCAGGCTATCGTGGCCACCTCCAAGGAAGAATTTGCCCTCCGCCTCCCGGTACCTTTCAGGAATGTGAAAGTAGCGGACGGGACTGTTTCCGTGATCGCCTGATTCGCGCTAGAATATCCTCTTAATGTCCTAAGGTTTTAAGGCAGGGCGGTCAGCATGATTCACCGCCCCCTTGTTCCCTGCAGAACCCCGCGTTCAGGCCCGATGGGGCCGGCGATGGGATGACGCGTAACAGAGACGGTGAATGAGCGAACAAGACATACCGAAGCGGCCCGTCGAATCCGACGGCGCCAAAGATTACGACGCCAGCAAGATCAAGGTCCTGGAAGGCCTGGAGGCGGTCCGCAAGCGACCCGCCATGTACATCGGGTCTACCGGCACCCCCGGGTTGCATCACCTGGTCTACGAGGTGGTGGACAACTCGGTGGACGAAGCCCAGGCCGGTTTCTGCGACCGGGTCGAAGTGATCATCCACATCGACAACTCGGTGACGGTCGTGGACAACGGCCGTGGCATTCCGGTGGACTTCCACGAGCAGGAAGGCAAACCGGCTGCGGAAGTGGTCATGACTGTTCTCCATGCCGGCGGCAAATTCGAAAATGACGCCTACAAGGTCTCGGGCGGTCTCCACGGAGTCGGCATCTCGGTGGTCAACGCCTTGTCCGAACGGGTTGACCTGGAGATCTGGCGGGACGGCAAGGCCTTCCACCAGGCGTACGAGCGTGGCATCCCGGTCACCGCTTTCAGCGAAGGTGAACCTACGGATCGGCGGGGGACCAAGGTCACCTTCAGACCCGATCCCCAGATCTTCGAAGACCTGGTGTTCTCTTACGAATCACTGGTCCACCGTCTGCGGGAACTGGCGTTCCTGAACAAGGGCCTGAACATCGTTCTCAAGGACGAGCGGGGAGAGAAGCCCCGGGAGAGCAGCTACTGCTATGAAGGCGGCATCAGCGAGTTCGTCCAGCATCTCAATGCGGCACGCCAGGCGCTCCACCCCGAGCCGGTGACCATCGAAGGGGTCAGGGAAGACATATTCCTCGAAATATCCATGCAGTGGAACGATTCGTATAACGAGACGGTCTACGCATTCGCCAACTCCATCAACACCGCCGAGGGCGGTACCCATATGGCCGGCTTCAAGGCGGCCCTGACCCGCACCATCAACAACTACATCTCCTCGGCAAACCTGCCCAAGGAGCTGAAGGATCTGTCCATCACCGGTGACGACAGCCGGGAGGGCCTGACCGCAGTCATTTCGGTCAAACTCCCCAAGCCACAGTTTGAAGGGCAGACCAAGACCAAGCTGGGCAACTCGGAGGTCAAGGGCCATGTCGAATCGATGGTCAACGAAAGCCTCGGGGCCTACTTCGAAGAGCACCCCCAGGTCGCAAAAAAGATCATCCAGAAGGTGGCCGACGCCGCCAGGGCCCGGGAGGCGGCCAGAAAGGCCCGGGAACTGACCCGGCGCAAGGGCGCGCTGGACTCGGGCAGCCTGCCGGGGAAACTGGCCGACTGCCAGGAGCGGGACCCGGCCAAGTGCGAGCTGTACCTGGTGGAGGGTGACTCGGCAGGCGGTTCGGCCAAGCAGGGCCGGGACCGGGCGTTCCAGGCGATCCTGCCCCTTCGGGGCAAGATCCTCAACGTGGAGAAAGCCCGGTTCGACAAGATGCTGTCTCACGAAGAGATCAGGGTCATCATCGCAGCCCTGGGCACCAGCATCGGCAGCGACGAATTCGACGTCTCCAAACTGCGATACGGCAAGATCCTGATCATGACCGACGCCGACGTGGACGGCGCCCATATCCGCACCCTGCTCCTGACCTTCTTCTACCGCCAGATGCGGGAGCTGATCGAGCGGGGCCACATTTTCATCGCCCAGCCGCCGCTGTACAAGGTCTGGAAAGGGAAGGACGAGGCCTACTTGGCCAACGACCAGGAGCTGACCGCGTTCGTGATCCGCAAGGCGACTGAAGGGAAGGAAGTGGAGATTCCGGCAGTGAGCCGAACCTGGACCGGCACCGAGCTGCACCACCTGCTCCAGGACCTGATCGATTACGACCATCTCATTGAAACCATGGGGCGGTACGGGGTCGGGCGCCGGGTTGTGGAAACACTGCTGGAGGTCCCGGATTCCAGGGACCGGGAGTTCTTCGAGAGCAAGGAGAACCTGGACCGGCTGGCCAAGGCGTTCGCCGAGCACGGCCATGAGGTGCAGGCTGTGGACAAACGGCAGGAGACCGAGCTGTACGGTATCGATCTGCGTTCCTCGGACCAGCACCGCAAGCGGTTCCGGGTGAACTACGAAACGGCCCAGATGGTGGAGATGCGGAAACTGCGTCATCTCCACGAAACGGTTCAGATGCTGAACAAGGCTCCGATCCTGGTGCGCCAGGGCGAGGTCGAGGATTCCGTCGATTCCAAGGAAGAGCTCCTGGCCTACCTCATGGAGGCGGGCAAGAAGGGGCTCCATATCCAGCGTTACAAAGGTCTGGGTGAGATGAACCCGGGCCAGTTGTGGGAGACCACCATGGACCCGGCCAAGCGCCGTGTCCTGGAAGTGCGGATCGAGGACGCCGCCGAGGCGGACACACTGTTCTCCATCCTCATGGGCGACGCAGTTGAACCCCGGCGCGCCTTCATTGAAGAACATGCCCTGGACGTCCAGAACCTGGACATCTGACCCGGCCCTCCACTACCAAGCGCGAGAAAAAGAAATATGGATGAACTAAGTCGACAGATACCGATAAGCATCGAAGAGGAGATGAAACGGTCCTACCTGGATTACGCCATGAGCGTGATCGTGGGCCGCGCCCTTCCCGATGTCCGGGACGGCCTCAAACCGGTTCACCGCCGGGTGCTGTACGCCATGTACGACACCAGCAACACCCATGACAAGCCGTACAAGAAATCGGCCCGAACCGTCGGTTCGGTCATCGGCCGGTTCCACCCTCACGGCGACACCGCGGTGTACGACACCATCGTCCGGCTGGCCCAGGACTTCTCCATGCGCTACCCGATGGTGGACGGCCAGGGCAACTTCGGTTCTGTGGACGGTGACCGGGCGGCCGCCATGCGGTACACCGAGATCCGGCTTCAGAAACTGGCCGCCGAGATGCTCCGGGACATCGAAAAGGAAACCGTCGAATTCCTCGAGAACTACGACGGCTCGGAGCATGAGCCGGCGGTTCTTCCGGCGGCGATCCCGAACCTGCTGGTGAACGGTTCCGACGGTATCGCCGTCGGTATGGCGACCAAAATACCGCCTCACAATCTCGGGGAAGTGATCGACGCCATCAACCTGCTCATCGAGAACCCGGAAGCCGGCCTGGCGGAGATCCTGGAACTGCTCCCCGGTCCCGACTTCCCCACCGCCGGCTACATCTACGGACGGGCCGGGATCCACCAGGCCTACGCCACAGGCCGGGGCCGGGTGATCATGCGGGGCAAGGCGGAGATCGAACCCTGGCCCGGGAAGAAGGACCGGGAACGGGTGATCATCCGTGAACTGCCGTACCAGGTCAACAAGGCCCAGCTGGTCAAGGATATCGCCGGCCTGGTCAAGGACAAGAAGGTCGAGGGCATCAGCGACATCCGGGACGAGTCGGACCGGGACGGCATCCGGGTCGTGATCGAAGTGAAACGGGGGGAGAACGCCAATATCCTCCTGAACCAGCTGTACAAGTTCACCAAGCTGCAATCCACTTTCGGCATCAACTCCCTGGCTATCGTCAACGGCCGGCCGGAGACCCTGCCGGTGCGGGACATGCTGCGGCATTTCATCGACTTCCGAAAGGAAGTGGTGGTCCGCCGCACCATGTTCGATCTGCGGAAGGCGGAAGACCGGGCCCATATCCTGGAAGGCCTCAAGATCGCCATCGATAACCTGGACGAGGTCATCAAGAGGATCCGCGAGTCCAAGACGCCTGCAGAGGCCAAGGCCAGCCTGCGGAGTCGCTTCGAGTTCAGCGATCGCCAGGCCCAGGCGATACTGGAAATGCGCCTGCACCGGCTGACCGGGCTGGAGCGGCAGAAGATCATCGACGAGTACGAAGAGATCATCAAGCTGATCACGAGCCTCAAGGAGATCCTGGCCAGCGACGCCCTGCAGTACAAGATCATTGTGGACGAGTTGGCCGAGATCCGGGAAAAGTTTGCCGATCCCCGTCGCACCGAGATCGTGGACAGCGAGGAAGAGATCTCCCTGGAAGACCTGATCAAGGAAGAGGACATGGTGATCACGGTCACCCGCACCGGTTACATCAAGCGCACGGCGCTGTCGGAGTACCGCGCCCAGAAGCGGGGCGGCAAAGGCCGCAAGGGAATGACCCCGCGGGCGGAGGATCTGGTGGACACCCTGTTCGTCGCCTCCACCCATGACTACATCCTGGTATTCACCAGCGCCGGCAAGATGCATTGGCTGAAGGTCTATCGCATCCCCGAAGTCGGCGCCGACGGCAAAGGCAAGGCGCTGGTCAACCTGATCCAGATCGGACAGGGCGAGACCGTGGCGGCGATCCTGGCGGTTCGGGACTTCGAAGATGACCGTTTCGTGGTGCTGTCAACCCGCCGCGGATTCATCAAGAAGACGGCGCTGTCTGCGTTCAGCAACCCCCGGGCGGCCGGCATTATCGCCATCAACATCGAAGAGGGCGACGAAGTGCTGTCCGCCGGCATGTCCGACGGCAACAGCGAGATCTTCATCGCCACCGCCTCCGGCAAGTCGATCCGGTTCAAGGAAAGCGACGTCCGGCCCATGGGGAGGACAACCCGGGGCGTTATCGCCATCCGATGCGCCAAGACCGATCGCCTTGTGGCCATGGAGATCCTGTCGGGCAAGCCGGACATCCTGACCATCTCCTCGGGCGGGTACGGCAAACGTACCGACCATCAGGAATACCGCACCCAGGGCCGGGGCGGTTCGGGCATCTTGAATATGCGCACCACCGAGAAGATCGGTGAAGTGGTGGCGAGTATGGAAGTGAACGAAACCGATCACGTCATGATCGTCACCGCCAAGGGCAAGATCATCCGCATGGATGTGGCCGGCGTCAGCCGCATCGGCCGGGCAACCCAGGGCGTGAGGATGATCCAGCTCAATGAAGGCGATGCGGTGGTATCGGCCACCCGAACCAGCGAACACGAAGAAGAGGAGAACGGCGAATGAAGTTTTTCATAGATACGGCCAATGTCGACGAGATCCGGGAAGCGGCCAGCCTGGGCATCCTGGATGGCGTCACCACCAATCCGAGCCTGGTAGCGAAAGAGGGTCGTGATTTCCACCAGGTGTTGCGAGAAATTTGCAGCATCGTCAACGGCCCGATATCCGCCGAGGTTACCGCCATGGATCGTGACGGCATGCTGGAGCAGGGGCTCGAGCTTGCCAAGATCCACCCCAACATCACCATCAAGGTTCCGCTGACCAAGGATGGGCTGCAGGCCTGCAAGGCGTTGCGGGAGAAGAATATCAAGGTCAACGTGACCCTGTGTTTCTCACCCTCCCAGGCGCTCATGGCGGCCAAGGCCGGGGCATCGTTCATCAGCCCGTTCGTCGGCCGGCTGGACGACATTTCCCACGAGGGTATGGACCTGATCCAGCAGATCCGGATCATCTACGACAACTACGGCTTCGATACCGAGATCCTGGCCGCATCGATCCGCTCGCCGATGCACGTGGTGGACTGCGCCATGGCCGGCGCCGACGTAGCCACCATCCCGTACAAGGTGGTCATGCAGTTGATCAAGCACCCGCTCACCGACATCGGCCTGGAAAAATTCATGGCCGACTGGAAGAAGATGAAATCCTGAGGGAACCATGGAAGCGAAACGACTGGAAGAGCTGCGCCGACGTTACGACGACAGCCGCAAGGGCGGAGGCGAAGCCCGGATCGAGAAGCAGCACGCCGCCGGCAAGCTGACCGCCCGGGAGCGGATCGACGCCCTGCTGGATCCGGGATCCTTTGAAGAGTTCGACGCCCTGGTAATCCATCGCAACCAGGATTTCGGGATGGACAAGCAGCGCATCCCGGGAGACGGCGTCATCACCGGCCACGGCAGGATCGACGGCCGGCCGGTGTTCGTCTTTGCCCACGATTTCACCGTGTTCGGCGGCTCCCTGTCCGAGACCTTCGCCGAGAAGGTCTGCAAGATGATGGACATGGCGATGCGGGTCGGCGCGCCGATCATCGGACTGAACGATTCCGGCGGCGCCCGGATCCAGGAAGGGGTGGTTTCCCTGGCCGGCTACGCCGACATTTTCCTGCGGAACACCATCGCGTCCGGTGTCGTGCCCCAGATCTCTTCGATCATGGGTCCCTGCGCCGGCGGTTCGGTGTACTCGCCGGCGATCACCGACTTCACCGTCATGGTGAAAGACACCTCCTACATGTTCATAACCGGCCCCGACGTCATCAGCCAGGTCACCCACGAAGAAGTGACCAAGGAAGCGCTGGGCGGGGCGATGACCCACAACACCAAATCCGGCGTCGCCCACTTCGCAACCGACGATGACCGGGATGCCCTGCTCCTGATCCGGGAGATGCTGTCGTTCATGCCTTCCAACAACATGGAAGATCCGCCGCTGGTCCCCACCGACGATCCGGACGATCGCCGGGAGGACACCCTGAACTCGGTGGTGCCGCTAAACCCGAACCAGCCTTACGACATCAAGAAGGTCATCACCTCCGTGGTGGACGACGGCCGTTTCCTGGAAGTCCATGAGCATTTCGCCCGCAACATCGTAGTCGGCTTCGGCCGCCTGGGCGGCAAGTCGGTGGGCATCATCGCCAACCAGCCGGCGGTGCTGGCCGGCGTGCTGGATATCGACGCTTCGGTGAAGGGCGCCCGCTTCATCCGGTTCTGCGACTGTTTCAATATCCCCCTGATCACGTTCGAGGATGTGCCCGGGTTCCTTCCCGGAACCGATCAGGAGTACCGCGGCATCATCGTCCACGGCGCCAAGATCCTGTACGCCTACGCCGAGGCAACAGTACCGAAGATCACGGTGATCACCCGCAAGGCGTACGGCGGGGCGTACTGCGTCATGGCTTCCAAGCACATCCGCACCGATTTCAATTTCGCCTGGCCCACGGCGGAGATCGCGGTCATGGGGCCCGAGGGCGCCGTGAACATCATCAACCGCAGGGAGATCGCCGCTGCGGAAGACCCCGACGCCATGAGGAAGGAACTGGTGGATGACTATCGCACCAAGTTCGCCAATCCGTATATTGCCGCGGAACGAGGTTACGTGGACGAGGTTATCGAACCGTCGGTTACCCGGTCCAAGCTGATCGCCTCCCTGAGACTGCTCGAGAACAAGCGCGACGAGAACCCCAGGAAGAAACATGGCAACATCCCTCTTTAAAAAGATCCTGATCGCCAACCGCGGGGAGATCGCGGTTCGCATCATCCGGGCCTGCCACGAGATGGGAATCCAAACCGTGGCGGTGTACTCCGACGCCGACCGGGACGCGCTCCACGTCCGCATGGCGATGGAAGCGATCCGGATCGGGCCGCCTCCTTCCACCGAATCGTACCTGCGGATCGACCGCATCCTGGATGCGGCGAAACAGACCGGAGCCGAGGCGATCCATCCGGGCTACGGCTTCCTGTCGGAGAACGCCGGGTTTGCCCGGGCCTGCGTGAAAGCAGGGGTGGTGTTCATCGGTCCTACCGGCGATTCCATGGAAGCGATCGGCGACAAGGTACGGGCCCGCAAGCTGATGATGGATGCCGGGGTGCCGGTTGTGCCGGGAACCCCGCCCCTCTGCGATGACGTGGACAAGGTCCTGGCCCAGGCGGAGGAGATCGGATACCCGGTATTGTTGAAAGCGTCCGCCGGCGGTGGCGGCAAAGGCATGAGGGTGGTGAACTCCGCCGATGAGCTGCCGTCCCTCATGGCCCAGGCCAAAGGCGAAGCCGCATCGGCCTTCGGCGACGACACCGTGTTCCTGGAAAAGTTCGTGGTCAAACCGCGGCACATCGAGGTCCAGGTCTTTGCCGATCAGCACGGCAACTGCGTGCACCTCGGTGAACGGGAATGCTCCATCCAGCGCAGGCACCAGAAGCTGATCGAAGAGAGCCCGTCTCCGGTAGTGACGCCGGAAGATCGGGCGATGATCGGCGACCTGGCTGTAAAGGCGGCCAAGGCGGCCGGGTACAGTTCCGCCGGCACGGTGGAGTTCCTCCGCGGTGCCGACGGCTCGTTCTACTTCATGGAAGTGAATGCCCGGTTGCAGGTGGAGCACCCGGTTACCGAAATGGTCACCGGTATCGATATGGTTCGGACCATGATCGAAGTCGCCGCCGGCGCGAAACTGCCGTTCACCCAGGACGATATCGAATTGCGCGGCCACTCCATCGAGTGCCGCATCATCGCCGAGGACCCGGCCCGGAATTTCATGCCGTCACCTGGGACCATAAGAGGTTTGCGTCCTCCCCAGGGTCCCGGCGTGCGCTACGACGGCGGCACCTATCCGGGGTACGAGGTTCCGATCTTCTACGACCCGATGCTAGCCAAGCTGGTGGTCTGGGCCGCCGACCGGCAGCAGGCCATCGCCCGCATGCGCCGGGCTCTCGACGAGTACCGGGTTGACGGTATCCGCACGTCGGTTCCCTTCCACCGCCAGCTTATGGACTCGGAGCCGTTCATCGCAGGAGACATCCACACCGGTTACCTCGCGGAACATCCGGAACTTCTCACGCCGGGGCAGGATCCGTGGCTGAAGGAGATCGCGGTCATCGCCGCCTCGATAGCCCACTTCCGGGAAGTGGAGCAACGTTCGGCACGGGCGTCGGAAATGAAAGGCGGAGGGAACCGCTCTTACTGGAAGTGGGTCCATCGCGGAGGGGCGTGGCGATCATGAAGATCACGGCACGGGTTGGAGATGCAGTCCAGGAGGTCAACATCGAGCGTCGTGACAAGGATTTCCTGGTGGAGATCGACGGCGAAAGCCGGCTGGTGAACGCCGACAAACTTGAAGGGGATTTCTACTCCATCCTTTCAGGCGGCAAGTCGTACGAAGTCTCGGTGGAGGTTGCCGGCGACGGTTACATCATCCGCCACGGCGCATCGGAACAGCAGGTTCGGTTCACCGACGCCAGTCGCCAGGCCCGTGAGATGAGCGGCGCAAAGGAAGGACCGCAGACGGTTGAATCGATGATGCCGGGCAAGGTGGTCCGGGTCCTGGTGAAAGCCGGTGACCGGGTCACCGAAGGTCAGGGCCTGGTCGTTGTCGAGGCGATGAAGATGGAAAACGAAATCGAATCCCCCAAGGACGGCAAGGTCACCGAAGTCAAGGTGGAACCCGGCCAGGCGGTGGAGTCCGGCGGCGCCCTGGTGGTAGTCGAATAAAAAAACCCGGGACGATTTCTCATCCCGGGCTTTGCAATCTCTTGGTGCAGCGCTACTTGTTCAGTGCGCCTTCCAGCGTCTTACCCGCTTTGAAGCGGACGGCCTTTTTGGCCTTGATCTTGATCGCTTCGCCGGTCTGAGGGTTGCGGCCGGTGCGGGCTTTCCGCTTGGTCACGCCCCAGGTTCCGAAGCCGACCAGGGTGACCCGCTGGTTCTTTTTCAGAGCCTTGGTGATGCCGGTGGTCATGCTGCTCACGGCGGTGGCGGCGGCAGTCTTGGTGATGCCGGCGTCTTTGGCGATCATGTCGATGAGTGTTGCCTTGTTCACGGTTTACACCTCCTTCAATGGGATGCAAAAAGTTTTGTTCCGCAAAACTCCAATCGTCGATTGAAGAACCCTGGCACGGTTTTTCACGGGGTGGTCACGGAAAACCCGCACCACCACCGCGATTACAGCGCGAACCGGCGGAAGTGTCAAGAGTTGGAAGGGTTTTCGGAGAATTAATTGTCCAGTTTTGGAGGCGCCGTAGTCGCCTGCAGGTAGCCGGTCAACATCTCTTTCTGCTCTGCCGTGATGCTGGTGAAGAACAACGCCAGCTCGAACCGGTCATCGCCACCGCTTGGAGAAGGCAGCTCCCTGCGACGGACCACCACCGCCTCCACTTCCAGGTTGCCGTTATGAGGCAGGGACATCCGGACCCCTAAACGGGTCATCTCCGGGAAATCGGTGCACGAGGTACAATAGACCCCGCCGACCGAAAGGTTGCTCGCCACCATCCGGGCGACGGCTTTTTGATCGCTGTGGAACCCTTCGAACTCAAGGGTGTGGTCGATGCGTTCGTGGGCGCGGCGTTCCGAATTTGGATCTGACACGTGTGGCTCCTCCTGAAGCGCCTATCCTAGGGCGTTTTTAGAGGAAAGGTCAAGGAGAGACGACGGTGGAACGGAAGGAATTGAAACAGCTGCTCGAAAAGGTCCGTGCCGGATCCATCGGCGTGGAGAAGGCGATCTCCTCCATGCGCCAGGCCCATGTGGAACAGTTGGAGTTCGCCGCCCTGGATATCCACCGGGCGATCCGTCGCGGGTTCCCGGAAGTGATCTACGGACCGGGCAAAAAGCCGGAGCAGGTCGTGGAAATTGTCGGCCGCGTGAAGAAAGCGCGTCAAACGGTCCTGGTGACCCGGGTCGCCAAAGAGGTCCACGACCA
This sequence comes from Candidatus Polarisedimenticola svalbardensis, assembly GCA_014764515.1. Taxonomy (GTDB): domain Bacteria; phylum Acidobacteriota; class Polarisedimenticolia; order Polarisedimenticolales; family Polarisedimenticolaceae; genus Polarisedimenticola; species Polarisedimenticola svalbardensis. The sequence continues at coordinate 16,876 of JACXWD010000029.1, read as the reverse complement.
GGTCGCTGCCGTGCATACCGGCACCGAGTACCACGATGATGCATCGGCCATCGTCTGGCGGCCGAAGAAAGGGATCAAGGGCAAGAAGGGGATCGTCGTCATCTCCGCCGGTACCGCCGATATCCCGGTCGCTTCCGAAGCTGCCCTGACTGCCGAAGTCATGGGCAACGCTGTTCAGCGCATCTATGACGTCGGCGTGGCTGGGCTGCACCGGTTGCTGGCCCACCGGGAAGTGTTGACCACGGCCAGGGTGCTGGTGGTGGTGGCCGGCATGGAAGGCGCGCTGCCGTCGGTGGTGTCCGGTCTGACCGACTGCCCGGTGATCGGGGTTCCAACCAGCACCGGCTATGGCAAGGGTGGCCAGGGTGAAGCCGCCCTGCTTTCCATGCTGAACTCCTGTGCCGCCGGCCTGACTGTGGTCAATATCGACAACGGTTTCGGAGGTGGCTATGCCGCTTCCCTGATCAACCGCCTGACGAAACGCTGACCAGAGCCACATTTATATTGCAGGTCATTGTTTCGGTCCGCTTTCGGTCCAACTCATAAGAACCACTGGGATTTACCCGAATACCACGGGAATAGGGCAAATCCATAAAAGCCCTAATAACTGGACTATTATAACCCTTCGCCGTATATGAAGGTGAATCGCTTGCGGGGCGAGCAGCGCCTGATTCTTTGACAACTTTGATCGGAGAGGCTCGTTCGGGAATCTTGACGGTTTCCCGCCGGACCGATAGAATCGGGGTTTGCTTTAGCCGATTTTCCCCTTCCGCAGGAGAGAATCGATCCAGGTGTGAAAGCGGGGTGACTGTAAATACGATGCCGCTGATCAAGGTACGCGAAGACGAAAGTCTTGAAAATGCCCTGAAGCGCTTCAAGCGTAAGTGTGAAAAATCCGGAATCTTGACGGAGATCAAGAAACGGCAGCACTACGAGAAGCCCAGCGTCAAACGGAAACGCAAGACGTTGGCTGCGCGGAAAAAGCTCCTGAAGCGAATTGCCCAGGAGAAGAAAATGCACGCGTAGCAGTTACCGCTGTTCATACCGGCCGGGCGATCTAGGATGATCGTCCGGTCGGATCGGCGACGGAAGGGGGCGGCTTGTCGGGAACACTGACTCGCGATTTTGTCGAGACCGTCCGTAGTGCGGTAGACATCGCTCGTGTCGTTTCCGAATACGTTCCGCTGAAACCTGCCGGCGCCCGCCTCAAGGGTCTCTGCCCTTTCCACCAGGAAAAAACTCCCTCCTTCCACGTCGATCCCGAGCGCAAACTGTTTTTCTGCTTCGGCTGCCAGACCGGCGGCGACCTGTTCAAGTTCGTCATGCTGTATGAGCAGGTGGAATTCCCCGAGGCGGTCCGGATCCTGGCGGAACGCAACGGCATCCCGATTCCCAAGGCCGGAAGTGACGGCTCCCGGGAGACCGACCTCAAGACGCGGATCCTGGAATCAAACAAGGCCGCCCGGGAATATTACCGGGGGATGCTGTCGGCTCCTGCCGGATCCGGGGCGCGAAAATATCTGGAGTCCAGGGATCTGTCTGCCGAAACCCTGGAAACCCTGTCGGTCGGTTACGCGCCGGATGGCTGGGATCATCTCCGCAATCACCTCACAGGGAAACAATTCGCCCCCTCCGAACTGGTGCAGGCAGGCCTGGCTTCACCCAGGAAAGACGGTAGCGGAGAGTACGACCGGTTCCGCAACCGGATCATCTTCCCGATCCAGGATCTGTACGGCAAAACCATCGCCTTCGGTGGCCGGGCCATACCTCCAGTGGAGGAAAGGGAGCCAAAATATCTGAACTCGCCGGAGACCCCTGCGTATGTCAAGGGGGAGCATCTCTACGGGCTGAACCTGGCCCGGGAGGCTATCCGGAGAGAAGGGTACGCCATCGTGGTGGAAGGTTACATGGACCTGGCCGCCCTGATTCAGGCCGGTTTCCTGCAGGGTGTCGCCTCTCTCGGAACCGCGTTCACCCAGGCCCAGGCCCGCCTTCTGGGGCGCTACACGCGGCGGGTTGTAGTCTCCTACGACGGCGACGCCGCAGGGTCCAAGGCGGCAGTCCGATCCCTGGATCTGCTACTGGAGCAAGGGTTTGAGGTTCGCCTCGTCGACCTCCCCGAAGGGATGGACCCGGACGACGTCATCCGCAGGAACGGCCCCGACGCCTATTCCGCCCTGGTGCGCCAGGCTCCGGAATACATCGAGTGGATGGTGAACCGGGAGAGCCGTGGCCGGACCATGGGAACGGCCCGGGAGAAAATCGAGGCGGTGAACAGTGTTCTGCCGCACATCGCCAGGATGAACAATCCGATCGAGCGGGTCTCCTGGACCGGCCGGCTGGCCGACGCCCTGGGGATCGACGACGACCTGGTGCTGCAGGAACTCCGCGCAGCATTGAAGGAAGCCCGACCCGATATCCGGCAGCGCGTACATAAAGAGGTTGCACCAGAAATGCGGCAGGTGGAGCGTCGCCTGCTGGCCCTCATGCTGGCGTCTCACGACATTCGAATGAAAATGCTGGAAAGCGACCACGAGGTGGAACTGGAAGGATCGAAAATTTCAGGTATTGTAGAAGTAATCCTGAGTTTGGAGGAGAGTGGACAACCAGTGGATTATCCGGCGGTACTCGAAGCCTTGGAACGATTGGCAAGGCTCGACGACCAGAGGATCCTGACACAGCTTGCGTTCGATGATGAGCCGACCGGCGGAATGGAAGAGGCCGATGCGTGCCTGAAAACAATGCGCCGGGAACGACTCGTGAGAGAACGGAAAGACGTGCAGGATGCGATCAGAAAAACGCAAGATCGATCCACACTGGATGCCTTGCTGTTGCAGCAGATGCAGCTGGCAAGGCAGATCGACACCTTAACGTGATCAGCGTCCCGGACGGGGGAATCATGAACGGACGGCTGAATCGCACAGGGTGGAGAGGGAACGCCCCTGATGAGCAAAGCAAAAAATGTTTCAACGGCAGTGAAACCGCGCAAACAGGATAAAGCAGCAGGGACCAGGAAGAAAAAGACCGGTATCGAGTCGGTTCGCGAGGTGGCGGTGCTGGTGAAGCGCGGCCGGGAACGCGGCTATGTCTCCCTGGACGAGATCAATTCCGGGCTGCCGGAAGCGGTCCTGGCCTCGGCCCCGGCAATCGAAGCGGTCTACGCGCTTTTTGAAGCCAACGGCGTCGAAGTCATCGACGCTGAAACCGGCGACGACCTGGCCAACCGTCCGACCCGCAACCGCTCGCCCAAGATGAGCGAAACCAAGCCGGCCCCCGGCACCCTGCTGGAAAAGACCAACGATCCGGTTCGGATGTACCTCCGTGAAATGGGCACCGTTCCCCTGTTGAGCCGCGCCGGCGAGGTCAAAATCGCCCGCCGGATCGAGCGGGGAGAGCGGACCGTGATGAACGCCCTGGCGGACAGCCATTTCGTTCTGGACGAGTTGCGTCTCCTGGCGGACCGGATCCGGAAGATCCAGGTATCCGCCAGCCTGTTCTCCTTCTCCGGCACCGGTGAGGAAGAGCCGGAACAGATCCCGGCGCTGAAGCTGGCCAACGCCAAGCGCTGCATCACCCGGATCAAGCGCTTGACCACCGACATCGAGGGCCTTCGGAAGCGGATGCGCCGCATGAAGGACGGCAGCAAGCTGCACAAGGCGACTTCATGGAAAATGGCCCGGTTCCGTGTGAAACGGGCCCGGGAATTGCGCAAACTCAACCTGGTCATGAGCCAGGTTGAACTGTTTGCCCGGGCGGTGGAAGATTTCGGCCAGAAGATCCGGGGCCACGAACGAACCATCGCCGACCTGGAAAAGAACCTGAAGATCTACAAGGAGCAGGGCTTGCGGCAGGACATCCGTCGCAAGATCGACCAGCACCACGAAGACATCTGGTCCCTGGAAGAGGCCTGCGGCCAGGAGCGGGAAGAGCTTGTGGAGTTGATCGGCGGTATCCGCCGGGGCAGGCGCAAGGCGAAAAACGCCAAGAGCGAACTGGTGGAAGCGAACCTGAGACTGGTCGTCTCCATCGCCAAGAAATACACCAACCGGGGCTTGCAGTTCCTGGACCTGATCCAGGAGGGCAACATCGGCCTCATGAAGGCGGTAGACAAGTTCGAGTACCGCCGGGGGTACAAGTTTTCCACCTACGCCACCTGGTGGATCCGCCAGGCGATCACCCGGGCGATCGCAGACCAGGCCAGAACGATTCGAATCCCGGTGCACATGATCGAAACGATCAACAAGCTGGTGCGGACATCCCGTAGCCTGGTTCAGGAGTACGGACGGGAACCTTTGCCGGAAGAGATCGCCGAAAAGATGGGTATCGCCGTGGGCAAGGTCCGCAAGGTCCTTAAAATCGCCCTGGAGCCGATCTCACTGGAGACGCCGATCGGCGAGGAAGAGGACAGCCACCTCAAGGACTTCATCGAAGACAAGAACGCCGTCTCACCGGTAGATGCAGTGGTTCATGTCAACCTGCGTGAGCAGACCCAGGGTGTGCTGAAAAGCCTGACCCCCAGGGAAGAGAAGGTCTTGAAACTAAGGTTCGGCGTCGGCGGCGGCAGCGAGCACACCCTGGAAGAGGTCGGCCAGTCGTTCGCAGTGACCCGTGAACGGATCCGGCAGATCGAGTCCAAGGCGCTTCGGAAGCTCCGCCACCCGTCTCGCTGCAAGTCGCTCCGGGTGTTTACCGATCATCCTGAGGAACCCTGAGCCCGGCTGCCGCCAGGCAGAACCAGCCGGTAATCATCGCCAGGCCGCCTAGCGGCGTCACCGGGCCGAGCCACAGCAGGCCGGCCAGGGTGAGGCCGTACAGGCTGCCCGAGAACAGCAGTATTCCGGCCAGGAACAGCCAGCCCGCCGCGTGGATCCATCGGCCGGGCCAGCGCGTGGCGGCGAATCCGGTGGCCAGAAGCGCCAGAGAGTGGAACAGCTGATACCGCACACCGGTCTCGAAGGTCGCCAGGGCGGCCGGATCCAGTTTCCCTTTCAGGAAGTGGGCGCCGAAAGCACCCAGGATCACGGCGACGCCGGCCAGGATCGAACCGAGGGTGAACCAGGATGACGGTCTCATAATGATGACCTCCTCCAGAAAATGCCGTCTTATCATAAGCGAACGGTTGTCCCACCGGGAACCTCGGCGTAAGCTCATGCCGGATGGACGGTTGCCCGAGGGGGGCTAAACACCAAGGGACTCGATGACCCCCGGTCAGGGAATGTCTGTCGACAGGAGCGAGTCCCTGTATGCAGGAGGAATGGGCACAGATGAAGAAAATCCTTTGTTTGGTTGCAATTACGGTGCTTTGTTGCGTCGCTCCGGCCATGGGCCAGGAGAAGATCGGCGAGTTGGAAATGCTGGATCTGGGGACCAACCACCCTTATTCGGCGGCAGATCACCAGCGCGAGTGGGTGGTGCATTTCCCCAGTGCGGACTACATCCGCGTGCACTTCAGCCAGTTTGACTTGGCGTTCGGCGATTCGGTCCGGATCATGAGCATGGACGGCTCCCAGAACTTCGAGTACACCGGCAAGGGCCCTCACGGCAACAGCAGTTTCTGGGCGTTCTCCATCCTGGGCGACACCGCCATCCTCCAGCTCAACGCCGGCAACGGCGGTGGGTTCGGGTTTGAAGTGGACAGCTTCGGCCGGGGTATCAGCATCGAAGGCCCGGGTGGCGGCATCGGCGGCATCGGCGAAACGCCGGAATCGGTCTGCGGCACCCAGGACTGGGCGGATGTCGAGTGCTATCGCAACTCCTACCCCACCGAATTCGGCAACGCCGAGGCGGCGGTGAAAGCGGTCATCGGCTGCTGCACCTCCTGCACCGCGTTCAAGATCTCCGACTCCGGTCAGTTCATGTTCAACAACCACTGCGCCAGCACCGACAACGCTGTTCAGAGCACCGAGCTGCAGATCCGGTACCAGGCTTCTTCCTGCGGTAGTTCCGCCAGTATCGAATCCTCGGTGATGGCGACCGAGATGCTGGCCACCGACTACACCCTGGATTACACCCTCATGGACACGGGCGGCGGCGGCGGCTCAATCCCATGCCTGGCCCTGGATGAGCGGCTGGCTGACATGGGCGAGCAGATCCATATTGCCCACCACCCGTCCGGCGGCCCGAAGAAACTGTCCATCGTGTCGACCCACTCCTCCAATCCCGGTTTTTGCGAGGTAGACGCTTCCCCTTATAACGGGCGTGGAACCAACTCCGACGTCGGGTACTACTGCGACACCATCGGCGGATCCTCCGGCTCGCCGGTGATCTCCACCAGCACCGGCAAGGTCGTGGCGGTGCACCACTTCGGCGGCTGCCTGAACTCCGGTGGCCGCAGCGACCAGATCGCCAGCCAGCTTTCCGGCGTCCTGGACGAATGCGTCGTGGTGCCGTCTACTTGCGACGGTGGGGTCATCGACCCGGGTGAAGACTGCGACGGCACCGATCTCGGTGGCGAGACCTGCGTCAGCCAGGGGTTCGATAGCGGCGTACTGGCCTGCTCCGGCAGCTGCAGCTTCGACACTTCCGGGTGTGACCTGGCCTGCATGCCCAAGGGCGACACCTGTGAGGTGAACAGCGACTGCTGCTCCAATAAGTGCAAGGGCAAGCCGGGCCGGAAGAGCTGTAAGTAAATCAAAGACAAATCGGTCTGAGAAGAGGGGTCGGATTTCCAATCCGGCCCCTTTTTTTGCCGTGAATGCTGTTGACCGGGGCTGGTTCCAGGTGTAAGTCTTTTCCAAGGTATTGGTTGCTAGGGGGTGGATATGAATCATTCCAGTTTCGCTCGCCTTGGTTATACCGCGATCCTGATTCTTGCCCTTGGGAGCCAGCCGATGCTTGCGGTGGACGGCGACTCCGACGGTTTTGACCCTCCCGAGGACTGCAACGATGGCCTGCGTTCGGCGAATCCCGCCGCTCAGGAGATCTGCGACGGTTGGGATAACGATTGCGATGGCCTGATCGATGAAGGATGCGTTCTCCAGTGCCCGGCACCCATGGCCGGCATGGAAGTCATTGTCGATGACGGTGTCGATACCCGATCCCAACCGGTTCTGGCGGCCGGCGCAGCCGGGCTTGGCGTGGCCTGGGTCCGGGACGCCGGCGGGAACCGGACCCTGGCCTTTCGGCATCTGGACCGGTGGGGCGATCCCCGCCGCGACCCCCTCCTGGTTGCGGAAGGATCTGCGGTGGGCGATCCGGCGATCACCACCTCCGGCGACTACCACGGCGTGGCCTGGCTGGACGACCGCAACGGGAACCCGGAAGTCTGGTTCACCCGGTTCGAAGACTCCGTCATCCCGCAGGTCCAGTACCCGGTTGCCACTGGTACGGCGACCCATCGGGATCCGACCGTCGCCTGGAATGGATCGGTGTGGGGGATCGCCTGGGTGGAGGGGCGGCACAATCTGGAGCTGCATTTGGCGCTGCTCAACCGTTTCGGCAACCTGGCCTCCGAAACGACCGGCTCTTCCAGGGCGACGGAAATGAAACAGTCGGTCATCGCCTCGAATGGATCGGACTTCGGCGTGGCCTGGATCGACAACCGGGACGGCGACCTGGGCGTATTCTTTCGCAGCTTCGACGAAGTGCTGAACCCGCTCACCGATGAAATCCGAGTCGATCCGGCCACCGGCCAGCCGTCCTCCCCGATGATCGTCTGGACCGGGGCATTCTGGCTGGTGGCCTGGGTGGACGAAGGGTCCGGCGGAGGCGACATCCGGGTTGTGAACCTCGACGCCGCCGGCCTCCCTTCCGGGCCGTCCGTCGTGCTCGGATCGGATCCCGGTCCTGCCACACGCCCGGCCGCGCTGGTTACCGGACAGGAAACGATCATCGGGTGGCTGGAAGGGTTTTCGGGGGACGTCCGGGCGTATGTTACCCGCTTGGATGGTTCCGGCGGGATCCTCGAAGAGGCCGTCGAGGTCGCAGGTCCCGGTTCGCTATCAGGCCCTGCGGGAATCGCCTGGGACGGTGACGGGCTCCGTCTGTCCTGGCTGAACGGTGCCGGGTCCGTGGTAGTGCAGGAACTGCTCTGCTGCGGCGACCTGGACCAGGATGGATACGATCGCTGTGCAGGAGACTGCAACGACGGTGACAACCAACGCCATCCCGATGCCATAGAATTCTGTAACGGATTTGATGACGACTGCAATGGCCAGGTCGATGATGCCGTGGAAGGTTGTCCGCGCTATTGCTTAGGACTTGACACTCTCTCGCAACCGATCGTGCACCGTGACGGAGCATTCCAGAGAGCCTGGGATGTTTCGGCCGCGTTCGACGGTGAGACCTTCGGGCTGGTGTGGAGCCAGGACCCCGACATGTCGGTGTTCCAAGGAAAAGTCGTGTTCCGCCGGCTGGACCAGGATGGGTTACCTCTTGGTGATCCGGTAATCCTGGCGGCTCCACCGGATGAGAGGGCCGAGGATCCGGTCATTACGGCGACACCCGAGGGTTGGGCCGTAGCCTGGTTCCGGACCGACTCTCCCACGGGTGCCTCTTTCCAGCACCTTCTTCCGGATGGAACGAAAGTGGGTCCTGTTACGGAGACCTTCTCGGCCCCCGGCGAGAACGGCGCATTGGTGCATGACGGCCACGGCTTCGGTCTGGCCTGGAACTACAACGGTGGTTCTTCATCGGATGTCAGATTTAGGCGCTATTCCGGGGCCGGTGTCCCTGTGGGCACGATGCAATATATCGACGGATCGAACCCTGACCTGGCCTGGACCGGCACCGAGTACCTGGTCGTCATGGAGGATGGTTGGAATGAGATAGATGGAATCTGGCTGGAACGGTTGGACGAGCAGGGACGCTCGATCGGGAACCGCCGCCGGCTGTCCGGCTCCATCTTCGGCGCTACATTCGAACCGGATATCGCCTTTACCGGGGACGGCTTCGGGCTGGTCTTCGTTGGAAATCACGAAACGCTGTATTTTCAGGGCTTCGACGCCGAGGGAACCCCGGTTACCCAATTACGGAACCTTCTGTACCGGTCGTGGCTGGCGCGTCCCGAGATCGTCTGGAACGGTGAAATGTTCCTGGTACAGTTCAATTCCGGCGATGACGAACGAGTGGAAGCTGTAAGGCTCCTCTGGGACGGATACCGATTCGGCGATCCCGTGGTTCTGAGCGACGGTCTCCCCGGCCACATGTGGGAATTCGACCGATCCGGACTGGCGATAGGGTCCGACGGACGGATACTCTCGGCGTTTCATCGAAGTTACGATCCGGCGGCAGGTGTCTGGAGCAGGGTTCTCGGCTGCTGTTCCCAGCATGATTCCGACCAAGACGGATCCTGCATGGCGGATTGTGACGACTTTCACTCGGGAACCTATCCCGGAGCGCCGGAGGTCTGCGACGAACTGGACAACGACTGCGATGGTGTGGTTGTCGGGGAAGGGCCGTTTGAGATTGTCACAGGACTGGGTTTCAGTGATCCTGATTCCCTGTTCTGGTCATCGGTGGCTGATCCGGAGGCGCGCTATGACCTGCAACAGGGAGACCTGATGCAGCTGCGGAGGGAGTCAGGTGATTTTACCGACTCCACCCATTCCTGTCTTGTCTCGAACACGGCGTTCCCGGAAGGGCAGGATCCTGAGGCGCCTGCACCGGGAGCCGGATGGTATTATCTTTCCTCGGCCGGTTCCGACCGTTGCAACGGCGATTTCAGCGGTGGAGGGACCGGAGAAGCCGGTGATCGGAATGGCGGAATTACCTCATCGATGGCGGCATGCCCCTAGATAGGATGTAACCGGGACGGTCCCCCTTTATAATCACCCCATGGATGAGCGGGACAACATTCTGGCCGAGCTGGACGCCTTCCACGTTGAAGTGGGCGGCGAGGCGGCCAAGCTGGAAACGATCCATGCCGAGCGTCTGGAATGCAAGGCCGGTTGCGCCGACTGCTGTGTGGACGATCTGTCGGTGTTCGACGTGGAAGCGGAGCTGATCCGCCGCCGGCACAAGGTCCTGCTGTCGGTGATGACACCTCACAAGGAAGGGGCCTGCGCCTTCCTGGATGATGAGAATCACTGTCTGATCTACGAGAGCCGGCCGTACGTCTGTCGTACCCAGGGCCTGCCCTTGAGCTGGACCGAGACCCGGGACGACGGATCGGTCCGGGAATTCCGGGACATCTGCCCCCTGAACGACGAAGGGGATCCGATCGAAAACCTGCCCCGGGAATCGTGCTGGACCATCGGGACCTACGAGGGAAAACTGGCCGAACTCCAACGTCGCTGGGGCGGCGGCGACATGTTGAGGGTGAAGCTCCGGGACCTGCCGGGAGATTGAACCGGGCCGTGTTGGGCTACACTGTTCCGACATGCGTGACCCACTCTCACTGATACCGGTACGGTACAAGTTGCCGTTGACCTTCGCCTTCCTCTGCACCGTTGCGTTCGGTTTCGGCGGCTATATCGTCCTGACCACTGCCCGGGACGCCATGGAAAACCAGATCCGCGTCCGCCTGACCGAGCGGGCCGCCAACACCGATCTGGTGCTGGACAAGGATCTGGAACTCCTGGGACGGCGAGTGGAGGACTTCGCATCCGACGGCCATATCCGGCTGCAGCTGGAGCGGCTGCTGGACGGTGCGGACGATGCGGCGGCTGAGCTGGTCCGCCATCTGCAGACGAACAAGCTCCCACTGGTGGATGAATTCACCGATGCCGCTCTCGTGGACAGCGCAGGGCAGGTGCTGGTGCAGGCCTACTCAACCGAGGCCCAACCGCCGTTAACCTTTCACAGGGACCGGTTCTGGTATGGACCGTTGACCCCGCCGGACCACTCCTATCCCTACCCACGTTTCATCCTGTCCACACCGGTACACGCCATCGAAGGAGAAAAGAGCCTCGGGTACCTGCAGTTGGTGGTCCGTGCCGATGTCTGGGCGAAAAGAGTTGGCCGGGGGTTTTCCGGCTCGGCTCTTGAAGGGATGCACATCGACCTGGCGGTTCCCGACGGGTTCCGGATGGCGTTGTACCCCCAGGAGGACCCGGCAGGCTCGGAAGCAGCCGCATCGGAGAATGCCGAAGACTGGATGTCGTTTCGGGAACCGAATGTCCGGACCGGCTGGATCGTGGAAGTAGCCATAGACCGCCGAGCCCAGTTGGAACCGGTCCGCACCCTGGTCTGGAAGTTCATCTACCTGGGGCTGGCCCTCGTGTTGCTGGCTCTTCTTCTGTTGCTGCCGTCCCGGCAGTTTCTGCTGAAACCTCTTGCCCTGCTGGAAGGGGCAGCCCGGAAGATCGCCGGGGGCGATTTTTCGGCCCGGGTCGGCTATCGCTCCGACGATGAGGTCGGGCACCTGTCTCATGCGTTCGACGTCATGGCGGCTGCGGTAGAAGAGCGTACCCTCAGCCTATCCAAGGCGGCGGATGATCTGACCCGCCGGGAAGCGGATATACGTCTGGAACGGGACCGGCTCAACACGGTCATTCATTCCATGAAGGATGGGCTGTTCATCCTGGACCGGGACGGAGAGGTCCTGCTGGCCAACACTGCGGCTCGGATCGTGCTGGACGAGATGTCCGCTGCCGGCCGCTCCGCCGGCACCCGGGATTGTGGCCAGGAAGATCGAGGCGGCAGGAACTGCCTGGAATGCATCCAGGATTACCGCCGGCCGGCCCAGAACTGTGAAGTGGCCATCGGCGCCCGGTCGTACGAGATCCGGGCTACATCCCTACACGATACGGAAGGGAACGAGGCCGGCCGTGTTTTCGTAAGTCGGGACGTCACCGAACGGATGCTGCGCGCTTCCCAGGAAGCTCACCAGGAGCGCCTCTCGGTCCTGGGCGAGGTAGCGGCGGTGATGGCCCACGAAATGAACAATCCCCTGGCGGCCATATCCATGTTCACCCAGATGCTGCTTGCCGGACTGGACGCGGGATCGGAGCTCCACGGCCATGCCGAGGTAGTCCACCGCAACACCGCCACATGCAAGCGGGCGATTCGGTCTCTTCTGGACATGGCGACGGCGTCCACTTCCGAGTACGAGGATTTCGAGGTTCGGGACCTGGTCAACGATGTAGTCCAGATGCTGGGGCCGATCGCCGACCGGGGAAAGGTATCCCTGGAATACGACGATTCGGTTCAGGATGGCTTCATCCGCGGGGACGAACTGCAACTGCGGCAGGCGTTGGTGAACCTGGTCATGAACGGGATTCAGGCGGTAGGAAGCGGTAACCCCAACGGACAGGTTCGGGTTTCGGTGGACGACGAGAACGACGATCGGATTATACGGGTGGAAGATAGCGGGCCTGGAATCGACGCCGACCTGGTAGATCGTATTTTCGATCCTTTCTTCACCACCAAGCCGCCGGGAGAAGGCACCGGTCTGGGGCTGCCGACAACTCGCAGGATTGTGGAGGCCCATGGCGGTAGAATCTCCGTCGTGAACAGGGCAGAAGGCGGGGCGGAATTCACAATCCGGCTCCCCCGGTCCGGGGAGGATCGCTCATGAGTGAGTCGGCAGAACTCAGGGTCCTGGTCGTTGACGACGAAGACGACGTCCGGCGCGGTCTTTGCCTGTTGGTGGAGTCCACCGGGGCGGAGGTCCGGGATGCCGAGAGCGGAGAAGCGGCCCTTGAGACTCTGCGGGGCTGGTCCCCCCACCTGATGCTCAGCGACGTCAGCATGAAAGGGATCTCCGGCATGGAGCTGTTGCGGGAGACCCGGCGGATGCACCCGGATGTGCGGGTCGTGCTGATCACCGGTTATGGCACCATCGAACTGGCGGTGGAGGCGATGCGCCAGGGCGCTGCCAATTTCATCACCAAGCCGTTCGACAATGAAGAGATCCTGACCGAAGTGCAGCGTAATGGAGACGAGGCGCTGGTGGCGGAGCAGATCCGGGGGATGGCCGGGGCGAGAGAGGGGACGCCCCGTATCATTGCCGACGATCCGGCCATGCAGGCGGTCCTGGATCTGGTAGACCAGGTGGCGCCGACCTCCATGCCGGTTTTGATCCGTGGCGAGAGCGGCACCGGCAAGGAACTGATCGCCAGGGCGATCCATGACCGGGGCAAAAACGCGGACCGCTCCTTCCTGGCGGTGAACTCCGCCGCCCTGCCGGACACGCTGCTGGAGTCGGAGCTGTTCGGACATGTCAAAGGCGCGTTCACCGGTGCGGAGAACAGACGTGAGGGGATCTTCGCCAGGGCCGGTGGCGGGACGGTGTTCCTGGACGAGATCGGACTGATGTCCACCGCCTTCCAGGGCAAATTGCTGCGGGTGCTCCAGGAGAGGACCGTCATCCCCCTGGGAACAACCGCCCAGAAACCGGTTGATTTCAGGCTGGTGGCCGCCACCAACCGCAGTCTGCGGAAGAAAATCGCCGCCGGGGAATTCAGGGAGGACCTGTACTACCGCTTGCAGGTGGTTACCATCGATATCCCGCCCCTCCGGAACCGTCCTGCCGATATCGTGCCTCTGGCCACCCACTTTCTGGTGCTGTACGCCCGGGAGGTCGGCCTGGATCAGGGGAACTGTCCGGGGTTCTCATCCGGCGCCCTGGCGGAGTTGACCGGTCACAAATGGCCGGGGAATGTGCGGGAGCTGGAGAACTGTATCCAGAGGGCACTGATCCTGTCCCGGGGCAAGGAGATCCAGGCTACCCATCTCGGCCTGGGAGAGGACCGGGGACCCTGGGGCGGAATGGAAGCGGAGGGGGTGAACTATGAGCAGGGTAAACAGGAAGCGCTGCGCCGGTTCCGCACCTTGTTCATTGAGCGGGCCCTCACCGCAACAAAAGGCAACGTCACCCATGCCGCCGAACGCTGCGGTCTGACCCGTGCCGCATTCCAGAGAATCATGCGAGACCTGGAACTGACCCGCGACCAGTTCCAATAGTTTCGGTAGTTTCGGGGACAGGCACATAACCCGGGTTTTGGGGACACCCTTAGATCACCCGAGCAGTACGTCAGCTGATTGAACCTGCTCGCATTAAGCATCCCCCTCCTCTTCGATTGCAGCGCCCTTGTGCAACCGTCTTGAAGCGACGATTTAAAAAACGGTCCCGCTTACGCGGGACTGTTTTCAAATCGTCACTTCATGACGGTTAATAATAAGAGGAGGTTGAATGGGGCTGTGAGGCCGTATTCGATCACCATGGCACAGGTGGTCCCGTCTCTAAGGGTGTCCCCCAAACCCTAGTTACGTGCCTGTCCCCGAAACCCCATTCCTACAAAGATTGTGCATTATGGCTGGTTGGGGCCGCATACACGGGTATGCAGGCCGTAAAGGTCCGTCCCGCCTGAGGTCCGTGGAAGTTCAATCACCGGAACTGTCTCCAGCAGTATGCAGTTTGAAGCTGCACCACGGCTCACCCTCGGATACTGTTCGCTTCTAAAGTGCTGAGCGGGGGGGCACTCCAGCAGATTCTGATTCGATCATCATTGGTTGGCACGGATCTTTCACTGGATAACCCTCTGCAATCGGAGAGGGTATCGATGAGAGCACCACTTGCCGTCGTAATTTTGCTGCTGACCGGACTGGCCGGATCCGGTAACGCCGACGCCCAGGCGCCTGCCGATGAGTTCAAGAAGCTGTGCATCAGCTGCCACACCATCGGCGGCGGCCGCATTGTCGGGCCGGATCTCAAAGATGTTCATGAGCGCAAGGAGCGGGCCTGGCTGGTCCGGTTCATCGCCGACCCCCAGTCCATGCTGGCCAGTGGCGACGCCTACGCCCTCAAGCTGAAAGAGGAAGCCCGGGGCGTAATCATGCCCACCGTTCCCGGGATGACCATGGATCGGGCCAGGACGCTGCTGGACCTGATCGAAGCGGAGTCGGTTCTCGAAAAATCCCAGTTTGCCGGTGTGCAGGTCAGTGACCGGCCGTTTACCAAAGAGGACATCCGCAGGGGGCGGGACCTGTTCCTTGGAAAAATCCGGCTGGCTGCCGGCGGGGCGCCCTGCGTGTCCTGCCATTCGGTGAACGGTATCGGTGTTCTGGCCGGCGGCGGTCTGGGGCCGGACCTGAACCAGGTCTTCGAACGGCTCAACGGCCGCAAGGGGCTGGTGACCTGGCTGACGGCGCCGGCCACCACCACCATGGGCGCCGTTTACGGAGACCATCCCCTTGAAGCGGATGAAGAGATCCTGCCGCTGGCAGCGTACTTCGGCGAGCTGGCCAAGGACCCCCAGGAGAGCAGCCAGGCTTCCACTTTGATCTTCGTTCTACTCGGCATCGCAGGCACCGCTGCAGTCCTGATGATCTTCGACGGTGTATGGAAAAACCGCTTCCGCGGAGTGCGCGGGGAGATGGTCCGAAAAAGCGTCGAACGCGTGAAAGGCTGAATGAATGGGAAAGAACCCCTGGATCAAGGATACGGTGGACCCGAGCTCACGGGCCTGGGAAGAGTTCTATCGCAACCGCTGGCAGTACGACAAGATCGTACGCAGCACCCACGGCGTGAATTGCACCGGCGGTTGTACCTGGCAGATCCATGTCAAGGACGGAATCGTCACCTGGGAGATGCAGGGTCTGGATTACCCTGAGATCGACCCCAAGCTCCCGCCGTACGAACCTCGCGGTTGCCAACGCGGGATCTCTTACTCCTGGTACCTGTACAGCCCGCTGCGGGTGAAGTATCCGTACATCCGCGGAGCGTTGGTGGACCTGTGGCGGGAAGCCCGGGCGAAACATGAAGACCCGGTAGAGGCCTGGACCTCTATGGTCAGCGACGAAGCGACCCGCGCCAGATGGCAGCGAGCCCGGGGTAAAGGCGGCTTCAGACGGGCAACCTGGGACGAAGTCCTGGATATCATTTCCGCCTCCTGCATCCATACCATCAAGAAGCACGGCCCGGACCGCATCGCCGGTTTCTCGCCGATCCCCGCCATGTCGATGATCAGCTACGCCGCAGGCGCACGCATGCTGCAGCTCATGGGCGGCATCGCCCTGTCGTTCTACGACTGGTATTGCGATCTGCCTTCCGCATCGCCTGAGACCTGGGGCGAGCAGACCGATGTCAACGAATCCGCCGACTGGTTCAACGCCAAGCTGCTGGCGGTTATGGGTTCCAACCTGAACATGACCCGGACCCCCGACTGCCATTTCGCCGCCGAGGCGAGGCACAACGGCACGAAGATGTACGTCTTCTCGCCGGACTTCAACCAGGTCGCCAAGTACGCCGACACCTGGTTGAACGTCAACGCCGGCCAGGACGGAGCCTGGTGGATGTCGGTGAACCACGTCATCCTCAAGGAGTTCCACCACGACCGCAAGACACCGGCGTTCATCGATTACGTCAAGCAGTTCTCCGATGCGCCCCATTTGGTTGAGCTGGTGGAGAAGGACGGCAAGCTGCGCCCCGGGCAGATGCTCCGGGCCAATCGGTTGTCCCGGTTCGGCGACATCGAAAACGGTGAATGGAAGTTCCTGTTCTGGGACCAGAACGAGAACCGGCCCAAGGTCCCCGGCGGCTCATCCGGCTCCCGCTGGGCGGACAAGGAAAAGGGTCATTGGAACCTGAAGCTGGAAGACGCAACCGACGGTTCGGCAATCGATCCGGTGCTGACCTTCCTGGACAACGCCGACGAAACACCGATGGTGGAATTCGACGATTTCGGAGAAGCCCGGCCGGTTGCCCGTGCCGTGCCTGCCCGGAAACTGACCACCGCCGACGGCTCAACAGTCCGGGTAGTGACGATCTACGACCTGCTCATGTCCCAGTACGGCGTCAACCGAGGACTGCCGGGGGAATTCCCGGAATCGTACGATGACGAAGATGCTCCGTACACACCAGCCTGGCAGGAGAAATACACCGGCCTGTCCCGCAAGGATCTGATCCAGTTCGCCCGGGAATGGGCGTCCACCGCCGAGCATACCGGCGGCAAGTGCACCATCATCATCGGCGCCGGCATCAACCACTGGTACC
>JACXWD010000107.1 GCA_014764515.1 Candidatus Polarisedimenticola svalbardensis | reverse complement strand
CCCGGACTGTCACTGCGCCGGGTCGCACTCTTGAATTCTAGTACTCGACTCCGCCGCCGCCGGTGGAGGTGCAGCCGGTGGCACAGGCACGCCGGGCGTAGCAGGCGTTGCTGTAAACCCTGCCGTCATCGCAGACGACCGGATCCCACACGTCAAGGCAATAGATCAGGGCGTCTCTGCAAGGCTTGATGCCGCCCGGTTTTCCCTTGGCGAACGTCACGGCGCCTGCCACCAGGACCATCACGAACAGAACGATCAGTGCGATTTGAAGGTTCCTCTTCTGCATGCAGTTCCTCCCCATCCGGTAGCCGGCCTTCGGCGTAAATTAGCCTGGCCCTTGACTCGGTTGTATCCACGGATCGTACGGCTGGTCAGTCAGGCGGTCAAGCAATCGTTGTTGTGGTGCAGAAACACTCCCCTTGGTTGAAATGGCTCTGCGACATAGAACGAACGGTTTTCCCCGGGCAGCCGGGGACGGCGGATGTTCAGGAAGGCGTTTTGGCTCCTTCCCGGGGAAGGTGTTCCTCGATATAGGTACACCAGGTATGGGAAGATCGAGTTGGAACTTCGGCATTTCCCCGGACGCCGAGCTTGAATTCGATGACCGATTTCCACTCGTCGGAGCCGATATCAGGACCGTGGCCCATCCCGTCGCCGGACGAGACAAGCTCTTCCACATGTTCGAACCATGGTTCCGAACAAGGTTCGGGCGTGGATCCGACGCTGCTTTCCTCGGCGGGGGGCGTAACCTGACCGTCACCGGAACAACCGGTCAGGCACAGAGCGACAAGCGCCAGGGTCAGCATTCTCACGGCAATCGCGATCCGGAGCCCGGCAGGCGCACGCTCTGGCTTAGCAGACGCAGGATCTCTTCTGTCGAGTGTTCCTCGTCAGGATCAAGGAGCCTCAGAAGTTGCAGACGATTCTCTGCACGCATGGTATTGCCCCATTCCTGATTGCTGGAGAACTTGACTTCTATATACGCGCATGCAGGCCGACCGTCACCGCTTTTCCAGCATCGATTTGATCTCTTTAAGTTCCTGGGCGATCGCCTCGTTGGCAAGGCTGGTCTTGTATGCCATGACGATCAACTTAACCGAGACCAGCAGCACGCCGGCCTCCAGAAGCAGGTCCTTGGTCAGCCCTTTTACGAACAGGGCCACGATGAACAGCACCGCGGTGAATACGATGATTACCAGGGAGCCTGTGTCGAAATGCTTCTTCATTACCTCTCCACTTGATTCAGCGTGTCCGGCAGGTAGTCCTCCCGAACAGGTGAGAACACTTCAATAACGACCGTGTCTTTGAGGGCCTCGGCGCCATGCCGGACGCCGGCGCCGAAGTTCCAGCTGTCACCGGGATGGACCACCGTTTCTCCATCATCTCCGAAAAATCTCAGGGAACCGGACACCAGGTAGCCGGTCTGCTCCTGGGGATGGTCATGTGCCGGCACCACGGCGCCTCGCTTGAGTTTGACCTCGGTCATGAGAGTTCGGTCGCCGTGAACGATTGTTTTGAGGAAGACGCCGTCGAGGAGTTCCTTGTATCCGTCGGGGCTTGTGGTATTGATCATCGATGCCTCCAGGCTGACTCAGCTTTTGAGATAGGCGCTGGCTGACCCTTGCAGCAGTTATTACGGTGGGGAAAAGACCAGGTTGCGAGGTTCAGCGAGTCGGCGGTTTCACCGTAAACGGCTCATGGTCGAATCAGGACGCGTTTTCGATATCGGACAGCCGCTTGATTTCGTCCACATCGAGTTCGTTTACGTAGTCCACCAGGTTCTGCCACATGCTGTGGAAGCCGTACCCGCCCTCGGTCATCTCTTTGATCGCATCTTCTTTCGACCAGCCTTCTATGACGATGCGATAGACGGCTGACATCACTCCTGTGCGGTCGGAGCCGTGGAGGCAGTGCAGGAAGACCGGCTGGTTCGACGGATCCTGGACTGCTTTCAGGAAGTCGATGACCTCTTCGTCTTCGCCCTCCCAGGCCTGGACATCGATAGGAATGTACTGCAGGCCGGCCTCTTCGCATTCATCCCGGTCCGAATGAAGGGACCGAAGATTGACGACGGTTTTGATGCCCAGCTTGCCGAGCTCGGCAAATCCCTCGTCCTCCGGCTGGGCGCCCCGATACAGCTGGTCGCTGACCTTGAAGAAGTTGCTTACACCGGCGGTCTCCGGCATCGCCGTAGCCCAATCCGAAGGCCGATCGACGGCGACCACCTCTTCCGGCGGAGCCTCCCTGGAACAGCCTATTGCGGCAAATGCGAGAGCGAGACTTAGAACTGTCCGAATCGGAGGGTTCATTCCAGTCGTCCCCTGTAATGTTTGCTGATTACTTTGTACGTTTCTTGAGTACCAGCCTGATCGCTATGTACGGAAAAAAGAACAGCAGGGATACCCCCGCCTTGGTCAGGAGCAGCCCGCAGTAGTGGATGAGATTGAACTGCTCCCGGGTCATCGGCGTGAGCCAGGAGTGAACGCTGTAGGTAAGATCACCCAGCAGTCCCAGGACGGCCCACCAGAGCAGGAGTGCCCCCACGCCGATAAGAAAACACCTGAGCAGAACCTGACCCACCACTTCCAGGGTTTCGTCAATATCGCCTGAGTTGTGCATCGTTATTCCTCCGAAACGAACGTCACTTCACCACAACATCATCTCACGACCGGAGACAACGCTGACGCCATGGTCCTGAATTTCAGGCCGGGCGGGCTGGAGTCAGGGAGCGATGGAGAGGGTCTCTGTCTGTGCCTCTTCGCTTCTGCTGCATGATTCCGGCGGGACGCCGTCTTCGGTGCAATGGCAATTGCCGACGCCGCCGCAGGATCCCTGGAGGCGCTTTCCGGCCACGATAACGCCGACGGCCATGAGCAGCATGGCCGATCCGAACAGCAGTATGGTGAGCAGCAACGTGGTCATTGCGGGCAGGTCTCCATGCCGTTCAGGGTATCACCGGGTCGGGTTGTTGCGCTTCCCTGGTGCGTTCCAGTGTGGCCTCGAAGGCCGGAGTGGCGTGTTCGATGAGAGAGCCGTTGCTGCGCTCCAGGATGAACAGGGCGGCGATGCCGTGTTTCACGGCCAGTTCGTACCCTTCGTCGGGGCCGAGAACGTTGAGGCCGGTTGCGACGCCGTCTGCAGTGGCGCAGGACTGGTGGAGCACGCTTACCGAGGCCAGATGATGGTCGATCGGCTTGCCGGTTCGGGGATCGATGGTATGGGAATAGCGCACACCTTCGATCTCGATGAAGTTGCGGTATTCGCCGGAAGTAGCCATGGCCGTGTCCAGGAGCGGGATGATCCGCCCGGCCTCCCTGAGTGTCGGATCGGGCTGTTCCACTCCGATCCTCCAGATCTCGCCGGATCCGTTCCTCCCCCGGGTGCGGATCTCGCCGCCGATCTCGATCATGTAGTCCGCATGCCCCAGCTCTTCCAGGGCGGCTGCAACCTGATCGACAGCGAAGCCCTTGGCGATGCCGGAGAGGTCGAAGTACAGGTCGGTATGTTTCTTGGTGGCGGTGCCGGCGTTCTTGTTCAGGGTGAGCTTGTTGAGGCCGGTCCGGGCCATCAGGTCCTTGAGCTCATCCTCGGTGGGGATCCGGGGCGGATCTCCCGGGCCGAAGCCGTAGGCGTTGACCAGAGGGCCGACGGTGATGTCGAAGGCGCCGCCGGTGAGCCGGTGGATCTCGATCGCCATATCCAGCACACCAAGCAGTTCCCCCGACACCGGGTACGGGCTGGTGTCGTGGCGGTTTAGCAGGGAGAGCTCCGAGTCGTCCTTCCAGTTGGACATGCGCTGGTCCACCAGGGCAACCGTCTGCTGGATGGTTGTCTCGATGGCATCCCGAGTCTCTTCTTCCAGCTCCGGGTCGGCGATCTTGACCGTCCAGGCGGTGCCCATGGTGGGGCCCCGGAACGTCCACTCGCCGGTACGGGCGACGTCGTTGCGGCCGCGGAGGAACAGAAGCGCGAACAGGGCGCCGACGAACAGGGCCGGTAGAAGGAACCGCCGGAGTGCGGACGCTCCCTCCATGGTCTAGCCGAAATCGTCGAGCATGATGTTCTCCGGCTCCACACCCATGTTCAGCAACATGTTGGTGCAGGCGTCGTTCATCATCGGCGGGCCACACATGTAGAACTCGATGTCTTCAGGCGCCTCATGCTTCATGAGGTATTCGTCCAGGACGACCTGGTGAATGAAACCGGTCAGCCCTTCCCAAACGTCTTCCGGCAGGGCGTCGGACAGGGCCAGGTGCCATTTGAAGTTCGGGTTCTCTTCCTGGAGCTTGTCGAACTCGTCGGCGTAGAACACCTCGCGCTTGGAGCGGGCGCCGTACCAGAACGTGATCTTGCGGTCGGCATGGAGTCTCTTGAGCTGGTCGAAGATGTGGGAACGCATCGGAGCCATACCGGCGCCGCCGCCGATGAACAGCATCTCGTTCTTGGTTTCCCGTGCGAAGAACTCGCCGTACGGACCGGAGATCGTGACGTCGTCTCCCGGCTTCAGATTGAAGATGTAGGACGACATCTGCCCCGGAGGCACGTTCGGCTTACCGGGAGGGGGAGATGCGACCCGGACGTTCAGCATGATGATGCCCTGTTCTTCCGGGTAGTTCGCCATAGAGTAGGCACGGGTGACATCGTCGTCGACCTTGGATACGAACTGCCACAGGTTGAACTTGTCCCAGTCCGCCCGGTACTCCTCTTCGATGTCGAAGTCTTTGTACGCCGCCACATGGGGCGGGCATTCGATCTGGATGTAGCCACCGGCCCGGAACGGAACTTCCTCGCCCGCAGGCAGCTCAAGGACCAGCTCCTTGATGAAAGTCGCCACGTTGTGGTTGGACCGCACCGTACATTTCCACTTCCGTACGCTGAAGATTTCCGGCTCCAACTCGATGGACATGTCCTGCTTGACCTTGACCTGGCAGGACAGGCGGCAGCCTTCCCTCGCTTCGCCACGGCTGATATGGCCGACTTCCGTCGGGAGCATGGCGCCGCCGCCCGACATGACGTTGACCTTGCAGACGCCGCAGGTGCCCTTGCCGCCGCAGGCCGACGGCACGAATATCTTGCGGTCCGCCAGGGTGTTCAGCAGGGTGCTGCCGGCGTGGGTCTTGATCGCCTTGTCCGGATCGTCGTTGACCGTGATCGTGACGTCGCCGCTGGCCACCAGTTTGGACTTGGCGAACATCAGGACGATCACCAGGGCGATGATCACCAGGACGAAGACTGCGACTCCGATTATGATTGTTGTCATCTTCGTTGAGTCCTACAGTTGGATGCCGGCGAACAGCATGAATCCGATCGCCATCA
>JACXWD010000028.1 GCA_014764515.1 Candidatus Polarisedimenticola svalbardensis | reverse complement strand
TCTCCCTGGGCCTGCTCCTTGGTGCTGTATTTCAGGCGGGAGATCTTGGTAACGCCGGCGACGATATGGGCGACGTCGGCGCCGAAATATTCCTCCACCGTTTCAAGGGTGGTCAGGGTGTCCTCCACCACGTCATGAAGCAGGCCGGCGACGACGCTGGACGTATCCAGCTTGAGTTCGGCCAGGATCCATGCAACTTCCATGGGGTGGACGAGGTAGGGCTCTCCGGACCGCCGCACCTGGTTGCGGTGCTCCCGGGCGGAAAAGACGTACGCCCGCCTCAGGAGGTCGAAATCGGCCCCGGGGTTGTACTCTTCAACGCGTTCCAGAATGTCTTCGAATCGACGCACCGGTCCCTGCCCTCATGATGGTTGAGGAAGATTGGCACCAGGAACGGCCGGAGTCAACAGCGGAGCGCCGATGGCGCCCCTTTCAATCAGGAGTTTCGGGCGCCGCCGCCGACCTTCTTGCGAAGGATCGCTTCACGCCACATTACGAGAACCGGGCTCGCAATGCAGATGGAGGAGTAGGTCCCGACGATCACGCCGATGGTGAGGACGAAGGCGAACGGCCGCAAGGCCTCCCCGCCCAGGATCCAGAGGCCCACCACCACAAACCAGGTCGACCCGGACGTGATGACCGTCCGGCTCAAGGTCTGGTTGAGGGATTTGTTGACCACGTCCACCAGTTTCTGATTGCCCCGCAGCCTCAGGTTCTCACGGATGCGGTCAAATACGACGACCGTATCGTTCACCGAGTAACCGATCAGGGTGAGGAAAGCGGCCACCACCGGAAGGGACATCTGCTGGTTGAACAGCGAGAACAGACCCAGGGTAATGACCGTATCGTGGAACAGGGCCGCCAGGGCGGCGACGCCCCACTGGAACTGGAACCGGATCCCGATGTACAGCAAGACACCGGCCAGGGAACCCAGGACGGCCCACATCGCTTTCTCAAGCAGTTCGGCGCCGATGGCCGGACCGATGAACGACTGGGACCGCAGGGCGAACTGGCCTATGAACATCTGGTTCCGCAGGTACTCCATCGCTCCGGGGGTCATGCCGGCCAGGCCGTCCAGTTCCTCGTAGGATCCGATGACGGCGTTCTCCCTGCGGTATACGGAGATCGAAGCGGCCAGCGCGTCGGCCTCATCGTCGGTCAATAGAGGCGCCGCCCGCAGCTTTAACTGCAGCGCTTCCTGGTTGGTTTCGTTGAGGTTGACCATGCCGCTGTCGTGGTTGGCCTTGTCTGCGGTGGTGTGCAAAGCTCCCATGACCCGGCTGGTGAGGTCGCCCTCTTTGCCGTCCTCGGCTTTTACCCCTAACCTGATATACACCTCGTGGAGGTCCGTATCGCCGATGGTGGTCACCACCGGGTTCCCCAGCCCTGCACCCTTCAGCGCGGTCCGGATATCCGACAGATCCGGGGAGGCGACATATTTCACCTGCATCTCGGTGCCGCCGGTGAACTCGATACCCATGTTCAGCCATTTCACGCCGAGCATAGCCAGAGAGATGATCATCAGGAGACCGGAGAAGGCCAGGTAGACCTTCCGGCGGCTCATGAAATCGATATTGGTCTGCTTCAGGATCTGGAACACGATTGGGCCTCCCGGTACGCGGCCAATGCCACGGTCGCCGGTTGTAGTTCAGATGCTCAGTTTTTCCACACGGTGCCCGCGGCCCAGCACCAGTTCGAAGAGCTGCCTCGATACGAATACCGCTGTGAACAGTGAAGCCGCCAGACCGATGGTCAGGGTTACGGCGAACCCTTTCACAGGCCCTGTTCCGTAGCTGAACAGGAAGAAGGCGGCCACCAGGGTCGTGATATTGCAGTCGATGATGGTCAGGAACGCACGGCCGAAGCCCTGATCCACAGCGGACCGGACCGTTTTACCCAGTCGCAGTTCCTCACGGATCCGCTCGAAAATAAGCACATTGCTGTCCACCGCCATACCGACTACCAACACCAGGCCGGCGATGCCGGGCAGCGTCAGGGTTGCGCCGATGGCGGCCATCATTCCCAGCACCAGCAACAGGTTCAGGGTCAGGGCTACCACAGCATTGATTCCGGAGAACCTGTAGTAGATCACCATGAAGATCAGAACACCGATGAACCCGATGAGAGCGGCCATCACGCCTGCCTTGATGGAATCCAGGCCCAGGGAAGGTCCGACGGTTCGTTCTTCGATGATATCGACCTGGGTCGGCAGGGAACCGGACCGCAGCTTCAGTGCCAGGTTTTCCGCATCCTGGATGGAAAATCCGCCTTCGATCACACCCTGGTCGAAGATCTGGGATCGGATGACCGGAGCCGAAATGACCTCCTTGGAGCGGGTACCGCCGAGAACGATCGCCATTTTCCGGCCGACGTTTTCCTTGGTCGCCACACCGAACCTGCGTCCGGCGTCCTGGCTGAGTTCGAACGAGATGTTCGCATCGCCCCACTGGTCGTTGCCACGCCGGGCGTTTTTGAGATCGTTGCCGACCACGACCGAGACCCTCTTCAAGGGCCAGAACAGGCGGGTGGTCACCGTTCCGTCCTCGGACAGGATGACCTGCTCGAACACTTCGGTGTCGGCAGGCAGGGTGCCTCCGAACACGGCCAACAGCCCTTCCATGCTCTGGGGCGCCAGCCAGGTGCCGGTGTCCACCGTTCCCGGAGGATAGGTCACCTCTTTCCACTCAAGCACCGCCGGATCCTGCAGGATATCCTTGACCTGGGAAATATCTTCCACACCGGGAAGCTGGATCAGGATGCGATCACCCTGGAGGCCCTGCTTCTGGATGATCGGCTCCCGGACGCCCAGGCCGTCCACACGGTTTCTGAGGGTGGAGAGCGTGGTCTCGATCGCCGCCGTTGTGATGTAGTTGCGGACACTGGTCGGCATGACCATGGAGTAACTGGCGTTCCCCAGGTTACTCAGATCCCATCCGCCGACGTAATCCTGCAGCAGCTCGCGGATGTCCTCCTCTCGGGTCGGGTCGGCCCCCCGGAGTTCCAGGCCGCTGGTTCCCTTGGGCACGATGGCATCGTAGGTGATGCCTTCGTCCTTGAGGGCCTGGCCGATCCGGCTCTGGGTCAGCTCCATCTCGTAATTGAGAGCTGAATCCGTGTCCACCTGCATGAGGATGTGGGCGCCGCCTCTAAGGTCCAGACCGAGGTTGATGTTCTCGCCAGGAGGATAGACGTACCACGCGGCCAATACGATCACGGCTGCGATGATGGCGAACTTGAGCGGTAATTTGCTTCCGGACATGATCTCAATCCTTTCGGGTCAGGACTTGTCCTGAACCACCGCGATAGCGCTTCGGGAGACATCGATTCGCAACTGGTCGGCGATCTTCACCTGTACAACATCATCGGCAATACCGACGATGGTTCCATGGATTCCGCCGTTGGTGACGACCTTGTCGCCGTTTTTGATCTGCCCGAGCATTTCCTGGTGCTTCTTCTGTTTCTTGCGGGCCGGGGCGATCAAAAGGAAGTAAAACACACCGAAGATGAGAGCGAACGGGAGCAGACTCTGGAACAGCCCAGGCGATTCGCCGTTCTGGCCCGGTTGGCTCATGGCGATAAACCCTGTCAGCGTGTGCATCATTATTTTCTGAACCCCCAAGGTATTTCTGATTCCAGGCTCTAAATACCTGTTTTTCCAAACGGGGATTGTGACGCACCGCTGCCCGACCGTCAAGGAGGCCCGGTGGCCGCCAGTACCGAGATCATCCGCCCTGCGCCTGCTCCCTCCCTCCGCCAGGAGAAAAACAGGCCTTTTTCACAACAGGTGCACCATGGAGCGATGCTGATCCGCCTGGGATCCACACCGGCCGCCTCCAACTGCATCCGGATCGCCTGCCGGAGGTCCAGGCGGAAACCGCCGCCCCGGGGCTCCACCCCGGCGCCACCTACGGCGCCGACCACTTCGGAGCCGACCTGGTAGCAACAGCCGCCGATGGCCGGACCAAGGGCTGCCCGCAGGTCCGACGGGATGACTCCCCTTCCGGCCAGCACCCCCACTGCCAGCGGGGCGATTCCGGCGGCAGTCCCTTTCCAGCCGGAATGGACAACGGCGCCCTGTCCCGACACCGGATCGGCCAGCAAAACCGGAACACAGTCGGCGGTGCGGATCCCCGCCGCCGGGCCTTCGGGGTTGTTTCCGATGAGAATGCCGTCTGCCTCAGGAAGTTCCGATACCGCCCCGGGAGAAATCAGCCGGGCGCCGTGGACCTGCCGGGCCATGCACACCGGCCGTCCGGCCAGACCTGCGGCGGCTAGAAAAACATCCGGATTTTCGGCTCCGCCGCCGTCCCGGGAAGAAAAGCCGTGGCCGAACCCCCGGCTGTCATCCAGCAGGCCGCACCGGGCGAGCCTCGCTCCATCGGTCTCCGTCAGGTACCAGTCACCCCGGCCCGTCTGTGTCACTTAGGCAGGCCACCCAGCATCGCCTTGACCTGGGCGGCATCGGCTGCATCCGGAGACAGTTCGATGTAGCGCTCCAGCCCTTTCCGCGTGCCGGCCAGATCGCCGGTCCTGAGGGAAGCGAACGCCAGGCGGCGCCAGGCCTCCGCATAGTCCGGCTTGATCTCCACCGCCTTGCGGAACGCCTCGACGGCGCGCTTGTTGTCGACATCGGTGAGGACGTCCTTGCTCTCCATCAGAACGCCGATGTTGAAGAACGTCTTGTAGGCGTTGGAAGGATCCAGCTCCACAACCGTGCGGTAGGCGGCTTCGGATTGATCCATCTTGCCCTGTTCGGCGTACAGGCCTCCCAATGCGACCCAGGCCTCCACATCGCCGGGATCGGCAGCGGTCATCGCCTCATAGGCTGCGATGGCGTCTTCTGGCTCACCGTTGCGTGAGGCGAGCCAGGCCACCCGCTCCAGGACTTCGCGGTCGGCAGGATCCTGTTCCCTGGCCGTTTCCAGCGCCTGGCGGGCAGACTCGAAGTCGTCATTGCCCACGTAGATACTGTAAAGCACCAGGTAGGTGGAAATGTTGGAAGGATCCAGTGCGACGGCGGATTGGGCCTGGGCCTCCGCCTCGTCGAACTGCTCCAGCTGGTACAGCACCTTGGCGAAAGTATCCCGCCGTCCGGCGTCGTCCGGTTCGTCCTTGATCGCCTTCTCGAAAAACTCCACCGACTCTTCCATGTCGCCGGCATTGGCCAGCATCAGCGCCCGGTCCCATGGATCCTGTTGGGGCGTGGCAGGCGCTTCGGCGGCGGAATCCTGTTCCACCACCTTTTCCACCACGGCCAGCTGATCCTCGGGGGTCATGATGAAATTCAGCTCGGCGTCTCCAAAAGGGCGAATGTTCAGCGGCGGGATCTTGACTCCCGGCCCCAGGTTCTTGGTGAACTCTTCCACCAAACGGACCTGGGTGCGGCTGCTGTATTCGATGGACGTTGCCACGAAGCCCGGGAACTCTACGGTGACCAACCAGCGGCCTTCCTGGTTCTGGTAATACAACAGGTTGTCGAAATAGAAGCGGCCCTTCTTATTGGTGCTCGCTTCGTATACAGCCTTGTCACTGGCTGTATTTTTAAACACCAGTTTGACGCCGACCAGCGGATTGCCTTCGTTGTCCTTGATGATCCCACGTGCTTCGGACACGGCCTGTGCGAACACGGTACCGTGGGCAAGCAGGCCGATTACCAGCAGGAGCGGGACGATCTTCGCGAGTTTGGTGGTCATGATGCTTCACCCCCGGGGGCCGTTAGCCCGGACATTCCGGCACCCTGCCGCGAAGGCGGCGGGGACATACTCAACTACACCGGACTAAGGATTATATTCGGGTCTGACGGAAGGAGCTACTTGCGCACCTTGATTCCGGCGGATACTTCCGGGTCCAGCGCCAGGGTGGTCTCACCCAGGGCCAGAACCATGGCCGGCCTGCGCTGGCGGACCTGCACCAGGGCGCCGGGCACGACTCCCATGCCGGAAAGCCGAATCATCTGCTCCGGGTGGCCGGCGACGATCCGGACGATTCGAACCTCTTCGCCTTCCGGAACCTGGTTGAGAGCCTGTTCATCGTCGCGATCCCGATGCTGGGTACCGGTTTTCATGAGAACCACCTCCGGATCCGGGCGACCAGGCCCAGGGTCCAGTTGATCAGAAGGGAACTTCGAGGGAATTGAAAACCGCAACTGGGGCATTTCACCAGATCGCAGCCGGCGTTCAGCGGGCATGAAACACAACCGCGCTCGACCCGGGTGAACGAGTAACCGCACAGACCGCAATTCATGCTCGCCGCATTCATGCCGTGTTCCTCACGCCAGCGGCAGGGGGATTGCCCGCAGAACCGCATTGAGCAACGCCCCCACCAGGAGAGCGAACGGAAAAATGAAAGCCGAGATCGCCAGGCCGGTTTTCCAGCCCCGCTCTTTCACGATCATGAACAGATTGGCGATGCAAGGGATGAACAGTGTGATGGTGGTGACCGCAACCAGGACCTGCACCGGGTCCAGGGCGCCGTCACGAGACATGTGGTACAGCCCCGCCACCCCGAAGTCCCTTCTCAGGAATCCGATGATGAAGGTCCCTGCAGTTTCCGGCGGAAGCCCCAGGACCCCTTTCAGGATCGGTTCCGCCGCCCGCTCCATGGCGACCAGCCAGTTCAGCCGGTCTACGATGAACAGGATCACCGTCCCCAACACGAACAGCGGCACCGCTTCCTTGAGGTACCACTCGATTCGGGCCACGGTCTTGACGAGAATGTTTCCCGGCCTGGGCATGCGCAGCGGCGGCAGCTCCAGGATGAAATCGCTGGCCCTTCCGGGTATCAACTTGGAGGCCAGGGCCCCGACCAGCAGGATCACTCCCAGCACCACCGAAACCCAGATCAGCAGAGCCAGGGGCGACAGGGCTCCAAGCATGGCAAGGATCACAGTGAGCTGGGCGGAGCAGGGCACTCCCAGGGCGAGCAACAGGATGACGATCAGTCGCTCCTTGCGAGTTTCAAGGATTCGGGTGGTCAGCGTCGCCATAGTGTCGCAACCGAGCCCCAGAACCATGGGAAGAACCGCCTTGCCGTTCAGTCCGATACGACGGAAACCCTTGTTCACCATGACGGCCAGCCGGGGCAGGTATCCCGAATCTTCCAGGAGACCGAAGGCCAGGAAGAAAGTCCCTACGATCGGGAAGACCAGCGCCAGGGAGTAGGTCAGGGCCATGGTGATGATGCCGTACTCACCGACCAGAAAGTCCCGTATCCACGAGACCGTGATCCAGCGATCTGCGAAAGCGATGGCAGCCGGATTGATGATGCTGCCGAAAAGACCCTCCTCGAGAATCCCCACGAGAGTACCGGCGCCGAACACGCCCACGAACTGGTACATGGCGAACAGAACCACACCCAGAATCGGCAAACCCCAGAATCGATGGGTGGCGTAACGGTCGAGGAACTGCCAGATCCTGGTGCCGGCATGGCTGTTGCGCCCGCTCTTGCTTTCCACGCGGCCGACGATTTCCGAAGCCACTTCCAGCCGAGTCCGGTTGACAACATAGATCAGGGGTTCGTCCAGATCGTCATGCAACCGGCGCCGTATTCCGGCGATCGGCGACATATCCGCCGTGCCCGCCTTCCCGGCCAGCCAGTCGTCAAGGGAGCCGTCATCGCACAGGACCATCAGGCCCAGCGCTCGAGGGGATACCGGGGCCGCCGGCAGCAGTGGGATCACTTCCGCCAGCGCCTGTTCCACCCTCTCCGGATACCGGATCGTACGTGTCCCGCAACGGGCAGCGGCCAGGACTGCCCGCAGAGCTGCAGTCCCCTTGCCACGGGTTGCCACCGTTGGAACGATATCGATCCCCAGCTCCGCCTCGAGGCCCTGGTGGTCGATTTCGATTCCCCGGGCCTGCGCCTCGTCCATCATGTTGAGGCAAAGCACGTAAGGTCGCTGCATCTCCTCCAGCTGGAGCGCCAGCAGGATGGTGCGCTGTGTGTTCTTGGCGTCCCCTACCGCAACGACAGTGCCGGTCTCCTCGGAAAGCAGCATGTCCCGGGTGACTCGTTCGTCGTCGCTGGAGGGCAGGAAGGAATTGGCCCCCGGCGAGTCCATCACCGTCAGTTTGCGGTCTCCCACCAGGGCGATGCCCCGGGTCACTTCCACGGTGGTTCCCGGGTAGTTGGAGACAACCACGTAATTGCCGGTCAATTCGCCGAAAAGGGCGCTTTTGCCAACGTTCGGATTGCCCACCAGTAGCAGCTCGCCCTCGGGAAGGGGCATCGGCTGATCGGTGCCTGCGGCGCCATCGACCATGGGACCGGACACGGGCCCTACCTCCCGGCCCCGGCTGTTCCGGATTCACCTGCGACGTTCTCGCAGTTACAGGCGTAACAAATGCCATAAATCTGCAGCGTATGATCCTGGGGCGTGAATCCGCTTCGCCGGCAGACCTCATCCTGGAGCCGCTCGATTTCCGGCTCTACGAATTCGATGATCTCCCCGCAATGCAGGCAGATCATATGCTCGTGATGCTCACGGCCTTCTACCGGTTCGTACAGGGACTGGCGGTCCCCCATTTCAATCTTTCGCAGAAGACCGATTTCAACCAGAGTGCCCAGGGTACGGTAGATCGTCGCCCGGGATACCCGGTCACCCCGCCTGCGGAAATGATCGAGGAGCGTATCGGCGTCGAAATGCCCGCCACAGGAGTGGATGCCCTTCAGGATGGCCCGACGCTCGGCGGTCAGGCGGATCCCACGGTCCTTGAGAATTCCGGTCATGGCGGCGAGCTGGGGAGACATGGCTGTTCTCCAGTTGAGACAGATTCTCAATTTAGACGCAAACTACTGTTTCGTCAACAAGATGGAAATGGAATAACGGACCGGAAGAGACCGAATTAGGTAAGTGTTGAGCCGAAACCACTTGCGAACTTTTCAGATGATATAGTCCCCCAAATCCAGGAGGTTTTCCATAATGCCCAGCCGAGCTCCGGAACGTCAGGTCGAAGAATCCCGTGTGGTCATGACCGAAATAGTCCTGCCTGAGGACACCAACCACCGCGGCTCAATTTTCGGCGGCCGGGTTCTGGCCCTCATCGACAAGTGCGCCGCGGTGGCGGCGATCCGGCACGCCAGGGGGGAGGTGCTGACGATCTCCATGGATACGGTGGAATTCCGAAACCCTGTGGTGGCCGGACAAATCCTGATCCTGAACGGTTGGATCAACGCAGCTTTCGGATCTTCCATGGAAGCCGAGGTGGAAGTCCGCTCCGAGGATCCGGCCAGCGGCGCCCGAGCCCTGACCACACGTGCGTACGTCACCATGGTTGCCGTGGACGATAACGGCCGGCCCCGCAGGGTGCCCAGGCTGCTGGCGATGGATGATGAAGAGTTACGTCGCGCCGAGGAGGCGACGAAGCGCAGGAAGATCCGGCTTCAGAACGCGACCAGTTCGTAGACCTCGGGATTCAGCGAATCGTCTTCCCGGACTTCGATCCGGTCGGGAACCAGGTTGTTGACAGGTCCTGTGCCGGACTGCAGTTCCAGCAGGATCGACTCCGCCACGTCCGGGTGGGCCCGCACCACGAACCGCCCCGAGGTGAAACCACCGCGTATCCGTTGGATCTCCTCGATCGCCTCAGCCGCCACGGTCTCGGGTCTGCGCACCCGGCCCAGTCCGGAGCACCTGGGGCAGGACCTTGTCAGCAGTCTGGCGAAACCGGAACGGGTCCGCTTCCGGGTCAGTTGGAGCAGTCCGAATTCTCCCAGACCGCCAACCTTGGTTCGAGCCGGGTCCGCCTTCAGCGCTGCGACCAGGGCTTCGGTGACCTTGCGCCGGTTCTCTTCGCTTTCCATATCAATGAAATCGATGACGACGATGCCGCCCAGGTCCCGCAAGCGCAATTGGCGGCCGATGACCGCCGCCGCTTCCATGTTGGTTTTGAGGATCGTCTCCTCAGGTCTGCTCTTCCCGACGTACTTGCCGGTATTGACGTCGATGCTCACCAGCGCTTCCGTAGGTTCAATGACCAGGTAGCCGCCTGACTTCATCCAGACCCTGGGTCGCATGGCCCGGTCGATTTCCTCATCCAGGTCGTGGGTTTCAAACAGGGACATCTCTCCCACATGCAGGCGCACCCTGGACGCCATGGCCGGGTCCAGGTTCCTGAGATAGTTCACTGCACGGTGGTAGTCGGTCTCCCGGTCTACCCAGATCGTTTCAAAGCCGTCCCGAGGCGCAGAGCGCAGCAGCGTCAGCAACATGTCCAGTTCCTGGTGGATCGTGGCCGGCGCCGCGGTGCGATCGGTCTGTTCCAGGACTTCTTTCCAGGTCCCTGCCAGCCATTCGGCATCGGCCTGGAACGCCTCCTCCCCGGCGCCGGCTCCAGCCGTGCGGACGATGAACCCCCCGGACTGGGGCAGAGCTTTCACAATGGCGCCGAGCCGCTCCCGCTCCCCTGGGTCACGGATCCGCCTTGAAACGGCCCGGATGCTGGTCTGGGGCAGGTACACCAGGTAGCGACCCGGCAAGGTGATGTGGCAGCTCACCCTGGCGCCCTTGGAACCCATGGCGTCCCGTTCGATCTGCACCAGGAGCTCTCTCCCGGCCTTGAGACGATCCTGGATAGGCGCCTGGCCCCGGTCTCGCCTGCGAAGAACGGTCCTTACGGCCTGAAGGTCTGCCAGGTCCTCGTTACCCGCCGGATCGACCGAACCGGTTTCTCCCGGCAACAGCAGGTCGGCCACATGGAGGAACGCGTCCCGGTCCAGGCCGATATCGAGAAAGGCGGACTGGATACCGGGCAGGACCTTGGTAACCCGGCCCTTGACCAGCCGCCCGACCAGTCCTTCGGGCTGACCGTCGTCCACCCGGAGCTCTACCGCTTCTCCCGCTTCCCGGAGCACCGACCAGGTCCGGCCGGCAAACCGGCTAACAAACAGTTCGCTTTTCATGTCCTGCCACTGATGCGGCCAGCATCGGGTTCACTCTCTTCCCGCCTGCTTCCACCAGAAGTTCTTCACGGGTCAGCCGTGCCCGCGTCCCGTTACTGAAAAGCTCCTTGAGGAGTTCCTCCGGTTTGAGAGACGCCCCCTGCCGGTTCACGGCCAGGGTGAACTGCACTCCGCCGTTCTCACCGGGGACGATCCCCAACAGTTCATGGTGCAGGTCCAGGATGGTTTCGCGGCCACCCCGCTCCCGCCGCACCTTGATATCCTGGCGCTCCATCAGGTTGTCCACCTGGGCCTCCACCGTATGGTCGCCTTCCGGAACCTCCACCCGGTACCGGGCCGCCGAGATCGCTTCGCTCAGGGCCGGAACAGCTCTGGAAATCTCCCGGACAGCGGTGAGGCGGAACCCCCTGGGAAGAGCCGCGTTGATCCCGGCCTGGATATCCTGGGGCTCCAGCCGATCCATGGAGTCCACATCCATATATTCGGCGTCGGACGAGGTCCCTACCGGCAACGCCGGCCCGAAGCCGACCTTCGGCTTGGGGTTGAAGCCCTGGGAGTACGCCAGTACGACGCCGGCCCGGCGCAGGGCGCGCAGCATGGTCCGGACCGTATCGAGGTGCCCCAGGAAAACCGCCTGTCCCGACTTGGTGAACCGCATGCGATAGCGGTACC
The DNA here is from genome assembly GCA_014764515.1 of Candidatus Polarisedimenticola svalbardensis. Taxonomy (GTDB): domain Bacteria; phylum Acidobacteriota; class Polarisedimenticolia; order Polarisedimenticolales; family Polarisedimenticolaceae; genus Polarisedimenticola; species Polarisedimenticola svalbardensis. The sequence continues at coordinate 27,534 of JACXWD010000028.1, read as the reverse complement.
TCGCCGCCGGATCGTCTTCGGTTTCCGCCGTGGGCGGCATCGGAATGCGGATGCCGTCCGCCGGATTCGCCGGCGCGGCGGCGCCTGCCCCGGCGGTGGCGGTCCCCAGAACAGGCAGGGAACCGTCCAGCGGACGTCCTGTGGTTTCCGAGACTACACCCTTGACACAATCCCGGGCGAAAGGAGCACAACCGTGGCAGTCGGTGGGACCACAGACCGTCAAGGTGTTTTCCACCTTCAGGGAGCGCTTCCAGTCCAACTCCAGCCATTTCCTGTTGACCTGGGAGTCGATGACGTCCCAGGGAAGGGCGTCGGCAGGTTCCCATTCGCCATAGGCGTACCGTTCGGGGTCGGTGTCGCACGTCTTGAACGCCTCAGCCCAGGTTTCCTGATTGAAGTGTTCTGACCAGCCGTCGAACCGGGCGCCGTTGCGCCAGGCGGTCTCAAGGACATCGGCCAGGCCCCTGTCCCCTCGTGAGAACACGCCCTCGTAGAAGCTGGTCTCACATTCATGATGCTTGAACCGAACCCCCCGCCGGACCTTCCCGGCAATGCGCTCCTGTTTGCGATAGAGGTTCTCGATCCGGTCCATCCCGGCCCACTGAAACGGGGTAACCGGCTTCGGGATGAACGACGACGCCGAAAGCGTGACTTCCACCTTCTTCCTGCGAGGCGCCGTCTTCCGGCCCAGGTCCAGGATCTTGTGGGCCAGATCGACGATTCCATCCACGTCTTCGTCGGTTTCCGTCGGCAGTCCCAGCATGAAATACAGCTTGATCTGCTCCCAGCCCGCTTCGAAGGCCAGGCGGCACGCCTTGAGGATCTGGTCCTCCTCCAGGTTCTTGTTGATGACGTTCCGGAGGCGCTGGGTTCCGGCCTCGGGGGCGATGGTGAACCCGGACTTCCGGACACGCCGGACTTCACGGGCCAGATCCTCGGTCATGGTGGAGGCATGCATGGAAGACAACGAGACCGATACCTTCTCCGGCTCGAACCGGTTCATCAGGTCGATCATGACCGGCTGAATGGCGCCGTACTCGCCGGTGTTCAGAGAGGACAGCGAGAACTTGTCGTAACCGGTGGCGCGCACCGACCGGATCACCGTGTCCCGCACCGAATTGGGATCCCTCTCCCGGGTCGGGCGGTAAATGTATCCGGCCTGGCAGAACCGGCATCCCACCGGACAGCCTCGCATTATCTCCACGGAGACCCGGTCGTGAACGATCTCGCCGTGAGGCACGATGATGTTGTCCGGGAACGGCACATCGTCCAGATCCATGAGGATGCGGCGGCGCACACTGGCAGGCGCCTCACCCCTGGTCACCGGGATCAGCCGTCCTGTCTTCCCGTCCTCTACGGCGTCGTAGAGTGCCGGCGCGTAGATCCCCTCGATTTGGGCCAGTTGGCGAATCTTCTCCGCCCGGCCGGCTCCTGCTTTCTTCAGCTCACCCAGTCGATCGAGAAACTCCGGAACCAGTTCTTCCGCATCCCCGACGAAGACCAGGTCGACGAAGTCGGCCAACGGCTCCACGTTGAACACAACAGGGCCACCCACCGCGATGAGCGGATCCTGGTCCCGCCTGTCCCTCCCGCGGATCGGGATCCCGGCCAGGTCCATCATCTCCAGGACGTTGGTGAACGTCATTTCGTACTGCAGGGAGAAACCGACCACATCCAGGTCGCCAAGAGGTGTACAGGTCTCCAGGGTCGCCAGGGGGCGCTTGTGCTCCCGGAGCAGATCCGCCATGTCGGGCCAGGGACAGAACACGCGTTCCGCCGCCGTGTCCGACCGGCTGTTGATCAGTGAATACAGGATCCGAAACCCGAGGTGGGACATCCCGATCTCGTAGATGTCGGGAAAAGCCAGGGCGAAGGTCAGTTCGGTCGACCCCGGCTCCTTGACTATCTCGTTCCACTCCCCACCCACATAGCGGAACGGCTTCTGGACCTGCGGCAGCAGGTCGGCATAAAGATCAAACATCGTCTCCACCTTCCCGTAAACCTGCCGGCGCTCCCCTTCAATTGACGAACCGGCGGGTCCGGACGTTGACCACCAGGCCGATACCGCAGATGACGGCGACCAGGGCGGAACCTCCGTAGGATAGCAGCGGAAGCGGAACTCCGATGGTTGGAAGGAGCCCCAGCACCATGCCGACGTTGATCGCAACCTGCCCGGTGATCCAGGACACCACCAAAAGGCAGAGGTAGGTTCCCAGGCGGTCCTGGGCGGTGCGGGCTGCCGCAAACCCCCTGAACATAAGGAAATAGAACAATCCAAGTACCCCGGCGCCTCCCAGGAACCCCAGTTCCTCGGCGATCACCGCCAGGATGAAGTCGGTGTGCTGGGCCGGCAGGTAGTTCAGCTGGCTCTGGGTACCACCGAACAGACCTTTCCCGGTCAATCCGCCGGAGCCGATGGCGATTTTCGATTGTCGCACCTGGTAGCCGACGCCGGACGGGTCCCGCTCCTGGTCGAAGACCGTCAGGATGCGGTTCTGCTGGTATGGCTTGAGCTGGGTCCAAACCACCGGCGCCAGAGCGAGGCCGATCACCAGCACTGCGGTAATCACCTTCCAGCGCAAGCCGCCGAGCCAGATCGCCGCCAGAAAGATCGGGACGAAGATCAGGGCGGTTCCGTAATCGGGCTGCAACACGATCAACCCCATCGGTACGCCGACCAGCACTCCCAGTTCCAGAATTTCCCGCAGCCCCAGCGTCTCCTTGTGGCGGTGGGCCAGGTAGCCTGCCACCACCAGGCAGGTAGTCCATTTGGCCAGTTCCGAGGGCTGCAATCGCAAAGGGCCGAATACCAGCCAGGATTTGTTCCCGCCGATCTCTCTTCCGTAGAACAGCACCAGCACAAGCAGGGCGACCACGGCGCCGTGGAGGAGCATCCCGATCCCGGCCCAGACGTGGTAATCGACCAGAACCACGACCACCGCAGCGACGCTGGCGATGAGGATCCAGATCAGCTGCATCTTCCAGAGGTCGTCCCGTCCAGGCTGTTTCGCCGTAGACGAGGCGATGGCCAGGATGCCGATGCCGGCCAGGGACATCACGGCGAAGATCGTCGGCGTATCGAGGCTATCGAGAAGCCGTCGCATACGACCCGCTCCCTGTTTTCTCCTTGACGAAGAACTCCTTCAGAACCTTGCGGGCGATCGGCGCCGCGGTGGTGCCGCCGTGCCCCCCGTGCTCCACCACCACTGCGAACGCGATCCGCGGGTTGTCCGCCGGCGCGTACCCTGCGAACCAGGCGTGATCCCGGGTCGCCTTGTCCATCTTGTCGGCGTCGATCCCTGCCGACATCTTGTAGACCTGGGCAGTGCCGGTTTTACCCGCCACCGTATAGCCCTCCACCTGCGCCCGGCGTGCGGTGCCCTCGGTCACCACATCGGCCAGTGCTTCCTGAATCAGGTCGAAGGTGCGTTGGGAAATCTGAAGCTCCGACGGTTCCCTCGCGCCATCGGTGGTCAACCGCGGGTACGGCAGGGAACCCTTGGTCCCCACACCGGCCATCATGGTGGCCATCTGCAGCGGTGTGACCGCCAGAAGGCCCTGGCCGATGGCAACGGAGATCGTGTCTCCCGGGTACCACCGCTCTCCCCGGGCCTTCCGCTTCCAGGCGTCGGAAGGCAGGATGCCGCCGGCCTCCCCCGGGATGTCCAGACCTCGCGGTTTTCCGAGATTGAACATCGCACCGTATTTATGGATCGCTTCGATCCCCATCTTCTGGCCGGCCTTGTAGAAGTAAACGTTGCAGGAATGGGCCAGGGCCAGCCTCAGATCGACCCAGCCGTGGCCGCCCCGCTTCCAGCACAGGCGTGTGCTGCCGTAAATCCGGGTGGATCCGTTGCAGAAAACCCGTTCCGACGGTGAGATCGCTCCCGACTCCAGGCCGGCGATGGCCACCAGGACCTTGAAGGTCGAACCAGGGGCGTAGAAGCTGGCGATGGCCCGGTTATGCATCGGCCGGCGCGGGTCGGACTGGATCGACTGCCAGACTTCACGGCTGATGCCGTCGGCAAAATCGTTCGGATCGTAGCTCGGCGTGGAACCCATGGCCAGGATCTCACCGGTCCGGGGATCCATGAACACGGCGCCTCCGACTTCGTCGCCGAACGCTTCCATGAGTGTGCGCTGCAGATCCAGGTCCACGGTTACGCCCAGGTCGCCGCCGCTCACGGCGAGCCGGTCGATACGACCCTCACCGATCCTCCGCCCCAGGTTGTTGACCGATACGAACTCCAGCCCCCGTTCACCCCGAAGCAGATCGTCCTTGCCTTTTTCCACCCCTGCCTTCCCAACGATATCCCCGCTGGCAAGGCCCGGGCCCTCACCGCCGGAAGTGAGCTGGGCGAAGCTGACCTCGCCGACGTAGCCCAGAGGATGGGAGACCACGTCACCTTCCGGGTAACTCCGCCTGGCGATCTGGCGGACCTCCACCGACGGGAACTTCTCCCGCCGGGATTCGACCCTGGCCAGGATGTCCATGCTGACATCCACCTTGAGGACCATCGGCTCGAACAAAGGCCTTCCCCGCATCCTGTTGTGCCGTTCTTTCAGCTCCACATACGGGACCCCGAGTATCGGCGCCAGTCGCCGGAGCTGAATATCCACGTCTCCCCTGGATTCCCGGGTGAGGACCAGGTTGAGGGACGGGCGGGTGGAGGCGACCACCCGGCCGGCCCGGTCCCTGATCACGCCGCGGGTCGGAGGCAGGACGACTCTCCTGAGGCGATTGTTCTCCGCCAGCCTGGCGTAGATGTCGCCTCGGACGACCTGGAGATACCAGAAATTCAGGGAAAAGAAGACCAGGAGCACAATCACTCCGACATGCATCAGACCGATCCGGCCACCGAGCATACGCTCGTTGCGGTAATCCTTTATCTCAAACCGTTCCCGGTAGTCCATGGGCGGGGCCTAGTGAGAAGCGTAGCCGGAGCCTCTGTCGGCCTCACCGGCTATACGGTTAACTATGGTGAATCCAGTCACAACGAGCAAGCCGGAGACCAGCCCCTGTATCAGCCAGTGCACCAGGCTCGGCGATACCGTGACCTGGTCCATCAGCCGAAGAAGGCCGATGGACAGGAGATTCTGGGCCAATGTAAAGACAAAACCGGTAGCGAACCGGCTGGCTGTGGAATTCAGGTCGAATCGGGAAGAAAGGCCTCCCAGGAACCAGCCCAGGAAAGTCTTCTCGAATCCGCTCATCCCGAACACCGCCGAACGGAACCAGACATCCCGGGCCAGCCCGGCCATGCAGCCGGTGAGCATAGCCGCCCGCTGGGACCTGCGGATGCCGAACCAGACCACCGGCACGATCAGAAAGTCGACATACTCCGCCACTCCCGGGAGCAGCGTGGTCACCAGAACCTGCAGGCCCAGGCAGACAGCCACAAACAGAATGGAGCCCAGGGCGGTCAACGGTCGGTCTCCGGTTCGAGGGCCGGCAACAGCCCCCCTGCCGTCCTGCCGGTGAGAACGAGGACATCTTCCAACTCCTCGATGCGGCAGGCCGGGCTGACGTGGATCTCCCGGCTGACCTCCCCGCCGCTCCCGACAAAGGTCACCTCCCCGATACGGAACCCTCGGGGAAAAATGCCGTCCAGACCGGAAGTCACTACCACGTCCCCAAGTGAGACGTCGGCGAATCCGGAGACGTATTTCATGGTCAGGTTCAGGTTCTCTCCACCCTCCCCCAGAACGATGCCATCAACGCGATTGTGGCGGATCACTGCAGCCACACCGCTGTTGGGATCGCTGATAAGCCTTACCTTGGCGAATCCGGGCGCCACGGAAACCACGCGCCCCACCGCTCCGCCCCAGGCAACCACCGCCTGGTTCTCCCGGACGCCGCTTCCGCTGCCCCTGTCGATGATGATAAGCCGTGATTCGCGACTGAGGCTTGCGCCGATGACCGAAGCTCCGATGGACTCCGGCGCCATCCCCTCCCGCATGGAAAGGAGTGCGCGCAGTCGACGATTTTCTGGTTCCACCTCCTTGAGGCGGTCCAACTCCGATGTGAGGTCTTCCAGTGCCTGGCGGAACCCGAGATTTTCCGTCCTGGCCACCAGGGTTCCACGGATTCCAAGGAACAGGGATCGCACCCCGGAGCCGGTCCAGGATGCCGCGAACGCCACCGGTGAGGTCAGGACCACCACCGCGGCCTCCAGGCGTGACACGCCATCACGGCCCTTGACGCTGCCGGACATGAGCAGAAGCTGAATGAACAGCAAAAGTATCAGAAAGACTGAGTTTCCCCGTAACGGGTTTGGGCTCGACATACCGCCTGCAGGCCCCTATTCCAGGGCCACCTTGCGAAGGAGGGCGAAATCGCCAAGAAGCCGGCCGGTGCCCATCACCACCGAGGTCAGCGGATCGTCGGCGATGGAAACCGGCAGACCGGTTTCTTCCCGCAACCGCTTGTCCAGGTTCTTCAGAAGGGCGCCGCCCCCGGTCAACACGATTCCCCGGTCCACGATGTCCGCCGACAGCTCGGGAGGAGTCTGTTCCAGGGCGATCCGCACCGCCTCGATAATGGTCGCCACCGGCTCCGCCAGCGCTTCCCGGATCTCCTCGTCGGAGATCATGATTGTCTTCGGCACACCTTCCACAAGATCCCGGCCCTTGATCTCGATGGTCAGTTCCTCGTCCAGGGGGAAGGCGGATCCGATCTCCATCTTGACCGCCTCTGCAGTCCGTTCACCGATGAGGAGATTGTATTTGCGTTTGATGTACTGGATGATCGCTTCGTCCATCTCGTTGCCGGCCACCCGGACCGAACGGGCGTGCACGATGCCGGCCATGGAGATGACCGCCACATCGGTTGTACCGCCGCCGATATCCACGACCATGTTCCCTGTCGGTTCGATGATCGGAAGTCCGGCGCCGATGGCCGCCATCATCGCCTGCTCGACAAGGAAGACCTCGGTAGCCTTGGCCTTCATGGCCGAGTCCCGCACCGCCCTCTTTTCAACCTGGGTTATCTCGCTGGGTACGCCGATGACGATCCGCGGCCGAACGCCGAATGAGCGGTTGTGGGCTTTCTTGATAAAATAATCGAGCATTTTCTCGGTATGCTCGAAATCGGCGATGACACCGTCCTTCATCGGCCGGATGGCGACGATGTTGCCGGGGGTTCGACCCAGCATTTCCTTGGCCTCACGGCCAACCGCCTCAACCTTGCCGGTTCGCTGGTTCACCGCCACGATGGACGGTTCACTGACGATGATTCCCCGCCCCCGGCAGAACACCAGGGAGTTGGCCGTGCCGAGATCAATGGCCAGATCATTGGAGAACAGCGACAGTATCGATTTGGCAGACCAGCGCATGGTCCCCTCAATCAGGCGGCAGCCCGCCAGAATCTGTTGAAATAATCCCGAAACTATACAAGAAAGGAATCTTAATGACCCACGGTCATAAGTGCAACCGATATTGACCCCTGACAGGTTTCAATAGGTTTCCACGTAGGCCCGGCGTTTCACCACCTGCTCGTTCCCGGCGGCGTCCTGAGCCAAAAATTCCACGATATTCTCGCCTTCCTTCCGCAACCGGACTACGGCGTAGAAGGTTCCGTCCTCGTAAACATCAATTTTCTCGTTGTCGATCCACAGGCCGGCTCCCGGCTCCGTGAGCCCGTTGACAATGACCATCGGGCCGGAAAGCAGGAAATCGGTAATCTCCAGCGGAGGCGGCGTATTGTCCTGGCTGTCCCGCACCGACTGGCCGGTCACCCGGAAACGGCGCACCGCGCTGGGCGGTCCCAGCCCTCCGTCGGGCATGACCGTCTCCACCTTCCAGTAGTAGGACTGCACCGACAAGCCTTCAACCGCGATGGAGGTTCCCTGGATGACGCCCTGATAGGCCGGATCGGTGAACAGGTTGCGTTCCGATATGGTGAGGCGATATTCCCTGGCCCCGGCGACCTTTTCCCATCGCAGGGTCATCTCCGCCTCGGCCGGATTTTCGAATACGAACATCTTCTGGTCCGAGGGGGACAACAGCCTGGGAGCCGTCGGCAGGTCCCGGGTAGGTGAGATGCGACCGTCGCCGTATGCATCCACCGTCTGTCCGCTGCCCAGGGCCTTCTTGCTCTCCTGGGTTTTGATCCCCCATTTACCGTCGTAGGCGTCGAAACGGGCCACGCCCTGGTCCTTGTCGTAGCGAACCTTCATCTCCCCTTCTTCGCTTGTCGTGGCCGATGCGACTTCAGTGGAGACCTCGTGCTCCGAGCCGGGACCGCTCTGCTTGCGGGTGGAAACCTGAACACTGCCCCAGCCCAGCCGCTCGCTGACCTTGCGCTCCTTGGTGGTCGGATCTTCGAACAGCTGGCGGATCTCAAGGAGGGATCCGGAATCAACCGTGGACTTGGTGCCGTCAAAGTAGATCAACTGCGCAGAACCGGACGAAGTGGTCTTGAGCTGGTCACCGACATTCAGCACCATCTGGTCATGGGCCGTCTCCCAGGAGAACTCACCCGCCCTTTTGACCTTGACGTCTCCTTCGATGTGCAGGAAGCGGACCTCCGCCGAATTGGCGTTCTTGCCCTCAACCAGATCGATCGCCTTCCGGGACAGGGTGGCGGAATGCATGGCGGCCTGCCGGGCACGGTCCCAGTCACGGGAGGCGAATGCCGATTCAGCCTCCTCGATGGTTTCCCGGGCATTGACCCGAGCTTCCAGAACCCTGGGATCGCTGGATGTCAGGGCAACCGCCTTGCTCATCAGGCCGGTCGCTTCCTCGATCGCCTGAACCGCCCGGTCCCGGGGCGCAACCTGGGTGGCGTGATACCAGTAAAACCCGCCTGCGATGATCAGGATCAGGGCCCCGCAGATCCACAGGGCGGCGGACCGGTAGGTAACATTGACCCAATCCAGAATGATGGTCGATCTTGAGCTGCGCTTGGCCATGGGAGCCTGATCCTCTCCATCGGCAGGCGGAAAGCGCCGGATGCCTGTCCGAATTCCGAATGTAACATCATATATGTCGGCAGGCTACCGCTGTTCCGCCGGAAATTGGGGTCGCTGCCGCCGCCTGCCGGCCCCGGCGGTTGATGCGGTGGGCCTGTTCAGGTAGAGTAAACGTTTTCAACGACTTAATTCAACACTGACAGTCCGGAGAGAGATCGATGCTGAACGTGATGCGGGACAATCTCAGGCACCTGAAATGGGTGCTCTTTATCGTGGCGGCTTCCATGACCCTCTACCTTGGAACCGGATTCCTTGGGAACAGGGACTCCGGCGGGGCGTCGGCCCCCTGGGCCGCCAAGATCAACGATAGCGAGATCTCGTCCCGCGATTTCCTGTCCGCCACCCGGAACATGAACGACTATTACGCCAGCGTGCTGGGCGAGCAGTACGCCCAGTTCAAGCCCCAGCTCCGGTTGGGCAGCCAGGCGATCCAGCAGTTGATCAATCAACAGGTCCAGTTGGAAGAGGCCCGCAAGCTGGGGTTCCGTGCTTCGGACCAGGAACTTGCCGATCTGATCCGGAGTGATCCCCGCTTCCAGGACGAAACCGGGAAATTCGTCGGCGCCGAGCAGTACAAGAATTACTTCCAGCGTTCGTATGTCGGCGGAGTGGAGGCGTTTGAGGCGGAACTGTCCAGAGAGATCGTTTCCCGCAAATGGGCCGACCTGGTGGGACAGGCCGTGAAAGTCTCTCCGACGGAGTTGGAAGACGCCTACCGGCAGCGCTACGAGAAGACCCGCATCCGTTTCCTGGTAGTTGCTTCCGCCGATCAGCCTACCGGTGGGCCGGTTCCGGATTCCGAGATACAAGCCTGGTACAACGCACATCAGGACGACTACATGCAGGGCGTGCGTCGCAAGATCCGGTACGCAGTGATCGAACGCCAGTCGGTGCTCGAAGAGATCGCAGTCACCGATAGCGAAATCGAAGAGTATTACAACGCCAACCAGGCTTCCTACGAAACCCCGGAGCAGCGGCGGGCCAGCCACATTCTGTTACAGGTGCTGCCGTCGGCCACCGCCGGGGAGAAAGCCGAGGTCAAGGCCACAGCCGAAGCGACCCTGGCCAGGATCCGCGCCGGGGAATCGATTGCCGACCTGGCACCGGAGCTGTCCGTCGACACAATCTCCGCCGCCCGGGGCGGCGACCTTGGCTTTTTCGGTCGAGGAGCCATGGTGCCGACTTTCGATGCAGCCGTATTCAGCACGCCGGTGGGCGAGTTGTCCGAGGTGGTGGAGACTGATTTCGGTTTTCACATCATCCAGGTCACCGGGGAACGGGACGCCGGAACCCAGCCCCTCGATGAGGTCCGGGAGGATATCCGGACGCGCATTTCACTGGATCAGGCACAGGACCTGATCCGGGAGAAGGCCATCAGCCTGTCCGGCGCCGCGGTCTCCGCCGATGAATTTGCAGCCGCGGCAGAGCAGGCCGGGCTGGAAATCATCGAACTGACCGCCGCCGCTGACGACAATATGCCTGCTCTGGCCCCCAGCCCGGAGTTCCGCAACGAGATGTTCGACCTGCCGGTGGGAGGTATCAGCGGTCCGGTAGTCGTAGCCCGGGGCATGGCGGTATTCGCCGTGGATGAAGAGTTTCAGCCTACGGTTGCTCCGCTGGCCGACGTCCGGCTGCAGGTAGAGTCTGCATACCGCAACGATCGTCTTCGCAAAGCGGCGGTGGCGACAGCTCGCAGCGCCCTCGGCACACGGGGAGAGTTGGACCTGGCGGCCCGTTCGCTGGACCAGGAGGTTCAGGACTCCGGCGATCTGACCCCTGGGCGGGTGGTTCTCCCCGGTATAGGCGGCGATTCCCCCGAACTCAGCGCAGCACTGTTCGATGACAACACCGCCATCGGCGACAGCGGCGTAATCCCGGTGCCTGCAGGCGCCCTGATCTACGAGGTTACGGACCGGGCGGCCTTCGATCCGGTCGCTTTCGAGACCGGCAGCGATCTGCTCCGTGAAGAGCTTCTTGTACAGAAAAGGCAGCTCCATCTGCAGTCGATTCTGAACCGGTTGAGGGAAGATTACCGTATCGAAATCAACTCGGAGCTGGTCACGTCTTACGACAGCTGATCGATCACGAAACCGTACCATCCGACACCATATTTACTATGGAATCCCGCCCTGCGCAGGCCACATATTGCGTTCGGGGGCGGAGGTTTTCATATGCTTAGTCACGCTGCTGAAGCGAGTTTCCAGAAAGGACTGGATGCGTTTCATGCCGGTCGTAACATCGAGGCGATGGCGCTGTTCGAAGCGGCCATCGAACTGGAACGGCGCAAAGGCGGCAGCGGACTTCAGCCCCGGTATCTCTCTTACTACGGGGTCTGCCTGGCGGTCCATGCCGATCGTGCCCGGGAAGGGATCTACTTCTGCAGGGAAGCGATCGCCCGGGAAGGGTACAACGCCGACCTGCACCTGAACCACGCGAAAGCGCTCCTGGTGGCGGACAAGCGCAGGGACGCTCATGACTCCCTGATCCGTGGGTTGTCGTTCCAGCCCGGTCATCGGGAGATACGGGTTCTGCTCAAAAGAATGGGGATCCGGAAACGACCTGTTTTACCGTTCCTGGAACGGGAGAACGTTGTGAACGTCAAGCTGGGGCTGATCACCCGGGCGAAGTAACCGTCAGCCGTTGATCGTCTTGTCCAGCGCCGAAAGCACCTGCTCAACTTCAAACGGCTTGGACAGGAACCCGCCGCCGAAGACCATGTAGTAGTCCAGAGCCTGGTCGGTCTGCATCTGCCCCGACGTGAACAAGGTCTTCTGGGCAAGTTCCTCATCCATCTGCCGGATCTGCCTGTGGAGCATGACACCGTTCATGTCGGGCAGATTGAAATCGACGATGGCCGCGTCGAAGATCTGCGCCTTGATCTGCTCCAGAGCTCCCTGGGCGTCCAGGGCGCTGGTGACTTCGAAACCGGAGGACACGAGGATCTCGCTTAGGAGATCCACGATATCCGGCTCGTCATCGACGATCAGTACACGGATGGCCATGGCAGATATTCCCACAAATCCCGTCGGGGTAATTCGGTCACACGATAGAATATCAGTCCTGAGGCAGGAAGTAATCAAGGAACCAGTACAGTTTTCCCCATTGCCTTACGGCTCTCAAGATGCTGGTGAGCCTCTCCAACCTTCTCGAGAGGCAGAGCCTGTTCAAGGACAGGCCGCAGGCGTCCTTCGGCAGCCAGACCGAGCACCGTTTCCAACTCATGGTCGGATCCCATGGTGGAACCGAGGATCGACAGGCTTTTAAAGAACACGATCCGGAAATCGGTTTTCATCTCGAAGCCTGACGTCGATCCACAGGTGACGTACCGGCCACCCTTGGCAAGGCAGGCAAGGGTGGGACCGAAGGTTTCCGAACCGATATGATCCAGTGCAACCTCCACACCCGCCTTGCCGGTCCACCGCTTAACCTCGGACCGGAAGTCGGCCTCACGGTAGTTCACAGCCTCTTCGGCGCCGAGCTCGGTGGCGAGTCGGCACTTCTCGGCGCTCCCGGCAGTGGCCAGCACCCGTGCGCCCAGAAGCCGCGCGATCTGGATGGCGGCGGAGGAAACCCCGGATGCCGCGGCATGGATGAGCACCTTCTCCCCCGCCTTGAGCCGTGCCCGTTCCACCAGCATGTGCCAGGCGGTCAGGAAAACCAGGGGCATGGCTGCCGCCTCTTCAAACGAGAGCGTCGCCGGCTTGGGAAACAGGCTGGTTTCGGGGATGACAACATATTCGGCGCATCCGCCGTCGCAGGACTCGCCTCGAATGCCGTATTGACGGCACAGGGCGTCCCGGCCGCTGCGGCACTGGTGGCAGTGTCCGCAGGAGAACCCGGGAGCGACCACGACCTCGTCCCCGGCCCGGAATCGGCTGGTACCTGCGCCGGCAAGGTCCACCGTGCCGGAGATGTCGCATCCCGGGATGATCGGCAGCGGAAAAACGTGCCCTTTAACCCCGCGACGCACCCAGACGTCCAGGTGGTTGAGCCCGACGCCGCGGACGGCGATCCGCAGTTCGCCAGGTCCCGGCAGAGGCACCGGGTGGTCTTCCATGAGGAGGCGATCGACGCCGCCATGCTCCCGTACTACCACCGTTTTCATTTCCAGAATTCTCCCGGGTCAGACCCGCACCGACGGATCGAACAACCGGAGGTACTCCTCGGTAGCGTAACGATCGGTCATGCCGGCCACATAATCGGCCACTGCCCGGTGCAGCCCTTCCGACTCCACCCGCTTCAAGTCGTCCGCCGGCAGCAACCGTGGGTTGTCCAGGTAACGCTGGCACAGGGCCGTCAGGATCCGTCGCGCCTTGTCCATCATCCGTTCGATCCGCTGGTGCCGGTACAAATGGCCCCTGAGGTACGCCTTGAGAGCTGCATTGCGCTCCGCCAGCGGCCCGGACAGACCGACCAGCCATCGATCAGCCATCCTGACGTCGGCGGAAGTTCCGATCCCCGCCTCCCGGATGTTGCCCCGTGTGGTGCGGATCAGATCGGAGACCAGGGTGTTGATCACTCCCCGGAGCGCCTCTGAGCGCTGCTGTTTCACCGTAGCGTCAGGCCACGCCTTCCTGGCTTCCGCCATCGGCTCGGCGAAAAGCGGAACCGCTGCGCACAACGCTTCCTCGTCCAGGAGGCCAGAATCCAGCCCGTCGTCGATGTCATGATGGTTGTAGGCGATTTCATCCACCAGATCCAGCAACTGGGCCTCAAGGGATGGCTGGCGGTCCGGATCGTAGGCGGCGAACTCCGCCGCCAGGGCTGGGGGGATCGGGCCGGAGTGTTTGGCGATCCCCTCCCGGACCTCCCAGGTCAGGTTCAGCCCGGGGAAACCGGGGTAGCGGTCCTCCAGTTGCTCCACGATCCTGAGGGTCTGCCTGTTGTGATTGAACCCGCCGCTGTTTTCGAGCATGCGGTCCAGCACCTCTTCGCCCAGGTGCCCGAACGGCGTATGGCCCAGATCGTGGGACAGCGCCAGGGATTCCACCAGATCGGCATTGAGCCCAAGAGACGAAGCGACCGTCCTCCCGATCTGGCTGACCTCGATACTGTGGGTCAGTCGGGTGCGGTAGTGATCGCCCTCATGGTTCACGAAAACCTGGGTCTTGTACTCCAGGCGACGGAAAGCCCTGCTGTGGATGATCCGGTCACGGTCGCGCTGGTAGGGCGTGCGATAGGAGTGCTCCACCTCGGCGTGCTGCCGGCCACGGCTCTCCCCGGACCGCTGGGCGTAAGGGGCGAGATCTGCTTCAGGATCGATTACCGGCATGGCGCTGAGACTATCGGAGGGGTCGCCGGGGGTCAAGCCGGGGGTCACACCGAGAAGCTATTCCCGCAACCGCATGATCCGCTTGACTGGGGGTTGTCGATTTTGAAGCCTGATCCCGCCAGGCTGTCCACGTAGTCGATACTGGTGCCGTTCAGGTACAGCTGGGACATATCGTCCAGGAACACCTGCAGCCCGGATACTTCCAGCACCTTGTCTTTTTCCCCTGCCGATTCCTCGAAGGTCAGGCCGTATTCGAACCCCGAGCATCCGCCGCCTTTGACTGCCACACGCAGGCCGTAGCCTTCCTTGCCCTCGGCGCTCATCAGCTGCTTGACCTTCTCTACTGCCTTGTCAGTCAGGTTGACCATGTCTATATCGCTCCCTTCCATATCCCAATGTCTATATACACCCAAAGTACGACAGGCGCATCAGGCTGTCAACGAAGGTTGACGCCTCCATCCCGGGCAACGATACTTAAGAAGAAAGCACTCATCGCAGGAGAATCTCCATGCAGGTAACAAAAGAAATGACTTCCGGCGCACTGGTCGTCGCCCTCGACGCGTCCCCTGTCAGCTTCTTTGATTCAGCCGGGATGGGGGTTCTGCTGTCCCTCAAGAAAAAAGCAAGAGAAAACGGTGGAGATCTGGCGCTGGCCGGCCTCCGTCCTGCCATCCACGAAATTTTCCAGATGATCGGATTCGACACCGTGTTCAAGATCTTCCCCGACACATCTGCCGCGGTCCGGGATTTCAATGAAGGGCAGCCCTGAAATGGCTATCAAGAAAGAAGGAGAGCGGCGGGAAATGCCTGTGAAGATCCCTGAACGGGTTCTTTCCGGCGTATACGCCAACCAGATGGTTGTTTCCCACACCGGCGAGGAGTTCCTTCTGGACTTCGTCAACCTGTTCCCGCCGGAAGGCGTCGTCAACGCCCGTGTGATCGTCAGTCCCGGACACCTCAAGCGGATGATCCGCGCTCTTCAGGAAAACCTGAGGAAGTACGAAAACCAGCACGGCCAGATCATGGAAGCCCCCGCCCCCACTCCAGGCCAACTCCAGAACTGAGCCGGGAGCAGTCCGGACATGCCCCGTTCCTTCAGGATTTGCGGAGTTCGCCGGCCAGGTGAGGCAGCTGGGGCAGGATCAGTTCCTTCATCGCAAGGGTCACCGCCGGCGTGGAACCGGGCATGGAGAACACCAGCTTGCCGCCGGCGATTCCGGCCACCGCCCGGCTGAGCATCGCCCTGGCGCCGATCTCCCGGTAGGACAACATCCGGAACAGCTCACCGAAACCGTCCAGCCTGCGTTCCAGCAGGCCGTACACCGCTTCGTACGTGGTATCCCGGGGGGCGATCCCGGTTCCTCCGTTGATCAGGACCCCGTCCAGCTCCGGAACCTGGATCCATGTCCGCACCTGCTGCCCTACCTGGCGGGGTTCGTCCGGGAGGATGCGGTAGTCGATCCGGGTGTGGCCGGCCTGCTCCAGCAGCTCGGTGATGGCGGCTCCGGAACGATCGTCCGCCTCGGTACGGGTGTCGCTGACCGTGAGCACAGCCAACGACGCCCTGAAATCAGGAATGGCGTGGGGGTGATGGCCCAAGCCTACATCCCTTCCAGCCAGCGCACGATGGTGCGAACGCCGGCACCGGTGCCTCCGAGAGGAGTCTCCGCCGTGGCTTTCTCGCAAAACGCAGGTCCGGCGATATCCAGGTGAGCCCATGGCAGATCCCGGGGCAGGAACTCGCCCAGGAACAGCGCAGCAGTGATCGCTCCGCCCCAGCGCTGGCCGATGTTGATCAGGTCGGCGGGGCCGGACTGCAGCTGATCCAGGTACTCTTCGAACATCGGCAGGGGCCAGACTTTCTCCCCACCGTCGCCGGCAGCCTGCAGCAGCGCTTTTTCGAGGGCCGCATGCCGGGTGAACAGGCCGGTGGCCAGCACGCCCAGCGCCACCATGCAGGCCCCGGTCAGGGTGGCCAGATCCACCATGGCGGTCGGTTTCAATTTCTTCGCCGCGTAGGCGAGGAGGTCGCACATGACCAGTCGTCCTTCCGCGTCGGTGTTGCCGACTTCGACGGTTTTCCCATGGTAAGTGTCCAGGATGTCTCCCGGCTTGTAGGCGTCACCGTTGACCATATTCTCAACCAGCCCCAGCAAGCCGTGGACTTCGGCCTTGCAGCCGGTATCCCTGAGGGCGGTCATGGCGCCTAGAACCGCCGCCGCACCACCCATGTCACATTTCATGGCTAGCATGCCGCCGGCAGGCTTCAGGTTCAGACCACCGGAATCAAACGTGACGCCTTTACCAACCAGGACGATCCGCTCGGTTTTCACCGTACGGTGCTTCGGCTTGTACACGAGGTGGACGAACTTCGGCGCCGCCTTGCTGCCACGGGCCACCGCCAGCATCGACTTGAATCCGAGCTTCACCAGTTCGGCCCGGTTATACACCTTCACCGTCAAGCCGCTCTTCCGCCCCTCGGTCACGGCGACCTTGGCCATGGCCACCGGGTTCAACCTGCTGGGCGGTTCGTTCACCAGGTCACGGGCCAGGCAGACCGATGCGGCCATTGCCGAACCCAGGGCGGCCGCTTTTCGGATCGCCGTGGCCGAACCGTTGGATGAGACCAGGGCGGATACCAGGTGGACCGGCTGGCGATCGACGTCGGTGAGGTAGCGGTCGAAATGGTAGGCGCCGAAGTGGGCTCCTTCCACTGCGGCACGAACGGCGGACACGACCTGTTTGCCGGAAGCCGGCGGCAGGCGCAGGGCCAGGGTCTTGCAATGGATCGCCGCGGCGGCACGTGCAGCCTTGGCGCAACCGGCCCTCAGGGCATCCAGTTCGCCCTTCCCTTTTTTACCCAGGCCGATGACCAGGAAACGACGGGAGCCGAAACGGCCGTCTGCGTTCCACGACATGATGTCGCCCAGGTTTCCCTTGAACGTCTCCGCCTTCATCTCGGCGGCCAGTTCCCGGGCCAACGGTCCATTCTTCACACCGGCAGGGCGGCTGTCGCCTTCGTAGGCGAAGCAGGCAGCCACATCGGCCTTGAGCTCGGCCAGGTCCATGCCGCTGGTTCGTATCTTCATCAAGAGTTCTCCTACCGGGCCGACTCGGCCAGGATGCGCGCCGCAATTTTCTCTGCCGACAAGCCCACGTCATCCAGGAGCTGCTCCCTGGGACCATGGGTCACAAATCCGTCCGGCAATGCCAGTCTCAGGAACGAAGCGCCGGTGCTGCGTTCCGACTCCAGGAAGCCGGCCACGGCAGCGCCGAACCCGCCGACACAGCTGTTCTCTTCAACGGTTACCAGCAGCTTGTGGGATGAACGCAGATCTCGCAACATCGCTTCGTCCAGCGGCTTGACGAACCGTGCGTTGACCACCGTGGCGTTGATGCCCGAGGCGGCCAGTTTGACGGCTGCCGCCGTCGCCTCGGCAACCATGGCTCCCACGGCCAGGATCGCCACATCCGAACCCTCGCCCAGGATCTCCCAGGACCCGATCGGCAGTACCTGGGGCGGCCTGGACGGATCCCAGCCTTGCGGTACCGACGCCCTGGGGAACCGGAACGCAAAAGGCCCCGCGGTGTGGTCCATGGCGGTCCAGAGCATATCCCTCAGTTCGTTGCCGTCCTTCGGAGCAGCCACCACCATGTCCGGCACCGAGCACATGTAGGACAGGTCCAGGACCCCGTGGTGGGTCGGGCCGTCGGCTCCTACCAGACCGCCTCGATCCAGGGCGAATATCACCGGCAGTTTCTGGAGTGCGACATCATGGACCACCTGGTCGTAAGCTCTCTGGAGGAACGTGGAATAGACCGTCACCACCGGGCGCACACCTTCACACGCCAGGCCGGCGGCGAAACAGACGGCGTGAGCTTCGGCTATACCGACATCGAAGAACCGGGCCGGATACTTTTCCTTGAACGGGTTGAGACCGGTGCCGGTCGGCATGGCGGCAGTGATCGCAGCCATCTGGGGAAACTGTTCGGCGGCGTCCAGCATCGCCTGACCGAACACCTTGGTGTATCCGGGAGTTCCCCCGGCCGGCTGTTTGCGAATCTTTCCTGTTTGCGGATCGAACGGGACCACGCCGTGAAAACCTTCGTCATCCTCTTCGGCGTGAGTCAACCCCTTGCCCTTCTTGGTATGGACATGGAGCAGCACAGGCCCGCCCCGGTCCAGGAGGCGGGGCAGGATGTCCAGCAGGCTCTCCAGGTCGTGGCCATCCACCGGCCCGAAGTAGGTGAAACCCAAAGCCTCGAACAGCGCACTGGGGACAAAGGCGCTCTTGATCCCCGACTCTATCCGCTTGGCAAGCCCACCTACCGCATCGCCTGCCGGCAGTTTCTTCACCAGGCTGACGACCTCTTCCCGCAGCTTCATCAGCGTCGGGTTCGAGGTGATGTTGGTGAGGTATTGGGACAGGGCTCCTACATTCGGTGCGATGGACATACCGTTGTCGTTCAGGATGACCAGCAGGTTGGAGCCGGACTGCCCTGCATTGTTCAACGCTTCGTAGGCCAGGCCGCCGGTAAGGGCCCCGTCTCCCAGGATCGCCACGACCTTGCTGTCTTTCCCGGCCATGTCCCTGGCGGTGGCCAGGCCCAGGGCGGCGGAAATGGCGGTGGATGCATGGCCGGCTCCGAACGCATCATGCTCGCTTTCGTCCCGCTTCAGGAAGCCGGAGATGCCGCCGTACTGCCGGATGCCCCAGAGCTTTTCCTTCCGGCCGGTGAGGACCTTGTGGACGTAGGCCTGGTGGCCGGTATCGTAAACGACCTTGTCCTCAGGCAGATTCAGGATCCGGCACAGCGCAACGGTCAGTTCCACCACGCCGAGACTCGCTCCCAGATGACCGCCCTGCTGGGACACGACATCGATGATGAATTCACGGATCTCCCGGCACAGAATGACCAGTTGATCTCGTTCCAATTCCTTGAGATCGGACGGGTTTTCCACCCGATCCAGGATGATGCCCTTCTCCGTCATGGCTTCCTTCCCATTGTCGGACCGGTCGCTGCCGGTCCTGACCCGGTTCGCACCTGGGCGCACAGCCTCTTCCATGGGCCTCTTTCTCCTTGAAGAATCAAGTGGTTACTGTACAGAAGGCGGTCTGTGCGGTCAACGCATCACACCTCCGGCCCGGCGGGTGCTAGAGAAGGACCTCCAGAAGCCGGTCCACCGCCTGGTGCAGAGATTCCAGATCGGAATCGTTCCAGATGATCCGGTCGGCCATTTCAAAGGTGGCGACCAGTTGCTGGGAATTGGGATCATCGCTGTTTTCCTGCCGTTCCCTGGCTTCGAATCCCTCCAGGGTCCCAGGATCCCCGGGTCTGGCCCTTCCCAGTGACCGGCGGAACCGGATCTCGGTGGCGGCGGCTACGCCGATCAGGGTGAAGTGGGGCAGGGACCGGAGGGCTTGCACTTCGGCCGGATTCCGGATGGAATCGACTACATCCCGGTCTCCCAGCCTGGGGATGAGGCGATCGGCCAGGACCGAGGGGCCGCCGTCCCGGCGCAACTCGTTCCCCACGGCGATGAGATGTTCCCGCTCCGGCGGGAGATCCCGGGCCTTGGCCTCCTCGCGAACGATGTTGGACAGTGAATACAGGGTGAAACCGCGGCTCTTCAGGTAATCCGCTACTTCACCCTTGCCTGCGGCATTGGCGCCGGTGAGACCCAGGACAATTTTCAATTCGGGTTCATCCTGACGGTTCAGTCGTCTTTGACCGCACCTGGAATGTAACGGGAATCGCCTGCAGTGCCGGCTGCAACTTTCGCCTGCTGCAACCGGTTGCTCTCGCCCATGGAAAACACTTCAACACCCAGGTGGACCGTCTTGCCGTTAGGCGGCTCGCCGCCGATGATCCGGGTGCCGTTGGCGGTGGCCACCGTATTGGCGTTGCGCATGCTGTCGTTGTTACCGGTTCTCTGCCGCTGTGCGGCGGACTGACCATAGATCCGCATGTCGGCCTGGACACCGATTTGACGGGCTGCCCGGTTGGGGTGGTTCGCCAGGGGGTAGACCACGCCCTGGCCCACTCCCCGGTCGGAGCCGTTCTCCATGGCGTTTAGTTTTTCAAGGGCTGCCGACGCTGCCGAAGCTCCGCTGCCACGGCCGGTGTTGCTGCTTCCGGATGAGGCGATGTAGACCCCTCCCGAGCCGCCGCTGGAAGCCACGTTGGCCTGTCTGCCCCGCTGAACGTTGGGATTGAACACACTGCTGCCGGAGCGAGTAATGTTGTCCACCATGGACACGGGGAACGCGATACCGGACCCCCCGCCCAGATCGACATGAATCATCCCGTCTTCAACGATGTGGCCCTGTATTTCAAGGGTGGTTCCACTGGTGAAGTGAATGATTTCACCGGCTGCCGCCGGTGCCGCCAGCAAGGCGGCCAACCCCAAAATTACCGGTAAACGCAGGCGCATGCATCCCTCCGATCCCGAACCGGCAGGCGGTCCGAATCGAGAGAAGTGTACGCCGAAGCGGGACCGGCGGCAATCATTACCATGGCAAGCCATGGACCGGTTGTCCGCAAACGGTCCGTTTGCAGGGTCCGATTCCAGCCCGTACAATGCAAACCATGAGAGCAATATCCAGAAAATTTACCGTTATTCTTATTGTTTTCGCCCTGGCTGCCCTGGCCATCCCGGCGGGCGCCCCTGGCGCCGGCGCCGAGGACGACCCGGTGGCCATGGAGATCAGGGTGGAGCCGGAAACCGCGGGCCCGGGGCAGAAAGTGCAGGTCACCCTCCAACTGACCCCCAAATCCGGCTATAAACTCAACAAATATCCGCAAATATCTCTGAAGGTGCCGGAGATGGACGGTGTGGTTTCCGCCACTTCCGGGTCGGTTGGCAGCAAGACTCCGCCGCCGCCGGAAAAAATGGACGACAACTATTTCAAGACGGTGGATCCCCTGGTCCTGTCCCTGGAACTGGACCCGGGGCTCAAGGCAGGCCGGTATGAGATCGCAGCCAAGCTGAAATATTTCTACTGCGTCAAAGCCAGCGGGTATTGCGCGCCGATGCGGCAGGACATCTCCATTCCCATCAGGGTGGAGTAGCCGGCAGTTCCCGAACGCGCAGACCGCGCACACCCAGCCCGGCATCCAGGATCCTGCACCCTGACGCGGCCATCGCCCTGGCAACCGCTTCCCGGCGGCCTTCTGAAGTCAGGGCGACCATGCACCCGCCACCACCGGCTCCGCAAACCTTCACGCCCAGCGCGCCGGCTCGACGCGCAGCCGTGCCCACGGTCCGGATTTCCGGCGTCGCGACAGACGGCGCCAGCCGGTTCCGCAGTTTGCCTTCCTCGCCGATCAACCGGCCGACCTCGTTTAGGTCACCTTCGGCCAGGGCCTCCGCCATCTGGGCGGCGATTCTCGCGATCGCCTCCAGGCGCCGGACCGTACTCCCCTCTCCGTCGATGTAGCGCCGGAACATGTCCCAGTTGCTGGCCCCGGAGTTCCGGGGAAGGCCGGTGTACGCCAGCACCAGCCGCTCGCCAAGACCGCCGGGGACCGGGATCGCCTTGCGTTCGGTGCCGTCAGCGGTGTGGCGGTAGGCCGCCAGGCCGCCGTGAACCGCCGCCAGGTGATCCTGGTTTCCGGTAGGAACCTTGAGCTCGATGGTTTCCAGGTTCAACACCCGCTGCAGCAACTGCTCACGGTTCAGGCCGGCTGCGGTATAGCGGTTCAGGACCCCGGCCGCGGCGATGCCGAGAGTGGATGACCCGCCCAGGCCGGCTCCGGCAGGCGCTTCGGCCCGGCATGTCATCCTGAAGGAGCGGGCCGGCGCGAATGAAGCGGCCAGACGGACCAGGAGAGCGAGCGGCCCGTCTACCTTCAACGGATCCACCGGAAGTTTACGAACCGCTCTGGCCGAGCGGTCACGGGAAACGATTTCCATCCTGGGACCGGTTCCGCGTTTTGTGGCAAGCGGCTCGATGCGAACCTCGGCGTTCAGTCCTACAGCCAGGTTCACGGTGACCGCGCCAGGCACCAGAACGGACAACGGCCAGATGTCCAGGGTTCCACCGGCCAGGTCGATTCTGGTCGGGGCTGTGGAAAGCAGAACCGGCTGCCGCTTCAAATCAGATCCTCCGTCGCGCATAGTTGATCCACAAAACGCTGGAAGCGCAGCTGGTCCCCCGGGTCCACAAGCAACACCACCGGCACCAGGCAGGCGACCGGATCGTTCTTGATCTCGCGACAGAGAACGAGGCCGGCCCGTTCAGGTCCCAGGATATCGATAACGGCAACACGGGGGCGCTCGACCCGGATCCGCTCCAGTGTGGAAGCGTCGTATTCGGCTTCCAGTATCGAGACGTTGTGCCTGGCCAGGAATGTGCGCTGAAGTTCCAGGTACGGCCTGGCCTCTTCCACCAGCATCACTTTCAGGTTCCCGACCGGATAGGTCACCCTGCCGTTACCTCACCACCACGACAGCCAGCCTGCCGGTGTCCAGGTACTTCTTCAGCACCCTCTTTACGTCAACTGCGGTGACCTCAAGGAGGGAACGGGTTCGCTCGAGGCCGGCGCCGGGCGGATCCCCTGCCAACCGGTCCAGACCGAGGAAGTAAGCCTGGTTGACCCGGCTCATCCGGCGCATGATCTGTCTGCCCCGCACCGCGTTGACCGTTCGGGCGACATCTGCATCATCGATCCCTTCCCCGCCGCTGAAGCTGTCCAGTACTTCAATGATCGCCTCCCTGGCCTTCTCGATGTTGTCCGGCCGGGTTCCGATGGTCGCCTCAAATTTGGAAAGCCCTTCCAGCCTGCCGAACGAACAGCCGGTTCGGTAGGCCAGGCCCTGCTCTTCCCGAACGGAGAACGCCACCTTGTCCGAAAGGAGCGCCCCGGCCACCGCAAGAGCGGCCCGATCCTCAGGCCGGGAATCGAACAGGTAAGCCAGGCTGATGAACGACTGCTCCTTCCCAAGGTCAATGGTTTCACTCCGGCCCGCCTCGGTTGCCAGGGCGGTCACCGGACTCTCGGCTTCGTCCGGGCCGGTCTCGCTACCGCCTGGGAGGGAACCGAAACTCCGCTCCACGGCCCGGAGAAGCTCCGCAGGATCCACCGGTCCGACGCCGGTGAGCACCATGTGATCCCCGGTGACATACGATTCGTGGAACTTCTTCAGATCTCCGGTGGTGATACCGGCCACCGCCTCCTCCGAACCGTAGATGTTGCTGGCGGACGAAGTGCCGGGAGCCAGGAGCTCCTTCATCGCCCGGCTCCCCAGGGTTCTGGCCGAATCGCTCTTCTTCCGCACCACGTCCAGCATCTCCCGCCGGACCGCTTCCACATCGGGATCGGTCAGCCTTGGGAACCGGACCACTTCGGACAACAGGGCAACCCCTTCCCTCCAGCGTTGGGCCGGCATTTCAAGTCGGACAAACGAGAACTCCGGCACGCTGTAATAGTCGTCGAACGGGATCATGGCCGAGTCGTGGGCCTTGAGGGTGACCCCCAACTGCTCCATCCGTTCGGCCAGTCCCTCCTTGTCGATCACCACCGACCCTCTCAGGAACATGCGATGCAGGAAGTCGGCGATCCCTTCCTTGCCTGCAGGCTCCAGAGCCGACCTGGGCCGGAACATCAAGTGCATGGCGAAGACCTGGGAATCATCGTTTCTCTTGAACACGACTTCGGCGCCGTTCCTGAGAGACTCGAACAGATCGGTGCTGCGGCGCTCCTTCGCCGAAGGCTTCGGAGCGTTCCAGGTTGTGGCGGCCGGCTCCATGCCGGGGCCGGCGGTAAGGACCCGGGCCCCGGATAGGGAAGCGGCCAGCGCTTCCGCCGCCTGATCCAGGACTTCATCGCTAACTTCATCCAACATTCGGACCCGGTCCCGCAGGTACCCTTCCGGCGAGCCATGGATCCAGGAAGAGTTCATCATGGCGTAATAGTGGATCTGGTCCGCCAGGAGGATCTCCGATGTTCGCTCCTCACGGCGCACCGATTCCACCCTCTGCCGGGCAACGCTGCCCCGGCCCATGGACTGCAGCGCGGCAGCCGCCCGGTTCAGGGCTTCCGTCGGGTCCGAACCTTCCTCCAGCGTGGCGTCGAATTCCAGGGTTGTGCCGCCTCCTTCACGAAGGGCCAGTCCGAGGCTGTAGCTGAGGGTGAGAGGACTCTCGCCACCACTCAAGTCCCGGCCCAGGGGGGAGTCGTCCCCTTCCGCCAGTGCACGGACCAGCAGATCGGCGGCCACAGTCCTCGGATCGTGACGCTCCCAGGGCAACGGCATGGCCGCCTTGATGTACATCCGGGGTTCGTCGTTGGCGATGGCCCGGGAGTTGTTCTCCGGCGCGGCCGGCCAGGCTTTCAGGAACGGCCCGCCGGCGGCTCCGGCATCCGCTCCACCGAACTTGGACTTCACAAGCTCCATCATCGACGGGATCTCAAAATCGCCCATGACCACTACGGTCATGTTGTTGGGAACGTAACGGCTCTTGTAGTAGTCGTAGACATCGTCCCGCTTCAATCCCGAGATCGATTCCTCGGTTCCCAGCACCGACTTTTCCGCACGGGTGCCGGAGTATGCGAACTCGCGAAAATCTCTGGTGACCATGTATCCGGGCCTGCCCTTGTCCTGGGCCAGTTCCTCGAGAACGATCCCTTTCTCCTTCTCGAATTTCTCATTGGGCAGGATCGAGTTCAGCAGCATGTCGGCCTGGATATCCAGGCCCCTTTCCGCGAACTCCTTCTGGATGAGCATCATGTACAGGGTGTGGTCTTCCCGGGTGGTGGCGTTGTTGTACCCGCCGTACAGGTCGACCTCGTCATACAGCTCCCGCTGGGTCCGGGTGGTTGTGCCGTTGAACAGCAGGTGCTCCAGGAAGTGGGACGACCCGTTCATGTGCGCAGGTTCGTGAACGACCCCGGCTCCGACGACGGTGTTGAAGCAGATCATCGGGTTGGCATGGTGTTCCACCAGGATGACCCGCAGGCCGTTGGGGAGGGTTTCTTCGTGGTACCCTCCGCCGGCGAAGACGGCGCCTGCCAGCAGCAAAACGACCAGGATGCACAGGGTGGTTCTCGATCGGCTCATCGTTCCTCCTGGTCCGGCATTCATGGGTGCTCAGTTTTGCCGGACCGCCCGTCTATGCTACAACGCGGAGACGAATCGGACCGGACCGAAATGGTAAGGAGTTCGCGTGGGACGTGGTCAGAAGCTGTTCCTGATAGGGCTGGTGCTGCTGGCCGCCCTGATCGGCATCCTGGTCTGGAAAAACCGCCAGCCCCCGTTCCTTCCCCAGGACGCAGAACATCGCGGATTCGTGTCGGCAGAGGACTGCCTGACCTGCCATAGCGCCGAAGGGGTCTTCCCCCGGGGGAGGAATCACCCGCTGGGGTTCGACTGCACCCGCTGCCACGGAGCGCCTTAGCGCTCCCCCAGCATCCAGAGGAACTCGGACAGGACCATGGCGGTGGCGCCCCAGATCTTCTCCCCTTCCACATGGAAGAACGGCACCTGACGGCTCGCCCCTGCCAGTTTCCTTTCTTCAGCCTGCAACGTTCCCGGATCCCGGAACAGGCCCAACGGCACTTCCAGGATCCGGGCCACCTCACGGTCCTGCCGCCGCCAGGGATGGCGATCGGCGGTGATGGCGACAACCGGGTACAGATTGAAATTGCTCACCGGTATATGGATCGGGGTCATTCTCCCCAGGATACGGATGTGGAACGGATCGGCCCCGATCTCCTCCGCCGCCTCCCGGAGGGCGGCTTCCTCCACCGTCTCCCCGGCCTCCACGGCGCCTCCCGGCAGGGAGACCTGCCCGGGGTGGTCCGGGAGGTCGTGGCGGCGGACGGTCAGCAGCACATGAGGCTCGCTGTTGTGAGGATAGACCAGAAGCAGCGCGGCGCCTTCACGGCAGCCCTCGGGCAACACGCCGGCCTTCCAGCCGGGACGGGGATGAGGGGCGAGGCGCAGATGGGCCTCGACTCCGGGGCGGCCGGCGGCCAGGGCATCGGCGATCTGTCTCTCCAGCTGTTTCAGGGTGCTACTTCCGGGTGTAAGCCAGTTCCATGCTTTTGAATTCAGAACCGTCAGGCATCAGGTTCCACATCTCGATCAGGTAGTTGCCGTGCTCGTCGAAAGTGGTCACCGACCGTGCCTTGATCGTCTCCTTGGTGGCCGGATCCATGTGCTGTCCGTGAAGGGTGATGGTTTTCCCGTCGTCACTACAGGTGCCCCTCATGATCAGAACACCGGTACCCATGTTATCGATCCACGTATCGACGTATTCGCCGGCGATCCGGTCGTAACCGAGGGTTCCCCGGCCGGCGAACGGCATACCGTTCACCTCGCTGGCGTACTTGGTCTCCAGATAACGCTTGCCTAGAATCAGGATGTTGGTGGACATCCCCTTGGTGACCTGAGGCTCCATGCCCGGTGCAAACCAGAACGTCGCCTTGACCTCCCAGAACCCTTCCATCCGGGCTATATGCTTGTGATGCTCACCGGGAGAGGCCATCTCCATCCACGCCGCCAATGCGGCCTGCCCTATTTCCTCGGGAGTCTTCTCTTCACCGGCCAGAGCCACGGACCCGGCTGCCAGAGCCACAAGTAACATTATTAAGGTGGTCTTCCTGAGCATCGAATTATCCTCCCTCGCCAATACAGAACGATATCAACGAGGATAAACGCATCCGCGGCAACGCACAATCTCAACAAGAGTCTCGACCTGCAACCCCTGTATTTGCCGCAAATCCAAGCTTCTGCTATAAATCGCAATCCTTCCGATTGCCGACGTAGCTCAGTTGGTAGAGCAGCTGATTCGTAATCAGCAGGTCAGCGGTTCGACTCCGCTCGTCGGCTCCAAGGTACAGAGTTGCTTTATCCGACCGTATAAGCTCTGCGGTTTCCTGTGGTTATGCCTGACCAGCGGAGCCGGTCCCGTAGAAGAAGGCCTACGGCCCCATTATCTGATGCTCGCTCCGCGAGCTTTGCGGGTTCGACTCCGCTCGTCGGCTCCAATGAAATTGATCGCCAGTATTGGATTTTCGATCGCCGTGCGGTGTTTAACGCCGTTTGATTGGCTGGACCGTGTGCTAATTCGGTGAGCGAATTTGCCCTGAGTTGGCTGGTTTTGTCCTGAGCCGGATTTCAAATTGACCAAATTGTGCCCAGTATTATCCTCTGTGCTAAGCGCATCTTAGGCGCCACCGCTAGGATCTGTCTGATCTATGCAAGGCTGCACAGGGGTATAAACATGCTACCTGGCCCGTATACTACTGGAGCAATTTGGTCCCACTTCCTCGATTCGATTT
>JACXWD010000070.1:11723-15106 GCA_014764515.1 Candidatus Polarisedimenticola svalbardensis | reverse complement strand
GTTAGTTGAGCCGCCAGATGGTGATATTCAACAGAGCGGCAAACGTGACCCACAACAGGTACGGCAGCAGCAACGCCGCCGCAACCGTGCGGACCTTGCAAAACGCGATCACGGTCCACACGATGGCCAGCCACAGCAGGATGATTTCCAGCGCCGCCCAGCCCGGCTTCTGCAGACCGAAGAACAGGAATGACCACACCGCATTCAAGGCGAGCTGGATTCCGAACGGGATCATCGTCTTCTTTCGATCCGTAGTTCCCGCAGTCCAGGCCAGCCAGCCGGCGACCCCCATCATGATGTACAAAACCGTCCAGACCGGTCCGAAAACCGCAGCAGGAGGGTTCCATGCCGGTTTGGCCAGTGTCGGGTACCAGGTGGCGACAGACTGCACGGTCACCCAGGATCCGCTGGCCCCGACGCCGAGACAGATCGCCACGAAGGCGAGGAGAAGGCTTGTGGAACGGGCCCGGCTCATGGCATCCTCAGCGCCTGCAGTTCGTTACGGAACGAAGGGATGTCCTCGATGATCCTGCCGCCAGCCGCTGCCAGGACGCCGGCATAGGCGCCGGCGCCGCTGCCCCCGGCCAGGATGACGGCTTCGCCACCCAGCGCCGACCCCAGGACTTCGATTTCACCAGGCAGGTTCGGATCATCTGTAGGGTGGACGATGCTTAGGGCCACTGCCCTGGCGTTCCGCTTCAACGCAACGGTTGCTATGTCCGCCGCTGGCAGGTCGGCCCCCAGGTAGGTCACCTTCCAGCCGTCGGATGCCGCCGCCACCGCCACCATCAGCGCACCCAGTTCGTGGCGCTGTCCGGCCGGGGACGCCACCACCAGTTCCGGCGCCGTCGCCGGCGCCGACCCCGACTTGCGCAGGGTGCCTAGCAGCGATCGGACCACAGCTGTGGTCAGGTGCTCATGAGCAACCCTGAGCGATCCGCTATGCCACTCCTCTCCCACCCGGTGCAGCAAGGGGGTGATCAATTGCTCCAGCAACACCGGGGTCGACAACGCGATGGACGCCTCGGCAAGGGTCGACTCCAGGCCAACGCTATCCAGATCGACCAGGTAGTCCATGCAGGCTTCCAGGTACTGCCCTTCGGTTCGCCCCCTGGCCGGCGAGGCAGGCAGGCCACCGACCCGGGCCGCCGCTTCGCCATCCTCGGCGACGATCTCTTTGAGCTGATCGATGGTGAGGCCGGCCACGTCACCGATCCTCCGACCGGCCCGGGTCACCTGGCTGAGAAGGAACAGCTTCTCGATGTCGGTTTCGGCGTACAGGCGCCGGTTGGTGCCGGAGCGCACCGGGTCCACGGCATTGTACCTGCGCTCCCAAGCTCTTATGACATCAGGAGTTAGGCCGCTTCTCCGTGCGGCGACCTGGATCGGGTGGCCTTGATCCGGCCCGGATTCATCTTGTTTCATGATCATTATTATAGGCATCTGTCCACATTTGTGCACGATTTATTTTGGACATACCCTTGACGTGCTATTTCTGTCAACGTATTATCATTGACATATGATAAACAAACACGGCGAACGAGCCGGGAGGGAAGCAAGACATGAAAAGAATGAACCGCATTGCAATCGTTGGCAGCCTTGCCTCCAAGGTTTTACGGCCTTACCGCCGCAGGTAGTTCTGTTACCCGGCTGCAGCAGGCGGGGGCTTTTCCTCCCCCTCTCTCTCATCAGCTTCTGCCTGCTGCAGCATTTTCTACTGGGACAATAGCCATGAAGATCACAAGGCTGACGTCGAACACCCAGCGGCTGGAAACGGCCCAGTTCATCAATCTCCCGAGACCGGACGTATTCGCGTTCTTCAGTGACCCCAGGAACCTGGAGGCGATCACACCGCCCTGGCTCAGCTTTCGGATCACAGGCCAGTCCGATAAGGAGATCGGCCAGGGTACCGAATTGACTTACCGGTTGAGGGTCCACGGCCTTCCGATGAAGTGGGTGTCCCGAATCACCGAGTGGGAACCGGATCGCCAGTTCGTAGACGTTCAGCAGAAAGGTCCCTACGCCTACTGGCACCACCGCCACATCTTTGAAGAAGTGCAGGGCGGCACCATGATCCGGGACCAGGTCGACTTCCAGATTCCGTTTGGAAGACTCGGCCGGCGGCTCGCCGGAAAAATGATTGAGGCGGACATCCGCGAAATTTTCCGTTACCGGTCCGACCTGACCGAGCGTTTGTTGAGTATTCCCAAGAAGTCTGAATTTCCCGGAGCGGCCTGGATTCCCCTCCGCGCCCCGGTTACCTGGCACTGAAACCGAGATTTATCAAGGAGTTTTGTAAATGGGGACATTCCGCTTTCTTTGGGGTGGAGTGTCCCCTTTTTCTTTCTATCGAGGCAAACCATGTTCCTGTTCTTCCTGTTGCTAATGGGCGCGGCTTCCGACAATACGGGAGCCACCACCGGGAGCCCGGTCTACCGCTTCGACAAGGATGCCCTGCCGTGGCGGAGCATCAACGACGGAGTCATGGGAGGCCTGTCGTCAGGCCGCATGTGGCTTGAAGACGGTATCGCAGTGTTTGGCGGCTCTCTCTCCCTGGAAAACAACGGCGGCTTCTCGTCCATCCGCTCCATTCCGGCGGAGCACTGCCTTGCCGGCAAGGGCGGGCTGGTGCTGCGGCTACGGGGAGACGGCCGGACCTACGGCCTGCGTCTTCGGACCAATGACCGCTTTGACGGCCCCAGCTACCAGGCGGCGCTACCGACGGTGGCCGGGGAATGGACCGAGGTCACCATCCCTTTCGACACTTTCAAGGCCGTATTCCGTGGCCGCACACTTCCCCGTCATCCGAAACTTGCCCCGGAGAACATCCGCACCTTCGGCATGATCATCGCCGACAAACAACCCGGCGACTTCCGTCTGGAACTGGACACGATCGAAGCGTATTGATTTCAGGCCTTCTTTTTCGGCACAGGAAGGATCATTCGCACTTCCCTCCGATATTGCTCGTACCCCTCGCCGTGAGCCGCCGCCAGGTCCCGCTCTTCCAGCGTCAGGCCGACCAGAATGTAACCGGTGGTGAGAGCCGCGAACAGCAGGTGGCCCTGGGTCATGTCCGGCGTTGCCCAGAAGGCGATGATAAAGCCGAGCATGATCGGGTGCCGCACGACCTTGTACAGTGACTTCTTCATGAACATGGGCGATGTATACGGGACCCCCCGCAGGTTCAGGTACACCTGCCGCAGGCCGAACAGATCGAAGTGGTCGATGAGGAAGGTGGAAAGCAGCACCATCACCCACCCGATCCCGGAAAGAATCCATAGCGCCATCCGGCCGTTCGGATTCTGGATCGACCAGACACCGGCGGTCATCGGTTGCCACTTCCAGTAGATCAGGAACAGCAACAGGCTGGCCTGCAGCACGAA
>JACXWD010000070.1:0-11623 GCA_014764515.1 Candidatus Polarisedimenticola svalbardensis | reverse complement strand
CATGCCGGGTCGTCGTTCCCGGCCGGGAGATTGTCTCACGAAGGGTGGGGCAGCTGTAAAAACGGGGACATCGCACATTATCTTTCAATTCTTAATCACCAAACGTTTGAAATTAAGAATTAAAAGATAATGTGCAATGTCCCCATTTATCAGTGCTTGCCGGGAGCCAGGGCGACGCCTCTTCTCTCCCAGTGTACGTACGCCTCCATGGCGACCATCCTGGGATCATCCAGGGGTAGCGGCTTCCCTTCCAGCGGCTGCTGGATGCACCAGTTGATCATCTCCCGTAATGCGATAACCCGGCCCAGCTGCTGCTGGAACTTGGGATAAGTTTCGGGATGGGTGTTGGCTCCGTTGGGATGGCACTGGGCGCAGGCGACGCCGTTGGTTCCCAGTTCCGGGCTGGTCCACAGGTCCCGGCCTTCCTGCACCACGCTCATGTACTCGTCCTGCCAGTGCTTCACATCCTTCTCGGTAAACTCGTCGGCCCGATTCACCTGCAGGCCGCCCACTACCACCATCGCCGCCGCAAGCACTGCGATCAACGCGTATTTTCTGTTCATCGCTTTCTCCTTAGTAATGCGTTTGCGGCGCTATGCGTCCGGCCTTGCTCTGGAACGCCTTGTCCTCGGGCCGGCCGGTCTCAGGGTTGAATGCCACGACCCGGTCGGTGTTGTTGCTCAGGCTGTAGCTCATGCTGACCCGACCGCTGGCGACGTCGATCCACTGCCAGCCGGTGGCGTCCCGTTCGTGGAACGGGTCGGCCCGATTCATCGGCACCGTCAGTTTCGGCATATGGCTCTCGGCCTGAGCGTAACTGCGAGGGTACGGCCAGGGCCAGGCGGTAGCCATCACCGAGTTGAAGCTGATGTTGCCGATCTGGTTGTACTGGATCTGGTGCACGTGACCGTAGATCACCGAGGCGGTGTCGAACGGCTGCAACAGTTTCTGAACCTCCTCCGCATCCTCGGTCCAGAAGTTCCAGTTCTTGAAGATCTTCTGGATCGGTGAGTGGGAGAACACCACCACCGGGGTTTTTGGGTCTACGCCCTTGAGATCGTTGGCCAGCCACTTGCGCTGTTTCTCGCCTACCATGAACGGCGATCCATTGGGGTTGTCCAGGCCGGCCATCTCCGCCATCCGCCGAACTCCGCTGTCCCAACGGTCGTAGGTCCATTCGTCGTAGGTCAGGATGCTGTTGAGTACGACGAAGTGCACACCTTTCTGGTTCCAGCTGTAGTAGTGCGGCCCGAACAGTTCGGACCAGTACTCCCCCAGGTCCAGGTAGTAGTCATGCTCGCCCATGACGCAATGAAGATCGCCACTCACCTTCGCCAGCATCTCCGCCCCGTGGTCCAGCTCTTCCTTCGTACCGAGTTGGGCCAGGTCACCGCCGAACATCACGAAGTCCGGTTTCGGCTGCAGCAGGTTCGCCTCCGCCACCGCCCGGATCAACCCCCGGTCCCAGTTGCGGACGAACTTCGCTTTTTCGATGTGCTGGATATGGGAGTCGGAGATATAGGCGAAGTGCACGCTCTCCTTGTCTCCGCCAAAGGTCAGCTCCACCATGCTGATGGGAAGCGTACCGGCGGCGGCCAGTGCGCCGGCGCCTCGCAGGAAATCGCGACGAGATACCTTGCCCCTGCTCATGGTTTGCCTCCTTCCGCTTCAGCCATCAGCTCTGCGAACTCCGGACTGGTGAGCGCCTCCATGAACGCCACAAGATCGTCGATCTGTTCGTCGGTCAGGTTCAGCGGCCGAACGCCGCCGCTGAGAAAATCGTTCACAGGGTCGCCCTCGTTGGTGACGCCTCCGTTGTTGTAATGCACCACCGCTTCCCGCAACGTCGCCACCGAGCCGTCGTGGAAGTACGGCGCCGTCAGGGCGATGTTCCTGAGGGTGGAAGTCTTGAACCCTCCCAGGTCGTCGAACCCGTGGGTCACGGCGAACCGTCCGATCTCCGATGTCCGGGGATCGCTGAGGACCTTGACATCCACCTCGGCCAGGGAAAGATCCGCTTCCAGAAAAGCGGAGGCCAATTCGGGGACGTCATTCTGGATGTTGTTGATGCCGACTCCGATGTTGTGGAACTTGTTGTCGGTGAACAGAGCGGTAGTCTGCTCCACCCGGTGGCAGGACACGCAGCGTCCTTCGTTGACAAAAAGATCGAAGCCGCGCTTCTGGGCATCGGTCAGGGCGTCGTCGCTGGCCTTGAAATAGTAATGATCGAATGGCGAGTTGCCGCCGACCTGGGTCCGCTCGAAGGCGGCGATCGCCTTGGTGACCTCGTCCATGGTGATCTTCTTGCCCTTCTTGCCGAATACGTCCTTGAACATGGCGACATAGTCCGAGTCTGTCCGGGCGATCTCCAGGATCGGATCGTGGCTCAGGAGACCCATCTCCACCGGATTCAGGAACGGGTGCAGCGACTGGTCTTCCAGTGAAGGGGAACGGCCGTCCCAGAACTGGGTGGTGAAGTACGCCGCGTTGATCACCGTCGGCGCATTCCGGGTTCCTCGCAGATCCTCGATCCCCTTGGAGGTTTTCAACGGCCCGTCGGTGAACCCCTTGGTCGCATCGTGACATGTGGCGCAGCTGATCTTGCCGGTTGCGCTGAACCTTTTGTCCTCGAACAGTTTCTTGCCCAGCTCGATCTTGGCTGCGCTCATCGGGTTGTCATCCGGTATCGGAACCGGCGGCAGCCCGAGCATGGTTGTTTCTCCAGGCGGTTCCCCTGCAGTCAACGGGACAAGGCAGAGGAAGGCCGCGGCGAGGAGAATGACTGGGAAGCGTTGTTTCATGGCTCGCCCTCCTGCGGTCGCAATATGTCAACTCGATGATCGAGCGTAACAGCATGGGAGGCATGCCGGGGAGCGGCTATAAGACACTAATATTGTGATTTTTGTTCAAAATGGGGACAAGAAACGGGGACATTGCACATTATCTTTCAATTCCTATTTCCCCAACTGAGGAGAATAAGAATTAAAAGATAATGTGCAATGTCCCCAATTTTTAAGGACAGGGGCTGGTGTTGAAGCGCAGCTGGTAGTCCGAATCAATGCCGAGGCGGCCTTCACCGCAATGATGATCGGCGGTGACCAGGTGGATATACATCCCGGTCAGTGCGACGGCGCCATCGTCATCCACGGAAGTTCCCACAATATCCGGCTCGTAGCACGCAAGATCGTCCAGCCACGGGTTCTCCCCTCGGTAGACGTTGAACCATTCCTCGTCGGCCTGGTCGTTCCATGTGAGCGTTGCCACCATCGATCCGGGAGCCGTCTTGGACAGCATCAGGTTGGTGACGTCGCCAGGCGGTTGCTGCCAGTTGTGAGTGCACTGTTGCAGGCTGCTGTTGCAGCCGTCAACGGTGCAGTCGTTGCCGTCGCCGCAGCTTCGGTTGGAACCAGGCCGGCAATGGTTGAACTCGCAAGTCGGTGCGCTCCTGCACCAGGTTCCCGAGCCGCAGTCGCCATCAAACAAACACTCATATCCATAGAACGGGTGGTTGCCGAACCGGAATTCGTACGCGCTGTAGCGATCAACGAACAGTTCCAGGGGCGGACCGAACCCGAACGGATCGAACATGCGTTCGTAACCAACGCCGTAATCGTCCCCGTTCCAGGACTGGTCCACATCCAGAGGCGGGAAGTCTCTTCTTGAGTCCGGAGCCTCGAACCCGCCGTACCAGTCATCGCCCTGATCCGGATAGTCGTAGTCCAGTCGGTAGCCGTTATCTGCGAGAACAGCGCTATAAGCCAACAGGACAAGCAGTGTTAGCGTCGGAAGGATCTTCGTGTATCGCATTGCCATTTCTTCCGGTGGTCACGGAGTGGTGGTGTATTCGACCTGGCCGTACCGGATGAGCATGGACTGATAATCCATCCGGATGCGGGTCTGATCCCCAAGGAACTCATTGTTCGGGTTCTGTGAATTCGGGATGATCGGCTCGATTCCGAGGATTCGGACGTTGGTCAGGGTGAGCCGGAATGGGGTCCGAGTCCCGCCGCCACCGCCGACCGGAGACTCGATCAAGACCTCCGGGATTACCGCCATGGTGTCCAGGCGCTGCCAGAGAAGTGGATCAGCTTCGTCCGCCATTTTCGTCAGGATGATGAGCTGGTGCCGGAGCTGGCCGGGCACACCGCTACTCATTTCACGTGCCGCCAGGTGATGGTACTCGTACGCCCTGCTCCCCTCAGGGTCGCAGCCTGCTCCGGCGGTTCCGCCGGTGATGCCCTCGAACTTAATGCAGAACTCCTCCGACGCCAGTGCCGGGCCGGCGGCGGCAACGGCAACGAACAAAATGAATATCGACAACTTCCGGAATTGCATCGGAACCTCCTTCATGTTTCACGGGACAAACGAACCGACAGGCCCGGATTGCTCGGCATGGGAGGAGGGAAAATGACCGAGGAGGTCCATTGAGAGGCGAAAAGGGGCCTGACCCCTTTTACCTTTTATTGATGCTGGAGTCTGGCTCCGCGGAAACCTGCGAAAACAGCCAGGATTCCGGCGAATAACACAACGTAGAGCCACGACCACCAGGCGGTCCCGGCCTCGCCGTCGAACGGTTGCACCCGGCCGTTGCCGAACAGCACCGTGCCGGCCCAGGCTTCGGTGGAGTCGCCGGCGGCGATCCGGTCCCGGCGTGCGGAGGCCAGGGCCGACGCGACATCTTCCCCTTCACCCAGATAGCGGTAAAGGTCGGCGGAGAAAGCAGCCGCCTCATCGTCCCGCACCGGCCACAGGTTGGCCACCACCGCCTGGGCGCCGGCCACGAAGAATGCCCGGGCCAGGCTGAGCACACCTTCCCCTTCCAGGGTGGCGCCGGACGCCGAGCGGCAGGCGGACAGAATCACCGTCCGGCCGGTGAAATCCAGGTTCACGATCTCCCGAACCTGCAGCAGGCCGTCTTCCCCTTCCCCGGATGCCAGCACGATGCCGGACAGGTCCGGGTGGAGGTCATCCACCACGGTATGGGCCGCAACGTGGATGATGCCGAACTCGCCGTGAGCCGATCCCTTGAACAGGGTTTCCGTGGCCCGGGACCCACCATGAACCTGCGTGCCGCGGCCCAGAGCTTCTTCAGCCGCCCTCGCCTCAAGTGCGGCATACGGCAAGCGGCCGAGGGGTGGTCCGCGACGGATCGCTTCGGCATTGGCGCTGCTGATTTCCGGATCGATCCATACCGACGCCGGTTGTTCAGCCGGCTCCGTTGCCTGACCGGTCCAATGCAGCCAGGCCGCCACCGAGGGCGCCTGGCTGATGCGGTAGCGGCCTTCCACAAGAGCAGCGAACGGCACCCGGTGCAGTGGTCCGTCGGCCACGATGATGAGGTGGTCCACCGCTTCAGACAGATCCTGCAGCGGAGCCGAAAGCAGGTCGAGGTTCAGCCGCTCCAGCCCGGACTGCTCCGATCCGTCCCTGTTCCGGATCGCTCCCAGCGTCAGATCCACCATCCCCTGGAGCTCGGTCGCTGATGGCAGCCGGTAGACCTGGCGTTCACTCCGGGTCAGGACCATCAGCCAGGATCCTATGTGTGGGCCATGCTCGAGGCTCTTCTCCTCGCTGACGATGAACGAAAAAATCGCCTCGTCCTCACCCAACCGTTCCTGGACCGTGGCGATACCCGGCACGTCTCGCCAGGGCAGCTGGTCCGGCTCCCGTCCGGCATCGGCAGCATCCAGCTCTTCCAGAAAGACCTGGGTCCGCATCCGCTCCGCGATGCGGAATGCCAGGTCCGGATCATCCGGCAACGGATCGGTCTCCGCCGACAACAGCAGTTCGCCGATGATCCGCTTGTAGAAGAACGTCCAGGGCGAAAAGGTCCGGGCGCGAACGGTCCCGCCGCTCTGGCTGTCCCGGATCGCCTCGATAGCATCCAGGGCCGCGATGGAAAGCCCGATCACGGCCTCGCGATCCCCAGCGGCATCATCTCCATTCCGCAGCAGATCCCATTGGACCGTGGCCTGGACGATCCGTGTCCTGGCCAGGTCCTGAGGCGATCCGGACTGTTCGGCGATGGTCACCGCAGACTGCAGCAGTTTCAGGCCTCGTTCCGGATCCCTGGGTTCTTGCCCCAGCAGGCTTTCCGACAACAGGCGGGTGGCCAGCAGCATGTCCTCCCGGTCATTCACTTCCCGGCAGATCGCCAGGCCTTGCTCCAGGTGCCGGCGTTCGGCAACGGCATCGGGCACCAACTGGGCGAGATACAGTTCCAGTTTTCCCTCCACCCCCCGGTTGCCTCCCCTCTGTGCCGCATCCTGGGCCTCACCGATAAGCGTGATCAACCGTTGAAGGGTTTCCTCCGTATAAGGCGGCCGGCTCACATTCGACGCCAGTAATACGACGTTGCTTCTGGCTACCGATTCCTCGTAGGGATCGTTGAGAAGGACGAAAATCTCCGCCTGGTCGTGGAAATCCTGCAGCGCCTCGGGAAACCGGGCCATCCCCCACCGCACCGAGCCGGCCATCCCCAGCCACCTTGCCCGCTGGTAGAGGTCACCATCCCGGAAAACGGTCTCCCGGACTTTCAGCAGCCGTCGTTCCGCCGCCTCGTAAGCGGCCTGGAAATACTCCGATCGGGCCAGATCAATGGATACGATGGCCGACAACAGCGGATCGCCTTCACGGATCGCAACGCTCATCGCCGCCTGGCGCTGTTCATCGGACTCGGCTGTTCGGCTTCTGAAGCTGAGAAAACCGGCATACTCCAGCCGGGCGGTGATCTCCCGGGACGGCATTCCCCTGTCCCGGAACGCCTGGATCGATTCCAGGTACAGCGGCTCCGCCCGGTCCCCGCCTCGGCGGGCTTCCAGCGAAGCCAGGGCCAGCTTGGCCAGATGGTTGTCCGGATCGACCGCAACCAGAGCATCCAGCCGGCGGGCCGCCTCATCCCAGCCGTTGCTCCGGCCCGCCAGGGCGACATAACAGCGGTAACCCTGGGCTTCATCCGGGTGCTGTAAAACAAACCGGTCACAATCATCGAAATTGGAAGGAGCCTGTGCGTAGACGGCGCCTGCGGCGACCAGGACGGCCGGCAGCAGGAACCGGAGCTTCATTCGATTGTGGCCCGGAACGTCTTCGAAGACTGGGTAGTACCGTCGAGCAGCAGCGCCTCCACCTGCCACAGGATGGCGCCGCCGGGCGGAATGGTTCCGATGGCGGCGGAGGGGACGGTGAACTCGGTGCCGGTCAAACCGTTCTCCCGGTGCAGGATCTCGAATTCAGCAGTAGCCACCTGGACAGTGAACGTCGCCCCTTCCGGGCCTGACCAGCGCAAGATGCAGGCGTCCCGCTCAAGAACGGTCCCTTCCTGAAGACCTGACAGCACCGTCTCCTCTACCGGGGCCCGGTACTCCGGCGGCGAGGTCACCGGCCCAAGACCGGTTCCCCGGAACTGCATGACCAGCGCCGCCGCCATCACCAGCACGGCGGCAGCGGCCAGGCCGTACCAGACGCGCCACGGCTTGCCGTTCTGGTGAAATTCCGGACGCCCAACTTCATCCGATCCCTTTTCACCCAACTGCCAGGCCAGGGCGCACAGAGAACAGGTTGCTGCATGGTCGGCGACCTGCTCGAACTCTTCCACCGGCAGTTCGCCTCGCACCGCCGACCAGATCTGTTCCGGGTCGGGGCAATGGTCGGTATCAACACCGTCCGGCGGCAAGGCGGTGATGGCATCTTTCCACGACTGGGGTGTGTCCGGTTTCATGGCGTGATTCCCTTTCCGGCCAGGCAGAACCGCAGCTGCTTCATGCCGCGGTACAACAGGTTGCGAACCTGGTCGTACCGCATGGCGGCATGCTCTGCGGTTTCAGGGAGGGAGTGCCCCAGAAGGTGCAGGGCGACCACACGGCGGCGCCGGGACTCGATGGTCCCGAGACATTCCCGAATGGCGGTTCCCAATTCCCACATTGCCTGATCCTGCCCCGCCCGTTCGTCTTCCAGGCGGTCGTTCGGCCCATCTTCGGCCGGATCCAGTGGAGTTTCGCGTTTGCGCTTCACCTTCCGGATCTCGTCCACGGTCACCGAATGGGCGACCTTCCACAGATAGGACGCTTTGGGAGCAGGATTCAGCTCACCTTTTTTTTCCTGTCGGAGAAGTTTCATCATCGCCAGCTGGACGAGATCGTCCCTGCGATCGATCATCCAGCCGGGACACAGAGACGCCACCGCCCGCACCAGAACCGCCCGGATTGCTTCATATTCCGCCATTCCACACCAAGTTTACCAAGAAAAAGGGGTCAGGCTTCTTTTCGCTGCCACTTCATTTATGCGGCGAAAAGGGGCCTGACCCCATTTACATTTACCCCTGCCACACCCGCTGATTGCAATTCCGTCGTTCCGTTTTGCAAATCCTTGTAGGGGATTCCCCCCGCCGGTTGTAATCAGACGGTTTTTAGCCTGGAAGCAGACTGTCAGGCCATCTTGCTCTGGCCCATTCCCAAAACTTTGCGACAGTGGGGGCAAAAGTAAACGACATTCCGTGGCGGCAGGACGAACCAGCCGGCCCCCTTCGCCTTGTAGTACACCTCGGTGAGTGGCTGGGTGCAGTGCGGGCAGATCGGATCCAGGTCTTCCCTGCGAACCACGGTAAACGGCGCCTTGGTCATCGGTTTCTCCTCATGAGCCCTTCATCTATGTATACAGACCAGGAGGAGTTTTATTCGCCGGCGTTGCCGCACTTATCGAAGGCCCGGACCTTGTAGAACACCAGGCCGGCCTCGGCGCCGCCCTCCCCGGTGGCCAGCCCGCCGGGCATCGGCCCGTCCAGGGTCAGGTGCAGTTGCCCGTCGGAGAAGTCCGG
Source organism: Candidatus Polarisedimenticola svalbardensis (assembly GCA_014764515.1). Classification (GTDB taxonomy): domain Bacteria; phylum Acidobacteriota; class Polarisedimenticolia; order Polarisedimenticolales; family Polarisedimenticolaceae; genus Polarisedimenticola; species Polarisedimenticola svalbardensis. Next base: position 2,811 of record JACXWD010000070.1, on the reverse strand, counting down.
GGACGTCGCTTTCCACAGCTCATGGCCGGCCAGCAGCTCTGTGCTGCCGGAGATGTCGTCCTGGACCGGGTTCCAGCCGAACATCAGGTCGGACCCGGTCCGCTCCACCGTCAGACCGCCTGCCGGCGCCGGCGGGCAGTTGTCCTGGGGATCGTCCTCCACGAACAGCAGGTCCAGCAGGACCGTGTCGACGTAGTTCCAGCCGTGCCAGATCTGGGTGGTCTGGCGCAGGATCACCGTCTTCCTGGACCGGATGACGTACAGCAGCTGGGTGCCGGCCCCCCGGGCCACCACCGTGTCACACGGGTACCCGGCCACACCGGGAGGGGCCAGCCACCAGGTCAGGCCGTAGTCGTCCTTGATCGGTGAGGGCTGGAACGCCTGGTCCATCAGCTCCTGGGGGACGATCCGTTCCCCGGTGCCGGGCCAGAAACCGCCCAGTCGGACCAGCTCACCGTACTGGATCCACTCCGATGCCAGCCAGCGGGAGCCCCGGTCCAGCAGCGGATTGCCGTCGGTTCCATACGACCATTCGGAATAGGTGGCGCCGATTGTATCCAGGATGCGATCCTGCAGGTACTCCACCGGATCGGCGAACTCCGGCGCCAGCTTGCGGCGCATGAACTCGCCGAAGCACTGGTACGGCACCGCACCGTATTCCCAGAACGTTCCCGGTTCGTGGAGGGCCGGCATGGCGATGGCGTTGGCGTAGGTCGGCGAGCCGCCGCCGCCCTCGTCGGCCTGCAGCCCGTCGGTCAGGCTCAGCAGGTGCCGCACGGTGATCAGCGACTTCCAGGGGTCGGCCTGCCACTCGGTGATGGTGTCGGCGACGATCTCGTCCAGGCCGATCAATCCTTCCTCGATGGCGATCCCGGCGATCACTCCCCAGAAGCTCTTGGTGCCGGACCAGATCTCGTGGAAGTCGGTGGGACTGGCCGGGAACGGGTAGTCCTCGCAGACCTGCTGGCCGTCCACCCACACCAGGAACGACACCCCGTTGGTGGAGGCGTTGTACGCTGCAGCGGCGGCGCAGGATTCCGGCGTCACCGGCGTCGGGTAGGTGCACTGGCCGGCAACCGGAGTGGCGGCAAGGACGGCGGCCAGGATGAAAAGCGGCAGGACGTTGTGCTTCATCGGAACCCTCTGATGATTATCTACGCCGATAAACAGGGACATTCCACTTTAATTAAAGCGGAGTGTCCCCATTTAATTCCAGTGTTTGAGGTCGTCCCAGATCTCGGATAGCGGCTGTTTCAGGCCGCGGCAGAGATAAATCGGCCGATTCTCCTCCGCCATGCCCCAGGGATGGAAGTGCTCCCCGACTTGCTCCACCTCTTTGCAGTACCACTGCACCCCTTCCTTGCTCCACTGCAGCCAGATCAGGTTGTCCGGATCCCGTTCCGGCGGGCCCCAGAAGTAATGGTTCTGGTGGGCACAGATCGGCGCCGGCAGGCCGTAGGCCGGACCGAACTGGTTGAGGGCGCCGGCCTCTCCGTAATTGCTGGCGTAGATACCGGTTCGCGCCCGTTCCTGAAGAGGCAGACTGTTGTAGACGAAGGCGACATCCGCCACCAGCTCCTCCCAGCCGAACTGGTCGCCGAGGCGTTGCTCCAGCGGGCCGACATGGGCGACCTCGGTCTTCGACGGGGCGAGACCGATCCTTTCCTGGTACGCCACCAACTGCTCCGGCGGCATGAACGGCAGGATCGCCGGTGCGATGATGGCGCCGGCGGCCAGAACGTAGAGCAGAATCAGTGCCTTCGGCCAGAGCTTGAACCGGATCTTCGGCCGCTGGAACAACCAGCCTTCAATCGCCACAGCCCCTGCGGCGAACATCATCGGGAAGATCGGCGCCAGATAATAGTGCTTCGCCTTGAGGGCGATCATGGTCGCTGTAAGCGTAAGGAAGATCCAGCCCACCATCCGTAACCTGCGCCCCTTGCCTGCCAGCAACCACACCAGGCCGGCCACCCACACCGGCAGGAGCAGCGGGTTGTGCAGCAGGACCTGTTGGAGGATGAAATCCAGCGGATTCAGCTGCACATTCTTGCCGGTCTCGGCGACGTTGCGGAGCCCTTCCAGGGTGGGGAAGTCGTGAGTGATCTGCCAGATGATATTCGGAAGGAAGATCAGGCCTGCGACGAGACCGCCCAGCCAGATCCACCGCTTCCGCAGCTCACGCCTCTCCCCGCTGAAGATCAGGGCCACCAGGACGGCGAAGCCGAACAACAGCGTGGAGTGCTTGTTCATCAGCCCCAGTCCGGCCAGAACACCGAACCCGATCCAGAGCCTGGAGTTCCCGGTCCGGATAATCCGGATCAGCAGGTAGATGCAGCCGGTCCAGAAAAGCGGTTCGAATGCATTCATGGACAACAGGCCATCGATGGCAAGCCTGATCGGCGCCGCCACGATACACAGACCTGCCAGCGCCTGGGCGAAAGGGTTGCCTCCCATCCTCCGTGCCAGCAGCATGGTCAACAGAACCAGCCCTGCCCCGGCCACCGCCGGGATGATCCGGACCGCCGTCAATGAACCGCCCAGCAACAGGGCAACCTTCCCGTAGTACCCGATCAGGGGAGCGCAGTCGACGTAGCCCCAGTCCAGGTTCCGGGCGCAATCCAGGAAGTACAGCTCGTCCCGGAAATATCCGTAGCGGCCGGCCACCAGGATATGGAGCAGCAGCTTCAACCCGGGAATCAGCGTCAGGAGGCGCCAGTCCAGAGGAGCGGCCTGGGACTTGTACAGGTTCATGGTCGGCTTGATTGTAGCCGGGGAAAGGAGAAATGGGGACATTGCACATTATCTTTTAAT
>JACXWD010000106.1 GCA_014764515.1 Candidatus Polarisedimenticola svalbardensis | reverse complement strand
GTCGTGGAAGCGGTGCACCACACCGTCCCGTTCAAGTCTCATGCATCGCTTCAGAACCAGATCGGCCAGCAGCGGGTTGGAGCGCTGGATTTCGTCCACCAGAGTGGCTTGTTCTGCGGTGATCAGTCCGTCCCGCTTCATCCGGCCGGTCCAGACCATCTCGTCGAAGGCAGGAAGCGGGTAGTCGCTGCCGTTTACCAGGCGATGGTGCAGGTCCGATGCAGTCAGAATTTCCCGCAGCGGCCGGCCGGCCCGGTTCACCAGGGCGGCCGCAGCCAGATCGCCGTACAGCAGCCCGTCGTAGCGCCGCTCCCGAAACATCCGCATGAACAGATCGAATGCCGGGACCTGCCCCCGATCCGGGTTGTCCAGATCCTCATCTTTCCCGAAGCTGGCGCAGTGGGCCACGATCACCCGAACCCCGTGGTCCAGCGCTCTTCTGAGCCGCAACGGATTCCCCAGGGTCTGGTACCCGGAATCCACCGATAACTCGTGGCCGGCATGGGTCAGGAGCGGGATGCCCAGCTCCGCCAGCCGGCTGTAGAACCGGTCGCACCTGGAGTCGCCAGGATCGATACCCTGGGCGTTAGGCAACCACTTAACCCCGACCGCCCCTTGCTCTGCCGCCAGGCTCAAACGCTCCACCGCATCGTTCCGGTACGGGTGGATGGAAACGCACGCCTTGATTTCCGGATAACGCTCCGCCAGCCCCAGCACGTACTCGTTGGGTATATAGAATGATGACTGCTCCGGTTGCTCCGTTCCGTCCCGGTCCACCAGGTAGTCGAATCCCAGAAGAACCAACCGTCCTGCCGGATTGGCGTCCCGATGCAACAACAGCAGCCTATCCACGTAATCCCGGTCGGCTGTCTCCATACTTCGGATGCCGGAACCGGCCTTGAACGCATCGAACTGAAACCGCAGCCGGGGATAGAGGTGGCTCCGCATCTTCGGGTTCACGGCGCAGCCGTTTCCCCCTTCCTCCACCCCGATCAGGTGCACGTGGCTGTCCCAGACCCTCGGAAGGTCCAGGCCGGACAGGGCGGTGTCCACCAGTTCCCGGGCCTCCCCGGACAACGGCCGGATCGGGCCGGGCCGCAGCCACCAGGGGATGGCATACCGCAGCAGGGCCAGCCCGCCCAACACCGCCGCACCGGTTTTCAGAAACGTTCTGCGTTTCATCATCAATCATGGTACTCCTGTCCCGTCCCAGGCGTCCGGTTGAGGCTTCACCGGCCGTGTGACACAATTTCCATGTCGGGCCGGCAAGCCCGGTAAGGAGGTCCCCCCGGTGCGTCGCCTGATAACCCTGCTTGCGGTGCCGCTGCTTGCCTTGCTGGCGGCTACCTTCCTCTATGCCGAGGACAGCGGCCGGACCGAGATCCTGGTGACTGTGGACAGCTCCGGCCCGTCCACACGCCTGGTGGTCACCAAGATGGGCAAGGTCCTCCACGCCATCACCGAGTTCGAGGACCATGTGGACATCGTCTTCGCCGATCCGGTGGCGGTGAAGCCGGCGTCCAGGGTGATCAACGGTCCGATCCTGGTCGGCTGGTCCCTGGAAAACGACCGCCGCCTGGTCCTCTCCACCGGCCCCGGCTATCGCAACTATGAAAGCTTCGAGCTCAGGAACCCGGCCCGCCTGATCCTGGACCTCCTGGGTGAGCGGGAACCCCTGGACGCCCCGATGAAGATTGAGGACCGGGCCCCCGTAGATCGCACCGTGATCGTCATCGATCCGGGACACGGCGGCAAGGAACGGGGCGCCATCGGCCCGTCCGGCCTCGTAGAAAAAGATGTCACCCTGGTGCTGGCCAGGAAGCTCCGGACCCAGCTCCAGAAAGACCCGACCGTCAGCGTCGTGCTCACCCGCAACCAGGACCGCTTTGTTCCGCTGGACGAGCGCACCGCCATTGCCAACCACAACCGGGCCGACCTGTTCATCTCGATCCACCTGAACGCCTCACGAAGAAAGAAAGCGTTCGGTGCGGAGACGTACTTCCTGTCCGCCGAGGCTACCGACGACGAGGCCCGTATGCTGGCAGGCCAGGAGAACGCCAACGGCGGGAGCCAGGACGGACTCAAGGCGGCGATGCCCGATTACAAGGAACGGGGCCTGGACCTGATCCTTTGGGATCTGGCCCAGAACCAGTACATGGCGGAAAGCAGCGCCCTGGCGGAAGCGGTGCAGCGGGAGATGAACCAGCTCACCGGCACCCGGGACCGGGGCGTGCGGCAAGCGCCGTTCCGGGTTCTCATGGGGGCGACCATGCCGGCGATCCTGGCGGAGGTCGGCTTCGTCACCAACGGAGACGAAGAGCGCATGCTGCGGCAGGACGGGTATCTCGACCGAATCGTCCATGCCCTGACCCGGGCGGTACAGGAGTTCCAGACCGGCCTGACTACCTACCAGTCGCCTGCAGCGGACAAGAAATGAAGCGTTTCATCCAGATTCTGGGGATAGCCCTGCTGTTGACGGCAGGCCTCATGACCGGATGCGGCGGTGGTGAACCGGTTCCCGTCGACGAGGCCCTCCCGGAAACCGCCGGGGAACTGCCGGTAGAGGAACTGCCGGCTGACGAGGAAGGGGACCAGCCACTGGGCCATCGCAAGGTCCGCCTGTATTTTCCCTCGGCCTCTTCCGGCAAGCTGGTGAGCGAGTCCCGGGATATTTTCGACTCGCCTTCCCCGGGAGACCGGGCCAAGCAGATCCTGTCGGACCTGCTGGAAGGCCCTCGCAGTCGCGGGGCCATGAGAGCGTTGCCCCGTGGCGTGCGGTTACGCCAGGTCTATGTCACCGACGGCGGCGTCGCCTTCGCCGACTTTTCCGCCGACCTCAAGCTCGCCATCGGCGGCGGCAGCATGGACGAGGTCCTGACGGTGTACTCCATCGTCAACTCCCTGGCCTTGAACATCAACGAAATCCGCAAGGTCGGCATCCTGGTGGACGGCGAGGAATGCGAAACCCTCTCCGGCCACATGGACCTCCGCCGGCCGCTGCCTGCCAATCGCAGGCTGATGCGCTGATGGACCGCCGCCCGGTAGGGGTGTTCGACTCCGGCGTCGGCGGCCTGACCGTCTTCAAGGAACTGGAAGCCAACCTGCCACACGAGTCGCTGCTGTACCTGGGGGATACCGCCCGGGTTCCTTACGGCACCCGCTCGCCGGACACGGTGGTGCGCTATTCCGTTGAGGCGGCTCATTTCTTTCGCTCCCATGACGTCAAAATGGTGGTGGTGGCGTGCAACACCGCCTCCTCCGTCGCCCTGCCGGAACTTGAACGGGAGGCCGGTGTGCCGGTCCTGGGCGTTATCGAGCCGGGAGCGCGGCAGGCGGTCAATCGGACCCGCTCCGGGAAGATCGGCGTCATCGGCACCCGCGCCACGGTTCGCAGCTCGGCCTACACACGGGCGATCCATGCGGTGAACCCGGATCTGGAAGTGCTGGCCCGGCCCTGCCCACTGTTCGTGCCCCTGGCGGAAGAGGGCTGGACCGACAACCAGGTGGCGAAAGAAACGGCGGAAATCTACCTGCGTCCATTGCTGGATGCCGGCGTGGACACCCTGGTCCTGGGCTGCACCCATTACCCGCTGCTGAAAGATGTTATCGGCGAGGTGGCCGGCGACGGCGTAGCCCTGGTGGACTCTGCGGAAGCGGTCTCCGTTGCGGTCAGGGAACAGCTGACAACCACCAAAAAGCTGTTGGCCTCGCGGGACGACGCGGTCCCCCGGCACCGCTTCTTCGTCACCGACGCCCCGGAACCGTTCCACGACGCGGCGAAACGGTTTCTGGGCCGTTCGCTGGATCACCTGGAGCTGGTGGAGATCGCCGGGGAATAAGCCTGCTAGAATGGTTCGTTCACGGCACGGGAAAACCGCAAACAAGGGGAACCATGAGCACCACGATGGCGAGGCATGACGGCAGGGCGGTGGACGTCCTCCGGAACGTAAAGCTGGAAACCGGTTTTATCAAGCACCCGGCAGGGTCGGTACTGATCCACATGGGCGAGACCCGGGTGCTGTGCAACGCATCCATCGAAGAGAAGGTCCCCCATTTCCTCAACGGAAGCGGCGAGGGTTGGATCACGGCGGAGTACGCCATGCTGCCCGCCTCCACCGACCGTCGCATGCAGCGGGAAGTGATACGTGGGAGACAGTCCGGCCGCACCATGGAGATCCAGCGCCTGATCGGTCGCGCCCTCCGCGCCGTTGTGGACCGCAAGTCCATGGGGGAGCGGACCATCTGGATCGACTGCGACGTGCTGCAGGCCGACGGCGGCACCCGCACCGCATCCATCACCGGCGCCTTCGTGGCGATGGCGCTGGCGCTGGGAAAACTTTCAGGCCGGGCCAAGACGAAACTCCCGATGCTGTCCGGCGCCGTGGCGGCGATCTCCGTCGGCGTGGTGGAAGGGGAGCCGGTGCTGGACCTGGACTACGTGGAAGACTCCGCCGCCGACGTGGACATGAACGTGGTCCGCACCGACGAAGGCAAGTACGTGGAACTGCAGGGTACCGCCGAAACCACGCCTTTCGACCGGGTGGCGATGAACAGGATGATCGACCTGGCGGATCTGGGCATCGACCGCCTGCTGGAGGTCCAGCGGGAGATCCTGGGCGACCTGTACCCAAGGCTCGCCGGACAGTCGTGACGAAGCTGGTCCTGGCCACCGGAAACCCGGGGAAGGTCCGGGAGTTCCAGACGGCATTGCTGGGTCATGTTGAAGTCGTCGGTTTCGAGGCCATCGAAGACGGTCCCGCCCCGGAAGAGACCGGGTCCACCTTCGAAGAGAACGCCCGGATCAAGGCGGAAGGGTACTCACTCCGATCCAACCTTACCGTCCTGGCCGAAGACTCCGGCCTGGAAGTCGACGCCCTGAAGGGAGCTCCCGGTGTCTACTCCGCCCGCTACGGCGGAGAAGGACTGGACGACCACGGCCGGGTACTGAAACTGCTGGAAGATCTGCAGAAGGTCCCCGACGACAAGAGAACGGCCCGCTACCGGGCAGTCATCGCCGTAGCAAGAGCCGGGAAAACACTGGCCACCTTCGACGGCCACGTGGAAGGGCGGATCATCCGCGACCTTCGGGGCGACGGCGGCTTCGGCTACGATCCGGTCTTTTTCCACGATGATCTGGGCTGTACCTTCGCCCAGATTTCAAGAGCCCAAAAGCAGCAACTCAGCCATAGAGGGGCCGCAATCCGGGCTTTTCTGGCCGGATTGCAAGATGGTCGGTTGACGATCCCCTGACCCGGTGGTAAATTCCCCGCTTGTCTGGCACGCCTTGTTCCTGAGTAGCTCAGTTGGTAGAGCAGGTGGCTGTTAACCACCTTGTCGGCGGTTCGAGTCCGTCCTCAGGAGCCAAACCTCCAAACATCAAACTCCGGCTCTATCGGTTAACAGGCGAAGTGT
>JACXWD010000105.1 GCA_014764515.1 Candidatus Polarisedimenticola svalbardensis | reverse complement strand
GTGCCCAACTCTTTTGCTTCGTCGCGGCTTGCGCCGTCATGGCGAGGGAGGCGGTCCGGCTCTTCGCTCCCGGTAAACCGTTCCTCGTCATGTGTGGAAGGGGCCTGGAACGGCGCGTGGATCTGACCCTGAACCCCGTCCAACACGGACCGGAACGATTCAGCCAGGCCGGACGTGTCCTGGATCGTCGGAGAACCGTTGCCGCGGCGGCTGGAACCTGGCCGCTCCATCTCCCGATTGAGGATGCCCTGGTCCGGCCGGTTCCAGGCGGCGATGGCGTCAACCCATGGCGATCGGCCCTGGGACCATCCGGAAACAACGATCAGGCGGTTCTTCGGCCGGGTGACGGCGACGTACAGGAGGCGGATGTTCTCCGCCTCTTCGTGGGCCTTCTCTTCCCGCTCCCTGTACCAGGACACCAGGTTCCTCAGGTCAGGCAGCCGCACCGATGCGGCGCTGGTTCCGTCCGGCAGCCGGCCGACCTCCAGTTTCGGAGGTGTGTGATCCGTCGTCGACCGGGCCAGGTCCGGGACAATGACCGTATCGCACTCAAGCCCTTTCGCCTTGTGTATCGACAGCACCCGGACCGAGTCGGTCTTTTCGTCGGCCATAGGCGATTCGGAATCGGATTCGGTGAATTTCTCATCCTTGAGGTGATCCAGCAGCTCCACCAGGGACATGCGGCCGTCCCGTGCCAGATCGGAGGCGACGGCGCATAGCTTGCCGATGTTGGCCACCCGCTGGGACCCTTCGAAGGCCAGGGCGCCGGTGATCTGCATCCCGGCCATGCGAACTATGGTCCTTACCGCTGTATCCGCAGGCAGGTCCTGGACCGCATCGGCCATGGATGCCAGAAGGCTGAACGCCTGGTGGATTTCCCCATGGTCGGCAACGTTCACCTGTTCGAATCGGCGCCAGTCCCAGGCGCCGCCGGCGACGGCATAGGCAGCAAGCTGGACGTCGCTGACCCCGGCGGCAGGGGAGCGCAGGAACGAGAGCAGTGCCGCCTGATCCGAAGGAAGCGATACAGCCCGGGCGGTGGCGATCAGCTGGGTAACCTCCGACCGTTCCATGAACCCCTTGCCGCCGTCCACGACGTAGGGGATCCGCCGGTCCCGCAAGGCACGCAGGTAGATCTCGAGATTGCTGAACGCCCGGACCAGGATCATGATGCCGCTGTACGACGTTCCGTCGGATCCTCTAACGGTCTTCTCGATCTCCGCAGCGATCGCCTCCGCCTCAAGAGCTCGGCGCACCGGCGCCTTCGGCGTTTCATCGGCAGGTGTGTTCCACACCTCAACCCTCTGCACGCCGCCTTCGTTCCTGGTTGGCGTGAGAGGGATATAGGGCGGCTGATGTTGCTCCGAGACGACCCATGGGCTCCCGGACCGCTCACCGAACAGCCGGTTGATCGGTTCCAGAATCTCCCCAATGGTGCGGAAGTTCGCCTTGAGCACCAGCCGGCTGCCGCCCTGGTCCAGGATCCGATCCACCGCAGCCTTGAAGGCGGAGTAGTCGGCCCCGCGGAAGCGGTAGATCGACTGCTTCGGGTCACCCACCACAAACAACCGCCCCGGTTCCAGGTTGGCCAGGTACGGATCCGGATTCGATTCTCCGCTGCGCTCCGCCAGGTACAGGACGATCTCATACTGCACCGGGTCGGTGTCCTGGAACTCGTCTACGAGGATCATCCGGGTCCCGCGGCGGACCTTCTCCCGGATGTCCGGATGGTCCCGAAGCAGATCCCGGGTCAGGTTCAGAAGCCCGTCGAAGCCGACGAACCCCTGTTGCAGGAGACGTTCCCTGGCGCCGGCGGCGAACGGGGCTGCGACCCCCACGATCATGGACACGGTTGCATCATCGGACTGCATGAGAGCGCGAAGGAGTTCCATACCGTCCCGGATCGCTTTGCGAAGTGTCTCCACGTCCAGGTCCACGAATCCGTTGGCACTGCTCGGCTTGTATGTAGAGGCCTGGTTGAGCCGGCGCTGCAGTTCTTCACTGGACTCCACATGCTGCCGGAACCTGGCATATCCCTCCTCCAGCAATACCGCGAACCCGCCATGAAGTGCGGCCAGCACCGTGGCGGGCATGGGAGGCTTGGCCTTGCCCGGGTCCCTCATGGCCAGGATCCCTCGCGCGGATCCGAGAGTTGCCTCTATGTCCGGCCGGAACAGGTTCCGGGGATCGATGTCGGGGCAAGGGTTCTCCAGGATCTCCCGGGGTACACCGAAACCGGCCAGTGCGAAGGCAACATCCTGGAGGTCCCCCAGGGCGATCTTTCCCAGCAGAGTTCGCCAGGTCTCGGCTTGACCGTTGTCGGCCAGTGCTTCGACCACAAACCGTTCCCACTCCTCATCCAGAATCCTGTCGTAATGGTCCCCCTGATCGATGTCGAAGCCGGGTTCCACCCCTGCCGCCATCGGCCAGGCTCGCAGCAGGCCGGCACAGAAGGTATGGATGGTGTTCACCTGAGCCCGGTCGATCCGGTGCAGCGCCGCCAGGATCCGTTCCTGCAACAGCGCGGGATCGATCCCCATCGCAGTCAGGTGCAGATCGGCCCGGTCCGCCTCGAAGCCCGGATCCGGATCGTCGATTTCCCTGCGGCAAAGTCGAAGCAGTCGTTCAAGTCCGGTGGCCAGCCGGGTACGCATCTCCGCTGCCGCCTTCTCGGTGAAGGTGATGGCGGTGATCTGTTCGAGGGTCGCGTGCCCGGCGCCGAGAGCTACCAGGATCCGTTCCACCAGCAGGGAGGTCTTGCCGGTGCCGGCTCCGGCCTCCACCACCAGGTTGGCGTCGAAACAGGTGACGGCCCGAATCCTGTCGTCGCGGTCGGGAAGGTCTGTGGAGAGACCGGTCATCACGACCCCTCCTCCTGGACAAGGTCGTGCAACAGCGTTCGGTTCTTGAAGGAGTTCTTCCCGGCGAGCCGGATGAAATCTCTGCTGTCTTTCGACCCGGCCTCCCTTTCCAGTGTTGGGGGATGGTTGATCCGGCAACCGGCCTTGTAGGCGCAATAACTGCAGGACGGACTCTTGTCTTTGATCGGGTACAGTCCTGCCGACAGCAGTCCAGCCAGGACGCGGAGGGTTTCTGTTAGTCCTTCGAACTGATCGTCCCGGGCAAAGCCGGTGAACTCTGCCCGGCTTTCCGGGCCGGCGTAGCCCGGTCCGACTCCCAGAAGCTCCACGGTTGGCCGCTGTTCCGCCAGCAGGTGGTAGATCGGGACCTGGAGCTGGTTGCCCTTGAGCATCTCACTGATGCTGATCCGTTTCCCGAGCCTGCCCGAGGTTTTGTAGTCGGCGACATGAACCGTGTCACCCTGGTGGATGAGGCGATCGAATTTTCCTCCCGGGTGAATGGTCACACCGTCTCCCAGGTCGATCTCCCGGTGCAGGTAGGTTTCAATGTCGATGGTAAGCGGGCCCAGGTCGGAGAGCCGGGTCAGGTCGGTTTCCAGGAACCGGACCACCGCCTCTTTCCAGATCGATTCCTGGATTCTCCACAGCGGGCGGAGATGGTCGGCGACACGGTGGTCGATCCTTCTGAACGCAGTATCCCAGTTCGTGTCCAGCAAACGGCCGGCCCTGGCAACCAAAGTCGGCGCATCAGGTTCGGCGAACGAACCGGTTTCATTCAGATCGGAATACACCAGTTCCAGGAGCTTGTGGACCGCCGTGCCCATATCCACCGGCGCGATCTCAAGGGGCGAGAGTTCGCCCTCCAGTTCTTCGACCTTCAGGACCCGCCGGAAGAAAAACCGCAGCGGGCATCTGCCCAGGTCTTCCAGGGCCGTCGTAGACCACTGGAACTCCCGACGGTCGCCCATCGGCCCGACACGACCGTCCCAGCCGGTGGGCCCGAAGCGGAACCGTTCGGTTGCCTGGAGCATCGCCAGGGTCTGGCGGGACAGGCCGAGGGAACCGGCTCCCACGGCCGGGTCGGGAGCGGTCCCTTCGCAGGAGAAGGCAGCCAGGGCATGGGCCTCTTCAGGGTGGAGCATCCCGGTATCGGATCCCAATTCCGCAAGGCGGACATGGGGGTGGACCGATCGTCGACGCACCCGCTCCTGGTGGAGCCTGATCGTGTCCGGAACCCCCAGAACAGCCCTTGCCATCTCCCGCAGGGCCGCCGAAGGCGATACGGCCCGGCCGGTATCATCCGCCCGTTGCCAGGAGAGATGCAGATCATCCCGGGTGGAACCGAGCATCAGCGCCAGGAGCAGCCGTTCCTCCCCTCCATCACCCAGTCTGGATGCCAGCGGCCTTCCCAGTTCATCCTGAATCTGCCTGCGCAACCTGTCGTCCAGGAATGGGTCTTCCCGACCGATTCTGGGGAACGAGCCGGCGTGGAAACCGATCAGGTACAAACGGCTGAAGGTCAGTCCCCGGGCCTGCATCGCATCCAGGACACGGATCCCGCCCCGGTCCCTGGACTGAGGGGAGAGGGTGCTGTCGTCCACCGCCTGCTCCAGCCAGCTCAGTGCTTCCTGGCCGGTGACCGGACTGTCGTCGCCGATCCGATCCAGGTTGGCCATGTCGTCCAGGAGGTCGTTCAACTCCGTCCTGTCAGGCAGGAGTTCCAGCATCCGGCGGTAACGGTCGGCATGGCCACTCCAGGTCGTTGGTATCTCTTCCTGGAACCGTTTGTGGAGACCTGCAAGGGCATGCACTACTGCCTGGGCAGAAGCGCCGGCCTGTTCGCAACGTCGAGTGGCGGCGGCCAGCTCCTCCTCTGTCTCCAGGTTCCAGGTCGGCACGAACCCGGCTTCCCGTGGGAGATCCCGGATCCAATGATCCAGGCCGCCCAGAATGCCGGCCCGCCGGGACCAACGGTCGACTGCAGCCCCGTCCGGGCTCCAGGCTGCGGGCTCGCTTCCCATCACCAGCTGCCAGATCATTCGGGGTGTGGACAGCAGCTCCACCGTCGGCCCACGGGGAAAATCCTGCGAGACCACCTGGAGCAGGACCAGAGCATCGTGTACCACCGGATCCCGGCGAAGCGGGGTTGTCAGTGAGCCGGTCCAGACCGGCTCTCCGCCGTCCTTCCCGGGAACCATCCGGAACGCCTCTTCAAGGGCCGGCCCATACCGGGACAGGTCCCGGGCGAGGATGCAGATCTCCTTCGGATCGGTTCCCGACGCAATTGCCCGGCGTACCGCCCAGGTCACCTCGGTAGCTGCTCCCTGGAAATCGTCCAGGGTGATCCGGTCCTGTTCCATGGGCTGTGGTCGACTGTCCTCGTCGTACAGCGAAGCGAGGCGCGCTCCGGCAAGGCTGGTGCTATCCGGCGACCGAACTGTTTCCGCCTGTTCGTCTTCATTTATCAGGAACTTGGAGGCGAATTGCTGGGCGTATTCACCGGCAGGCGAGTGCCCGGTGGGGTCGAACGGCAGCAGAACGGTTACCGGTTCCATCTTCCGGAGCAGGTTCAGGTGAACGCCGAGCAGT
>JACXWD010000003.1:108450-139004 GCA_014764515.1 Candidatus Polarisedimenticola svalbardensis | reverse complement strand
CGCTTAGCCATACCCTCCCCCTTCGAGAAACCCTTTCAGGATCGGTTCATCCGTACTGCGAGCCTCATCCATGCTCCCCTCGAACAGGATGTTTCCTTTATACAGAAAGGCGATGCGGTCGCCCACATGAAATGCCGACTGGATGTCGTGGGTCACCACAATCGATGTAATGCCCAGCAATTCCTGCAGGCTGCGGATCAACTGGTTGATGGTATTTGCAGTGATCGGATCCAGTCCCGTGGTCGGCTCATCGTACAGGATCGCCCGGGGCGCCAGGGCGATCGCCCGGGCCAGAGCCACGCGCTTCCGCATTCCGCCGGAAAGATCCGAGGGCATCAATTCGTTCACGTTTTCCAGCTCGACATACCCCAGGACTTCCGCCACACGCTGGCGAACCCGGTCCGTTTCCCAGTCCGTATGCTCGAACAGAGCATAGGAAACGTTCTCGAACACCGTCATGGAGTCGAACAGAGCCCCGGCCTGGAACAGCATCCCGACCTTTTTCCTGGTTTCCAGCATCTGCTTTTCATTGAAGCCGGTAATATCCACACCATCCACCAGCACACGCCCGCTGTCCGGACAGTGCAGGCCGATGGTGTGGCGCAGCAGGACCGATTTGCCCGACCCGGACCCGCCCAGGACCACCACCGTCTCCCCCGTCGGGATGCCCAGGCTGACCCCGCTGAGAACCTGCTTGTCGTCGAAGCTCTTGTGGATATCGACGTACTGTATGAAATGCTCGCCCATCGCCTACACCAGAAGAAAAAGCTTGGTCAGGAAAAAATCGGAAATTATGACCGCCAGGGAGGAAGTCACCACGGTGTTGGTCGTCGCCCGACCGACGCCGTCCGCTCCCCCGGTGGCGTGGAGGCCGTTGTAACAGGCGATGATACCGATAAAGATGGCAAAGAACACCGTCTTGCCGACTCCGGATGCGATGTCCTGGATGGTCAGAGCCTGTACGACGTGGTTCAGGAAGTAGACCCGGCTCTGTCCGATCTCGAACATCGCCATCAGCATGCCGCCGAACAGTCCGATGGTATCCGCCAGTATGGTCAGCAGCGGCAGCATGATGATCAGGGCTCCGACCCTGGGCACAACCAGTTTCTTGACCGGACTGGCGGCCAGGGCGCGGAGGGCGTCCACCTGCTCCGTCACCGCCATGGATCCGATCTCGGCGGTGACGCCGGCCCCCACACGGCCTGCAACCATCAGTGCGGTCAGGACCGGACCCAGTTCCCGCACGATGGAAAGCGCCAGGATGTCCCCGACGAACGGTTTGCCGCCGTAGGCCGCCAGCGAGTACGCGGTCTGGATCGCCAGGACCATCCCGGTGAACAAAAGGGTTACGTTGGTTATGGTCAGGGAGCGAACGCCGAGCTGGTACATCTGGGTCAGCCAGAGATCGAGCTCCAACGGCCTTCGCAGGCCGGATCTCAGCGTCTCCCCTCCGAGCCGGAACATCCCTCCCAGCTCGTTCAGGTACGCGATGAGCGCGTCGAACATCGCTTCCACCATCTGGCCGGTCCTGCCCCACATCCCGAACGGACAGGGCGGCCAGCCGGGTGGAAAGAATAGGTGTAGGGAACTGGCAGGTCAAGCGCCTGTATTTAGTTCAGGTTGCGCCGGAGAGCGACCTGTTCGCCATAAAAGGAATCCATGGACAACGCCGAACATCAGGTCTGCGACTCCCAGGATCAGGAATACCGTCGTGTCACTGGCCATCCAGGCCCAGGTGAAAAACAGGAACCCCAGGATTCTGCCTCCGGCGGCAAGCACCACCACCCCGGAATACCGTTTCGGGGCCAATGCCGGGAGGCAATAGAATGCGGCCAGGATGAGGAGGAAAATCCCGTTCAGCCTGAGGTAAACCGGATCTTCCGGAACGGCCAGGCCCAGGAGAGCAGCGGCGGGAGCCGTAAAGAACAGGATCGCCACTGCAAAAAACAGATCGTAAGCTGCGCCGCAGGCCATGGAGCTCCCCACAGCCTTCCAGGGTCCTTGTGTAGACATCGACTGGATTATACTTTACCGGACTGCTTCAAAGATCAACTCGATGAAAGAGCGTGATGCTTCGTAGTATCTGGACAATCCTGGTGACGGTAGCAGCCACGCTGTTCTTCGGATCGGCGGCTATCGTCGGCTGCCTCATCCTGCGCAAGGGCAACAGCGGCGTGATCATGGGCGGCATGTGGTCCCGGATCATTTTGCGGGCCGCCGGTATCCGGATCCGATACGAAGGCCTGGATAACCGGGCCCTGGATCATTCATGCGTCTACATCGCCAACCACCAGTCCATGGTGGACATCTGGGCCCTGCTGCCTGTCCTGCCCCGGGAGACACGCTTCGTCGCCAAAGAATCCCTGTTCCGCATCCCCGTCCTGGGCTGGGCGATCCGGGCCGCCGGTTTCATACCGATCGACCGGTCCAATATCAGCAAAGCGATGAGAAGCCTCGAGAAAGCGGGAGCCAAAATCAGGGCCGGCAATTCGGTGATTCTGTTCCCCGAGGGCACACGGAGCGAGGACGGCAATCTGCGACCGTTCAAGAAGGGCGCATTCCATATGGCCCTCAAGGCCAGGGTGCCGATCTGTCCGGTCACCATCCAGGGCAGCTTCCAGCGCCTGCAGCCGAGTACGCTGCGGATCACGCAGGGCGAGGTCGTGGTGCGTTTCGGTAAAGCGCTGGACACGGTCGGTTATACCGAGAATTCCGTGAACGAACTGAAAGACGAACTGCATCGCCGGATCGAATCCACACTTGAAGAACTCGAGATCCGCTCCGCGACGGAAAAGGAAGCTGCCGGTTGAAAGTCACCTTTTTCCAGAGAAAGCCGCACCCGCAACAGATCAGTATCGAAGAGCTGTTCGCCACGGTGAGGCAATACCTGCCGGATGATATCGAGCCGGTGGTTCACGTTGCCCCGGAATTGAGCAAAGGGATCCTGAGCCGGTTTCGCATCGCACGAGCCGCCAGGCGGAGCCAGGGTGACGTCAATCACATCACCGGCGATATCCACTTCATCGCCATGCTGCTGGATCGGCGACGAACGATCCTGACCGTCCACGACTGCGTCCCTCTCACCCGCTCCAGCGGCCTTCGGCGGAGCGTGCTGAAATATTTCTGGTTCATTCTGCCGGCGAGATATTCCGCCTGCGTTACGGTCATATCCGAGAAGACCCGCCGCGAGCTGCTGGAACATGTCACCATCGACCCCGACAGGATCGTGGTGATCCCCAACTGCGTCGCTCCGGAATTCCAGCCGGGACCCGACCGGCCGATCGACCCGGCCTGCCTGAGGATCCTCCAGATCGGCACCGCCGATCACAAGAACCTCGATACGGTTTGCGAGGCCATTTCCGGGATACCGTGCACACTGGACATAATCGGAACCCTGAGCGAACGGCAGACCGCCCTTCTGGCCCACCACGAAATACGGTACGAAACTTCGTCCGGCCTCTCACGGGAGGCTCTCGTTGCGCACTATCACGCAGCGGACATCGTGACCTTCGTTTCAAAATATGAAGGTTTCGGCATGCCGGTCATCGAGGCGCAGGCGACCGCAACACCTTTGATCACCAGCGACATCTCGCCTATGAACGAAATCGCCGGGGCCGGTGCCTGCCGGGTGAACCCTCTGGATGCCGCCGCTATCCGGACGGCGGTGACACGCATGGTTCAGGACGCCCCCTATCGCACCAGGATCATCGCCGACGGCTTGAAGAATATCGAACAGTTCAGGCCGGTCGCCATTGCCGGAGAGTACGCCGAACTGTACCGCAGGGTCTGTTCAGGCGGTTTCAATCGCTGATGGCGGCCAGAGGCTCCCGGGGACGCATCACGTACTGACCGATTTTCCTGATCGGCTTCAGGTACAAGGTCAGCGGATTCGGTTTCAGGCCGTTCTCCCGCCATGCCTGGCGATCGTGGCGATTGGCCAGGAGGCGGTTTTCCAGGGAGGCGTTGCTCACGCCCCGGGTACGCATCCGGACGAGAATTTTCGGGATGTACCGGACGTTCAGGCGGTGGCGCAGCAGAAATCGCAGCATCAGCTCGTAGTCCGCCGCCGAGCCCAACGCAAGATCGAAGTGCCCCAGGTCGTCATAACAGGCGCGGCGAACGAAGAAGGTCGGATGGGGAGGCATCCAGCCGCGATAGAATCGTGACGGATTGAACGGACCGGATTTCCAGTAGCGACGGATGTTCTGGAGGTCGTCAGGCTCCACGTAGACCAGATCGCCGTAGCAGCAATCCACCTTCGGATCCTTGAACACGGCGGCGACATCCTTGAGAACCGAGCCGTAGGAATAGACATCGTCCGAGTTCAGGATTCCGACGATCTCGCCGGTCGCCTGCACCAGGCCCTTGTTCATCCCGTCGTAGATTCCCCTGTCCGGTTCGCTGACCAGACTTACGTGATCACCGGCCACGGACCGGATGACCTCCAGGGTGCTGTCCGTGGATGCACCGTCGATGACGATGTGTTCCACCTCCATTCCCTGCTCCCGGACACTGTCCAGGCAGGCGGCGATGGTCGCACCGGAGTTCAGGGTCGCGGTTATGATCGAGAAATTCATGGAGGCCCGGGCCTGTTCCGCTCAGCCGGAACCGGTGATATCGTGGCCGGCATTTTTCAACGTCTGCTCCTGCCTCGCCAGCTCCAGGTCGGAATCCACCATCATCCGGACGAGTTCGGTGAACCCGACCACCGGCTTCCAGCCCATCTCCCGCTCCAGCCTCGAGGCATCACCCCTCAGGTCGTCCACTTCCGCAGGTCGAAAATATCGAGGGTCGATCTCGACGTATTTTTGCCAGTCCAGATCGGCGTAGCCGAAAGCCGCCTCCAGGAACTCCCGAACCGAACGCGACTCGCCGCTGGCAACCACGAAATCCGCCGGTTTTTCCGCCTGCAGCATGCGCCACATGGCATCGACGTAGTCACCGGCAAACCCCCAGTCCCTGCGAGCATCCAGGTTCCCGAGGTAGAGCTTGTCCTGGAGGCCGAGCTTGATCCGCCCCACGGCCCGGGTGATCTTCCTCGTGACGAAAGTCTCACCCCTTCGCGGGGATTCGTGATTGAACAGGATCCCGTTGACGGCATACAAACCGTACGCTTCACGGTAATTGACGGTGTACCAGTAAGCGGCCACCTTGCTGGCGGCGTACGGACTGCGGGGATGGAACCGACTGGTCTCGTTCTGTGGCGGCGGGGTCGTACCGTACATTTCGGACGATGAGGCCTGGAAATACCGGACCTGCCGTTCGCCGCCATCCACGTAATCCCTGATCGCCTCCAACAGACGCAGCGCTCCTGTGGCCACCACGTCGGCCGTATATTCGGGCTGGTCGAACGAAACCCGCACATGAGACTGGGCCGCCAGGTTATAGACCTCGTCCGGGCGGACCATCTCCAGGATTCTTCGCAACCCGGTTCCGTCGGTCAGGTCACCGTAATGCAGCCGAAACCGGACATCCGGGTTGTGCGGGTCCTCGTAGATGTGATCTACCCGCTGGGTCGTCAGGGTACTGGCGCGCCGGATGATGCCGTGCACCTGGTACCCCTTCGCCAGCAGAAGATCCGCCAGGTAGGAGCCGTCCTGGCCGGTCACCCCTGCAATCAGGGCAGTTCGCAATGTCTATAACCTCCGCGGCATGCAGGCCGTCACCGGGCAATGTAAGCGCAGAAGATGTTGCCTGTCAAAGGGTTCCGGTACGACTCAGAACAGCTTCAGAACAGTGAGCATGAATTCCTGCTGGTCATCCAGTTCGGGGATGTCCGCCGAAATTGCACGGCCGTAATTCAATATGAAATAGGTCTTCCATGGTCCCGGCGTGTTCAGGGACAGTCCGGCGCCGGTAAAATTGCGGGATGTGTCGTCGAGGAGAGCGTTCTTCACCCATGCTGACTGCACGGTGGCGTCCAGCTGAAGGATATCCAGAACATTGAATGAGTATCCAGCCCGCAGGATCCTGCCCTGGTCGAACCGGACCCCTGAACCGGAAAAACCGCTCAGGCGGGTACGGCCGAAGAAGGAGGTCTCGTACTGGCTGAACCGGTCCAGATCGTTGCCGTCAAGATAGGTTATTTCCGCCCGGATCTTCTGGAACTTCGGCAGGAACCACTCCTTGTTCACCGACGCTTCCCAGCGGTCGTATCGCTCCGGGCCGACTGTGGTTTGAGGATCAATGAATTCACCTGCCACCGGGTCATACAACCCCCAGGCTCCCCACTCGGAGCGCCGGAAGCGTGTCTGCTCCGCAGAGAAGGTATACCCCCTGCGGTTGTAGATGAATTCCACCGAGGCGGACGATACGGTGTGGTCCGGCGGCAGGACAAACTCCAAGCCAACCGGCAGGCCGGCACGGAACGCTTCCGCTTCGTCCTCCTGGTCATATTCCACAAACCCCATCCGCCCGATCACATTCAGCTTGGCGAACTTGCCCAGGGGAACGCCGGCCTGGAGGCTGACCCCCTGCCTGCGCGTGCGGATACGTTCCGCCACAAGCTCCTGGTCCCCGTCGAACACCTTGTCGTCGAATTTGAGAGCGCTGCCCTGCAGGTTGAGGGTCAGGTCGACGCGGCTGCCGAACAGGTCCGGGTCGGTAGCCGTCGCGTTGAGGAACACACCGGCGAAGAAAACATTGGCCTGGATCCCCTTCCCGAACAGGTCGTAGTCGAAGTAGTCCGCCCCGGCCAGGGGGACGATGTTGTCCAGGCCGTTGTCCTTGAACAGGCCTGCAGCAGCAAACAGCTGGCTGGTGTCCATTTCACTCTTGACCGTTCGCGTGCCGTCTTCCTGGCGCTCCAGGTAGCGGAAGCCCTCGTCGGTGTCCTGAAGCATCTGGTTGACCGAACGGTACGCAGACTCCCGGGCGGCCAGAAAGGTCAGAGGGTCCGGATTGATGTCGTAGCTCTCGAAGAACACTTCCCGCTGGACCATGAAATTCCTGCCCCCGGCCGTCCAGACCTGCTGGCCATGGATGGTGGACATCATCCAGAGCTCCCGGCCGTCGCCTGAGGTCACCTGGCTGTAGAGGTCCCGTTCTTCGTTGGTCAGAACCGGAGCCTCCAGATTGTTCTGGACCAGGGAGACTTTCAGGCGGACGAACTTTTCCCGGTCGATCCAGACCCTGCCCCGGTACAACGGCTGCTTAGGGTCCGGGTACTCCGGCTCGAAGGCCAGGATCCAGGCTTCCCGGCCCTGCACCCGGTCCCTGCCTGCCAGACGGTAGCGGTAGGTCCGGTCCAGGGTCAGATCCATCGGCAGGGTGATCACCTTTTCCGGCTGGATCAACGGTATCTCGGGAAACTTCTTCCAAGGCACCCGGGTGCCGTTGACCATGTATTCGGTCTGCTCCCATTCCATCTCTTCGCCCCGGGCCCAGAAGTAGTTGCTCTTGATCGATACGTCGATATTGCTGCCGCCCTGGGCGAACTTGAAGTGGTAGTCCACCCTGGCCGCCGCCGTCCAGCGCTCGATGTAATCGTCCTGGACCTGCTGAACCGCCTGATGCCGGGCGATGATCTCCTGTGCAGACAGTTCCCGACCCCGATCTACCTGCAGCTCTTCGGTATCCAGTTCGAAACCAGGCGTCGCCACACCAGCCTGGTATTCCAGCAACAGCGGATAATCCGCAGGGGTGATCTTGACCTGCCGGCCCGGCCCGCCACCAGGAGGGTCGGCGGTGGTGGTGCGCAGGCGCCGGCCGGTGACCGGGTCCAGGATGTACGGATTGCGGACGAATGACGACGGCAATTCCAGCCAGGCCTTGCGATCCTGGTCGCCCCCGGCCGAAAGTTCATAAACCACCAGCGCCTGGAACGTCTCGTCGCTGAAGAATTTCGCCACGACCCCACCCTCAGGATCTCCCTCCCCTTCGACGTATTTCAGGGAAGTTGCCTCCATCGGGGCAGGTGCATACCCACCGGCAAGGGTGGCGGCAGTTCCGGCGAGCCAGCGGATGGCGGTGTCCTTTCCGGCGTCGTCGGCGGGCAGGTCGGTAAATGCCAGGGCTGCTCCGTTGAACAGTGCCACCAGGGGGAGAGCCAGCCGTCCCGGCTTGCCCTCGCCGGCGATGCCGGATTCAAACCGGGCCCACAGGGCCGGCGCCGGCGGATAAGCCAGAGACTCGGGGATAAGCTTCCGGATGGTTTCCCCGGCAGCCGTCCCGTCTCCACCGCCGAACCTGACCGGCACTATGTCGACGTACGGTGCGGACTCGTTCCGCCAGAGTTCCTGCTGCCAGTCGATCCTGCCGGAGTCCACCGCGCCCTGGGCAATTGCCGGGATCGGAATACCGGTTCTCTCGGCCTCGGCCCGGATCGCCAGTGCGGTCTGCTTCAGAACGTAAGCATAGATCTCGGCCGGAACACCGTCCCGGGTTCCGTCCCCGGACGGCAGGTCCAGGACTTCGTAAACCGCCACACGGTCCCCAAGGCGCCGGACGGCGTCCCGCACGAACCGCAGCCAGGCCTCCACCGACCCTTCAACCAGGGGGGTCGGTGCTTCGCCACCGGCAAGGTAGGCCGGGTGGGAGCCGTCCAGGCAGAGGGAGACCAGCGCTCCCGCCTGTTTCAGTTCGTCGATCCGCCGGCTGATCCGGGCCCAGTCGTACGACCCCGGTTCGACCTCGATCTCCTCCCAGTCCGCTGTGAGACGGGCCATCAGGGATACGGGGAGGACCGGCACGCTCTCCTGGTCGATCCAGCCCAGTGAGGGCAGGTCCTCAGGAGGTGTCTGGGCCGGAGTGGCGGCTGTTGCCAACAGGCTGCCTGCAACCATCAGCAGAACAGAGAGACATCGCTTAAACATCCATGCCGCCTTTCAGGTCGCCTAACGAGGTACGACTGCCCCCGAAAATCAGCGAGATCACTCATTTTTCGTCACGCCTGCAGGACTGTCAACAAGCAGAGGCCCTGGGGATATTTCCCAGGCGCCTTGAGGTTGCACACCGACAACCAAGAATTCAGGAATGAGACTTGCCTGGGCGGTCTTTATGCCTAGATTTCAGCATTGAGGCTTTATTTATGGCTGTGAGCGGTGACCTATATTCGATGCCCCTTCCAGAGCTGCTCCAGTGGCTTGGAGGGAATGGTCGGACCGGAACCCTCGAGGTCGAGCGGGACAAGATCTGCAAGAAGATCGTGTTCGAGAAGGGTCGAATCGTTTCCTGCTCTTCCAATGACCCCAGCGAACTGCTGGGACACTACCTGGTGGCACGGGGGCAGGTCACAGAGGACCTGTTGCGGATAGCGCTGGACCAGCAGGCTGTGACTAAAAAGCAATTGGGAATGACCCTCTTTGAAATGGGTGTGCTCACCAGTGAAGAGCTTACCCGCAACCTGCATTCCAAAGTGGAAGAGACGATTTTCAGCCTGTTCGAGTGGGAGCATGGCGTATTCCGGTACGAAGACCAGGCGATAACAGGCAAGAATCAGTTTCCTACCGATATCCGTGTCGATGATGTCCTGCTTCGCGGCGTGCAGCGCATGGACGAGATCCGGCAGATCCGGGAAGTCATCGTCTCCGACCGAATGATCCCGAAGAGAACGGCCAAGCTTCCGCCCCAGGAGGTGTTCCGGAACAAGATCGCCCGCCGGATATACGAGGCACTGGACGGAGAGCGAACCATCGCCGACATCCTGCTCCACGCCCATGGCTCGGTCTACATCGTCACCAAGTTCCTGTTCGAGCTCCACCGCACCGACCTGATCGAACTCAAGGGAGAACAGCCGGCGGCACAGCCTGAAGAAACGGCGCTGCCGGCAGCCGTGGAGGGTGTTGCGCCACTGTTCCCGGAGTTCAGCGACGAGCCGGATCCTGAACGGGAGCCGGACGCCTTCATCACACCGGAGCCGGCAGATCCTGAGCCGGCGGCAGTGCAAGCGCCCGATCCAGAACCGGTTCCCGAACGGCCTGAACCGAACCTTTCACCCGAAGAAGTGGATACGGCGCTGCAACTGGCGAGGAAGTTCATGTCGGAGGGAGAGTTCGACGCCGCCCTCGAGATCCTGGATCAGATCTATCGCAAGAACCCGAATAACGAATCGCTGCGCCGGCTGACCCGGGAGGCCGAGGTAGCTTTTCTTGAAAAGGCCCGCAAGCACTACATGCCGGAAGGCAAAGTCCCGGTCCTGGCCCGTCCGCTGGACGAACTGGAAACCGAGGATCTGTCTCCCGAGGAATTCTTCCTCTTGAGTCGTATCGACGGTACCTGGGATGTCCGCTCCATTATCCAGGTGGCGCCGATCCGGGACGTCGAGGCGTTTCGAACCCTCAAGAAGATGAGGGAGAACGGAGTGATCGAGCTCCGTGACCCGGAATAGCTCAGCGATCCAGGATAACCACGGCTGCGATCAGGTCGCCCTGGATGGTGAGGGAAACCCTGGAGTTCACCACCCCGAGAGAATCAGCCCTTTCCCCTGCCTTGCCGCTGAACCCGAGAGTGCCGTCCTGCAGCACCCGAACCTGGCCGAAGGCCACCCCTTCGGCCCATCCGGTTCCCAGGGCTTTCAGGCCGGCTTCCTTGACGGCGAACCGGCCGGCTACCCATTCATCGAGTGCAACATCTTTGGGGCATTCCTGGCGCTCCCCGGAGGCCAGAATCCTGGAAACGAACCGGTCCCCCCTGCGGTTGATGGCACGCCTCACCCGGGTAATTTTTACCAGATCAACACCGATTCCGATTATCCCATCGCTTGCCTCCGAACTCCTTCATCAGGACCGGCGATGGTATAATACCCCTGTCCCGACGAACAGGTGTTCGTGGACAAGCCTATAGAGTTCAACCAGTTGAAGCCGTCGGCGGACCGGGGACAGCGATGCAGCGCCAGGCAACGGACATTCTGGATCGTCTCGGCTCATCCGGTTTGACCCGGGCGCTGTCCGATACGCTGGACTCGGCCAGACTGGTACGGCTGGCAGGCACCTGCGGGCTGACCTACCCGGGCAGGAGAACCGCTTCCCAGAAAAGAGAAAAAATCCTGGAGGATCTGGTCTCAAAGGCGACCAAGGACAGCACCGCCCTGCGGTCGGTCCTCCGGGTTCTACGAAAAGAAAACTCGTCAAGCCAGAAGAAGTTCTCCAGGCTCTCAGCCTCCGACCGGCTGGAGCGGCTGGAGGACCAGGACTTCCTGGCCAGCAACGGCAATCTCGGCAGACATCTGTTCCTGCTGGCTTCAGGGACCGACGACCTGGACCCTGCCAACATCCGGCAGAAGCTCTGCAGCCGGGTGGCGGCGGAAGGAAACGGCAAGCCTCCATCGGGAAGCAGGAAGAAGGTCCCCGCCAAGAAAAACGCTGTCCCGGCATCGCCCGAGAAGGAATTGGCCAAACTCCAAAAGCGGAGTCAGGCCCAGGAAAAAAAGGTCCGCTACCTGGAAGGGCAGATATCCAGGAGCCGGGAAGTGGCCAAGGGCCTCAAGAGGGACCTGATCGAGCGCCGCGGCGAACTGGCTGAATCCAGAATGCTTGTGGAGCGGTTGCGAAGGGATGCGGCGGAACAGGCCCGTGCCAGTGCCGGCAGCAACGGGACCGGCGCCGAGCCCAAGGCCGACCAGCTGCAGGAGCTGGCAAAAGCAGTCCGGTCCCTGACCCGGGTCGCGCGGAACAAATCCGGCGACGATAAGCTTCTCCATGCCAAGCTTGCCGAACTGCAGGACGGCCGGACCCTCCTGGCGGACCTGCAGCGTGAAACCGCAGGCGTCCGCAGGGATCGCAGGAAAGATCACAAAACCCATAATCAGAAGCTGGACGAGGTCCTCACAGAGTTCCGGGCCTTGCGGAAACTGGTGGAAGCAACGGTGCCGCCGCCGGGCAAGGCTCGGAAAAAGGGCCAGCTTCCTCGGGTCGGAATCTTCGTGGACGTACAGAACATGTACTACGCCGCCCGCCAGTTGAAGGGCCGGCTGGACTTCGACGCCCTGATCCAGACCGCCGTCGCCGAGCGCCGCCTGATCCTGGCCCAGGCATTCGTGGTGGAATCCAAGGAGATAGACCAGTCCAGTTTCATTGCACGCCTCGAGAAACGCAGTATCAAGGTCCACCGCAAAAACCTGACCGTGCGCACCGACGGATCCATGAAGGGCGACTGGGACATGGAGATGGCGCTGGCGATCCTCGATGCGGCTCCGATGCTGGACGTAGTGGTACTGGTTTCAGGAGACGGAGACTTCACATCGCTGGTCAACCGGGTCAAGGCGATGGGGCCGAAGGTGGAAGTCATCAGTTTCCCGAGGAACACGGCCAAGTCCCTCATCGAGGCGGCAGACCGCTTCAGCCCCCTGGATCGCAACTTCATGATCCGGAGCGAGAAACCCGCCACCCGGGTTTGAATATCAGCCGGCGGGCAGGAACCTCGCCTGGCCGTCGGCCCCGACCCTCAGGCACCGACGGCTGCCTTTCCACTCGGGAAGAACGAGAATCCGGCTCCCTTCCGGGCCGGTTGCCGGCAGGTCCTTCTCCACGTGGAAATGCCCCAGAACCACCAGGTCGCAACCATTCCGAAACGGGCCGGCTGCATACTCACGGACCGCGGTCTCGGGAAACTCCCGCTTGTATTCCAGGTTACTGCGGCGCATTCGGCTCTCCAGGCGATCCGCCAGGGAAGTCCGCCAGCGGTGCGGGCAGGCACGAAACAGCAGGCGGACCGGCAGGGAGCGGCTGAACCTCCGCCAGTTGCGATACTGCCGGTCGTCCGGATTGGCCAGGTCGCCGTGTATCGAGAACACCCTGAGGCCGGCGACCTCTTCATACAGCCCGTTCTCCGCCACCGAATCGAAGACATCACCTTCATAGTGCGTTCGGATGAAGTAATCCCGGTTCCCCTCGAGGTATCGCACCGCTACGCCGGACCGGCGGATCGATCTCAGGCAATCCAGGACCGGCCGGATGTGGTCCGGCTCCGGACCGTTCCCGCCTATCCAGAGGTTGAAAAGATCGCCGGCAAGTACCAGGGTGGCTGCATCCCCGGCAACCGTCTCCAGCATGCGGCAGAACGGCTCCACCGCCGGATCGTCCCGGTCCAGGTGGACGTCACCAATGAAGACCAGATCCTGCCGATCCACGTCGCCTCCGATCACCGATCATCTCCTCCGTAACGGCCGGCGGCAGGCGAATCGAGGTACTCCCGGCGGAATGCGGAGAAGCTCCCTTCCTCAATCGCGTGTCGCATCGTCTCCATCAAACCCAGATAGTACGTCAGGTTGTGGATCGTGTTGAGCCTGGCGGACAGCATTTCCCCGGAGAGAATCAGGTGGCGCAGATAGGCCCGGGTGTAGTTGCTGCAGGTTTCGCAGGAGCAATCCGGATCCAGCGGCGAAGGGTCATCGCGGAATTCATTCCGCTTGATGTTGATCTTCCCCATGGATGTAAACAAGGTGCCGTTGCGGGCGTTCCTCGTCGGCATAACGCAATCGAACAGGTCCAGCCCCGAATCCACGCCGAAAATCAGGTCCACCGGCCGGCCCACACCCATCAGATACCGGGGCTTGTCCTCCGGCAGCATCGCAGCCGTCAGGCCGGCCACCCTGGCGATCGCTTCAGCCGGTTCGCCGACACTGACGCCGCCGATGGCGTAACCCGGGAAGTCCAGCTCCTGTAGTTCGCGAGCACTTCTTGCCCGCAGGTCTTCCCACGGCCCGCCCTGTACGATGGCAAACGGCACGCCGGGACCGGTATAAGCTTCCCGGCACCGCCTGGCCCACGCCGTTGTCCGGGCCACGGCGCTCTCGATACGTTCGTATTCCGCAGGAAGTTCCGGGCATTCGTCCAGCACCATGGCGATATCCGACCCCAGCGCCGCCTGGATCTCCATGCTTTTTTCCGGCGTCAGGACATGACTCGAACCGTCCACATGGGACTGGAACCGAACCCCGTGGTCGTCCACCCGGCAGAGACCGGTCATGGAGAAGGCCTGGAAACCTCCGGAATCGGTGAGGATGGGCCGTTCCCAGTGCATGAAGCGATGCAGCCCGCCCAGATCCCGTATCAGCTCATGGCCCGGCCTCAGGTAAAGGTGGTAGGTATTGGCCAGCACGATGTCCGCACCGCAGGATCGGACCTCTTCGGGTGTGACCGACTTCACCGAGCCCAGTGTCCCCACCGGCATGAAGGCCGGTGTCTGCACCCTCCCCCGCCCGGTGCAGAGCTCGCCACGCCTGGCCCTGCCGTCACAGGACAGCAGCCTGAAATCGAACTTCCCGCTCATGGTGTCAGGAACATGGCATCGCCATAGGAGTAGAACCGGTAACCGGCTCGAACCGCTTCATCGTAGGCAGCCAGAATCCTTTCCCGGCCTGCGAAGGCGCTGACCAGCATCAGAAGGGTGGAGCGCGGCAAATGAAAGTTGGTGATCATGGCGTCCACGTTACGGAATCGATGGCCCGGACGGATGAAGAGATTACAACGACCGCTGCCCGGAACCAAGGCGCCGTCGGAGTCGGTGCAGCCTTCCAGGGTGCGGACTACGGTGGTGCCGACGGCTACCACCCTGCCACCGCCGTTCCTGGCATTGCGAACCGCCTCCGCCGTTTTCTCGGGCAGGGTGAAGGATTCGGTGTGCATCACATGGTTTTCAAGGTCGTCGGCCCGGACCGGAAGGAAAGTTCCGATGCCGACATGCAGGGTCAGGAAAGCGATCTCCACGCCGCGGTGGCCCAAACTGTCCAGCAGTTCCGGTGTGAAGTGAAGCCCGGCGGTAGGCGCCGCAACCGCCCCTTCCTGCCTGGCGAAGACCGTCTGGTAGCGTTCCCTGTCCATGCCTGCAGTTTCCGTATCGTCCGGTTCCCTCCTGATGTACGGCGGGAGGGGCATATGCCCAGCCGCCGCAAGGACCGCCGGGAGGTCCCCCGACGGGTGCGCCAGCTGCAGAAGCCAGTGGTCGTCCCGGCGCCTCTGCACTTCGGCGTCGATCCCGCCGTCCAGCCTCAGGATCTCACCCGGCTTCGGCCCACGCCGGGCTTTCATCATGCACCACCATTTTCCCGAACCTGCCGGATCTTCCGTAAGAAGCAACAACTCCAGACGGCCACCGGTCGCCCTGGCCCCGAAAAGACGAGCATTCAGCACCCGGGTGTCATTGAGAACCAGGAGGTCACCGGAATTCAGCAGCCCCGGCAGTTGATCGAACCGCAGGTGACCAGTGGGCTGATCCGGTTTGGCGGGAACCATCAGGCGGGAACGGTCCCGTCGCACGGACGGTTGCTGGGCGATGGCCGATTCCGGCAGATCGAAATCGAAATCAGACAGCTTCACGATCCAACCAGGCCCCGCAGGAGGGCTAGATTCCGCCGGTCTTCCGACAGATCGTCTCCCTTGGGTGTTTCAAGCACCATGGGAACTTCCCGCAGCCTGGGGTCATTGACGAAGGGCCGGAAACCCTCGAGGCCGATGAACCCATCCCCGATATGATCATGGCGATCCTTCCTGCTGCCGATATCGGTTTTGGAGTCGTTGATATGAACGCCGCGCAGCCTGTGCAACCCTATAACCTCGTCAAACCGCTTCATCATTTTCCGGAATGACTTCGGATCGCGGAACTCGTAGCCTGCCGCCAGAAGGTGACAGGTATCGATGCAAACGCCCAGGCGATCCCGGCAGGCTGCCTGGTCCAGGATGGCGGCCAGATGTTCGAAGCTTGACCCCAGGTTGGTCCCCTGGCCGGCAGTCGTCTCCAGCAGGATCATGACCTCATCGCGCCCTCCACCCGGGGTGGCGCCCATGACCGCATCCAGAGAAGCTGCCACCGCTTCAAGGCCGGCCTCCTCCCCTTCCCCGACGTGGGAGCCGGGGTGCAACACCAGGAACGGCACGCCCAGCAGGGAGCAGCGCTCCAGTTCAACGGCAAGCGCCTGACGGGACCGCTCCAGGAGATCCGGCTTCGGTGACGCCAGGTTGATCAGGTAGGAGGTGTGGGCCATGGTGTATCGATTCAGGCCCGCCGCAAGGCCGGAGCTCCGGAAGCGATCGACCTCGCCTGGGGCGAACGGCCGGGCCGCCCACTGGTTGGCCGATTTCACGAAAATCTGGAGTGCCGTCGCCTCAACCTCACAGGCCCGGGCCACCGCCTTTTCCAGACCGCCTGCAATGGACATGTGGGCACCCAGACGGAGACTTTTCGCCGCTGCCATCCTGTTCCCTCTCGCATTCGGAACGGTTCCGGTAGCGGGCATTATGCCTTATCGAGGGGCCGGCGGCTGCACACGAGCGGGTGACAGAGGGCTAGTTCGACAGGTACAGACCTACGGAGAGGATGATCGCCGTCAAGGTCGCGATCGCCGCCACCATCCAGAACAATCTGCCCTTCCCGGCCGTATCCGCGGTCAGGTCGCCATCTTCAGATTCACTCCTGATGGTCAGATCCACCGGTACCAGGTCGCCGGCCAGGACATGGTGTCCTGCCGCCCTGCGGAAAACTTCCCGGTTGGTCTTGGGCGCCAGCTCGCGCTGCGATCTCCCGAACAGGGCACGATCGATCCTCCGGGACCTGTCGTCGGCAGGCGGGTGGGCTGCCGCCAACTCGCTCAACTCCGAGTCTCCGGCCCCGATGCGCTTCTGAATCCTGGCCAGGTACCGGCCAACAGACACCGGGTCGTAACCCAGGGACAGGATCGATTCCACGGCAACTGCATCGGCGTCCCGCTCCCTGACCCGTCCGTACCCGAGCCGGACCAGGTCCAGGACCGTTTCGGTCCAGACATCATCCACATCACCGTTCCGTTCCGAGGCCGCCGCATGGTAGCCCAGGCGGACCAGGCGGATCGCGGCGTCGCCGGACGCTGCATGGGCGATTTCATGACCGAGCACAAATGCCAGTTCCGCTTCGTCCTCCAGGAACGCCAGGGTTCCCAGGCTGATCATGATCAGTCCGGACGGCAGGGCCAGGGTTCTCATGGACCAGTCGTCTACGAGCACGACCCGGCAGCCGGCAGGCGCCCCGGCAATCCGGGACTCCATCTGGTTGACGACCCGCTGCAGGTAGATGGTCAGGGAGGGCGATGTCACGAAGGACCAGCGCAGCGAGAGAGCCGAGCGAGCCTCCTCCTCCATAGCTCCGGTGAGCACATCTTCCGGAACCTCAAGCACCTCCTTGCCGCTCCTGCAGTCGTCGCAGCGGTGTTCGGCGTGAGGCAGGATCTCCTCGGCCAGGAACGGCAACCCGCAACTGCCGCATGAGAAAACGAATCGTTCCCGATCATCCTCACGGACCACACGGGTTCCACAGCGATGGCAGCGATGAAGCGGCACACCACCCAGGGTCTGGGCACGAACCGGCCTGAGGCCGGCTTCCGGCTCGTCACACCTGGGGCAGACTTCCCCGGCAGGTTGGTTCAGTTCTAGCGCTCGCGATATTTCCATCTCACCCACAACCATGAAAAAAGGAGGCCCAGCACACCGGCGGGCGTCGTCCAGATCAACGGATCTTCAGCGAACATCGTCGAAAGCTGCCACGCACCAGCCGCCATGGCCGTCGGGAGGCACGCGACCATCATGAAAGCCCCGAAACCGGGACGAGTATCTCTGGGCGGACGGTGGCGCTCCGGAACACTGGCCTTGCTCTTCGCAGGTTCTTCCGCCTCCGCTTCCGGTTCTTCAACAGCGACACCGCTGTCGGTCAATGGGGCCGCCTCCACAGGGGCCGCGAACCCTTTTCCCCGGATCTTCGAGGCCAGGGCCGGATCATCCATTACGATAGGCAGGTCGGCCAGTCCTGGAACCGGAAGCACCAGGGGCGGCGTCACTGCAGGAGCCTCAGGCTCCAGCCTCGCTCCGATCGCAAGGACCGTATCGATGGAAACCGGACCTGCATCCGGTTCCGTGCAGCCGGACCGGCTGATGGAATAGCGCGGTGTCCGGGCGTCCGACGGAAAGACCGCTTCACAGCGCGAACAGGAGCAGCTGACGGACGATAGTTCCGCCGTCGCCGGCTGGCGGTACCGGGTCCCGCATGAGGGGCATGTGATGTTCACGTTGATCCTCGCTCTCCAATCTGATCGGGAGTATGGTTTTCCCGGCATAATTGTGTCCAAATCAAGGCCTTTTTCCAAAGTGCCTGATGAAAACGTAATTCCCCGGGTATCTGGGGTCAAGAACGACTTTATCCCTCTGGAATTCACCTGGTTCCTATGTAAGGATGCCCTTCCGGTTTGCCTGGAGGTGCACCATGGAAGTGAAGAACAAAACCGTCCTGGTCCTCGGAGGTGCCGGCCTGGTCGGCACGGCAGTCTGCCGGGAACTTCTCCCGCTGAATCCACGGAAATTGATCATCAGTTCACTGGCTGCCTCGGAAGTGGCCGAAGCAACCAGCTTGCTCAAGAAGAACTTCCCGGATACGGCTGCGGAATTCGCCGGTATCCACGGGAACCTGTTCGTCCGCTCGGCCCTCAAGGACGCCGGCCGCCAGGAGATGCTGGACGATACCGGGCATCGGAGGGCGATCATCGACGATACCCTCCTTCCACTCACCGAAGAAATCCTGGACCGATCCTTCCTCTACCAGGTTCTCACGGAAGAAAAACCGGACCTGGTGGTGGACTGTGTCAACACCGCCACCGCTCTGGCCTACCAGGATATTTTTCGCTCGGCCTCGGAAGTGCTGGACCACCTGGACAAGGGACACGGCATCGAAACCTTCCGGGGAACCCTGGAGCGACACCTCTGTACCCTGTACACGCCCCAGCTGATCCGTCACATCCAGATCCTGTACGAGGGACTGGTGAAGGCCGGAGTCGGCGGTTATATAAAAATCGGAACCTCCGGCACCGGGGGGATGGGCTTGAACATCCCCTACACTCACAGTGAAGAAAAGCCGTCCCGGATC
Organism: Candidatus Polarisedimenticola svalbardensis; assembly: GCA_014764515.1. Lineage (GTDB taxonomy): Bacteria > Acidobacteriota > Polarisedimenticolia > Polarisedimenticolales > Polarisedimenticolaceae > Polarisedimenticola > Polarisedimenticola svalbardensis. The sequence continues at coordinate 120,185 of JACXWD010000003.1, read as the reverse complement.
CTGTTGAGCAAATCGGCCATGGCCGGCGCCCACACCCTGCTTCTGTTCCTCATGGCCCGCACCCCGGGTGGGCCGGTGGTCAAGGAGATCAAGCCGGCGGCCGCCATCGCCTGGAAAGGGATCAGGTACGGCGAAGTCATCAAACGCGGCAAGCCGATTCGTCTTCACGACTGCCCGTTCGACCAACCGGTAGACCTGAACGCTGACCCGGACATGGGCGGGTCCCGGTCGTATCCCGAGGTGGATGCCGGCGCCGACGGGAACCTGAAGTCGGTTTATATCGACACTGGAGAAAACGGCATTTTCAGCCGGGCCGAGTTCGAGGTGGTGACCACTCTGGGCCAGATGGAATTCGTCACTCCGGAGGAGATCGCCCGCAACGTCCGTTTCGAAGTAGCCGGCATCAACTCGGGCCACGACGTCATCAACGCCCTGGATACGGCCAGCATGGACCCGACCTACCGGGCCGGGGTCATGAGAGCCACCGCGCTGAAACGGCTGGAGGCCCTGGAGAAAGAGCACGAGGTCGCCTCGGTAGCCTTCGAAATGCTGGGCCCTCCCCGACTCTCCAAACTGCTGTTCGAGGCCGACCTTCTTCGCCGGATCCGGGTGACCTTCCGAGGCGTGGCGGAGGATGATCCTGAAAAGCTGGCTGCAGACGCCGCCGGATATATCAAGGATCACCAGGATTTCAGGACCCAGATACTCTCCATCGGGATCCCGGTTCTGCTGCCTGACGGCAGCAGCCTTTTGCGGGGCCCCCGGATGGTCATCCCGACGGTCTGGGAGAACAAGACCCTCACCCCCGCTTCCCTTGACCGCTGGAGCCGCGAGGGCTGGGTTGATCTCCGGGTCGCCAACATGAAAAAGTGGCAGGAGCGGTTCCAGGGTGTGCTGGCGGAGGCCGGCGCCATGGACCCGGACGACAGTTCCTCCCGCCACGACCTCCCGGAAGAGTTCAGGTCGCCGGACAACGAAATACCGATCGGGAAGATGGTGGGCTGGCTGTTCATCCGGGAGGAACAAGGGCAGAGGATGAAGGCCTGACCCCTCTGAACCCCCTGTTTTCGTGGTATATTTCCTCTTTGTGTTTACCGTGTTGACGACCTAAGAAGAGCGGAAGGAGCTCACAGATGAAGGTTTACGATACTCCCGACTTACGGAACGTCATCCTGCTCGGCCACGGCGATTGCGGGAAGACGTCACTGACCTCCGGTTTTCTGTTCGCCACCGGGGTGACCAACCGGTTCGGGAGTGTCGATGACGGCACCGCCACCACCGACTTCGACGAAGAAGAGGTCGCCCGAAAGATCTCCCTGCAGACCGCCATGGCCCATGTGGAGTGGGACGGCCGCAAGCTGAACATTATCGACGCTCCGGGCTACGCCGCATTCGTAGCCGACGCAAAATCGGCCATCTACGTGTCCGACTCCGCCCTGTTGCTGGTCGAAGCGGTTTCCGGCATCCAGGTCGTCACCGACCGGACTTTCAAATACGCCGCCGATTTCGACCTGCCGGTATTCTTCGTCCTGAACAAAATGGATCGGGAAAACGCCGATTTCGGCACTGTCGTCGCCGCGTTGCAGGAACGCTACGGCCGGGGCTGCCTCCCGGTCCAGCTCCCCATCGGCAAGGAACACGATTTCTCCGGAGTGGTGGATCTGATCGGCCGCAAGGCGTTCACCTTCGCCAAGGACGCCAGCGGCAAAATGACGAATGCAGACGTGCCCGGCGACATGGCCGACGCCGTGGAAACCGCCCGCAATGAACTTATAGAAATGGTGGCGGAAAATGATGACGCCCTCATGGAGAAATTCCTGGAAGCCGGCGAGCTGTCGGCCGAAGAGTTTGCCTCCGGGCTTCGGACATGCATCCGGGATCGCAAGATCTTCCCGATCGCATGTGCCTCCGCCAGCCAAATGATCGGCATGCAGCCTTTGATGAGCATGGTGGCGACCCTGGCGCCGGCGCCGGGAGAGCGGGGCGAGTTGACCGCGTACGCCCCCTCCGACCTCGACAAGATGGAGGAAGCCGACACCGTCACCCGGGCCACAGACAGCGGCGCACCCCTGTCCATGTTCGTTTTCAAGACCATGGCCGACGCGTTCGCCGGAAAATTGTCCCTGTTCAAGGTCATGTCCGGCACTCTCAAGAGCGACAGCAACGTGAACAACATGAATCACGACTGTCATGAGCGCCTGGGCGGCATCTCCCTGATGCAGGGGAAGCAGAGCATCAACATCGGAGAACTGCGCGCCGGCGATCTGGGCGTTCTTTCCAAGCTCAAGGAAACCCAGACTTCGGACACCCTGGCCGATCCGGCCAACCCGATCGCATACCCTCCCATCACGTTCCGTGAGCCGGCGATCTCCTACGCCGTGGAACCGAAATCCAAAGGCGACGAGGACAAGATCGCCCAAGCCCTGCACCGGCTCATGGAAGAGGACCCCACCCTCAAAACCAGCAGGCATCCCCAGACCCATGAAATGCTGGTGTCCGGCACCGGACAGGTTCACGTGGAAGTGGCCCTGGCCAAAATGAAACGGAAGTTCGGCGTGGATGCGATCCTCCACCCGCCCAAGGTCCCCTACCTTGAAACGATTACCGCCAAGGTCAGCAACGTGGAAGGGAAACACAAGAAACAGAGCGGTGGCCGGGGCCAGTTCGGTGTCTGCGTCATTGACATGGAGCCTCTTCCCCGTGGATCCGGTTTCGTATTCGAGGACAAGATCTTCGGCGGTTCGATCCCCCAGAACTACCGTCCCGCAGTGCGCAAGGGCATTGAGGAAGTGGCGGAGCGGGGCTGGCAGGCCGACTGCCCGGTTGTGGACTTCAAGATCATCCTGCTGGACGGCAAGTACCATAACGTGGACTCGTCGGAAATGGCGTTCAAGATCGCCGGCTCCCTGGCCTTCAAACATGCCATGGAGAAAGCCAGGCCGACCATCCTGGAACCTCTCATGCAGGTGGAGATCGTGGCGCCTGAAGAGTACATGGGCGACATCATGGGCGACCTCTCCTCACGTCGCGGAAAACCTCAGGGCATGGAAGCCCAGGGCCATGACCAGATCATCAAGGCCCAGGTGCCCTTGAGGGAAATGCTGGACTACTCATCGACCCTCAAGTCCATAACCTCCGATCGCGGCTCGTTCCATATGGAGTTCGACCACTACCAGGAAGCGCCGGTCGCCATCCGGAAAGAGATCGTGGAGGATGCGGAGAAAGCCAAGGCCGAGAAGGCGGGTGAGCACGGGTGAGCCGCAGCTTCGTCTACATCGAGGAACTTTCAAAGCATGTCGGGGAGTCGGTCACCCTCAAAGGCTGGCTGTTCCAGAAACGGTCGTCGGGGAAGATCAAGTTCCTGGTGCTTCGGGACGGCACCGGCTACCTGCAGTGCGTCGCGTTCGTAAAAAACGTTTCCGCCGAACTGTTCGAGGCTTGCGACCGGGTGCCTCTGGAATCGTCCATCGCGATCCGGGGTACGGTCAAGGAAGATGATCGTGCTCCCGGCGGGTTCGAGCTGGCTCTGGAAGAGCTCGAGATCATTCATGAAGCCGGAGAGTTCCCGATCCAGCCCAAGGAACACGGCATTGAATTCCTGTTCGACAAACGACATCTGTACATGCGCTCCCGGACACCCCAGGCGGTATTGCGGGTGCGCAACGAGGTCGTGAAGGCCTGCCGCGACTTTTTCTACGATCTGGGTTACGTCCTGGTGGACTCTCCGATCCTGACCCCTGCAGCGTGCGAGGGCACGTCCACCCTGTTCGAAACCGATTACTTCGGGCAACCGGCCTACCTGACCCAGTCCGGACAGCTGTACCTGGAGCCGGCCTGCATGGCGTTCGGCCGGGTGTTCTGTCTCGGGCCGACTTTCCGGGCCGAGAAATCCAAGACCCGCCGCCACCTGACCGAGTTCTGGATGATCGAGCCGGAAGTCGCCTTCATGGAACTTCCGGAGCTGCTGGAACTGGCGGAATCCTTCGTAACCTACGTCGTCGGCCGCGCGCTGGAACGTTGCGGCGAGTCGCTGAAGGTACTGGAGCGTGATACCGCCAAGCTGGAGGCGATCCAGGCTCCGTTCCCCCGCCTGACCTACGAGCAGGCCGCGGATATCCTGATGGAACCGGAGAGCCAGGCCCGCATGAAGGAAGCCGGCGCGCCGGAGTTCCAGCGCGGCAACGATTTCGGCGGCATGGACGAGACCCTTCTTACGGAGCGCTTCGACCGGCCGGTGATGGTGACGCACTGGCCTCGTGAGATCAAGGCGTTCTACATGCAGCCCGATGCGGACGATCCGTCCAAGGCGGCCTGCGTCGATATCCTGGCGCCGGAAGGGTACGGGGAGATCATCGGCGGCTCCCAGCGAATCCACGATCACGACCTGCTGCTCTCCAGAATCCGGGAACACGACCTGCCGGAAGAGGCGTTCCAGTGGTACCTGGACATCCGCAAGTACGGCACCGTTCCCCACTCCGGATTCGGGATGGGGATCGAACGTTGCGTGGCCTGGATCTGCGGCATTCCCCATGTGCGCGAGACGATCCCCTACCCGCGACAGATCCACCGGATCTACCCCTGAGCTCCGGGCGGCCATGAAACAGGCGCCCCGCGTCGGAATCATCAGTCTCGGATGCGCCAAGAACCTGGTGGACACCGAGATCATGCTGGGCCATCTGGACCGCCACGGCTGCGAATATGTCCTTGAGCCCGGCGACGCCGACATCATCGTCATCAACACGTGCGGGTTCATCGGTCCGGCCCGGGAAGAATCGATCCGGACCATCCTGGAAACCGCCGAGTTGAAGAAAACCGGCCGCCTGAAACGCCTGGTTGTCGCCGGCTGCATGGTTCAGCGTTACCGTGAGCAGCTTCTTGCCAACCTACCGGAGGTGGATGCGTTTATCGGGCTGGACGAACTGCCGAAGGTCATCGAATCGGCAGGGATCGCTTCCCTGGGGGGGCCGGCGACCGTCGCCCCTTCCGGCCCTTCCCTGTCGCTATACGACCATCTCGCCCCCCGGCACCTGGCCACGCCATCCTGGACCGCCTACCTGAAGATCGCCGAGGGCTGCGACCATGCGTGTTCTTTCTGCGCCATCCCGTCTTTCCGCGGGGCATTCCGGTCACGCACCCAGGATGACCTGGTGGCCGAGGCGGAGAGGCTGGCCGCAGCCGGGGTGCGGGAGCTGAACCTGATCGCCCAGGACACCAGCCACTACGGGCGGGATCGGGGAGAGCCGGACGGCCTGCCCCGGTTGCTGGAGGCGCTGAACGCCATCGACGACCTGCACTGGATCCGGATCCATTACCTGTACCCGAATACGGTGACCGACAAACTGATCGAGGCGATGGCCGGGCTGCCCAAGGTCGTCAATTACGTGGACATGCCGCTGCAACACGCCGACTCCGCCGTCCTGTCCAGGATGCTGCGAGGAGGATCGGCCGACTCTCACATCAAGCTGCTGGAGCGCTTCCGCCGTCGTATGGACGATCCGGCCATGCGCACGACCCTGATCGTCGGTTTTCCGGGAGAGACCGAGGACGAATTCGGCCACCTGCTGGACTTCGTTCGGGAAGTTCGCTTCGACCACGTCGGGGTGTTCACCTACTCACACGAGGAAGACACTTCCGCCCACCGGCTGGAAGACGATGTCCCCCAGGAGCTGATGGACGAGCGGCGAGGCGCCGTTATGGAGCTGCAGGCCGGCATAGCCGGCGAAAGAAACAAGGAGCGGCTGGGACGCACGGTCGAGGTCCTTGTAGAAGGCACCCACCCGGAGACGGAGCTTCTGTTGACCGGTCGCACCGCCGGCCAGTCCCAGGATGTGGACGGCCAGGTCCTGATCAACGACGGCCAGGCCGAGCCCGGATCGTTCGTGCAGGTGGAACTGACCGAGACGGCCGGATACGATCTGGTCGGAAGGATCGTTCCCGCCGGGGATCGATCAACGGGGGCGCCATGAAGATCTGGAATCGCATCGAACGCTATCCTGAAGATGCTGGCCGGGTAGTGGCTACCATCGGGAATTACGACGGCGTGCACCGGGGACACCGGGTCATCCTGTCGGACGTGGTCGCCGCCGCCAGGGCCCTCCGCGGCAGTTCACTGCTCATCACCTTCGACCCCCACCCTCTGGAAGTCGTTGCACCGGAGCGCCGGCCCCAGTTGCTGCAGACCCGGGGGCAAAAACTGGAAAGCCTGGAGGAGACCGGCCTGGACGCCGTCCTGATACTGGCGTTCGACACCACCCTGGCCGCCATGACCGGGGAACAGTTTTTCGAGGCGGTACTGGACAGAAGAGTGGATCTTGCCGAAGTCCGGATCGGCGAGAATTTCCGGTTCGGTCACGACCGTGCCGGCGGCGTGGAGCTCCTGACCGCCATCGGCGCCCGACGGAAGTTCGAGGTTGGCTCCGTCTCCCCGGTGGAGATAGACGGCGGGATCGTTTCCTCCTCTAGAATCCGCCAACAGATCCGTGACGGCCAGGTGGAATCGGCAGCCGCCATGCTGGGACGGCCTTACACCATACGAGGCGAGGTCACCCGTGGCGACGGAAGGGGCCGGAAGCTGCGGTACCCGACCGCAAACCTGTCCACCCGCAATGAACTGCTGCCAGGCAACGGGGTCTACGTCACCGAGGTGGTCACCGGAGCAGCCCGGCAGGCGGCGGTTTCCAACGTCGGCATCCGGCCGACCTTCCATTCAGGCGGGACGGCTGTAGAGACCCATCTGATAGACTTCGAAGGCAACCTCTACGGTGAGCGGATGGAGGTACGGTTCCTGGCGCGGATCCGTGATGAACAGAAATTCGCTGATGGAGTGGAACTTTCAAACCAGATCGCCCGGGACCTGGCCGCCGCCGAGGCATTTTTCGAGAACGGCCGACTGGCCCCTCTATGATTCCGGAGCCGTGCTGTGCAGAAGAAGCACTTGTCAGGGTCGGGATGGGGAACGCTGGACGAACCTGCCCCGTCACCCTTCGCACTGAGACCCGGGAGCGCGCAGCTCCCAGGCAGTTTCATCTCCTTCGAGGGTATTGAGGGCTCGGGAAAGTCGACCCAGATCCTCCACCTGGCCGACCGGCTGCGCCAAGCCGGAAAAGAGGTCGTCCTGACCCGTGAGCCGGGGGGGACCGCTCTGGGCCGCGACCTGCGCACCCTGCTGCTCCAGTCCGGCGACAGCCCGCCATGCCCCATGACCGAACTGCTGCTCTACGCCGCCGATCGGGCCCAGCACCTTGAGGAGCTGATCGAACCGGCACTGGCCCGTGGCGCCGTAGTACTCACCGATCGCTATCTGGACGCCACCCTGGCCTACCAGGGCTACGGCCGTGAGCTCGGCTGCGACCTGATCCTGAAAATCCACAGCCATCCTCCCCTGGACCGTCGACCGGTACGGACCGTTCTCCTGGACATGGAAGCGGAAGTCGGTGTCAACCGGGCCCGGGTCAGAAATACCTTCGAGGGCACCACGGTCTCCGAAGGCAGGTTTGAGGAAGAGCAACTCGAATTCCATTCCCGGGTCCGGGACGGCTACCTTCTTCTTGCAGCCCAGGACCCGGAACGCTTCCGGGTGGTGGACGCCGAAGGGGGTATCGAATCGGTGGCCGAAAGGGTCTGGGACACGGTCCGGGATATCGTCCTGGACGTCTCATGACATGAGTTCATCGTCCGGTTCCATCACCAGCCTGGATACCATCATCGGCCAGGACGCCGCCGTCGGCCTGCTGCGGAAAATCCTGGCCGGTGGACGGATCCCTCACGCCTACCTGTTCCACGGGCCGGCAGGGGTCGGCAAGTGGGACGCCGTTCTCGCCTTCTCCAGAACCCTGCTGTGCACGGATGACGGCGCGGCGGAGCAGGGCGCACCGTGTGGGCGATGCCGTTCCTGCCACCAGGTCGCCGCCGCTTCCCACCCGGATTTCTACCGCATCGGCCTGTACCCTAAAAAAGAGTTTCCCAAAAGCCCCAGGCCCAAGGAGGAGATCCCGCCGATGGCGCTGGACTTCGACCCGGGGGAGCATGAGCTACTGACCCAGGTGCGGATCCAGCAGATCCGCTGGCTCAATACCCAGGCTTCCCATCCCCCGGCGGAAGGATCCCGCAGGGTATTCGTCATCGACCCGGCGGATCGGCTGAATCCCCAGGCCCAGAACGCTATCCTGAAAACGCTGGAGGAGCCGGCGAGCCGGTCGATCATCGTCCTTGTCACCACCCGGCCCCACGCCCTGCTGCCTACGATCCGGTCCCGGTGCATCAGCATCGGCCTGCGTCCGGTTGATCCGCTGGAACTAGCCGCCCTGCTTGAAGAGAAGGGCTACACCCGCCAGGAGGCCGAGATCCGCTCCGCCCTCTCCGGTGGGCGGCCGGTGGCCGCCGAGACCCTGGACCTGCCTGTGATGAAGTCCAGACGGGCGGGGTTCCTGGCGGACCTGCGAGCCCTGGCAGCCTCCCCTGCCGCCCTGGCGGAACTGCCGGATATGACCCGCCGCATCCTGGGCGACGGTGAGCTGGACCTGCTGGAAGGACTCGACATGCTCCAGGGACTTCTCCGGGACGTGGCTCGCTGTGGGGCCGGTATGCCACGGGAAAGTCTGCTCCATACCGACATATCCGCAGATCTGGTCGAACTGGCCCGGCAAATCAGCCCGGACCGGGCCGGGGAACTGGTGGCGCTGATCGACCGGTTGCGACTGGACCTGAGGTTCAACGTCAACAAGAGCCTGCTGGCCGAGACGGTGCTGGCGGAGCTTGCGCGGCCCCGGTAACCAGGGTCACGGTTCTTTTCACCCTCTCTGCAACAGCGTAACCGTCTCCACATGGGCGGTCTGGGGGAACAGATCCACCGGAACCAGCCGGATCATCCGGTACCCGGCCGCAAGGAGCGGCTTCAGATCACGGGCCAGCGTTCCGGGATCACATGAGACCATGATGACCCTCTCGCTTCCCAGGCCGGCGATTTTCCCGGCCACCCCCTTGCCGAAGCCGGTTCTGGGCGGGTTGGCAACCACCAGCCGGGGCCGTTGGGAAGGACCGCCGCGGCCGAGGAAACGTCCTACGTCGTCACAGGCGAAGGTCGGGTGGTGTGGCGAACCGACTCCCTCCCGGCCGACGGCTACCGCGTGGGGATCGGCCTCACAGACCGTCACCCGGGCGCCCTTGGCCGCCAGAGCCCAGCCGAACACACCAACCCCTCCGTACAGATCCAGGACCGGATCTCCGTTGGCGACAGGGCCGGCCATCTCCACAACCTGATCCACCAGGATGGCGGCGGCCGCCGGATTGACCTGGAAGAAGGTCGCCGCCGGCACCTTGAACAGGGTTCCGCCCAGAGCTTCCACCAGATGGTCCCGGCCTGCAAGCAGCCTGGACCGAACCCCTCCCCGACGCCCCGGCAGGCCGGTGAGGGCAACCACGCCGACCACGCCAGGAGTTTTGGCCAGCTTTTCCATATCCCTGCGAGGGCCTGCCCATTCCCGGCCCTGGCCACGAAAGATCACCAAGACACCACCGTCGTGGGCCGACTGGCGCAGGACCAGTCTCCGGCCCCGGGTGCCGGCCAGGCCGACGGTCCCGCCCTCTTCCGGCGCGCCCAGCATCAATCGCACTTCCTTGAGTACACGGTTGGCCGTTTCCGGAATCACCGGGCATTCGGCAACGTCCACCAGAAGTTCCGGCTGCCGGTTATGCCGGAATCCCACCAGAACCGTGCCGGTCTCGTCGGTTCCTGTCGAGAACTCCGCCTTGCCCCGGTAGGCAAGGTCCAGGGGAGAGGGCTTGACCGGCTCCACCGGCGGATCGGTCAAACCTGCGATGCGCTCCAGGCTGTCCAGGACCACTCTCCGCTTCCAGTCCCGCTGGTCCTGTTCGGGGAGGACCATCCAGGGACAACCGCCACAGTCTCCCTGGACGCCACAGACCGGCTCCCGGCGCTGGGCCGACTGGTCCAGGATCCGGACGGTATGGCCTTCCGCCAGCCTGGGCCGCTCCCGGACAGCGGTTGCCAGCACCCGGTCCCCGGGAACGGCGCCTTCCACCATCCAGACCTTGCCCTCCCGGCGGGCCACGCCCCGGCCACCGGCCGCCAGGGCTGTTATGTCCAGTTCAACCAAATTCGGATTTTCACTCATTTCAGCCTTCCACCGCTACATCATGGGGTCCGGAGCAACTCCACCTCGATATATCGCAGTTTCCCCTTGACAGGACACTGGAATGAACGTTAGGGTCAACGGGCATACGGGTATAGTTCCATCTGGATTGAAAACGGCTCGGTTGATTAGTCGAGGGATCATTTGGGAAAGACGCTGGATACGGGCTTTGCTCGCTCTCCCCGGGGTAATGCGGCTCGACCTCTTAGCTTCGTAACCGGTCTTAGACCGGTTTATCCCTCCATGTGTCCCGTTCGACCCTGCAAAGGGCCGGACACTGGGATCCCGCTTTTTCGGCCTACCGCTCAGTCTTGACCCGTGCCAGGGCTCATTCTCTCCGGGGAGAGCGAGCAGCGCCCGTCTTTCGATATTACACCGATTCCTTCGGTGAGCCTATTCTTTTCTTTTCAGCGCCCTAGAACGCCTTGAGGGCGGCCTGATACGAGGCAAGATTCCGTCCCACCTCAGCCATGGAATCCCCGCCGAACTTCCTGAGACATTCGCCGGCAAGCACCAGCGCGACCATCGCCTCCCCCACCACGCCGGCGGCTACGATCGGGATGGTGTCGGTGCGCTCCACCGCCGCCCCGGAGCGTTCCTTGGAGACCAGGTCGGTAGACGGAAGCGGCTTCGGCAGCGTGGACAACGGTTTCAGGTAGCCGGTCACACGGATCATTTCGCCGTTGCTCATGCCGCCTTCTATCCCACCGGCCCGGTTGGTGGGACGCTGGAAACGCCTGTCCTCACCACTGTAATCAATAGGATCGTGGTGCCGGCTGCCCTGCCTGAAAGAGCCTTCCACCCCGTCACCGATACTCACCGCCTTGACCGCCGGGATCGACATCACCGCCTGTCCCAGCATGCCGTCCAGTTTCCGGTCCCAGTGCACGTGACTGCCGAGACCGACCGGAACCGACCGGGCCAGGATCTGGAACGACCCGCCAACCGAGTCTCCATTGCTGCGGGCCTGTTCAACGCCGGCGGTCATTCTCTCGACACAGCCTCCATCAAGGCACCGGAACGGGGCATCGTCCGGCAGGGCCAGCAGGTCGTCGAACCGCTCATCAGGAACAATGCAGCCCAGGTCCTCGCCTACCGAAACGGTGGCACTGGTGATCCGGACTCCCAACGCCGCAAGAAACTGCCGGGCCAGTGACCCGGCGGCGGTCCGGGCAGCGGTCTCCCTGGCACTGGATCGCTCCAGAATGTCCCGGGCATCGTAGGTGCCGTACTTCTGGGCGCCTGCCAGGTCGGCGTGCCCGGGCCGGGGCGAAGTGACCTGGCGCTCCTCCGTCGGCTCCCCGTCCACCGCCATGACCGAGGTCCAGTTGGCGTGGTCCAGGTTCCGGATCACCATGGAGACCGGCGACCCCAGGGTCTTCCCGAACCGGACCCCTCCCAGGACCTCCACCGGATCGGATTCGATCTTCATCCTGCCGCCCCGGCCGTATCCGCCGCGACGGCGCAGGAGGTCCTGCTGGACACCAGCCATATCAATCGCCAGCCCGGCAGGAAGGCCCTCGACGATGACGGTCAGGGCCGGGCCGTGGGACTCACCGGCAGTCAGGAAGCGCAGCAGCATGA
>JACXWD010000003.1:0-108350 GCA_014764515.1 Candidatus Polarisedimenticola svalbardensis | reverse complement strand
GATCGACACGCCATCGAGGAACTGGGAATTCCAGGCCTCGATCTGATGGAGGCGGCAGGCCGTGGCGTGGTGGACGGACTGTGGCAGGACTACCCGGACCTGGACTCGCGTCCGGTGCTGATCCTGTGCGGTAAAGGGAACAACGGCGGCGACGGACTGGTTGTGGCCCGGCTTCTGAAGAGGGCCGGGCTGACCCCAGGCGTGATCCTTCTCGCCGACAGGTCGGAGTTGAAGGGAGACGCCGCGACCAATTTTGAAGCGGCGGCCCGATCGGGACTGCAGGTCGTCTCCATCACCGACAACGCCGCTCTGAACGGTCTGACACCGTTTCTCGAGGCCAACCCTCTGATCCTGGACTGCATGCTTGGCACCGGCATCAAGGGCGGGGTTCGCGGCCTTCTGGCCGAGGTTGTGGGGACGATCAACGGCAGCGGATGCGAGATCGTTTCCGTCGATCTGCCGTCCGGGTTGGACGCCGACAGTCTTGAGGTTGCCGGCGAGCCGGTGCGCGCCTCCCGGACCTACACCATCTGCCGGCCGAAACTGCCGCTGGTTTCGGCCCCTACCGACACCTTTGCCGGCGAATGGTCGGTAATAGACATCGGCATTCCCGACGAATCGGTGGCACAGGCCGGCCCGGATATGGAATGGGTCGGCGCCACCATCGCCGCCGGACTCCTGCCTCCCCGCCCTGCCGACAGCCACAAAGGGACCTACGGCCATCTACTGGCTTATGCAGGCTCCCCAGGCAAAACCGGCGCCGCTGTCCTGGTGGGCCGTGCGGCTCTTCGCACCGGGGTCGGCCTGTGTACGCTGGCGGTCTCCGAATCGATGCGCGCTGAGCTGACGGGAGAGCAGCCGGAGTTGATGACCGCAGGAAGGACCGAACCGGCGGACGGCCAGGACGCCCTTGCCGTTGGACCCGGCCTGGGATCGGGGGACGCCGTCCGGGAACTGGTCGCGGGCCTGGTTGAGACATGTGATCTTCCCATGGTGATCGATGCCGACGGCCTCAACGCTCTGGCGGCTTCAAAGGAAGGCCTCGAAATCCTCAGGAGCCGGAAGGGGGCGACGATCCTGACCCCCCATCCCAAAGAGGCCGCCCGCCTCCTGGAACAGGAGGTCGGGAGGATCCAGGAGGACCGCCTGGCCGCCGCCCGGCTGCTGGCCGTCAAATCCGGATCGGTGGTCGTCCTCAAGGGGCATCGCACGGTGAGCGCCATGCCGGACGGCAGGGCCGCATTCAACAGCACCGGCAACCCCGGTATGGCGACAGCCGGCACCGGCGACGTCCTCTCCGGGATCATCGGCGCCTTCCTGGCCGGTGGCTGCGCTCCGTTCGATGCGGCCCGCCTGGGTGTTTTCCTCCATGGCCTTGCCGGCGACCTGGCCGCCTGCGAGACCGGCATGGACAGCCTCATCGCTTCCGATCTGCTGGAGCAGTTGCCTGGAGCGATCCAGTGGCTGCGAACCGGGTGGGAAAAAGGTTAGGATGGGTCCCATGAGCGCCAACACAACCTTCAGCCTGAGTGAACAGGAAACGTACGAACTGGGCATGCGTCTGGCCGGTACGCTCAAGGGCGGCGAACTGGTCGTCCTGGAAGGTGATCTCGGTCTGGGGAAGACCGTTTTCGCCAGGGGCATCGCCGCCAGCCTGGGTGTTGTCCCGGAAGATGTCACCTCCCCTTCGTTCACCCTGGTGCAGGAGTATTCGGGCGGCCGCCTTCCGATGTTCCACGTCGATCTCTACCGCCTGAACGACGAGCCCCAGGAGATCGAATCCCTGGGCCTTGACGACCTGCTGGACTCTGGAGGCGTTGTGGTGGTGGAGTGGGGCGAGAAGCTGCCCGCCCACGTCAGGGAACATGCCATCGCCATACGGTTCCACGACATGGGCGAAGGTTCCCGGAAGATCGAGATCGACGCCGGCGCCCGGAATTCAGCCATGGCCAGCGATGCGTGATAGTCAGTCCAGGCTGTAGTTCGGCGCTTCCTTGGTGATGATGACGTCGTGAGCGTGGGATTCCCTGCGGCCGGCCGAGGAGATCCGGACGAACCGGGCATCCCGGTGGATCGACTCCAGGTCAGGACAGCCCAGGTATCCCATCCCGGCCCTCAGCCCCCCGACCATCTGGCCGACGAGGGCGGAAAGCGGGCCCTTGTACGGCACCCTGCCCTCGATGCCCTCGGGGACAAGTTTCTTGTCGTCGAATTCGTCCTGGAAGTACCGGTCCCGGGATCCCTTCTTCATGGCGCCGATGGAGCCCATGCCCCGGTATTCCTTGAAGGTCCGGCCCTGGTACAGGATGGTCTCCCCCGGCGCCTCTTCGGTGCCGGCGAACAGGCTGCCGATCATGACCGACGATGCACCGGCGGCCAGCGCCTTGCTGAGGTCGCCGGAGAATTTGATCCCGCCGTCGGCCACCAGGGGAACGCCGGCTTCGTCGCAGGCCCGGGACGCCTCGCTGATCGCCGTGAGCTGGGGCACTCCGGCCCCGCTGACGATCCTGGTGGTGCAGATGCTTCCGGGGCCGACTCCGACCTTGACCGCATCCACTCCCCGCTCGATGAGCGCCTTGGCGCCGTCGTAGGTTGCCACGTTTCCGCCGATGAGCTGGAGCTCCGGATACTCGCTCCGGATCCGCTCCACCATGTCCAGCACACCCTGGCTGTGGCCGTGGGCGGTGTCCACAACGATGACGTCCACGCCGGACTGGATCAGCGCCTCGGCCCGGTCCAGGGTATCGGCGGCGATGCCCACCGCCGCACCGACCCGCAGCCGTCCCAGGTCGTCCTTGCAGGCTTCGGGGAACCGGATCTGCTTCTGGATATCCTTGACGGTGATCAGACCTTTCAGGATGCCGTCGTCATCCACTACCGGCAGTTTCTCGATCCTGTGCTGGTGCAGGGTGGTCTTGGCCTGCTCCAGCGTGGTGCCCACCGGCGCCGTGACCAGGTTCTCGGTGGTCATCAGGCTTGAAACCGGCAGGTCGTTCCGGGTGTGGAACCGCAGGTCCCGGTTGGTCAGAATCCCAACCAGCCGGCCGTCCTCATCGGTAACCGGGACGCCGGATATGTGGTACCGGCTCATGACGGCCAGGGCATCGCCGATCAGGGCGTCCGCCCTCATGGTGATCGGATCGACGATCATGCCGGACTCGGAGCGCTTGACCTTGTCCACCTCGGAGGCGTGGGACTTGATCGACATGTTCTTGTGGATGATCCCCATGCCGCCTTCCTGGGCGATGGCGATAGCCAGCCTGGATTCGGTAACCGTATCCATGGCTGCGGAGACCAGCGGCACGTTCAGTTCGATCCTGCGGGTCAGCCGGGTCCGGGTACTGACCTGACTGGGCAGAACCTCCGAGTGAGCAGGCACCAGGAGGACATCGTCGAAGGTAAGAGCCTCGTTAAGGGGGAGCTTGAGCATCCGGACCTCCGCTCCGGCCGCTGCCGGCCGGTTTCAGGCTGGCATTCTATCAGCGACCACCCGGGGCGCCATGGCAACGTTTGTACTTCTTCCCGGATCCGCAGTGACAGGGATCGTTGCGTCCGATCTTGGCCTCCTGGCGCTTCACCGCCTGGACGCCGCCACGGGCGGTCACCCCGGCGGCCGACGAGGATGCGGATCGGAAGATCTGGGCCTGTTCCTTCCTGCGCTTCTCCTCCTCCTGGCGGCGCTCCTCCTCGGTCATCGGATTGAGCAGGAAAAGGAACCGCACCGCTTCGTTTTCGATACGTTCCTTCATCTGGCTGAACATATCGAACGACTCCCGCTTGTACTCCACCAGCGGATCGCGCTGGCCGAAAGCCCGCAACCCGATGCCGTCCTTCATGTGATCCATGGCCAGGAGGTGGTCTTTCCAGGAGCTGTCGATGATCTGGAGCAGGATGTGGCGCTCGTACCGCCGCATCAACTCGTCGCCGACCTTCGCTTCCTTCTCGGCGTAACGCTGCTCCATCTTCTCCCAGAGCTTTTCCGGGAGGACATCCAGCGACGTATCGGTCACGGCGATGCCGGCATGGTCCGGGGTGGTCCCGAAGTAGTGCAGGACCTGCTGGCTGAAACCTTCAAGATCCCAGTCCCCCGGGTCCGGATGGGCACCCAGGTAGTCATCGGCCAGAAGCCCGATGATCTCCCGGGCCTTGCCGTGGACGTATTCCTTCTGCTCCTTGCCCAGCAGGAGTTCCTTGCGTAACTCGTAGATCTGGGTGCGCTGCTTGTTGTTGACGTCGTCGTATTCCAGGAGATGCTTGCGGGTATCGAAGTTGCGCTGCTCCACCTGCTTCTGGGCACGCTCGATCGCCTTGCTGACCATGCCGGATTCAATGGGAACGCCTTTTTGCATCCCAAGGCTCTGCATGGCCGACTTCATGCGGTCGCTTGCGAATATCCGCATGAGATCATCTTCAAGGCAGAGGTAGAACCGGGAGGCGCCTGGATCGCCCTGCCGACCGGCCCGGCCTCGGAGCTGGTTATCGACGCGGCGGGATTCGTGGCGTTCGGTGCCGACGATGTAGAGCCCGCCCAGGTCCAGAACCTTGTCGTGCTCCAGCTTGCAAAGCCGCTCGGACTCAACAAGCCCGGCATCGAATTCGGATTTCCAGGTTTCTGCGTCAATGTCCGATTCCTTGACCTCCCGTCGCGCCAGTTCCTGACGGGCCAGGAACTCCGGATTGCCTCCCAGCAGGATGTCCGTGCCCCGGCCGGCCATATTGGTGGCGATGGTCACCGAGCCGAGCCGGCCGGCCTGGGCGACGATTTCCGCCTCCATTTCGTGGTACTTGGCGTTGAGGACCACATGTTTGATCCCGGAGCGACGGAGCAGGGTAGACAGTTTTTCCGAGTTCTCGATGGAAACCGTTCCCACCAGCGCCGGACGGCCCGCTTCCTTGCACTCCTTCAGATCCTGGACCACCGCATCCCACTTCTCCTGCTCGGTTCCGTAAACCACGTCCGGGTGCTCCAGACGGATCAACGGCCGGTTGGTGGGGATCACCACCACTTCCAACTCGTAGATCTGGCCGAACTCCACCGCCTCGGTGTCGGCGGTGCCGGTCATCCCGCTCAGGGTTTCGTACATGCGGAAGTAGTTCTGGAACGTGATGGTGGCCAGGGTCTGGTTCTCACGCTCGATCTTGACCCCTTCCTTCGCCTCCACCGCCTGGTGCAGCCCGTCGCTCCAGCGCCTGCCCGGCATCAGCCGGCCGGTGAACTCGTCCACGATCACCACCTGGCCGTCCTTGATCATGTAGTCCACGTCCTTCTTGAACAGGACATGAGCTTTCAGGGACTGGTTGACGTGATGCAGGATCTCCATGTTGGCCGGATCGAACAGGTTCCCGATCTCCAGCAGCTTTTCACAGTGTTCAACACCGGTGTCGGTCAGGGTGACGGTTTTGGACTTTTCATCCACCACGAAATCACCGGTGTGCTCCACTTCGTACTGCTTGCCGCCCTGGATCACCGCGCCCTTCTCGAGCTTGGGAATGATCTTGTCGATACGGTAGTACTTGTCCGTGGACTCGTCGGCAGGGCCGCTGATGATCAACGGGGTTCGAGCCTCGTCGATGAGGATCGAGTCCACCTCGTCCACGACGGCGAAATTCTGGCTGCGCTGAACCATGGACTCCAGGGAGAACTTCATGTTGTCCCGCAGGTAATCGAACCCGTATTCGTTGTTGGTCCCGTAGGTGATGTCGGCCCGGTAAGCGGCCTGTCGCTCGTCGTCCGGCATGTCATGCTGGATGACCCCGACGGTCAGGCCGAGGAAGCGGTACAACCGTCCCATCCATTCCGAGTCGCGCTTGGCGAGGTAGTCGTTCACCGTGATCACGTGAACGCCTTTTCCTTCAATGGCGTTGAGGTAAACGGGAAGGGTCGCCACCAGGGTCTTGCCTTCACCGGTTTTCATTTCGGTGATCTTGCCCTCGTGGAGAACGATCCCCCCGATCAGCTGGACGTCATAGTGCCGCATGTGCAAGACCCGCACAGCGCCTTCCCGGACCACGGCGAACGCTTCCGGGAGGATATCGACCAGGCTCTCCCCCTGCTGCAGGCGGCCCCGAAACTCCTCCCGCTTGGCTGCCAGCTGTTCATCGCTGAGCTTTTGGATCTCCGGCTCGAGACTGCTGATCTGCTCTACGATCGGCTGGAGCGTCTTCAGGTAACGCTCGTTCCGGGAGCCGAATACTTTGGTAAGGATGGCATTGATCATGCGCGGTTTCCTACAGTCCTTTCAGGGGAAGGCGCCTCATGCGCCGTATCAGGCCAGTATAGCAGCGGACCGCTCAAGGACGGGGCTGCCCCAGCGCCTTGAGTTCGGTGTCCGCAAGGGCGGGCGGATCCATCGTCCGGTGCAGCAGGCGAAACAGGATTTTGTCCCCCAGTCTCAACCCGAAACGGTCCAGGGCTCCCACCGCCGGCTTCAGCCAGCGCCCCAGTCCGATCCTCAAGAGCATACCGTCCGCGCGACCGGCGCCGATGGCGAGAACGGCCCAGAAGTAATCGTGGGAACCGACCATCGCAGCCCACCAACGTGCGCCGGCTCCCTCCAGTCGGTACCAGCTGCCGTCCCTGCGATAGGCAATGACCCTCCCCAGAAGGTCCTTGTCCAGGAGCGGCGGGTCCAGTGCCTGAAGAGAGTCGCCCCGGGTTCGCAGGCATGGCCCGTGGTGACGGGACTTGACCCGGGCCAGGAAGCGGTGGACGACCAGGGACCCTGCCTGGTGGAACAGGATGATGTCTCCCAGGACAGGAGATCGGGCGGAAAAATCCACCAGGATCTTGGAAGCGAGGGGGAAGGTCGGCAGCATGCTCACCCCTTCCACCGGGATGACCGCCTGCCGTCCTGATGAGCCGAGCAGTTCCACTGCAGCCTGGAACAGTCTGGTTTTGTCGGTGACTTCAGACAAAGGTCAGCCCTCTCCAGGTCTGCGGGGGGGCAAATCCTTCAGACCCGGAGAGGGCTTGACACTGACCAGGAGGAGGTCATGTGTGCCCCACACAGTTGCAAGGAGGATGCCATCCCCGCCTTTCCGGATCGTCTCTGTTTTCCGGGTCTTTTTATTTTCCATCCCACCAAAACCGGCAACCATGCCGAAAAATGGATGCCAACCTGACGCGGGGCGACAGCTCGGCCCCCCTCCGCCGCAAACCGTCCGCCCCGATTGCGCTGGTGTAACCACCCGTTCCCCGGCTAGCTTGCCCGGCTTGCGGCCTCCCGGAGGATATGCCGGGCGATTACCAGCCTCTGAATCTGGTTGGTCCCTTCATATATCTGTGTGATTTTCGCGTCTCGCATGTATTTTTCGATCGGGTAGTCCTTGATGTAGCCGTAGCCGCCGAACAGCTGGACGCACTCGGTGGTCACCTTCATGGCGGTGTCCGTCGCCATGAGTTTGCACATGGCGGACAGTTTGCCGATATTTTTCGCGCCGGCATCCGCCGCCCTGGCCGTGGTATGCACCAGTTGCCTCGCCGCCTCGATCTGGGTCTGCATGTCGGCCATCATCCACTGAATCCCCTGAAATGCGCTGATCGACTGTCCGAACTGCTGGCGCTTGGTGGTGTATTCCACCGCCAGGTCAAAGGCGCCCTGGGCCAGGCCGATCGCCTGTGCCGCCACGCCTGGCCGGGCCAGGTCCAGAGTCTTCATGGCGTGCTTGAACCCGCCGCCCTCATTGTTGCCCAACAGGTTTTCAACCGGGACCCGGCAGTCTTCAAGATGGATCTCAACCACCGGCACGCAGCGGATGCCCATCTTGTCTTCGTGCTTCCCTACCCGGTAGCCCGGCCGGTCCTTTTCAACCACGATTCCGGAGATACCACGCGCTCCGCGGCCGGGCTGGGTGACGGCGAAAATGGTGTTGAGGGATGCGACCGCTCCGCCGGTGTTCCATTTCTTTTCGCCGTTGAGAACATATTCGTCGCCATCCTTGACCGCGGTTGTGGTCATGGAGGCCGCATCGGAGCCGGCATCCTTCTCGGACAGACCGAACGCCACCAGCTTGTCACCCGACGCCACGTCAGGCAGCCAGCGCAGCTTCTGCTCTTCGGTGCCTCCCAGGATGATGGGGAAGGTCCCCAGCGCGTTCACCGCGTAGGCCACGCCCATCCCTCCGCAGGCCTTGGAAAATTCTTCAATGACCAGGCAAAGGTTGAGAACGCCTCCTCCGGAACCGCCATATTCCTTCGGGATCCAGACGCCGCTCAGCCCGGCTTCCTTGATCGCCTTCTGAACCTCCCATGGATAGGTCTGCTCCACGTCGTATTTCGCCGCCACCGGGCGCATCGCCTTCTCGGCAACTTCCCTGGCCCGCTCCTTGAACTCGTGGTTCTCAGCCGTGTACAGTTCCTTGATCATGCCGTTCCTCTCGCTTTTGCCCTGGATCGGTTCGAATCCGATTGAAAGTGGTCCGTAAGCGGTCATTTTCACAGAAACGGGACCCTGCGTAAAGACCGCCCCCGAATGTCGCCCCCAGGCGTGATTTCCTCGGCAATTGGCGATACCATCGCCGCCATGGACTACAAAGGCCTCTTCAGCAAGCTGGAAGAAACCCTGGACAAGATCAACCGTTCGGACGACAGGGTGGCCGATCTCTCCGCCATGGCGCGCCTGGTTGTGGACGAGTTCCACGAGGCGCTGAACCTGACGGCGGGGCGGGTGTACGTGCGCCGGGATGACGAGTATGTCCTCCACGACCAGTACCCGGAAGCGGGAGCTCCCGAGGGGATCAGCATACCGGCGGATTATCCGCCGATCCTGGAGCTATGCAAGCTCGGCACGATCCTGCACTGTATCGGGGATCCTGGCGTGGACGCCGGTCTCGAGCAGACTCTCGGCGTCGAATGCTTCGCCGCCATTGCCGTCGGTGAACGCAACCAGCTGCTCATCGCATTCAGCCTGGGCGACTGGGCCGACACCGACCAGGTTTTGTACACCCTGCGGACCATACGGCACGTCATCCAGTTGAAGCTCCGGGAGGGCGCATTGAAGGACCTGGTGGCCCAAGCCAGGGAGATCCAGCTTTCCCTCCTGCCCAAGGTCTCCCCGTCCTTCGGGGACTACGACGTCTGGAGCAACAGCATCCCTGCGGAAGAGGTCGGAGGGGACCTGTACGATTACCTGGAGGTCTCGGATCGCATTCTGGGAATCGCCGTTGCGGATTCCGCCGGCCATGGGCTGCCCGCCGCCCTGCAGGCCAGGGACGCCATTATCGGGCTGCGCATGGGGATCGAAGAAAATCTTCGCCTGACCGCAACCATCGAGAAGCTGAACCGGGTGGTCAGCCGCAGCACCCTGGCCGCCAGGTTCATTTCCCTGTTCTACGCCGAACTGGAACGGGACGGCACCATGGTCTACTCCAACGCCGGCCATCCTCCGCCGCTGGTGCTGAGGGATGGCGAGTTCGAAGAACTCCGGTGCGGCGGCCTGATCCTGGGGCCGGACCCGGGGGCCCGGTACCGCCGCGGGTACACCACCATCGCTCCAGGTACGATTTTCCTGGCGTATACCGACGGCATTACCGAAGCTGCCGACAACGCCGACGATATGTTCGGCGTAGACCGGCTCAAGGAGATCATGGTTTCCAGGACCTGGACCAGGGCCAGGGAACTGGTGGACGCCATTTTCGAGGCGGTCGGTTCTTTCTCGAAAAACAAGATGCCCGACGACGACCAGACCGTAACCGTGGTGATCCGTTCTACTGGTGCGGGATCAGCATAACCACCGCCCCGGTCAGAGCGATGAGCAGTCCGCTGATCATCTCCATGTGCCTGGCGATGGCCGGCGGCGTGATACGGCGGGCTCCGATCACTCCAAGGACGGACAGGCCAACCATCAGGACACAGGTGGCGGCGGCGTAGGCGGCAGCCACCAGGCTGACTGCCCTGGCGCCATGCTCCACCGATGCCAGGATCACCGGCAGGATCAGGATGCAGGGATTGATCCCGATGATCATGGCCAAGGTCCAGGCACTGGTGCCGTCCTTGCCGCGGATCAGGCCTTCATCGGGATGGTAATGGAGGTGATCGGGATTGGCGTCACCCTCGGAACCGGAACAACCTGCGCTGCCGCTCCCTCCATGAAGCAACGATCCGCCGGGATGGAAGTGCCCACCCTTTTTCCAGGACCAGCCGGCGTACGCCAGGCCGAACAGGATCAGCAGGATTCCGGCGGCGCTCTCCAGGGTCTCTCCCAGACTCGCCGCAGCCTCACGGCCGATATACCCGGCGCCCAGGGCCAGCAATAACGAGAGAGCCGCGTGTACCAGGGCCGAAGACCCGGAAATCAGGGCGGTGTAGCCGGCGCTCCAGCCCCTGGCCCGGCCGGCCAGAACGAACGGAATCCAGTGATCCGGAATGAGGGTGTGCAGAAGAGCGGTGCTGACGGCAGTCCCCAACAGGATGTAACCGGTGGCGGAAACCGCTTCCCCGGGGATGGTCAATGGGCGAACTCCACGGCGCGGTGCTCTCGGATGACGGTGACCTTGATCTTGCCCGGGTAATCCATCTCCGACTGGATCTTGCCGGCCAGATCTCCAGCCAGCATGTCCAGCCTGGCGTCGTCCACCTGCTTCGACGAGGCGATGACCCGTATTTCACGACCGGCCTGCAGAGCGTAGGACTGCTCCACGCCCTCCATGGAATTGGCCAGATCCTCCAGGCGCTCGATGCGCCTGATGTATTCGGCGACGCTCTTGCGCCGGGCGCCGGGTCGGGCGCCGGAAAGGGAATCGGCGGCGGACACCAGAACCGAAATCGGAGAGATGACTTCGCAATCTTCGTGATGGGACGCGATGGCGTTGACGACCACATCGTGCTCGCCGCATTTCGTTGCTATCTCGGCGCCGATCTCCGGATGGGTTCCTTCCCGTTCGTAGTCGATCGCCTTCCCGATATCGTGGAGCAGGCCGGCCCTCCTGGCCAGCTTTTCATCCATACGGAGTTCCGCCGCCAGCATACCTGTGAAGTAGGCCACTTCCTTGGAATGCATCAATACATTCTGGCCGTAGGAGGTGCGGTACTTGAGACGGCCCAGGAGCTTGACGATCTCGAGATGCACCCCCTTGATGCCCAACTCCTTGAGGGTCGCCTCACCGGCCTGCAGCATTTCTTCGTCGAGGCGCTTGCTGTGACGCTTGTGCAACTCCTCGATCCTGCGGGGGTGGATATTGCCGTCCTTGATGAGGGATGTCAGCACCCGCCTGGCCAGTTCCCGATTCACCGGGTTGAATCCGGACAGGGTGACGCTCTCGGCATCTTCCTCGATCAGGATCTGGATTCCGGTAACCTTTTCGAACGCCTTGATGTTCTTGCCTTCGTGACCGATGATGCGACCCCTCAGATCACTCCCCTTGGGTAGCGGGAAGTGACTGATGGTCCTCTCGGCGCTCAGGTCCGATGCACCGCGCTCGATGGCAAGAGCGATGATCTTCCCCGACTCCCGCTCGGCGGTGCGCTGGGCCTCGTCCTTGATTTCCTTGATATGGGCCGCTGCGTCGAAGCGGGCCTCGGCTTTCAGATTCTGGAGTAACTGGCGCCGGGCCTCTACCTGTGTAAGCCCCGAGGCTCTTTCCAGCCGGTTATTCTGTTCTTCGATGATCCGTTTGCCTTCCAGGTGGAGCTGCTCCAGCTCCGACTCCTTTGCAGTCAGGCCGTTCCGGACCTCTTCCAGGGATTCGACCTTGCGCTCCAGTTCGGTTTCTTCTTCCTGGAGGCGGCGGCTGCCGGCGCGGATATCCCGCTCGCGTTTCTGGAGTTGTCCTTTTCGAGAACGCATGTCGTTCTCGGCCTTCTTCCTGAGCTGGAAAATATCTTCCCTGGCCTTGAGCACAGTGGCCTGCCGCGTCTTGTCGGCCTCCCGGCGGGCATTGCGGATCATTTCGTCAGACCGTTTTCTCGCTGCATCCAGCGAGCGTCCGCCAAGTCTCATATTCAGGAACCAGCCCAGGAACGTCGCCGCGACGGCTAGCCCTAAACCGATGAGGATGTTCGTCAGGTCCATGGGTACTCCCGGAATGCGCTGCAATACGGCGGAAAAACCGTCTCAGGTTACACGCGCCCGGTTGGACCGTCAACCGAAACGCTTGAAATATCAGGAGTTCCGGGTATCCTGGCCGGCCTTAAGCTTCCGTTTCCGCAGTCGGAAAACCCGGGGTGTTACCTCGACGACACAATCCTCATCCAGGAATTCCAGGGCCTGCTCCAGGCTCATGAACCGGGGCGGAATGAGTCCGGCCCGTTCTTGCGCCGGCGCGTCGGGATCGAGGCTGCCTTTGCGCCGGACCTTGGTGATATCCACCCGGATCTCGCTGGCGGTGGAATTTTCGCCGACAATCATCCCTTCATAGACCGCATCTCCGGGAGAAACAAAGATCGACCCCCGGGACTGCAGATGTTCGATGGCGAAAGCGGTGGCCCGGCCCGGCCGGTCGGCCACCATGATCCCGGCACGGTGGGTCGGTATCTCGCCAAGGGCAGGTTCATACGCTTCGAAGATGTGGTTCATGATGCCGGTGCCCCGGGTGTCGCTGAGGTACTCGTTCCGGAACCCGATCAGTCCCCGGCTGGGAATGCGGAACTCTCCTCGTGCACGGCCGGTGCCGTGGTTCACCATCCGGGTCAGTTTTCCCTGCCTGGCTTCAACCTTCTGGGTGACAACGCCGCAGTACTGCTCGGCACAGTCCAGCATCAAGGTCTCCACCGGCTCGCATGATTCTCCTTCGCCGGCCTGCACCACGATCTCGGGGCGGCTCACCAGCATTTCGTACCCTTCCCGTCGCATCATCTCGATGAGAATCGCCAGTTGCAGTTCGTCCCGGCCTGCGATCCTGAAGCTATCCGCCTGACCGGTCTCATCGACCTCGATAGCCGCGTTGGTCAGAATCTCCCTCCACAGCCGCTCCCTCAGAGCCGCAGGGCTTGTATGAGGGCCGTCCTGCCCGGCAGTGGGAGAATCGTTGCGGGAGACCACTATCGATATGGTGGAACGGTCCACCCGCAGGGGCGGGAGCGGTTCGGGGCTTGTTTCGCCGCTCAGGGTGTCGCCGATCCGAACGGCCTGGATTCCGGACAATGCCACCAGATCTCCAGGTCCGGCCTCCCGAACCTCGGTGAGACCCATTCCCCGGGCGCGGCACAAGCCGGCCAGTCGTGAGCGGAACACCTCTCCCTCCGGCGTGCAGCGACTGATCTCCTGATCCGGCTCCAGACGGCCGCCCAGAACCCGGCCGATGGCCAACCTGCCGAGAAAGTCATCATATTCCAGCGCCGCCACCTGCATGCGGAACGAGTCGCCTGCCTCGTACTTCGGCGCCGGGACCGTCTCGAGGATGGTCTGAAGAAGCGGCCGCAGCGAACCCCTGCCGAGGTCCGGTGACGGACTGCAGACACCGTGGAGCGCATCGCAGAAAAGGACCGGGAAATCCAGTTGGCGCTCGCTGGCATCCAGATCGGCCAAGATTCCCCGAATTTCCTCTACAACCTCACCGGGACGTGCGTGTGGGTGGTCCATTTTGCTGAGAACAACGATGGGAGCCAGGCCGTCCATCAGGGCCTGCTCCAGCACAAAGCGATTCCGGGGAGAAGGACCCTCATGGGCGTCCACAACGTAGAGGATCCCGTCGGCCATCTGAAGAGTGCGCTGCACTTCACTGCCGAAATCGGCCCGCCCCGGAGTATCCAGGATATTGATGGTGACCGGCCCGTAGTCCAGCGAGACCATGCGCGGCATGGAAGAAACCGCTTTTTCCCGCGCCGCTTCCGGCGCTGCCAGAACGGCGTCCGGAAGGTCGGGATGCTCCCGCAGGATCGCCGTCTGCCATAAAAGTGCGTCCACAAGGGTGGTCTTCCCATGGTCGACATGGGAAAGGATCGCCAGGTTTCGGATGTTTTCTCTGGTTTCCTGGGCCACGACCCGCACCTCCCCGGTCCCGGCTTTTTCCATGATCCCGGCAAACGAACCTTAACACGGCCGATCAAGGCGCTCAAGCAGCCTGAAGACGGGAATATCCCGCCGATCCGGGCTGTTTGGCCTGACAGGGAGGCGGGACGGGAAGATGATCCATTGATCGAAATCAAATCCGACGGCAACGAACGGGAGACCTGGATCGAGACGACCATGGCCTACGTGCCCCATGTGGCCCGGCGTTACATCGGATGCGGCCTGCCTTTTGACGAACTGATCGCCTGCGGGAACCTGGGCCTGGTGGAGGCTGCCATCCGGTACCAACCGGAACGAGGTGTGAAATTCGTCACCTATGCCGACTGGTGGATCCGCAAGTCGATGTTGAGCGCAATCCAGCAACAGGCCGACCCGGTCCGGGTACCACGCTACCGCAGCGAGAAAGCTGCCCGCATTCGGGAAGCACGGAGGGAATTGCGGTCGGCACGGACCGGAGAACCGGGAATCGACGAGGTCGCGGAAGCCTCGGGTATTCCGGCCAAGGAGGTCCACCGCATATTGGCCATGTCCATGCCCCCCCTTTCCCTGCACCAGCCGGCAAAAGCGGACGGATCCCTTCTCCTTGAGGATGTGCTGGTAAACCGTGCGCAGAAGGACACGGCCGAACTCTGGATCCGGAGACAGTTCACCAACTGGGTCCTGTCCCACCTATCCGACCTCGACCCCCGGGAGAGGGAGATCCTCATCCTGAGATACGGCCTCCTCGGCACTCCGGCCCTGACCCTTCGAAAGATCGGTGCGCAGGTTGGGCTGAGCCGCGAGCGGGTGCGGCAGGTCGAGCATTCCGCCCTGGCGCACCTGCGGGAAATGATCTGAAACTGTCCCCTGCCGGTTTGCCATGCGATACCCGGGTCTGCCACAATGCGGCCCCGGAGGGCCGTCGTGGAACAGGAACAGGATCTCGCTGCTATCGAACGTATTTACCAGGCTCTGGATGATGACGATCCGGAACTGGCATTAAGGATCGCCCTGGATCAGATCTCCCAGGCCGGTGACGAGGACCCGGTGCTGCAGTTTTTTGCCGGCAAGGCCTGGGTCGAGAACGGCGAGGCGGGCCGGGGAATCCCCTACCTTCAACGAGCAGCGGAGCTGGACCCTGATGATCTGGAGTTCCGTGGGGAACTGGGGTTCGCTCTCCTCGAAGATGGCTGCCTCGATGAAGCTGCCGAGGTGGCGAACCACCTGGTGCAGACAGCCGCCGATTTCCCGGACGGACACTACCTGGACGGCATGATCCAGGAATTCAGAGGGGCGGCCGTGGAAGCGGACGACCGCTACCGGGAGGCGTCCCGCCTGGACCCGGAACGCTACCCCGAGATCCGGCGCATCGAGACCGGAAGTTTTGAGCAACTGGTGCAGCAGGCCGCCGACCGGCTCCCGGAGGATTTCAGGAAGCATCTGGACCAGGTCGCCACCACCGTGGAACCGGTTGTGCCCGGTGCGCTGGTGGACGAGGGCACGTCGGCACTCGAGACCCTCGGCCTGTTTACCGGGACGCCGCTGGACCGCAAGGGGCAGATCGGCGCCGCCGTGGACCTCCCCCCCAGGATCCTCCTGTTCCAGCGCAACCTGGAGAGGTTCTCCGCCCTGGCCGGCGACCTCCAGGAACAGATCGCCGTGACCCTGTATCACGAGTTGGGACACTACCTTGGAATGGATGAGGATGCACTGGACGAAGCCGGCTTCCGCTAGGGATCAGACCGGCCTCATCGGGCCGCCGGCCCCTTCGATCCAGGCTTCACCGCCCTCGAAGAACTCCTTCTTCCAGATCGGCACCGTCTCCTTGAGCCTGTCGATGGCAAACCGGCAGGCTTCCATCGCTGCAGCCCGGTGGGCCGAGGCGGCCACCACCGCCACGGATGCTTCACCGATTTCCAGCCGACCGCTGCGATGGGCTATGGCAATACGGCCCACATCGTACTTCTCGAGGGCCAGGTCCCGGATTTTCTCCATCTCGCGCACCGCCATATCCGTGTACGCCTCGTACTCCAGGTACAGCACCTTGCGTCCGATGTTGTGGTCCCGAACCGTCCCCAGAAATATCGCCACGGCGCCGTGGGCATCGTCCTGAACCGCCTGCACCAGATCCTCGAGGCGGATTGACTCGGCCTGTAAACGGATCATCCCAGCCCCGATCTAGCCGCCGCTCACAGGCGGCAGGAAACCGACCTCGGCCACGTCTTCCAACGAAGAATCCCAGCCTGCATATTCCATGTCGCAGGCTACCAACGGAACGAACCCGGTGTCGGCCAGGGCCGGGAACCGTGAAACCAGCTCTCCCCACAGGTCACGAACGGTGGCATTTCCGGGAAGGGTCACCGTGCCCTCGGTTGCGCCGGCTTTCTCCGAAAGGGATGCGAACAGCCGGAATCGGACTTCCATCAGCCTGGCCCTTCCTTCGCCGGGCCGCCGGCAACCCAGTCAACAAGTTTCGAAATGCCCGTCCCGGCTTCGCCCAGGGAACGTGCTCCCAACATGCCGGAACAATAGGCGGTCCTGCCGTCAGGATCGACCTCCAGCTTTTCCGCCTGCATCCCTGCTGGATCCTGCCGCAGGGAACGCTCACGAAGCCTGTCCAGCACCACGGTGGCGAGGCCGGTCGCCCCGATCCGGCCACCCTTGTCCAGCAGCGCTTCCAGAAAAGTGCGAACGTCCTGCCGCAGCACGCCGCCTCCGATCCCCTGGCCTCCCTGGCTGCAGAGGGATCGGAATGAACCGGCTCCACCAGGGAGGATCACACCATCCAGCATGCGGACCGGCACTTCATGGAGCAGGCGCACGGCGCCGAATGCCAGGCGAGCCGACTCCTGAAGCATGTTCCGCGTCTGGCCCGGCAGGTCCAGTTCGGCGCCGGCATGGTCCGCCACCATCGGCTGGTCACCGTCCGGCACGAGGCAAACCGAGGTGTGCCCCTTGTTCTCAATGTGAATCAGGGCCAGGACCGCCTCGTGGACGTCGGTGCCGTCCAGGCGGCCGCAACCGGTAAGCATGACTCCGATCTTCGCCATGCGCCGAGGATACCAACCGGCCGTGCCGGATGCCAGATCAGATCAGCCGGACCGCTTCGGCGACAACCTGGTCCACTAACTGGCCCAGATCCCCGGCCAGTACGATCCCGGAAGCGTTGAGATGGCCGCCGCCGCCGAACTTCATCGCCAGGGCATGGACGTTGATGTCGCCCTTGGACCGCAGGGAGACCTTGATGTCGCCATCACCCAGATCCCGGAACAGCAGCGCGATCCTGACCCCGTCGATGGCGAGCAACGGGGTGGTCATCTCTGAGGTGTCCACGCCGCGAGCGTCACAACGAACCTGGGTATCGGTGTCGATCCGGACGGAGACTACCGCTCCTCCTGCATCCAGGCGGAGGCCGGACAGGGCCTCGCCAAGGAGCCGGGTGTAGGCCGGAGTATTGCGCTCGTTCACCGCCTGGAAGGTAGCAGCCGTATCCACACCGATCTCAAGGAGGTCGGCTGCAATACGGTGAGCCTGGGGGTTGGTTGAGTTGAAACGGAAGAACCCGGTATCCGTCGCAAGCCCGGTGAACAGGGCACGGGCCGCCGCCTGATCCGGTGTCCAGCCCTGACGCGCGACAAGTTCGAACACCATGGCCGCCGTGGCGGAGGAAGCCTGATCCAGGATCATGTCCGCCCAGGGAGGATTGCGTGAAGGGTGGTGGTCGATGCACAAAACGCGGCCGGCGTTTTCAACCATCGCCCCCTCCATGGAGCCGAGCCGGTCCGGTGCGCTGTTGTCCAGCAGGATGATACGGGCGGCGCCACGGAGAATTGCCTGGTGCAACTTCGGATCGAACGTCTGGACGTTGTGCCGCGGATCGACGATGAACTTAAGGGTTTCGGATACCGGGTCCGGGTTCAGGATCGTGACCTCGATGCCCTGGGACATGAGGAAGGCCGCCAGCCCGAGCTGAGAGCCCAGGGCATCGCCGTCCGGATGCATGTGAGCGGTCAGCACCACCGCATCATGGCTGCTGATGACTTCCCTGAACAGACGGTGTCCCGACTCTTCAATCACGACGGCTCTCCGGGTGTCACACTGAATTCGCTACCGTACCTTCCGCCGCCAAGCTCGCCTTCCCGGTATCGACGGGCATAGTGTACGTAGGTCTCCACCCCGTCGAGAATCCTGCGATGGAGTTCCGGCGTCACCTCGCCACGGATTTTGGCCGGCACGCCGGCGGCAACCATCCCCGGCGGCACATCAAAACCTTCCCGCACAACCGCCCCGGCAGCCACCAGGGCGCCGTCGCCTACCGTGGCCCCGCTGAGCACCACCGCCCCCATGCCGATCAGGACATCGTTGCCGATGGTGCAGCCGTGGATAACGGCATGGTGACCAACCGTGACCCCGTCGCCAATGATCGCCGGGCAATCCCGATCCACGTGGACCAGGGTCAGGTCCTGGATGTTGGTCCGGGCGCCGATCCGGATCGGCTCCATGTCCCCGCGCAGCACGCAGCCGTACCACACCGAGGCATCGGGCCCGATACGCACATCTCCGACCATCACCGCGTTGGGGGCGATCCACGCCGTAGGATCGGCTTCGACCCTGTTGGGAAGGAATTTGAAATCTTTCGGGTCCACGGATACCTCCGGCCATTCCCATGAGGGAAGCTGATAAAGCTAACGCCGGGGTAGTTCCATGTCAAGCAAACGCTGGAGTATGAGCGCCTGGTACATGGCGTCGTAGTCGGCCCTGTGGATTTGGGCCGGATCCTGGGCCGGCAGGTCCAGCAACGCCTCCAGGTTCTCCTTGGATGTGTCGTTCCACGAAATTCCGAGAGCGCCCATGGCCAGGGACTTGGTATCGATACCCTTGTATCCGAACGGGTTGTCGATATTGAAATGCTTAAAGTAATAATTGATATGGGCCCAGTCAAAAACAGCGTTGTGACCTACGAACACCGGTCTCTCTTTTGCAGGCCGGTTCTTTTCCAGGACCCACTCCCGCAGGTCCGCCATCGCTTTTTCCGGTCCGGTCCCTTCGACCCGGAGCCGGTCCATGTCCAGGCCGCAGACCGCCAGGGCTTCAGGCTCAAACCCGGGGAAAATCGGTTTCAGCTCCACGTACCAGGATTCCCCGACGACATGGCGGCCGTTCTCGGGACGGACCACCGTCACACCGATGGAGAGCAGGTTGTACAGCGGGGGCATCGGCCCCGATGCTTCACAGTCCAGTGCAAAATAATTCATAACGGGGGTTACAATAGCATGTCGTTTCCTAACCGGTCGGGAGGGATAACCGCCGATGGATACCGTTTTTTCAGGCTTGGAAGTATTCCTGGACGACGCGTCGGATCATGCCGGCCTGTCTGCTGGAGCCCGCGTAGGGCTTGTGGTCCACCCGGCATCGGTAGACCGGCAGTACAGGCATGCCGTGGACCTGATCCGGGATCGGGGCCGCCTGGACGTCCGGCGGCTGTTCGCACCGGAACACGGCACCGGGGGCGAAGCCCAGGACATGGAATCGGTGGGACAGACCACCGATCGGGATTCTGGCTTGCCGGTGGTCAGCCTGTACGGCGACAACCTTCTGTCGCTGCGTCCGGACATCGCACACATGGAAGGGCTGGACGCCGTGGTCTACGACCTCCAGGACGTGGGCAGCCGGTACTATACCTACGTCACAACCTTGAGCTTCGTCATGGAAACCGCCCGGGAAGCCGGTCTTCCGGTGGTGGTACTGGACCGGCCCAACCCGATCGGCGGCGTTGTTATGGAAGGGCCGCTGTTGCACCCGTCCATGACATCGTTCGTCGGCCGCTACCCGATCCCGCCCCGTCATGGAATGACCACCGGGGAACTGGCCCTGATGTACAACGACGCATTCGGCATCGGCTGTGACCTCCGGGTCGTTCCGATGCAGGGCTGGCACCGGCCGATGTACATGGACGAGACCGGCCTGCCGTTTGTTTCCCCTTCCCCGAACATGCCGGACCTCCAGACCGCCATCGTGTATCCAGGCGCATGCCTCCTTGAAGGGACCAACCTCTCGGAAGGCCGGGGCACCACCCTTCCTTTCCTGCAGTTCGGCGCGCCGTGGATCGACGGAAAAACCTGGGCCGGCCGGCTTTCCGGAGAGGGCGCCGTTCCCCGGCCGGTTTCGTTCCGGCCGATGTTCCAGAAACATGCAGGCGATCGGTGCGGCGGCGTGTTCGTTCACGTCGAGGACCGCAATACGTACCGCTCTTTCACCTGGTACCTGGAGGCGATCGCTATCGCCCGGGATCTGAATCCGGACCTGTTCGACTGGCGGCGTGAAACCTACGAGTTCGAAAACGACCGCCTGGCCATGGACCTGCTTC
The DNA here is from genome assembly GCA_014764515.1 of Candidatus Polarisedimenticola svalbardensis. Taxonomy (GTDB): domain Bacteria; phylum Acidobacteriota; class Polarisedimenticolia; order Polarisedimenticolales; family Polarisedimenticolaceae; genus Polarisedimenticola; species Polarisedimenticola svalbardensis. The sequence continues at coordinate 88,058 of JACXWD010000003.1, read as the reverse complement.
TGGGGAGGCCCGGGATCCGGGAAGGGCTGGAACAGGGCGCTTCGGTGCTGGAACTCGAGGACTCCTGGCGGGAGGACCTGGACCGCTTCCGGTCCGAACGACGTCCGTTCCTGCTGTACCCCGAATAAAAATTTGGCGCCGGACTGGTGGGGGGGGTGTACCTGCCCGGCGCCTGCTGCCTCTGTCGCACTACTAAATTACGCTGCCTGCGACCCGGGGACACCTCGATACCCGGGATCGTTGCGGATGGTAAATCCGCAAACGTGCGCAGCAAAGGTTACTGAACCAGCTCCGCCGGCGGCATGGTCAGGGTCCGGTCCTGCTGCTCAAGAACTCCCATTGTTTCGGCCGCCTTGACCACCGGACGGAGCCTGTTCAGGATCGCTCCCACAGACTGATAGACCTGCTCGTGACTGGATGCCGGTCCCTTGTCCAGGAAAGCTTCCAGCATTTTCTTCTTCCGGGGAAAAACCTTGATCCGGATCGGGTCTTCCGCGGGAATCCCGGCCGCCTCCCGGGCCAGATCGACTGCGGTGTTCAGCCCTCCCAGGGCATCCACCAGGTTCAGTTCCAGGGCATCCCGGCCGCTCCAGACCCTGCCCTTGGCGATTTCCCGAACCCCCTCGATGGGGATATCCCGTCCCTGGGCGACCCGCTGGGTGAAGTCGGCGTACACCCGGTCGAGCCAGCCCTGGAACAGGGCGTATTCCGATTCGCTGTAATCGGCGCTGGAGGAATACAACAGGGTGTTGGCGCTGGTGTGGACCTCGTCGAAAGTGATGCCCAGCCGCTCCCAGAATGCACTGGTGTTCATCTTCCCGCCCAGGACGCCGATGGACCCGGTGATGGTGCCCGGCTGGGCCACTACCGCATCGGCGGACATGGACACGAAATACCCTCCCGACGCCGCCACATTGCCCATGGAGATGACCAGGGGCTTGCCTGCCTCCCGCGCCCGCACCGTTTCGCGCCAGATGGTGTCGGAAGCGACGTACGAGCCTCCGGGAGAATCGACCCGCATGACGATCGCCTCCACCCTGGGGTCATCGATGGCCGAACGCAGGGCGGCGGATACCGAATCGGATCCCATGACGAACGAACCGGAAAGAGGCTCGTATTCACTGGACCCTCGAACCACGGCGCCTACGGCGTACACCAGGCCGATGGTCTTGCCGCGCTCACCTGGACGGCCTGCCCGCTCCAGGTAGACCGGCAGGTACAGGTATTCCGGCTCCAGCCCGGTCTCCTCTTCAACCAGCGCGAACACTTCGTCCCGGTATGCGATGCCGTCCACCAGTCTCGATTCCATGGCGGCCTCGCCCAGGAAGCTGCCCTGGTCGAACAACGCCCGGACCTCGTCCACCGCCAGCCCCCTGGACTCGGCGATCCCTTCGACCATCTGATCGAACTGGGAGTTCATCAGGGCCTTCATCGCCTCACGGTGGGGTTCGGTGTACCCGGTCTCCGTGTACATGTTCATGGCGTTCTTGTATTCGTAGCGCTGGTCCATCTGGGCGTTGATTTTCAGCTTGGCCAGGGCGCCGGATATGAACGGCGATTCGTACATCAGTCCGTTCAGGCCGATGTCCCCGGAAGGCTGCAGGTAGATGCGGTCGAAGGCGGTGGCCAGGTAGTACGAGCCGTTCCCCGGGCTGACCTCGCCAAAGGTCTCGGCCCAGGCAACCGCCGGTTTGCCCGATTCCCGGAACGCTTCCACCGCATCGCGGATCTCCTGGATCTGGGCAAGACCGAAGCGGCCGTTGCCGACCTTGGCCACCAGCCCCACCACACGGTCGTCGTCTGCGGCCCGGGACAGGCCGTCCACCACGTCCCGCACGCTGACTGCGCCGGACAGCATGGCCGCTCCGAACGGGTCATCCGGGACATACTCCACCAGGCCGTTCTCAAGGTTCAGTTCCACCACGACCACATCGGGGACACCTGCCTCCCCCATGGAGAACACCATCCCCAGCAGTGCGACCACCAGGGCGCCCAGGATCGCGATGGCGCCGATGAATGCCAGAATTCCGATCAGGATCTTCTTCATGGTTCCCTCTGTGTGCTTATGCGGGACTGGGATCGTCCCGGACCAGCGGGTGGCTCAGACAATGGGGGCCTCCCCGTGCACGGGAGATCTCGTTACTGGACAATAAAATACAGGTCCTGTCCGGCCGGTCCAGGCTCAGCTCCGCCTTTCCCAGCAACAGGTCCCTGGCCGATACGATCCGGTACCCGTGGCGGTCCAGTTCGTCGGCGGTTCTCACATTGCGGTCGTACAGCGTCAACACCCCCGGCGCCAGAGCCAGGGCGTTGGAGCCGTCGGTCCACTGCTCACGCTGCTGATCCACCGGATCCGGACCACCGCAATGGATCGGAGACAGGTCGACTCCCCTGGCTGCCAGGGCTCCCAGCAGATCATCCCTGGGGACCGGATCCGGGTCTTCCGAATGCAGATCGTACTCGGCCACCTCGGCCCGCTCCCGTCCCTGGTCCAGGATGACCGGCGGGTAGACCAGGGCGGCGTCACGGTCAATCGGTGTGATCAGGGTATCCAGGTGCATGTACGCCCGGCGCCGCGGCAACCGGACCTCCAGAAGCCAGCGGGGTCCGCCTTCCTTTCTGGCCAGGGTTCTCGCCAATTGCTGGACCGCAGTATGGTTGGTCCGTTCGGAGACACCGACAGCCACAACATCCGGCGACAGGACCAGCAGGTCGCCCCCTTCGATATGAGGGTGTTGGGAACCGACGAACAGCTGCTGTTCCCCGCTCCGCCGGATCGGATCCAGGATCACCGGTATGTCGGCGTAATCGGGATGGAAGGTGAAGATCAAACGGCTCAGGAGCGGCTCACGATGCCGGGCCGGCGCCGCCATACTCGAGAAGATGACACCGTCCCCCAGGATGATCTGGGGATCGCGCTGGAAACAGTAGTTCGGCAGCGGCGCCAGGCGGTACAGATCCTCCACCTCGACGCCGCGGTGGTCCGGCTCCTGCCGGATCCCGCAGATCATCGCCTCGGCCAGCTCGTCCACCGACCGGGCTTCCAGATACGACCGCAGGGATCTGGGGAACTCCTCCAGCAGGACTTCAAACAGCCAGGCCCGGGCTTCCGGCCGCTCCAGCGCCTCCCGCAGCAGATCCGCCGCCTCTACCAGTTCGATCCCCACCAGCTGGAGTACACGGCGGAACACGGCGTGCTCCTCCCGGGCCCTGTCACCGTAGAGGATGTCGTCGAACAGCAGGTCCTCCATCATGGCCGGAACCATGCGGTCGACCTCAGGCCCCGGCTCGTGCAGCAGTACCTTGCGCAGGCGCCCGATCTCGGACGTCACGTGAACCATGAAAACTCCTCGATAGCAGGTATACGAACCCCGACGCCCGGCGTTTCAGCCGATCCAGTTCCGGAAGCGAAAGTATAGCGCGTTGGAGGGAGGAAGGAATGGTGGAGCTGAGGGGGATCGAACCCCCGGACAATGACGAGCGCAGCGAGATCCCTGTGGGGACCGATCCCCCGCTGTTCAAGGCACCTGGGAGTACCGCGAATCCTGGGTTGCTGGGATTAATTATAAATGCTGAATGGTGGAGCTGAGGGGGATCGAACCCCTGACCTCTTGACTGCCAGTCAAGCGCTCTCCCAGCTGAGCTACAGCCCCACGGCAAGCGGCCTAATGTAGCACAGGAGGTAGCGGATGGCACCACTGGAGATTGGCGTTCCGGTCTCGAACCGCTTACCATGGCCGGCGGTTGGAAGCGTATCCGGTCCGGTGGCCGGCCCGGTCTTCAAAACCGGCTTGTCGGGCGGTTCTGCCGTCCGGGGTGGGTTCGACTCCCACACGCTTCCGCCAATCAGGATCAGCCCTGTACCTTGTGGACCGCCACCAGATTGGTGGTTCCGGCGATCCCCACCGGGAACCCTGAAACCACCACCACCAGGTCCCCTTTGGAAACATGGCGGCCCTTCAGCAACGCCTTCTCCAGGTGGTTCACCAGGTCCCGTGAGCTGTACAGTTCCGGCGAAAGTACGGCGGTGACCCCCCACTGGGCGGCAAGACGGCGCTGCACTTCAGGACGGGGCGTATACGCCAGGATCGGGGTGCCGGGTTTGAATCGGGCCACCGACCGGGCCGAAGCGCCGCTCATGGTGAAAACCGCCAGGTATTTCGCTCCGGATTCATAGGCGGCGCGGACTGCGGCCATGCAGGTCGACTCCCGGATCGAGACCGGAGGCTCGGGCAGCGGGGACCGGCGGACCCGGCCGGTGGATTCCGCCTCACAGATGATACGGTCCATCATCCCGATCGCCTCCACCGGGTATTCGCCCACGGCGGTCTCCGCCGTCAGGAGCAGGCTGTCGGTGCCGTCCAGCACCGCGTTGGCCACATCCGACACCTCCGCCCGGGTGGGACGAGGTGATCGGCGCATGGAATCCAGCATCTGGGTGGCGGTCATCACCGTTCGGCCGGAATCGTTGGCCGCCTCGATAACCTCTTTTTGCAGTGCCGGCACCTTTTCCGGAGGGAGTTCCACGCCCAGGTCCCCCCGGGCCACCAGGATGCCGTCGGCCTCGGCCAGGATCTCGTGGAGGCGATCGATCGCTTCAGGGCGTTCGATCTTGGCCATCACCGGCATGTCGCTCCCCGCCTTGCGCAGCAGGCGGCGGGCCGTCCTGACGTCATCCGGCGAGCGCACGAAAGAGATCGCAAGCCAGTCCGCTTCCATCTCCACCGCCGCCTTGAGATCCCTGCGGTCCTTGGCGGTAAGGGACGGCACCGACAGCGTCGCCCCGGGCAGGTTGATCCCCTTCCCGCTTGTGAGGACGCCGCCCTGCTCCACCTCGCACCGCACCAGGTCATCCCGGACCGACCGCACACGCAGCCGAAAATTTCCGTCATCCAGCAGGATGATCGATCCACGGCGCACATCCCGGGGAAGGGCCGGGTAGACCACCGGGATACGGCCGCTCTCCGCCCTGGCCTTGCCCGCCTCTAGGACCACCGCCGACCCGGCGGTGAGGTCCAGTCCCGAAGGGGGTAAAGTCCCGACCCGGAATCGGGGACCCTGCAGATCGGCCAGAACCGCAACGTTGAGTTTCAGCCGTTTCGCCGTCCGGCGAAGGCGTCGAACCCGGGCCAGGTGATCTTCAGCAACTCCGTGGGAGAAGTTGATCCGGGCCACATCCATTCCGGCTTCGAGCATACCGGACAGCCGGGCGGTGCTGTCGCAGGCCGGACCCAATGTGCCGCCGATCTTCGCTTTTCTCTTCATCCTGTCCCTCCCGACTGGACTGTATACTAGCGAACCGTACCTTGCTGGAGAAAGCACACCGCCCTTGAGAATTCCCAGAACACTGGCATGGATCATGATCGGACTGACCCTGCTCACCGCCGGGATTCTCCGCCAGTTCCACGACGGCACACCCGGCTCTCCGTACGTCTCCGGTACCGTCGGATCCCTGCTGTTCGCCGCGATCTTCTTTCTCCTCCTGGTATCCGCCCGGGAATGGCAGATCGGTGCTGTCGGCGGCAGAGGAGGGAAAGGGATCCGGCTCGGCAGCCTGACCCCGCTGCTCCTGATTCTACTGGTGGAAAAGTGGGCTTCCCTCACCCTCTATGATCCGATCTTCTACAGCCTGGCTCCGCCCGTCGCCTCCCAGGCCGAATACGACGCCTGGTACAAGGTGCTCGGCGGCGTGCTTCTGATCCTGCTGTGCGTTTTGCTGGGAGCGTTCTCCCGGCCGGCCGGGGCACGGACCTGGGACCGCAGCCGTCCGTCCAGGTTCCCTGCCGCCGCCGTTGCGACGCTGGCAGTGGTGGCCGCCACCTACGGTTTGCTGTGGATGCTCTCGCTCGCCCTCGGTGGAGGCCTGCATCTCGCGTGGCCGCCTCCTCAGCCGCTGCTTATCTGGATTCTTGTGGGGCAGGCGCTGCTGGCCTTCGGTGAAGAGGTGTACTACCGGGGACTGGTGCTCAGTGAACTCAAGCGCCTCTCTCCCCGACTGGGCATACGGAAGCCCGGATTGCGCCGGTGGTTCGCCCTGGTCGCCATGGCCACGTTGTTTTCCCTGGAACATATCGCCCCCGGCCTGCCCCGGCAGGAGATCCTGCGCCAGCTCGTATTCGCATTTGCACTGGGCCTGTTGTTCGGCCTGATAGCCATCGTGACCCACAACCTGCACTACGCAGCGGGGATCCATGCCTGGATCAACTGGCAGTTACTGGGAACGGCGCCCGGGCTGGTGAACGACAGCGGTGTGGCGGTGCTGCCGCCGGGGGCCTACATCGGTGTGGGCCTCATCCTGGCGTTTCTGGCGGCCATGGTCCTGGCCCGGCTCAGGCCTGGAGCTCCCCAAGTTCACGAACAGCAGTAGCGACGTTGGGGCTCATTTCAAGTATCCGGTTGAGGTGTATGACCTCCATGATGTGATGGACTTCCGGGCGGGCGCCGGCGAACCGGGCCTGTCTGCCTTTTCTCCTGGTAGCCTTGTAGACCGTTATCAGAACCCCGAGGCCTGCCGAATCGACGAACTGCACCCGGGACAGATCCATCACTACGTCGGAATTTCCGTCGATCTTCTCGAGAATCATGGTTCTCACGTCGGCGGCAGTGCTGCAGTCGAGGCATTCGTCACCTTCGAGGTACAACAGGAGAACGCCATCCTTGCGATCTTCCCTGACCTTCATGGCTTCCTCCGGTCTATCTGCCCGGGCTCCAGGCCCCGGTCGATCATGTCCTCCAGCTCCTCGCGATCACCGATCTTGACCAGTTCGGAGAGATCCTGGATCAGCCCGGCAATGCGGCGGGCCGATTCCTCGATTACCCCGGCCGCCTTGAGGACGTCTTCGTTACCCTCGGATTTCATCCGCAGGATCTGGGCCCTGCCCAACAGTGACGTCAGGGGGTTGTTGATCTGGTGGGTCAGCATGCCGATGGTCTGCATGAGGCCATGCATTTTTTCCTTGTAATGTCTTTCCTGCACTATTCGATCCCTTTCGGTTATGTCGTTCATCATGAGCACTTCGCCCCCGGCAGTACCTTTCAGATTCCTTCTGGATATCAGCCTGACCCGCAAGCCTTCCCCAGGCACACGGGTCTGGATCTCACCATCACCACCGGCCTCAACCTTGCCGACCCATGAGTCCACGGTGTCACCTTCCAGGCTCTCGATATCCCGGCCGACCAGTCCGGCCATGGCGTTGTTGACGCTGACGATTTTGCCGTCCCGGTCCAGGATGGCGATCCCCGCCGCGATGGAGGCCATCACCCCGTCCAGCCGCTCACGGTCCGCCTCGGCGGCATCAAGGGCCGACTGCAGTTCGCGGTTGAATTCCGCCTTCACCTTCAGCTCCGCCGCCTGGCTGGTAAAAGTCACCAGCGCTTTCAGCCGGGCGGTGTCATGGACGTCCCCCATCGATTCACCACGATTCCCAAGGGCGTGTCCCGGGATTTCCGCAAGACGGTTTTCAAGCTCGTCCAGAACCACATCCAGCAGGTCGTCCAGGTTATGGCTGCGCCGGATCAGTTCCAGGCTGATGGAATGCACCTTGCACAGTTCCTCCAGGTCCTGGATGGAGTGTGATTCCATCGGCTTTCCGGCGCCGGTTTCAGGTCTGTCCGACATGACCATGACCTTTCTCGACCGAAGACCCGGCCTGTCGACATTTCGTCATTCGTAATTCGGTGCCGGCTTCTTTTCGTATGTACTCGACCTCATCCATCAGTTCATGGATCAGGAACACTCCGTATCCGCCCTCGGACGGATTTTCGAGGTCCGGAGTCCGGCACGCCTCGGGAAGGAACCGCTTGCCGTAATCCCGGATCCTGATATTGAACATCGCCTCCCGGATCTCCAGCTGGAACCGGATCTCCCCGTCGTCACGGCCGGAATAGGCGTGGCGGTGGATGTTGGCACACGCTTCGTTGACGGCCACGCTAAGTTCCAGGGTCTCCCGCTCGTCGAACCCTTCTTTCCGGGCAACTCCGGCGAGCCAGTCCCGGATTTCCTTGAACAGGGACGGATCACTGGGGATCATCCTGGTTTCAACTGCGGGGTGATCAGGCACCTGCCACCTCCGTCCGCTCCTCCACCATCCGGGCAACGACCGGGAACACCAGGCGAAACTCGTTGCCTCCGCCGTTCCGCTCACGGTATTGCAGACTTCCACCATGGAGTTCGGCGATCTCCCTGCTTTCATAAAGGCCCAGGCCGATACCGGCCGGCTTCCCGGTCAATGGGTCTCCGCCCTGTTCGAAGGGCAGGAAGATACGTTCCCTGTCTTCGTCCGGGATCGGGTCGTTGCGATCCAGAACCGAAACGACTATCGACGGCGTCGGCCCGCCGCAAAATTCCAAATTCAACTCAACCTTGTCCTCGGAATTTCCGAATTTTTTCGCATTCTCCAGAAGGTTGGCCAACGCGCGGCTCAACCGCCGCGGATCGACTCTCAGCTGCTGTACGCCTTCATCGATTGTCACCAAGAGATCCGGCGTCCCGGCGAGCCCGACAGCCTCCGAAAGCAGGTTTTCAGGGGTGGTGTCGTCCAGGTCCAGGGTGTCCCCTGCGGACTGGAGCTGTACAGCCCGGAAAAGATTTTCAAGATGCCTGTTCAGGAGACCGCAGGCGTCCAGAACGGCATCGGCCATCTCCCGGCGGGCCTCGGCGCTGGATTCGTAATCTCTCAGGAAGGTGGCGGCGCTGGTTACCGTGGTCAGAGGCGTGCGCATTTCATGGGACAGATTGGAGAGGAAGCGGTCCTTCATCTGCTCCCGGCTCCGGATCTCCTCGTAAGCCAGGCGCAATTCCTCGGTGCGTTCCTGGACCAGCACTTCCAGCCGGTCCCGGGTCGAGCTGAGCTCCTGGTATAGCCTTGCTTTTTCAAGGCCGACGGCCAGATGAGCCGCGGCGGTTGAAAGAAATCGGATGTCTTCCTCGCCGAACCTGCCGTCCGGACCGGGGGCGTAGGCCACCAGGGTGGTGCCCCGAACCGGGTCCACCGGGAATCCGGCGATGGCCCGAAACTGCTCACGGATCCCGGGGGGGATCGATTCGCATTCCTCATCCGAGAGGTCATTGAAAACCATTGGAGCCTTGCCGGCGACGAGACGGGCCAGCATATGGCGCCCGGGCACTGTCAGGGACAACGGGTCGCTGGCAGAGCCCCAGACCTGGTGCACCGCAACAGCGCGGTCTTCATCGGTGCCGCCCTTGACAAGGGAGATGACCGCCGCCCCTACCACTTCCGATGCCATGGACAAGGTCTGATCGACGATCCCGCGATAGTCGAAGGTCGCGCCGGTCTGTCGCAGCAACTCTCCCAGCTGCCGGTAGGTCCGGGACTCGCGTTCCATCCGGGTTGTGCGCTGCCGCTCCGTCGCCAGCTGCTCACCGAGGGCTACGCTGGATTGCACGGCCCGCTCCATGAGATCGCCGTCGGCTATCACCACGGCGCCGGCACTCTCGGCACCGGAAGTTGCGGGCATGGAAGGCAGGGATTGCACCGCTTTGGCCCGTGAGAGATAGGGCTCGAACGCCTTGTCTACCTGGGAGGCCAGGCTGTCGCTGTCGATCGACTCCCTGGTTTTGCTGTCGGCCTTCTCGACCAGGCGTCGCAACATCACCTTCGTTGCGGCCAGGAAGGTTTCCATGACCCCGTCACCCCGGGTCGCAACGGCGGGGAACCCTTTCCCGGGCCGGACGCCGTAGGCTTGCTCCATCTCGTCGGCGGTCATGGCATTCTGCACATCCTGCTTGTTGTACTGGATCAGTACCGGCACATGCGCAGGATTGAGCTTGTTGGCTTCCATATTGGCCGCCAGATCCTTCAAACTGTCACGATTGTCCTTGACCCGGGTGCGGGTGGAATCGGCGACGAACACGACGGCGTCCGCTCCGCTGAGCACCACCTTCCTGGTGGCGTTGTACTGAACCTGGCCGGGAACCGTATACAGTTTCAGCGCTACCTTGTAGCCGTGGATATGGCCGAGTTCGAACGGCAGCAGGTCAAAGAACAGCGTGCGGTCCTGGGCGGTTCGCACCGAGAGCAGCGATCCGGTGGAATCATGGTCCGTGATCTCGTGGATCGCCTCCAGGTTCGTGGTTTTACCGCCGAACGCAGGCCCGTAGTACACCAGTTTGGCGTACAGCGTCTTGTCCTGATGATTCCATTGGGCCAACAGTCTGCTCCGGTCAGTTGTAGACCATGAACGGCTTCATCCGCCGGACAAGGTCCGCTGCCGAGATTATGCGCGGGCACATCGGCTCGTCGGGTGCCGGCGATGCGGCATCCCGAAGCACTTCTTCGGTCACGTTCTCGATCTTCAGATGCAATTCCTGCTGCGTCAGCAAGCGTGCCTGATTCGTTGCATCCAGCTTCATTGCTTCCATCGCCATGTCTCTTCCCCCTCCGCTCAGCGGCTTTCAAGGATCTGCCGTACCCGGCGAATCAATTCGGATGGTGAATACGGTTTGGTCATGAACTCTTCCGCACCCATGGCCAGACCTTTTGCTTCGTCATGTTCCTGCCCCCTGGCCGAGAGCAGGATGATCGGAATATCGGAATAGACCGGATCGCTTTTCAGGGCGTGACACACGCCGAACCCGTCGCGACCGGGCATCATCACATCGAGGAAAATCAGATCGGGACGATCTTCGGCGACCAGCCTCAGGCATTCTTCACCGTCGCCGGCGAGGATCGGCCGGAAGCCCTCCGCTTTCAGAATGTATTCCAGCGGCCTGCGCACGAAAGCGTCGTCATCGACGATCATGATGGTTTGAAGTTCAGGCATCCGTCCCGCCTTTCGGGGCCGGTCCGCCTGTGAACCTGATTACGATGAGGGTGACGTCATCCGAAGGAGACCTGCCGCCGGTATGCGCCATGAGGTCGTCCAGGATCCGGTCCCGGAGTTCATCGGCATCCGCCGTGCGGTGCAGAACGGAAAGGCGCTTCAACCGATCCAGACCGTAGAAAGTCCTGTCTTCATCCCTGGCTTCCGGAAGACCGTCGGTATACACAACCAGGGTGTCGCCGGCTTCGACACGGCAACTGGTCTCTTCGTACTGCACATCAGGCAGGATGCCCAGGGCGATGCCGCCCCGGTCCAGCATCTCCACACGGCCGGAGGTCCGGATCAGGATCGGAGGATTGTGCCCGCCAAGAGCGTATTCGAATCGATCGCTGCCCGGCTTGAAATGAGCAAAAAAGGCGGTTGCGAACATATCCGATCTGGAAAAATCCGACTCCAGAGCTTCGTTCGCCCTTCGAAGCAGGTCCGAAGGTGAGATCACCCGCCTGGACTCGGCCTGGAAGACACCTTTGGCGGCGGCCATGTACATGGCGGCGCCGATCCCATGCCCGGTGACGTCGGCCATGGCAACTCCCAGGCCACCGTCGGGCAGTGGGTGGTAGCCGTAATAGTCTCCACCTACGGTGTCGGCGGAAATACACGCTCCGGAAATAGCCAGACCTTCGAATTCCGGATCCCGCTCAGGAAGAAGCCCGAGATAGACCTGGCGGGCGATTTCCTGTTCCCGAGCCCTTGAATCGGCCAGCCGGGCCTTTGCGGCCAGGCGATGGTTCCGTATAAAGGCCGAAAGCATGGTGGCCAGAGCTGTCAGGAGTTTCATTTCTCCGGTGCGATAGTTGCGCTTGTCGGCTCGGCCGATCAAAACCATGGCACCGATCGGTTCACCTGTGCTGCCGGGGATCGGCACGGCGATTTCCGGCGCCATCCCTTCCGCCGACTCCTGGATCCAGGGACGACCTTCCAGTACCGCCTTGCAGGGTCCGGGGCGCTCCACCACGGGCCGGGCCGGAAATGACGGCACGGCTGCCACCAGTTCCAGGTGGTCTTCCCCTTGTAACCAGATCTCTGCGGAGTCGGCGCCCAGAACCCGGGCCGCATCTTCGAGAACGGTTCCGGCGATAGCTTCTTCTCCCAGGACACTACCGAGCTTGTTCACCAGACGGTAAACCAGAGTCGTTTCCTCGTAGCGCTCCAGGACTTCGCCGCACAGGCTGCGAATTTCCTCTTCAGCGTCCAGAAGGCGGCAAGCTGTTTCCTCACCGATCCGGGCGTTAGGCAAACTCGCTGGCACCACTCGTTCTCCCCGCTGTGCCGCTTGGCCGGCACCCGTCGTTGCGACGAATCCTAATTGAGCAATATGCTTACCAATTTATGCATATGCATTTTACTATTTTGTAATGTGTTGATTCCCGGATCGATATCGGCCATAGAATTGAAAGAAATCCTAAAAATCCGTAATAAAGGCAGTGCCAGAACGTGAAAAAATGACAATATTCGGCGTCTGCATCGGAGACACTGACAACATTTGTCACCCACTCTCATGCGGAAGTTCCATGCGAGGGAGGTTCGTCCAAACAGGTGGGCGAGGCGTTTAATCTGGTGAGATCATTGAGAACGGAACGCTTACCGACCGGAGGGTCTCCGACTTGGACATTCCAGCGGACGAAGAGCTTCTGGCTTCAATCCAGAAGGGAGACACCGGCAGCCTGGGCCTGCTGGTACAGCGGTGGGAGCGGCCGCTGTTTCGCTTCGTGTACCGCATGCTTCCCCGTCGAGAGGAAGCACAGGACATCTGTCAGGAGACCTTCCTGCGGATCCTCTCCAAGGCGAAGCTGTTCCATCCAGGCGGCAAGTTCTCAACCTGGATGTACCAGATCGCCCTGAACCTGACCCGTGATCACATGCGGAAGAAGGGGCGGTGGGCCGCCGTAGTGGTGGACGGTGGAAAAGATCGCGAAGAGAGGGCTCCAACGGTTGTGGAGGGCAGGCCGGTCACTCCGGACAGCCTGCTGGTGGAGAGCGATCGCAGAGCAGTCGTCCGCCGGGCGCTCACGCGCCTCCAACCGGAGCAGCGGGAGGTCCTGGTCCTCAAGGAGTTCCAGGGATTGAAATTTCGCGAAATCGCCGAACTGCTGGGTTGCCCGGAGAGTACGGTGAAATCGAGGATGTACTACGGCCTCAAAAGTTTAAAAACCGCACTGGCGCGAGAAGGTGGGACCGATGGTTTGCAATGAATGGAGAGATCGTCTTCTGGACAGACTGTACGGCGAAATCGAGGGACAGGCCCGGATCGAACTGGACCGGCACCTTGAGGATTGCGAGCCCTGCCGGCTGGAACTGGAAGAGCTGGATGGCACAAGGGAGTCCCTTTCGGCGGCGTCCCCTGCGGTGCCCGAACCTCCCAGGGTCGTCCTGCTGGGTCAACCGGACCTCCGGGGCGCCGGCGCCGGATGGTGGAGTCGCCCAGGCGGTTTCCGCATGTTTGCAGCAGGCTTCGCCGCGGCAACCGTCCTCCTGGCCGCCGGCATGGCAGCCGGTATCGCATGGTCATCAGGTGGTCGGCTCTCCACAGGCTCCCCCCCGGATCTCACAGCCGAGATCGACCTGGTGGACCGTATGCAACTGGACGAGGCCCTGGACGCCCGGGATGCCCGGATCATGAACATGATCGATCAGAGCTCGGGGCAGGTTCAGACTTCCCTGGCTGAATTCGGGAGCGCTATCGAAGCCCGGAGAAAGGAAGACCTTCGACTGGTGCTTGGAGAGCTGATCACAACCGAGATGTGGACGGGCAAGGCGATCCATGAGAATCGCGAATCCCTGAGGCATCTGACCCTGGCGGGCCAGCCGGGGGTAACCCAGTGGTAGGACCCTACTCGTGGAGGTCGGCCGAGCTGACTCCCAGATCCGCCAGATGGTCCCTGGCCGCCGGGGCAACACCGGGGCCGTCGTCGGTAAACACCGTGGCATGGGTTGAAGCCGCCCGGCGGAACGCACGAACCGCTTCGTCCTCACGGCCCAGCCGGTCCAGAACTCTCCCCAGATAGTACGCCCTGGTTCCCTCGCCGATACCCGGGCGGTCAGTCCACCGCACACGTTTCCAGGCTTCCACCGCCGCTTTGAAATTCCCTGCTTCGGCCAGGGCCAGGGCCAGGTTCGCCTGAGCCGAGACGGACCGGTCCGGGTAGGCCGCCATGTCCACACGGGCCCATGCAGCCATCAACGGCAGTGCCTGACCTCGCATGGCCGAGCCGGCCACCAACGGCGAATCGCCGGAGGGAACAACCACTTCGAGGACATCATCCTCACCATCCCCGGTTCGGAACCTGAGGGTCCGACTTTCTCCCGGCGCCGTACCGGCCAGAGCGGCTTCGTAATCCACCACCGCCGCCGGCGCCTGGCCGTCCAGATCCAGCAACCGTGCGCCAGGTGAGAGCCCGGCACGGCCTGCCGGGCCGCCGGGCCGGACCGCCGCCACCAGGATGCCGCCGCCACCGGGAGCATCCACCAGCTTCACGCCGGGAGCCGGGACCATCCAGACCGGCCGGAGTGCCGAAAGGGCGTCCACCCGTTCCGGAGTCATTTCCTGGAACGAATCCAGGATCGGGCTGTACATGATCATACGGCCAACGCCCAGATCATCCTTTTCCAGAACTGCGAACACCAGGTCCACGTCCGCCGGGAAATCGTCCGGATCCCATCGCTCCGGATCGTTGACTCCCCTGTCCAGCGGTGTGCTTTCCATCTCGGCCCGGCTGTAACGCAGAGCTGCCTGTTCCAGGGCGGCGGGCCAGCTGTCGGCGCCTGCCAGGATAACCGTCGGCCGGGCGGTCGCCGCTATCTCCACCGGTTCGCCGTCCCGGGCGTTCACCCGGCTGCCGTACACCGTTCGTCCGCCGGCCCTGAATTCCACGTCGCGCTCGCCGGGGCACAGGAACAGGAGTTCGGACTGCAGGTCGCCGACCTTGTCGCCGTCAACGAAGATCTCAGCCTGGGGGAAATCCGCCTTGGCCACCAGGGGTACATGCAGCCGCTCCATCTCAAGGCGGGGAAGCAGCAGCGGCGTCGGCTCCATGATATCCACCGTGACCATACGTTTGAGGCTCTGGGTCAGGTAACAGTCCATCCGGAATTCGAACTGATGTTCACCCAGGGACATATCCTGGATCACCAGAACGCCTCCCTGGGAATCGCCATAACCTTCAGAGCTGTTCCCGGCCCGGGCCGTTTCGCCTGCTTCGCCTCCGTCCACGAGCACCTGGACACCGGGCACCCAGGATCGGATCACCACATCCCGTGCATTCGGGAACAACTGGCGCTGGAACCCGAACTCAACCCCTGCAGGCAGGTCCAGTTCCTCATCCAGAGCATCGAAGCCCCGCTTCTCGAGTCGGATACGCCTGGAGCCGGCCAGCACCGCCACGGTGCCGGATGCCGATGGCAGGATCTTCTCGCCGTCGATGATCAGAACGGCGTCTGCAGGCTGGATATCCAGCCGCAGGGTGCTGATCATCTCGGCGCGCAGCTTGTTGAACCGTTTCTCCGCTTCCGGGGTCACCAGGCTGCTTTCCTGGCGGAAGCCGGGACGGAGGTTGAGGATTTCCCGGTAATCCTCCATGGCCGCATCCAGATCCCCGAAAGCGACGTGAGCCCTGGATCGCAGGACCCAGGCGTCGGCCCGTTCCTGCCGGGTGAGATCGCTGCGCTCAAATAGACCGTCCAGGGACGCCAGGGCCTGCTCGAGACGCAGTTGGATCAGGTCGTCCCGCACCCTCGCCAGAATCTCGACAACCGATGCGGGGTCCTGTTCCTGAGACCAGGACGGCCCCGGGACGAGGAGCAGGGCAACCAGGAAACAACCGCAGGCAATCCTCTTCAAAACATCGATCTCCATGGACGGCCGCCGATCAGCGGAATCTGTAAACCGTCGGCCCCGTTGACCCGGTCACCGCAATCCCACCCCCGGGGTACATCACCAGCCCTTCAGTTCTTGAAGGGCCTGCGGCGCCCAGTGCATAGCCGCCCAGTTCGACACCGTCACCACCGAACAACGTCACCCTTTTCGTGCGGTCGTCCAGAACTGCGAAACGACCCAGAAGATCCGAAGCGAGTGCGACCGGCTTTTCGAAAGTGCCGGCGACGACGGTCTTCAGCTGATTTTCTTCACGGATTTCGACGACTCTCCGGCCCCGGGTGTCCAGGGCGAGCATGCGGCGACCGTCCCAGACGATGGAAGACAGGCGGTCTTCTCCCTGCCACACCGACTCCAGCCTGGTGGTTCCCGGCCGCAATCTGCCGATCCTCGTTCCCTTGCGATCCAGAAGCCAGATCGAGCCGAGAGTGTCACAGGCGATGGCGCGGGGTGAGGCGAACGCTCCCAGGTCGGCCACGGTTTCGGCCACTCCGTTCCTGATCATCACCAGGCCGGCATCCCCGGCGACCCAGATCCTGCCAAGGCGGTCCACGGCGACGGCGACTGGACCTGGAATATCCCATTGACCCTGCTTTCCCCGTTGTTCGTCGTACAGCACCACAATTCCGGCCTTACGGTCGGAAAGCAATGTTCCGGATCCGGAGTCCACAGCCAGCCCGTCGGCATTTCGGATCCCGGTTGCCGGGAAGCTGTCTGCCGACAGGTTCCAGCGCCTGTCGCCGGCCAACCCCATGCGGAAGGACCGGGTTGCCACAGCACGGATCGCAGCGCCATTCAGGCGGCCTGCTTCGGGAACCCGGCTGGTGATCGGCGACCGGCTGAGCATCGACTCGTTCTCCTGCAACAGCGCAGCCGCCTCTCCGTAATCTCCATCCTGCAGGATCATCTGCGCCAGTCCGATTCGGGCCAGGGCCCCTTCCGCCGTGGCCGGGTAATCGATCCTGAGTCTCTCAAGGCTGGTGCGGGCCCGGGCCTCGTGGCCGTTCACCCGGTCGATCCAGGTGGATACGTACCGGGCTCTCGCCGCCCACAGTCCGGCGGCCGGATCGTTGGCGACGGTGAGGAGATCGAGCCGTGCGGCGGAAAGATCCTGGCCTACAACCGGCTCCATCTTGAGCAACGCGGCGCGGTAGCGCGCTTCGTGGATACGGTCCCCTGACGGATACTCTTCGGTCACGGTGCGCATGAGGGCTGCAGCCCGGGCCATGCCGCCACCTGTGAGCAGACCCAGGTCCGCCGGCCAGCCCGGCGCGCCTGCCAGGATCCCCTGCTCTACCAGGGCATCGTCGGCCAGCGGCCCCAACGGGGCCAGATCAACTACTTTGCGCAGTGCGGTGGCCGCGTCCGGCGATCTTTCCGCCGCCAGCCGGCGGGCGACCCTGTACTGCCTGGCGGCGGCCTGCTCGTCGGCCATGGCGGGGATCCCCGCCCAGGTTGCCGCGAACAGCAGAATCGCCGGCAGCAGGACCGGGATGGCGCTGACCTTCCGCATTACTTCCCTCCGAACGACACCCGTACCGGCGGATTGGTGCCGGCCTTGAGCCGGATGTCCTGTTCTCGCACGTCGCCGGTGGAAACCAGTTCCACACGTAGATGATAGTCCCCGGCAGCGATCTTGTACCCGGTAAGCGGTGTATTTTCCAAAAACTTCCAGTTGTCACCGCCACCTTTTCGCAACAGGACACGGCAGTTGGGCGGATAGGCCAGAACACTCAAGGCGGCCAGGGCGGGGAGAGATCGAATCGGACGGGTCGATTCGCCGGCCTTGATCTCGACCCGCGCCGATTGATCAATCCAGTAACGTTCGTTGGTGATCCGCAACCGGTGTTCACCGGCTTCGACCTCGATCTTGCCCCCGGAAAGTTCCCTCCGCCGGCCGTCGATCCGAACAGTGAGCGGGTAGCCCGCCTCGGGCAGCAGCAGGGTTCCGGTAGGTATCCGCTCCATGGCGATCGATCCCACCAGTGTCCGGGCTTCCAGGGGAGTTGCCGCGGAAGGGATCGTCACCTCCAGGGGGTAATAGCCGGCAGCGAGGAATTCGAGCCGGTTCTCCCGGCACAGGTCCAGGTCCACTGTTTCCGGCACGGCTCCCAGCTCCGTGCCGTTCACCTTCAGGCCGGCGCCCTCAACCGGCACCGGAAGCGCCAGGTCCAACCGCACCGGGTCGAATACCAGGTTGACCTCTCCTCCTGCATCCAGGGCGTCCAGGGGGTGAACCACGGAACGGCACTCCAGTTCGGATGTCAGCGTTCCATGCGGGGGGGTCGGCGAAAAGCGAACCGTCTCCCCTGCAAGCGGCTCCCCATCCAGCAGGACAGGCAGATCGGCCGGCTCGGTTTTCACCGTCGCCTCGTAGTACTCGGGCAGACCTGTCGCCTGCACCTGCCGCCTGGAGGTCCAGTCCTCCCAAACGGTTTTCAGCTCTCCTCGATAGATCCACCCGCAAACTCCCAGGGCGACTATCAACAGGGCTGCCATCACACCGGCCGGTTTTCCGACCGAGCGTTTTTTCTTTCTGCGGGAATGGACCGCAGGCGGGAGGTCGGCCACCGGCGGCGGTGAAGGGTCGCCGTTCATCAGGTCGGCGCCGGCTGCAGCTCGCGGCTTCCCCTCACTCCCCAGGGCGGCCAGACGTTCGGAGAACTCACGACCGTTGGCGGGCCTCTCCCCGGGATCCTTGGCCAGGGCGCCGGCCAGGAATGCCGCCAGTTCGGGAGAAACACGGCCACCCAGACCGGCCGGATCCGGGGGATCCTCATGGACCACCCGGTACACCACCGAGGAGATGGAATCGCCGTCGAACGGTTTGGTGCCGGTGAGCATCTCGTAAAGAACACACGCCAGAGAGAACAGGTCGGAACGGCCGTCCACCATCCCGCCGCGGATCTGCTCCGGGGACATGTATCCAGGGGTGCCCAGCAAGGTTCCGTCACTGGTCAGCTGGGCGGCAGGCGCCTTGGCCAGGCCAAAATCCATGATCTTCACCGTGGACCCGCCTACCAGCATCAGGTTGGCCGGCTTGATGTCCCGGTGGACGATCCCGGCCTGGTGAGCGAACTCCAGCGCCACCGCCGCCTGCCGGATGATCTCCAGTACCTGGTCCACAGGGAGCAGGTCGCCGGTCCGGCAATGATGGTCCAGCGCCGTCCCCTCCACGTACTCCATTGCCAGGAACGGGATGCCTTTATGCTCCCCGACGTCGAACAGTGTGACGATCCCCGGATGGAGCAGTTTGCCCGCTGCGCGGGCTTCCCGGTTGAACCGCTCCCGGGCTTCTCCCCGCTCCGATTCCGGCAGGGAGGCGAATACCTGGATCGTCTTGATGGCGACCTTGCGCTGGATATCCGGGTCCAGCGCCAGGAAAACACGGCCCATGGCTCCACGGCCCAGTTCCTTCAATATCTGGTATCGCCCGAGAACCGGTGTTTTTGCCACTGGGTATCTACCTGCTCAAACCGTTCGAATGATTGAGTTTACGACGGGGCAAAGTTAAACCCGCGCCGGTATGAAGTCAATCCGCCGCCAGGGCGGCCCGAAGGGACGGGAGGTTCACGGCAACCGTAGGGTCCGGCCCGGGGATCATCTCACCGAGTCGAACAGGCAGAGCGCAACGGATCCGGCCCTCCCGGTTTTTCTTGTCTGCCCCGGCCGCCTCCAGGATCTCTGCCGGATCGAACCCCTGTGGCAGCTTCACCGGCAGCCCGGCGTGAACCAGGCACTGCTCCAGCCGTTCCAGCTCTTCCCCGGGGAAACCGGTGATATCCGCGGCCAGCCGGCCTTCCACCACCATCCCGACGGCAACAGCCTCGCCATGATCGATGTCGTATCCGGAAACCGCTTCCAGGGCGTGCGCCACCGTATGGCCGAAGTTCAGAACCGCCCGGCGGCCGGCCTCAAGAGGATCTTCTTGCACTACCGCCGCCTTGATGCGAACGCAGGAGACCAGGAGGTCCAGCAGGACCGGGGAGTCCGGTTCACGGACCGCCTGGAATCGTTCTTCCAGAACTGACAGTATCCCGGGGTCTGCGATGACCCCGTACTTGACCACTTCCGCAAGCCCGGACGTGAACCGGTCCGCCGGCAGGGTCTTGAGGTAACTCGGGTCGATGTAAACACCTTCAGGGGTGTGGAAGGCGCCGATCCTGTTTTTAGCTCCCGGCAGGTCCAGGGCGGTCTTCCCGCCGATGGCGGCGTCGGCCATGGCGAGAAGGGACGTAGGGACCTGATAGACCGGTATGCCCCGGCTCCAGGTGGCTGCCACGAAACCGGCCAGGTCACCGGTCACACCGCCTCCCAGGGCTACAATCGCTCCGTCCCTTCCGACCTTTAGGTTTGCCAGGCGATCCTCAATATCAGCCTTGGTTTCCCGGGTCTTGAACCGTTCACCGGCAGGGAAGGTCAGGAGGTCTGTCTGCACCCCGGCAGCGGCGGCGGCGGCAGTGAGCTGATCCGCGTGCAACGGCGCTACGTTGGAATCGGAGATCAGAACCGTTCGGCCATAGCCGGCCCGGGCCAGATCCTGAACCAGGCGACCGGGGGCATCCGGCCCGAGATGAACCGGGCAGATGCTCTCTACCGGAAGGCCGGACCGGATTTCGATCGTTCGCATCATCTGCCCCCGAATAAGGACAGCAGAAAGGGGCCGTGGCGAACCGCGGCCCCTTCCCGATTAGCTGGCGTCGGACAGAATCAGGACTGCTGGCCGGAACGTCGCTCCAGATCAGCCAGGTGGTCTTCCACCAGCTTTCTCTGGCTCGCATCATCCACGTTCTTTTCCAGCAGCTTGGTGGCGGCCTGGATTGCCAGGTCCACGGCGAGGCCCTGAAGCTCCGTCCGTGCCTGCTTGAGACCGGCCTCCACCTGCTCCCGGGACTGGGCCAACAGCTTCTCGCGCTGCTCCTTGGCCTCGTCCATGATGCCGCTTTTTAGCCGTTCGCCTTCCTGCTCGGCCCGGGTCAGCGCTTCCGCCCGCTCCCGATGGGCCTGGGCGACCAGCGCCTTGTGCTCTTCAAGCAGCTTCAGGGATTCGTCCCGTTCGTTCTTGGCCTGGTCCAGGCTGTCCTCGATGGATTTCTCCCGGGCATCCAGTGCTCCCAGAAGCGGCTTCCAGGCCACCTTTCCCAGAAGGAAAGCCAGCACGAGGAACGTGATCAGCGTCCAGAAGATCGTTCCGATATGAGGCTCCATGAGAGCCTTGGCGCCGCCTCCTCCATCGGAGGATGCCAGCGCCGGAACGGTCGTTCCGAACAGGACCAGGAGTCCGCCCGCCATGCGATAGGGCGTCATCGGTTTCATCGTCGTACAGCCGCCTTAGGGCAGCATCAGGAAGCAGATCACCAGCGCCAGGAAGGTTACACCCTCGATCAGCGCTGCGGCGATCAGCATGGCGGTCTGGATGTTGCCTGCCGACTGGGGCTGCCGGGAGATCCCTTCCATGGCGGAGGCGGCCAGACGGCCGATACCGAGACCACCACCCAGGATGGCAAGGCCTGCACCGAGACCGGCGCCGATGAATACGAGTCCTTCCATTTCCTCAATCCTCCTTGGCTTCAATTCCGTTACCGCAGATGCGGCCGAATATACCTGTAAAATTTATCAAAACCCGATCAATGCGGGTGTACCGACATTCCGATGAACTGGGCGGTCAGCATGGTGAAGATGAACGCCTGGATGAACCCAACCAGTATCTCGAGCAGGTAGATGAACAGCGCGAAGGCGACGGAAACCGGCGCTACCCAGATCGTCCCCAGGATAAAGATCAGGGAAATCAGGGCCAGGATGACCACATGGCCGGCCATCATGTTGGCGAACAGCCGGATACAGAGGGAGAAAGGCTTGATCAACATGCCCAGGAACTCGACGAACACCATGAGCGGCTTCAGCCAGCCCGGCAGTCCGCCGGGAGCCAGATGCCGGTAGTGGCCGATGACGCCGAATTTCCGGATCCCGCTCCACTGGATCATGATGAAAGCCGTAATCGCCAGGCCGGCGGTCACCGAAATATTTCCGGTGGCGGTTGCCATGCCGGGGATCAGGCCGAGCAGGTTGCAGGTCAGGATGAAAAAGAATGTGCTCATGAGGTAACCGACGAACCGGTCCGCCCCTTCCCCTATCGACTTCCGTGCAATCTCGTCCCGGACGAACACCATCATCATTTCGAGGGCGTTGCGGATGCCCCGGGGAACCGGATCCTTGATCCGGCGGGCGGCCAGGCCGAAGGCGGCCAGCAGCAGGAGCGCCGCAACCCACATCATCACGACGTGCAGGGTGATGGAGAAGTCCTGTCCGAACAGGTAGATCTCCGGAAGCGGGATGGCCGCATGGGTGAACGGGATCGGTATTTCCTTCGAGTCCAGGATATGGTGGATGATGGAGGCGCTGACGTTGAATTCCTCTTCAACGTGCTCCGCCACCTGCTCGATCCCCTCGACGGCCACAGGCGCCTGCTCGATGCCGTGCTCCACAGCCTGTTCTTCCGCTCCTGTCATGAACCTCGCTCCTCAGGCCCGGGCGGCGTCTTTCCGTGACGCCCTGTAAAACCAGATCAACTCAAAAACCATCACCGGCAGGAATCCGGCCACCGCCCCGGCGGCGAACGCCCACATCGTCGGTTTGCCCGCTGTCATGGCCGCGCCCATTCCGGCAACGGTGAGTACCATCCTCGCAAGCATGCCTCCGACCAGGGCGCCCATGAAACCGTTTCCCGGCTTCCCATGGGACGACACCAGCCAGCCGCCGGCCACCACTCCGGCCACTGCCAGAACCAGCCAGCCTCCCAGCGCCCACGGCAGTTCCGTTCCAAAAATTCGCGCCGCCCACGGAAGACACACGATCGGCGTCAGCGACAACAGGGCAGCCAGAAACACGAATCGCTTATGTTCCGCGCTTGGCATCAGACTCCCCCCTTGCCGCCCGGTCGGGCTTTCCGGACCAGGTTGACCATAGCCACCGTCATCCCCAGCGCGGCCCCCAGAACCGACAGCCAGGGTTTCGTACCCCAGAGACGGTCGAGCCAGTAACCGCATGCTGCGACCAAAATCACGGTGATCGCCAGTTCCAGCCCCATCCCTGCCAGGGCCAGGGGCGACCTGCCGTTTTCCCGTGTCTCATCGTCCGGTTTCATGCACCGAACTTTCCATAGAAACCTTTACCTATCAAGGGTTTAGCCTTAAGGGCGACCTTGCCGCCCGGGCTGCGGACCCTTCCGGATTCGCTACTTTAGCAGGGCTGACCGGATTCGGCATCAAGGCCCGCCAAGAAAACGGCCGTTCAGGCCCCCATCATCAGGACGGCATACCGGGCCAGACGGATGAACGGCTGCGGGTACACCCCGATGACCAGCGTAAACAGTCCGGCGGCCCCTATGGCGGCAGACAGCGGCAGAGGCACCTGAATCTTCGATTCCCCGTCACCGTCCCGGATGAAGATCGCCACCATGACCCGGGCGTAGTAGTACAGCGAGACCACGCTGTTGAGGACAGCCACAACCGCCAGCCAGACCAGGTTCACCTTGATTGCGGCGCCGAACAGCCACCATTTCCCGATGAACCCTGCAGTGCACGGGATGCCTGCCAGGGAAAGCAGGAACAACAACATACAGACCGACGCAACCGGATGGCGCTTTACCAGGCCGTTGAAGTCGTCCAGCATCTCTCCGGGCTGGCCGTTCTTGCGGAGCAATGCGACCAGGGCAAAGGCGCCGGCGGTGGCAAAGGTGTAAATGAACAGGTACAGGGCCACCGACAGCAGGCCCCGGGCGCGGATTGCCGCATCCCCTCCGGAAAGCCCGACTGCGATCAGACCCATGAGCACATAACCGGCATGGCCGACCGATGAGAACGCCAGCATGCGCTTGACGTTGTCCTGGCGCAGGGCGGCGATGTTCCCCACGGTCATGGAGGCTGCGGCCAGCAGGATCATCAGCGGCGCCCAGTCCGCTCCCCTGTCGCCGAAGGCGGTAACGAACACCCGCAGCAGCATGGCGAACGCACCGGCCTTGGCCGCGGTAGCGAGGAACGAGGTGGCCGGTGTGGTCGCGCCTTCGTACGCATCCGGCGCCCACATATGGAACGGCACTGCAGCTACCTTGAAGCCGATACCGACCAGCATGAGCACGACGCCCAGACCGAGGAAGCCGGCTGCTCCGGAATCGTCACCGGCAAGAGAGGCGGCGATCCCGTAGAGGTTGATGGAACCGGTGGCGCCGTACACCAGGGAGATCCCGTAGAGCAGGATTCCCGAGGCCAGGGCGCCCAGGACGAAATACTTGACCGCACCTTCGTTGGCCCGTTTTTCCTGGACCCTGAACCCGACCAGCAGGTAGCCGGCCAGGGCCATGGTCTCGAGACCGATGTAGATGGTGATGAGGCCGGTTCCCGAAGCCAGGAACATCATGCCGAACACCGAGAACACCACCAAGGCAAGGAATTCAGCGGAATCCTCGCCATCGGTGTCGGGATACTTCATCGACATCAATACGGTAAACGCGGCGCCCAGAAGGAAAATCAGCTTGAACACGACGGCAAAACCGTCAACGACGAAAGCAGGATTCCCGGCTATGTCGGGGAAGGCCCCGGTGGATGCCACCGTGCCGCCGGACCCTGCAGACAGCTGGGCGGTGACCAGGAATGCGGCCACGGCCAGGACGGCCAGGGTCAACCAGCCGCCGACCTGGCGGATAGCCACCGGTACGGTGGCCGACGCCAGCAGCAGCAGCAGGCCGAAGCCGGCCAGAAGCAGCTCCGGCTTCATCCAGGCCAGGTTTTCAATGAAGACCGCTGGGTCGAACCCGGCCATCAGTGCACCTCGTTCCCTTCTTCAGGCATCGCCTCTTCCAGTTCATCAAGGCGAACGAGCACATCGTCGCCGGCCAGCTTGCCGACCTTGTCCGGGTACTGCCAGGTCTGTTCCACCTGGGCCACCAGCTTGTTCACCGGCTCCGCAAGGATGTTGAAGAACGGTTTCGGGTAAAGACCGATCCAGAAACTGAGAATAACCAGCGGGACCAGGGTGGCGATCTCCCGGAAGTTCAGGTCCTTGAGATTCTTGTTCTTCTCGTTGCTCAACTCGCCGAACATGGTGCGCTGGTACAGCCACAGCATGTAGGCCGCGCCCAGCACGATCCCGGTGGCGGCCAACACCGCCCAGAACTTCTGCGGCAGGGCGAACACGCCCATCAGGATGGTGAACTCGCCGATGAACCCGTTCCCCGGGATGCCGGGCATCCCGATGGACGAAAGCATCATGATCATGAACAGCACGGCGAATACCGGCATCACTTTCCACAGCCCGCCGTATTCGGAGATTTCACGGGTATGGCGCCTCTCGTAAACAAGGCCGACGATGAGGAACAGGGCGCCGGTGGCCAGGCCGTGGTTCAGCATCTGCAGGACGCCGCCGGTGATTCCGTCGGCGGTCAGAGCGAAAATCCCGATCATGCAGAAGCCGAGATGGCTGACCGAGGAATACGCCACCAGCTTCTTCCAGTCCTTCTGAACCATGGCCACCATGGCGCCGTAGATGATACCGATGACGCAGAGCGTCAAGGCATACGGCAGGTAGTGCTTGGTGGCCTCGGGCATCATCGGAAGGCTGAACCGGACGAAACCGTAGGTACCCATTTTCAGGAGAACCGCCGCCAGGATCACCGAGCCGGCGGTCGGGGCCTCGACGTGAGCGTCGGGCAACCAGGTGTGGAACGGGAACATCGGCACCTTGATGGCGAAGCCCAGGAAGAACGCCAGCCAGATCCAGCACTGCAGATCGAACCAGCCGGACCATGCGCCCATGGCCTGCAGGTACCGGATGTCGAACGTGAACATGCCGGTGACTTTCTCATGGTAGAAGTACAGGGCGATGATCCCCAGCAACATCAGCACCGATCCGAACAGGGTGTACAGGAAGAACTTGATGGCGGCGTACAGCTTGCGCTTGCCGCCCCAGATCCCGATGATGAAGTACATCGGCACCAGCATCACTTCCCAGAAAATGTAAAACAGGAACATATCCAGGCTGACGAACACACCGATCATGCCGGTCTGCAGGATCAGCATGAAAACGTAGAACCCTTTCACCCTGGTCTGGATCGCCGTCCATGACGACAGGATGGCGATGAGCCCCATGATGGTGGTGAGCAGCACCAGCAGCATGGAGATGCCGTCCACGCCGACGATGTATTTGGCGCCGATGGAGGGGATCCAGTTCGATTCGAACACGAACCGGAACCCGTGGCCGTCGGTGGGTGCGCTCTGCCAGGCGAACCAGAGCGGCAGGCTGACCAGCACCCCCAGGCCGGCGAACACCGTGGCGAGCCGGGCGACCAGCTCGTTCTTCTCCTTGGGAAGGAGCAGAAGGACCAGCGCGCCTGCCAGCGGCACGAAGGTGATGACGTTGAGAAGTTGATCACCGAATGGGTTCATCGTTCAGGACCTCACGGTTCGCGAAGGGCTACCCCGCCAGTGTGTAATAAGCGATCAGGATGAAAACGCCCAGGAGCATCACGCTCAGGTACGTCTGGATCATGCCGGTCTGCACCCGGCTGAGCATTCTGTGGAGCCACGTGGTGACCCAGCCGGTCAGGTTGACCAGGCCGTCCACCACGATCCGGTCGTGGAGGTTGGAGATGTAGGACAGCCCCAGGGTTGCATTGCGGGTTCCGTTGACCAGTCCGTCCACCACGTGGATATCGACCCAGCGGAACCCTCGGCATGCGGCGTAGAACGGCTTCAGGATGGCGAATTTGTACAGCTCGTCCACCCAGAACAGGTTGCGGACCAGCTTGTACACCGGACCGAGGGTGTCGGCGATCTTCTGGGGCAGGGTGCTGCTCTTGTAGACGTGCAGGGCCAGGAGTATCCCGAACACGGCGATACCGACCGCCACCGCCATCAGACCGAATTCCAGTCCTGCCGAGTGGCTTGCCTCGACGCCGTGACCATCCCCATGGGGGAGCGAGATCGCAGGCGCCAGCCAGTGGTGGAACAGGTTGATGTCCTTTCCGAACGTCAGAAGCTTCGGGATCCCGATCCAGCCTCCCACGGCGGCCAGAACCGCCAGAACCATCAACGGCACCGTCATGAGGCTGTTGGATTCGTGGACCTTCGATTCGGCTTCGTCGCCGCCCCGGAAAGTCCCCCAGAAGGTCAAGTAGACCAGCCGGAACATATAGAAGGCGGTCACGCCTGCTGCGGCGGCCAGGGTGAGCCAGACGATCTTGTTGCCGGAGGACCAGGCGCCCCACAGGATCTCGTCCTTGGAGAAGAAACCGGCCAGCCCCGGAATGCCTGCGATGGCCAGGGTCGCCACCAGGAACGTCCAGTAGGTCCTGGGCATTTTCTTCTTGAGCCCGCCCATCTTCCTGATGTCCTGCTCCCCGTTCATACCGTGGATCACCGATCCGGCTCCCAGGAACAGCAGCGCCTTGAAGAAGGCGTGGGTCATCAGATGGAAGATGCCGGCGACATACGCCCCGACGCCGCAGGCGGCGAACATGTACCCCAGCTGGCTGACGGTGGAGTAGGCCAGCACCTTCTTGATATCGGTGGCGGCGGTGCCCATGATCGCCGCGAAGATCGCCGTCAGGGCGCCGACCGCTGCGATGACCGCCATCGCCTCCGGCGCCTGGGCGTACAGCGCCGACATGCGGGCGACCATGTAAACGCCGGCGGTCACCATGGTGGCGGCGTGGATCAGGGCCGAGACCGGCGTCGGGCCGGCCATGGCGTCAGGGAGCCAGACGTACAGCGGAATCTGGGCCGACTTGCCGCAGGCTCCCAGGAACAGGAGGATCCCGACGCCGACCAGCAGACCGTGAGCTCCCGGCCCGGCGTGGGCCACCCTCTCCGAAATCTCGCTGAAGGTCAGCGTTCCGAAATTGATTGCCAGGTACAGGACGCCGATCAGGAAGGCAAAGTCACCGATCCGGTTGGTGATGAACGCCTTGCGGCCGGCATCGGCACAGGTCAGGCCGGTGCGGAGATCGAACGGCTTGTCATAATAGAATCCGATCAGCAGGTAGGAGCACAGCCCCACCCCTTCCCAGCCGACGAACATCACCATCATGTTCCCGGCCAGTACCAGGGTCAGCATCATCCCCATGAACAGGTTCAGGTAGGTAAAGAACCTGGCGTAATCCTTCTCGTGGGCCATGTAGCCGATGCTGTAGACATGGATCAGGAAGCCGACACCGGTCACCACCAGGAGCAACACCGAACCGAGGGGGTCCAGGGAGAACTCCCAGGGAACCGAGACGGCGTCCAGCGGCATCCAGTCACCCAGGGAGAGTTCATGGATCCGGAGGCCATCAGGGTTCGGTTCGCTACCGGCCAGTTGAACGACCGCTCCAACTGAAAGCAGGAACGCGATCAGAACGGTGGCGCACGCGATGACGCCTACGGTCTTCAGCGGCATCCTGCGGCCGAAGAACCCGTTGATCAGGACGCCGGTAAGCGGGATCAGCGGAATAAGCCAGATGAGATCGAGCATGAACGGTACCCCGTTATCCCTTCATGAGGTGGAACTCGTCGATATTCACCGAATTCCGGTTCCTGAAAAGAGTGATCAGGATCGCCAGTCCCACCGCCACTTCGCCGGCGGCGACACAAATGACGAACAGGGCGAATACCTGTCCGTGGATACTTGGATGGGCCCAGGAAAAAGCGACGAAGTTCAGGTTGGCCGCGTTCAGGATCAACTCGAGGCTCATGAGCACGATGATGATGTTGCGACGGGTCAGGACGCCGAACACCCCGACTCCGAACAACACCAGGCTGAAAATCATCACGTGGGTCGGTGTCAGCATCAGACGCCCTCCCCTTTCCTCGCCAGGGCGATGGCGCCGATCATCGACACCAGCAACAGGATCGATACGGTCTCGAACGGCAGGATGTAATAGCGGAACAGGGTCATGGAGACCTGTTCCATGTTCCCCCCTTCCAGGAGGGCGGAAGGGTTGCCGGCGGCGGCGGGTGCACTCTCAAGGAAGTGCCACCCCAGGGCGCAGGCCAGGATCACGGCCAGGCCGGCGGACAGCAGGACATGCCTGCCTCCGTGCCAACGCGCCTCGCCGGGCACAGGGGGCCGAACCAGGAAGATCACGAACAGGAACAGCACCATGATGCCGCCGGCGTAGACCAGGATCTGCACCACCGCCAGGAACTCGGCATGAAGCAGGACGTAGATCGCCGCCACCGAGAACAGGGTCAGCACCAGGTACAGTGCGCTGTGCACCGGCTGGGTCCGGGTCACCATCATCACGGCGCCGAACACGCCGACGGCGGCAAACACCAGGAAGAGCGGAAGGGAGACCTCGGTCATTTCAGGTACTCCTTGGTCGGCTGCGGCTCGTACAGTTCCTTCATGTCGTTCATGAGGTCAACCCGTTTGTAGCGGGCCAGCTCGTACTCGTGGGACATGAAGATCGCCGGCACCGGGGTCGTGGGGCAGACTTCTTCACACAGGCCGCACAAGCAGCAACGTTCATAATCCAGGATAAAGACCTTGGCCTGCTTGCCCTTGCCGACGGTCCGGGGCTCGCCCAGGACGGTGATGCAGTCGTCCGGGCAGATGATGGAACACTGGTTGCAGGCGATGCACAGGATACCTTCCACGTCCGGATGGTCCTGGAGCTTCGGGATACCACGGAACCTGGGAAGGATCTTCGGTCGTTCCTTCGGGTACTGCTCGGTGGTCGGTTTCCGCCACCAGTGCCGGAAGGTCACCGCCATGCCCTGCAACAGCTCCACCAGGAAGAGTCTCTTCCAGAGGGACAGTTCAGGTCGTTGGACTACGGACATTCTTTTCTCCCGATGTCAGCCGCGGAGCAGCATGAACAGCGCGGTCACCATCACGTGGGCCAGGCCCATGGGGATCAGCCATTTCCAGCCCAGGCTCATGAGCTGGTCGTAGCGGTATCGCGGGAAGGTCGCCCGCAGCCACAGGTAGACGGTCAGAACCAGGAATACCTTCAGCGCCAGCCAGAAGAAACCGGTGATGGCCGCTCCGGCCCCGCCGAGGAACGGCAGGAAATTGCCGAACAGCTCGCTCAGACCGGGGATACCGAAGGTCACCGGCAGCCAGCCGCCCAGGAACAGGACGGAAACGATCAGGGCGGCCAGGATCATGTTGAGGTACTCGGCCAGGAACATGAAGGCGAACTTCATGCCGGAGTACTCGGTGTGGAAGCCGGCCACCAGTTCGGTCTCTGCTTCCGGAAGGTCGAACGGCGCCCGGTTGGTCTCGGCGACGGCGGCGACGAAGTACAGGAACAGGCCGATAAACTGGGGCCATAAGAGCGGCACCCCGAGCGGCGCCCAGAAAAGCCACCAGTGTCCGGCCTCCTGCTGAGCTTCCACGATCCCCACCAGGGAGGCGGTGCCGGACAGCATCAGGATCGCCACGATGGACAGGCCCAGCGGAACCTCGTAGGAGATCATCTGGGCCGCGGACCGCAGAGATCCGAGCATCGAGTACTTGGAGTTGGAGGACCAGCCTGCCAGGACCAGGCCGTAGACCCCCAGGCTGGAGATCGCCAGGAAATACAGCAGGCCGATGTTCAGATCGGCGACCCACGACGTGACCGTCAGGGCAGGCACATCATAATTGACCAGCGGGATGGTGAATGCACCAACCTCGAAACTGGTCCCGGTAAACGGTATGACCGCAAAACAGGCCAGTGCCGGGATCATGAGGATGATCGGAGAAATCAGGTGCACCCAGCGGTCCGCCGCCTTCGGGACCACATCTTCCTTGAGCAACAGCTTCACGACGTCGGCAATCGGCTGGAGCAGGCCGTGGTACCCGACCCGCATCGGTCCCATGCGGACCTGCATGAAGGCGATCAGTTTCCTCTCCCACAGCACCAGGTACATCACGCACAGCAGCATGACGCCGATGATTGCTGCGATCTGCAACATCGGGACTGCCAGGTACTGTATTAATTGTTCTTTCATTCCATGTCCCCGGCGGTTCCGCCTCGATCAGCGGTCGATACAGCCCAGTACGATGTCCAGCGTTCCGATCAGCGCGACGATATCCGCCACCATGTGGCCCTTGGCCAGTTCGGGCAGCGCCTGCAAATTGACGAAACAGGGTGACTTGAACCTGCAGCGCTCCGCCGTGTCGGTGCCGTTGCTCACCAGGTAGACCCCCAGTTCTCCCCGGGGACCCTCGTTCACCACGTACACCTCGCCTGCCGGTGGTTTGATCCTTTTCGGCACCTTGTTCATGACCGGCCCTTCAGGCATCTTTGCAAGGGCCTGCAGGACGATCAACCGGCTCTGGCGCATCTCTTCGAGGCGGACCAGGTAGCGGTCGTAGGTGTCCCCTACCGAACCGAGGGGAACATCGAATTCCATCTCCGAATAAACTTCGTAGGGCATCGCCTTGCGAACGTCGTAGTTCACACCGGATGCCCTCAGGCAGGGACCGGTAATGCCGTAGGACAGAGCCTTCTCGCCGGATATGACGCCGATATCCTTGGTGCGCCCCATCCAGATCCGGTTGGTCTTGAGAAGGGTGTCGTACTCCTTGAGCCGGGCCGGAAATTCATCGCAGAAATCCTTGGCCGCGCCGGTCCAGCCGTCGGGGAAATCGAGACGCATGCCGCCGGCCCGGATGGCGTTGGTGGTGAGCCGGGCGCCGCAATACCCTTCGATCAAGTCCAGGATCGCCTCCCGTTCCCGGAAACAGTACAGGAAGACCGACATGGCGCCGATGTCCAGGGCGTGGGTCGCCAGCCAGACCAGGTGGCTTGCGATCCTCTGGAGCTCGGCCAGGATGACCCGCATGTACTGGGCCCTGGGCGCCGCTTCCACACCCAGGAGTTTCTCCACCGCCTCGATATAGACCAGGTTCTCGTTGATGGCGGCGATGTAATCCATGCGGTCGGTGTAGACCTCGGTCTGGATGTAGTTGCGATTTTCACCAAGTTTCTCGCAGCCACGGTGCAGGTAGCCGATAACCGGGTCGGACTCCACGATCGTCTCACCGTCCAGCTTCAGCTTCACACGGAGAACACCATGGGTGCTGGGGTGTTGGGGGCCGAGATTGATCTCGAGTTCTCTGGTGCCCAGCATTATTTTTTCTCCGGCGGTTCGGCGACGTAGGTATAGCGGTCGTCGTCACCAGGTTGCCGCCAGTAACCGTGATCCTTCTCACGGCCTTCCAGGGGGAAGTCCTTCCGCAGGGGGAAGGCGTCGAATTCATCCGGCATCAGGATCCGGCGCAGGTCGGGATGGCCTGCGAATCCGATCCCGAACATGTCGAACGCTTCCCGCTCGTGCCAGTTGGCTGTAAGCCAGATCCCTGTGACGCTGGGGGCGTCGGTCCCGTCCGCCACGGCGGTTTTAACCGTCAGCACGTGGCTATGCTCCACGCTGTAGAGGTGGTAGACCACGTCGAACCGTTCGCCGTCGGGGCGGACCATGCCGAGGTCCATGCCGCACAGATCCGACAGCAGTTCGAACCGGCAGGCCGGATCATCCCGAAGGAATGTCATCACTTCCAGCAGCCGCGCCGGCGCGACCCGGGCGATTGGTGCTCCGCGCTGGAACTCGGACTCGACCACGGCGTCGGGCATGGCCGCCAGGAGTCGATCCAGCGCTGCCGATGTCGGTGCCTGCTCGACACTGCCGTTCTCTTCAGGAGGTTCGGTGGTTGCCATTTCCCTGCCGTCCTATTTCGAGTACTTCATTTTGTCGATTTTGTCCTGCAGCATGAGGAGGCCGTAGAACAGGGCCTCGGGCCGGGGCGGGCAGCCAGGGATGTAGACATCCACCGGCACCACACGGTCGACGCCCTGCACGTGGCTGTAGGTCGGGAACGGGCCGCCGGCGGTGGAGCAGATCCCCATGGACATGACCCACTTCGGCTCCGGCATCTGGTCGTACAGCCGGCGGATCACCGGCGCCATTTTCTCGGTCACCGACCCCGAAACGATCATCAGGTCAGCCTGCCTCGGGGTTGCCCGGAAGATGCCTGCGCCGAACCGGTCCATGTCGAACCGTGATGCGCCGGCGGACATCATCTCGATGGCGCAACACGCCAGCCCGAACGTCATCGGCCAGAGGGACGATTTCCGGGCCCAGTTGAACAGGGACTCGTACTTGGTCACCAGGATGGCGGGATGGTCCCCTTCCTGCAGCTCACGGCTCAGGCCCATTGCAAGGCTCCCTTTCTCCACGCGTAGATATACCCGACCACCAGGATCAGGAGAAAGATGCTCATCTCGATGAAGCCGAACAGACCCAGGACCCCGTACTTCACCGCCCAGGGAAACAGGAAGATCGTCTCAACATCAAAAATCACGAACAGCACCGCAATGATGTAGAACCGGACCGATACCCGCGTCCAGGCCGGCGTCTCCGGCTCGATGCCACACTCGTAGACCGAGCTCTTGACGTCGTTGGGCCGGTTCGGCCGAACCAGCCATGCGATGAACAGGGTAATGATCGGAAAGGAAAGCCCGACCAGGAGGAACAGCAGAACAGGAAAATACGCCGCCATCTCGTGCTCCCCCGTATCCGGATCCGGCTCATGGGAGCCGGCCGGGATCGGCATGGACGCGTAGGTGTATCACCGGGCCGCGAACAGGTTCAAGTCGGATCGCGGACCAAATTGGTTAATAGTCCAAAGGGACTAGACCTGCATGAAAAACCGTTCGATTTCCGGCACCCTCCGTCGCCGGGCCAACTCTAGCCCAGGAGGTTCACGGATGTAAAGAACCGGGTTATTCGCCGGACGGTTCAGGTGGGCGAAGAGAGGAGGGAATCACCAGGATCTCGACCTCGGATCCGGTCCTCCGGGAGGTGCGATCCAGTCCTGTCGCCGGCTCAGGCCCCCGCCGATACAGCTGGAGGAATTCCTCCGCCTGTTTTTCATCCCGCCAGCGAGACACCCAGACGGTGACGCCGTTACCACCCCGGTCGGTTTCCAGCCGGAGCACCCGGTCGGCCAGCCAGCCGTCTCCCGCCTGTGGGCCCAGGTTTTCCTTGCCGGTCATGGCGTTGACCAGCATCACGATCCCCAGCTCCCCCAGACTGTCCCGGTCCCGCACCGTGTACCCGGCAGGCAGTTCCGGCAGAACCGGCTCAGGCAGGACCGTTCTGGCAGGAGGGCGGTCCATGTGGAGGAGGTCGTGTGTGGCCCGGGACCGCCCGATGAAGCGATCAACCCCTTCCCAGCCGGCAGCCTGCCAGATCCAGGAAAGGGCTTCAAATCCATCCATGTAGACGAAATTCAGTATCTGGCGATCCAGTTCCGGCGCGCCTTCGAACCCTGTGGGCATGAGGGCTCCGGCCAGCGCCTGATCTGGTGTGTACCCCATGGCCAGGATATTGCGCTGCAACCCCATGGCCTTGAACAGGTACATCACCGCCACCAGGTTCGCCTCACCCTCTTCGAGGGCTGCCGCAGCCAGCAGCGCGTCGGTGGTCGTCTCGCCGACGGTCCGGCCCCGCTGGTGCTGCACCAGGTGCATCAGGGCGTGGACCATGGTCGGTTCGTCCGGCCGCACACCGGTGGCCAGGAGCAGGGCTATGGTCGGATCATTCGGTTGCTCGATGAAGAAATCCTCGTCGGTCAACCGGTCCACGTCCACAAGCAGCCGGTTCCCCGCCGCGTCCAGACCGACTCCGGCGATGTCCCCTGCCAGGTGTGTCAAAGCGCTGGTGGGCACATCCGGCCGGGGGAAGCCGAGATCGGCCCACGCCCGGTCCCTTGCCGCCAGTTGCTCCGCAGGGAGCATGCTGCGTCCGCGGATCTCCATTGCGATCCGGATCAGGTCCTGGGTCGCCCGGACAGCCACCGGCGGAGGATCCAGTGCCGGAGATGTTTCCCGCAGCACGGTCATCCGCCGGGCCAGCACACGGATCTCCTCCAGAAGAACGAGATCGGCTCCTTTCGGCGTGGGGCGCGCCGTACCGGCATCGTCCTGTGCCGCTGCGGAGCCGCCGACCACTATCCCGACAACAAACAGCAACATGGGCCAGACGGCCCTGGTCATCCTGGTCATACCGGACTCGCTCTCCTCTTCCAGTTCAACGGATCGGTGGATCCGACAGAACCACCACCTGGTCACCGGCCTTCAGTCCTGTCTCCCCAACCCGTCCCGCCGCCAGTTCCAGCACATAGCGCGCCGGCCGGAACGGGTAGGCGGAAGGACAGGGGCCGTCCGCCTCGCAGGGCTGTCGATCCGTTGCGATATGTACGACCTTGAAATCACGGTCCAGCCAGATGATGTCCAGGGCAACCCGGCAGTTCTTCATCCAGATCCCGTGAATCTCGTCGGTTCCGAACAGAAACAGCATGCCGTCCCCGGGACCGACCTGGTCCCGGTGCATGTACCCGATTCGCCGCTCTTCGGGAGTAACCGCCAGCTCCAGCATGAACTCGTCACCGGAGGGCAGAACAGCCACAGCCGACTTCGGCCCATCCGCCGTCATCATGAGCTGGAGAAAAAACAGCATCGTGGCGAACACTACCAGCCACCTTCCTTGAACTCGCCGTTCCGGATGACGATGTCCCGTGCTGCGCCGCTGCCGCCCTCGGCCCCGTCCGAGCCGAGACTGATCAGGGAATACCCCCTGCCGTTGGAGCTGCGGACATAAATCAGCGCCTCGCCCCATGGGTCCACCGGCGTGGAGTCCAGCTTTTGCGGCACCAGATCGTCCAGGGCGGCAGGCAGGCGCCTCCTGAACCGGAGGCGTTCCAGCACCCGGGCCGTACGGACCATCAGGTCCCTGGCGCTGGCCACCGGATAGTTTTCAACAGCTCCGGCGATCCCGCGGTACAGATCGATCTCTTTCCTTGCCTGCCCGGCGGCAGCCGTATCCGGGTATTCGGAGATCACCTGCTGAAGGAGGCTCACCCCTTCCTGGAGATCCCCGGCTGTAATCTTTTCCATCGACTCCTCGTACATCCCCTCCGCACGGCCCTCCGGACCGGTACAGGCAGCCCCGAGGCACATAGCCCAGGCAATCACGATGAACAGGGTCGCTTTCATACCGTTGGTCAAGTTGACTTGCTTCTCCCGTCGATTGATAATCCCACACGCTTCCGTGTTGAGGTCGCCCCGTCGCGCCGGCAAACTCGCCGCTGCCGCGGTCGGTCCGAGCCGGGGGCCTGGGTCCACCTCATACATTATGACACGCAGGAAACGTGCGAACGAGATCCAGGAGTTGATCCAGCGGCTTGGGAGCCCCAGGCAGGTTGAGGTCGATTCCTCCAAAGCCAGGCTGTCGGTCATCGGCGCCCGGGCTGTAGAACGCCTGATCGAATCCCTCGGCGGAGACGACAACCAGATCCGGGGCCACGCCATCCAGCTCCTGGCGCTGATCAAGGATCCCCGGGGACGCGGGCCCCTGGCCACCCTCCTGAGAGACGAATCACTGGCGATCCGCGAGAAGGCGGCTCACGGACTGGCCCGGTTTCCCACGGCGGAAACCGTGGCATCCCTGCAGCGGTTTTTGCGGAGCGAATCGGATGTAGTGGTCCGGATCGCCGCGGTCCAGGCACTCATCGAACTGTATGACGCAGGCCAGGACGACGCCCTGCGTGATGTTCTGGGGCTGGTCCTGGACAACGACGAGAATGCCAGGCTGAGGCTGGCGGCATGCGCCATCCTCCCCCGCCTCAAGACTGCCAAACGCCGCGGGATCCTGAAACGCCTGATGCAGGACCGCTCACGGAAAGTGGCGGCGCTGGCGGAGCGGCTGCAGAACGGCGGCAACGTGGATGAGCGACGGGAACCGACTCTGGATGACCTGCTGAGTGACCTGGCCGCCCCGAACTACGAAACCTGGAACGAGGCTCTGCACCAGTTGTCACGGAGGAGTATCGACTCCATCAACCCGATGATCGAGGAGATGAGACGGCGGGCGGCCGACCCGGAATTCTGCACCCGGATCGGGATGGCGCTGAAGGCGCTGGGGCCCCGGCGGGGGCGTCCCGTGGCCGAGGCGCTGGAGTGGGTCGTCGAACCGCTGCCGCTCCAGACCCTGGTGGAAGTGATCGGCGCCCTGAACGTGAACGCGCTGACCTATCGCCTCAAGGACTTTCTCGAGGTGAGCTCCCCGGAAGCGGACGGTGATGGCCCGGA
Source organism: Candidatus Polarisedimenticola svalbardensis (assembly GCA_014764515.1). GTDB lineage: Bacteria > Acidobacteriota > Polarisedimenticolia > Polarisedimenticolales > Polarisedimenticolaceae > Polarisedimenticola > Polarisedimenticola svalbardensis. The sequence goes on along the minus strand of JACXWD010000003.1, from coordinate 51,231 downwards.
CCATCTCCAGCGCGCCCGGGCCAAGGCACACCTGGAGCTGGCCCGCATCGGCAGCCGGGTCGCGATCCGCGAGCTGCGGGACGATCTTCGCAGAAAGGGCTATCGTGTCGAGCCGGAACTTCTGGCCGCTCTGGAGCTGATCGGCCAGAAAGACGAGCTACTGGATTTGATCAGGATATACGGACGGGAGGATGCCTATATCCGGCAACGGATCGCATCCGCCGTGAGAACCATCATGAAGCGGGAGAAGATCCGGCAGAGCAACGCATTGATACGTGGGCTGAGTCCGGCCCATCGAAAGAACCTGGACACCATCCTCGGCAGGAAGAACCTGCAGGCGTGAGCGAAAGGACCGAGCGATGTCGAAGAAATTGAGCGTCCGCGATCTCGATCTCAAAGGCAGGAAGGTATTCTGCAGGGTGGATTTCAACGTCCCCCTGGATGGCGGTGAAGTTGCAGACGACAACCGCATCAATGCCGCACTGCCGACCCTCCATTATCTCGCGGAGCAGGGCGCACGCACCATCCTGGCGTCCCATCTCGGCCGGCCTCGAGGCAAGGCCAAGCCGGAACTGTCCCTTGCGCCGGTGGCCCGCCGACTGGAGGAAAAGCTGGGAAGACCGGTAACGTTCGCGGAAGATTGCATCGGCGAGCCGGCCAAAGCGGCGGCGGACAGCCTGTCGGACGGCGGTTTCGCCCTCCTGGAGAACCTGCGGTTCCATCCCGGGGAAGAAGCCAACAATGAAGAATTCGCAGCGGAGCTGGCAGCGCTGGCCGATATTTACGTCAATGACGCGTTCGGCACAGCCCATCGCGCCCATGCCTCCACCGCCGGTGTCCCGGGAATACTGAAACCTGCCGCAGCCGGGTTCCTGATGCACAGGGAACTGGAGGAACTGGGCAAGCTGACAGGCTCGCCTGAATCCCCGTTCGTCGCCATTCTCGGCGGGGCGAAGGTATCGGACAAAATCACGCTGATCGAAAACCTCATGCCGGTGGTGGACACCTTTATCGTCGGAGGAGCGATGGCCTACACGTTCCTGAAGTCCATGGTTCACCCGGTAGGCAAATCATTGATCGAGGGCGACAAGCTCTCCCTGGCCAAAGCTCTCATGCAACAGGCGGCTGAGGCGGGCAAACGTTTCATGCTCCCTGTGGATCATGTGGTCACCCTGGGCGACGACGACACCTACCGCACCACCGACAATGTAGACATCACCGGGATTGAGGCAGGAGTCGATATCGGCCCGAAGTCGGTAGAACTGTTCGCACCTGTCCTCAAGAGCGCCAGGACGGTGCTCTGGAACGGGCCACTGGGCAGGTTCGAACTGGACCAGTTCGCAAACGGCACCCGCAAAATCGGAGAAGCCCTGGCCGGCAGCAACGCCGTATCCGTCGTCGGCGGCGGCGACACCGCCTCGGCGGTACGGAAGTTCGGCCTGGCAGACCGGATGTCTCATGTTTCCACCGGAGGCGGCGCATCCCTGGAGTTCCTGTCCGGGCTGCCGCTCCCCGGCGTTGATGCTCTGGGTGACGCCTGATGGCCACACCACGGCGCCGTCCACTGATCATGGGCAACTGGAAGATGAACCTGGGGCCGGCGGAAGCGGAGAAACTTGTCGATGAACTACTTGCGATCCTCCCGCCAGAGCCGCAGGCAGACATCGCCGTGGCGCCGACCTTCATCGCCATCGGCCCGGTATGCCGGCGGCTGGCCGCAACCCGGGCGATCCTTCCCGGCGCCCAGAACATGCACTGGGAAGACCATGGCGCCCTGACTGGAGAGATCGCACCTCCGATGCTGGCGGAGGCAGGCGTACGGCTGGTGATCCTGGGCCACTCGGAACGCAGGGCTATTTTCGGCGAGACCGACGACATGGTCGGCCGCAAGGTAGCCGCGGCCTACCGGCACAAGCTCATACCGGTACTGTGTGTGGGAGAACAGGAGACCGAGCGCGACACAGGTGCGACTCTTGAAGTCGTGGGCAGGCAGGTCCGCGCCGGCCTGGAAGCTGGCGGGCCGCCGTCTGATGGAGATCTGGTGCTGGCCTACGAGCCGGTCTGGGCCATCGGAACCGGCCGGACGCCGACAACGCCGGAAATCCAGGAGGTCCACCGATTCATACGGGATGAAGTGGCGGCCATCGCCGGTCAGGCCACTGCGGACGCAACCCGGATCCTGTACGGCGGATCGATGAATCCAAAGAATTCGGCCGGTATTCTGGCCCTTCCCGACGTAGACGGTGGTCTGGTGGGAGGCGCTGCCCTGGACCCGGCCGGCTTTTTGACTATCATTCTGTCGGCTACGGCCTGAGGAACATCGGGACGGATTTGGATACCGCCGAGCCGTATGCTATATTTCCGCGGTTTTACGGCAACAATTTCGAGGAATCCCATGCTTGAAGTATTGGTAATCGTTCTCCATATCATCGTCTCGACGATCCTGATCCTGGTGGTCCTGCTCCAGACCGGCAAGCGTGCCGATCTTGCCGGCGCCTTCGGCGGCGGCGGCAGTCAGACCGCGTTCGGAGCCCGGGGGGCGGCTACCGCGTTTTCGAAGATCACCACCGGGTCCGCGGTCCTGTTCATGGTGACCTCGTTGACGCTGTCGATCCTGTCCGGCAGTGACGGCGGCAGCGGCTCGGCCCTGGACTCCACGGCGGCACCGGCTGTTCAGGAAGAACCTGCAGGGGAAGTATCCCTTCCTGTCATCCCTCAGGAACCTGTTGAGAACGAGGGCGACGGCGAGTGATTCCCGACTATAATTCTGTTTCGAATCCGATCGTGCCGAAGTGGCGGAATTGGTAGACGCACCGTCTTGAGGGGGCGGCGGGAGCAATCCCGTGCGAGTTCGAGTCTCGCCTTCGGCACCACAATAAAACAAGCGACTTGAAGAGAAGGCCCGGTGACACCACCAGGCCTTCGTATTTTCAGGCTAGCGTTTCCTGGCTTTCTTCCTTGCCGGCTTGCTGGCCGCTGCGGCCATCTCTTCCCTGCGCCGGGCCTGGTAATGCCTGGAGCAGAAACCCTGTGCCACGTGGGAAAGGTTGCAGCCGGCAACCTCGCATTTGCGGTTGGATCGGGGGCGGCCGGCCTTGCGAGTTCCGGAGCCGCTACCGGATCGGAGCTTGCGCTGCAGTTCCCGAACCGCCTTCTTCAGTTCACGGAATTCTTCCCGGGTCGGCAGATCTTCCTTGACCTTGTCGGCCACGGACCGGGCCACCGAATCGACGAATCCTTGCGCCGCCGCGTTGACCTTCCTGGCTCCGCCCTTTGCCACCTGCTTCCGTGTTGCCATAGCTTGCATCTCCCGTTGAGCGGCGACCTGTGCCGGACGCTCTGACACAGGAATCATAGATCCAACGAACAAATGTGTAAAGCTGTTTGGGAGGGGGAATCAAGTGCCAATTAGTCTAGTTAAATCCTGATCGGATCGAAGGTCACCAGTCTTTGTAATACGTACCGTCCAGCGCTTCCATGGTAGACAGGCTGTACACGTCGTACAGGTTTTCCCTGCCCCATGAATCGCTGTCCCAATCGTCCTGGTACGATCGCATGCCCCACTCCGCCTCTCCGGTGAACGGGTCCTCCGGTATCTCCCGGAGGAACTGGACATGGGTGGTCTCCGGGGATGTGGGGTCCCCGACATCGATACCTTCCACCAGATCCTCCAGGGAAGGGGGGTAGAACATCTGCTCCACGTCTTCCTGGATGATCAGTCCCTGACTGGCGTAGTCGTGGTACAGGTCGATGGCGCCGCGCATGGTCACCAGGCTGGACTTCAACCAGACCTCCCGGCGGCGCTTCTCGTTCCAGCGGCTCAGGGGGATGATCGCCGTGGCCAGCACGAGGATCACCGCCAGGGCGACCAGAAGCTCCAGATATGTCAGTCCCCTCCCCCTCGTCCGGGGCGAGGCGCCGGGTTCCTTGCTCATCATGAAGAACTATACGGGGTGGCGCAGGCGGCCGTCTAATCGTCGGCGTTCTTTTTCCTGCGGAAAAGACCCTTGAACCAGCCCCGGCGCTCCCGGCTGTGGAGCTCACAGTCGGAATCCGGCTCGGTGCCGGAGGCATACAACTCCTCCAGGCGCCTGGGACAGGCCCGAACAGCCAACTGCCCTGACAAAGGGTCGATCCTCCGCTTCACGATGCCTGACGGCCGTCGGAACTCGGCCTCACGATTTCGGGCGCCTGCAGTGGACACAATATCGACCCAGATCGGCAGTGCTCCGGTCGCCCCTGTCAGGCCGGTGCGCCGGTTGTCGTCATAGCCGACCCACACTACCCCCAGGAGGTCCGGGGTGTAACCGACGAACCAGGCATCCCGGGTGTCATCGGTGGTTCCGGTCTTGCCGGCGGCGTTGCCGCGGTACCCCAGTTTCCGGGAGGACCGGGCGGTGCCGTGATCCAGGACACCCTGGAGGATCTTGTTCATGAGGAAGGCCGCTCGGGAACTGACCGCCCGGTGCAGCTCCACCTCCCGGCTCTGCAGCGGTTCATCGGCGGCGTTCCAGACTTCCTCGATGATCCTTGGTTCGGAGCGGAGTCCGCCGTTGGCGATGGTGCCATAGGCGGTAGCCAGTTCCAGGACCGAGACCTCCTGGGTTCCCAGGGCCAGGGAAGGCCAGGGCTGCATCGGACTGCTGATGCCGCAACGGCCGGCCAGGTCGATCACCTGGGGGAATCCTGCCGCCTCGCCGGCCCGGACCGCCGGGATATTGATCGAATCGGTGAGAGCCTGCCGTACCGTAACCGGTCCCCGGAACTCCCGATCGTAGTTCATCGGACTCCATGATTTTCCTGCGGAGATCAGGGTGATCGGCGCGTCGTCCAGAACAGCTCCCGGAGTCAACCCTTCTCCACCGTTGATCGCCTTTTCGAATCCGGCCAGGTATACGAACGGCTTGAAGCAGGATCCGGGCTGGCGCCGGCTCTGGGTGGTGCGGTTGAACTGGGTGTCCTGGTAGTCTCTCCCGCCGACCATGGCCAGCACCGCACCGGTCAGAGGGCGGCTGAACAGGACCGCGCCCTGGAGGGGTTGCCGGGACGCATTCCTGGCCAGGAGCGGGACGCTTCTTTCAAGAGCCGCCAGGCGGGTCCTCAGGACCTCTTCCGCTCTTTCCTGGAGCTGGGTGTCCAGGGTGGTGAATATCTTGAGTCCTTCCTCCTGTAGCACCTGGTCGTCGTAGAACGAGGACAGGTCGGCTCGAACAAAATCAACCAGGTATCGCCCCTTGCCGAACCCTTTCTCGCCACTGGCGAGCTGGAGAGGCTCCAGGGAGGCCAGCCGGCGCTCCTCGTCGGTCAGCCAGCCTCGCTGCACCATGGCGTCCAGGACCTGGTCCCGGCGGGCCAGGGCCGCTTCCGGGTGGCGGAACGGGTTGTACCGCCCCGGGCTCCGGATCAAGCCTGCCAGGACGGCCTGCTCCGAGTGGGACAGGTCATCCAGGTCCCTGCCGAAATAGAATCTTGCCGCAGCCTGGAACCCGCAAACCGCTTCGGTCCCCCGCTGCCCCAGGTAGACCTGGTTCAGATAGACCTCGAGGATTCTCTCCTTCTCGTACCGCAGGTCCAGGATCAGGGCCATCGGCAGTTCCCGAAGCTTCCGCCACCATGTCCGTTGATTCCCGAGATATAGGTTCTTCACCGTCTGCTGGGTAATGGTGCTCCCGCCCTGAACGATCTTCCCTTGCCTGACGTTGGCGAGAGCGGCACGGACCACGGCGCGAAAGTCGACGCCGGAGTGGCTGAAGAACCGGGAGTCCTCGGCAGCGAGAATCGCCTTGAGGAAAACCGGAGGCACATCCTCAATCATCAGGATCTGCCGGTCCTCCCGCCGCGGGCCCTGGAGAGACGCCAGCAGTTCAGGCTCGAACATGACCCGGTCCCGGCGATCGCCGGCCCGGTCCAGGATCTCCGCCAATCGTCGGTTCACGATTCGCAGAGACCTCCAGCGAATTCCAGGCTCGGCTGCCGGGGAACGGAACGGCCGCAGGCTGACTTCCAGCAGCCCGCCTTTCAGGCGGTACTGCCCCGGCCGGTCAGGGTCATCACCGGTGCGGGCATAGCCGCAGCGATCAAGGCGCCGGGACAGGTAGCCGGCGTCTACCGGACTGCCTGCCGTCAGTGTCAGGCTGGATGAATAGATACCGGAGGGGAGCGCCCACAGCCGGCTCTCGAACCGGCTGGTCACCTCGACGTAAAGGTAAAGCGATACGGCCGCTGCAACCACCGCCATCACGGCTGCGGCGGCAGCCAGTCTCTTGAGCCGCCTCGCGCGCCCGGTTCTTCCGCGCCCCCGTGCAGGCTTGCGGCGGCGGCGGTCAGCCGCTTTACGCTTCTTGCTGACCATCATTGTCGCCGTCCTGATCCGGACTGCGGTACCGGACGTCAACCGGGATTCCGGTCACGTCCGGCACATCATTCCAGATTCAGCCTTTAAGAGACTCTTTGAGCGGCTTGCCGGCTTTGAATGCCGGCGCGCGGGTCGCTGGGATGTCGATCGGCTCGCCGGTGTGCGGGTTGCGGCCCTGGCGAGCTTTTCTCTGGCGAGCTTCAAATGTCCCGAAACCGCTGATCGCGACCTTGCCACCGCTTTTAAGCTCCGACACGATCAGGCCAATCTGCGGGTCCGGATCAAAGATGGCATCGACCACCGTCCTCGCCTCCGTGTTGGAAAGCCCTGTTCTTGTCGAAAGCTTGTCGACCAGTTCAGCTTTGTTCACCCTCTACTCCTTCTCCATCGAAAAGACGCTCAGTCCACGATCTCCATCCCGCTGAGCGACGAACGAATGACGAATATGCGGATATTATTATCTTCCCTGTCCGTGGGATAAAAGAAAAAACCGGGCCCTTCGTCGGAAATATCTTCCTTTGTTCCCCACAATTCCTCACCATCATTGAAACGCAGGATCACCTTGCGGGCGTTTTCAAGCGCACCGGCGTGCCCCCGGGAAGCGTTGAAATGCCGGTTCCCGATATAGTCGCGGACGTAAAACATCGCCTTCATGCCTTCCAGCACGATCTTCATGGGGATCCCTCCGCCCTCTGCAGGAAGGAGGTAGAACTCCTCCCTGGACGGGTCGAAGTCCTGGGTGACTCCTTTATGGATTTTGCCGTTCTTCAGGTGAACGACAACCTTGTTCTCCATGCTTCCCTCCGCCGGAGCCGGGGCCAGCCCCGACCGATTCTCCACAATCCTACCCTGTTGCAACCTTTTTGGGCAAATTTCTTGTTCAGGCCCTCCTTGACGGTGCCGCCGGCCGGTCCTAGATTAGCGTCATCGAGGTGAACCAATGAACAAGCCGAATTCCGAGGCCCTACCTGCCCAAAGCCGCCCGGGAAAGGCGAAATGGCGCAGGAAACGTTTCCTGGTCAACCGCCGCTACCAGATCAAAATGGCGCTCCTGGCCGTATCTCTGGTCCTGGCCCTGGTCGTTCTGCTGAACTTCAGCCTTTTCAGCTCCGCCGTACGGGAAACCGAAGCGGCGATGTCCGTCGCCCCCCAGTTCGAGGACTATCTCAAGGCCCAGGACCGGGCCCAGTTCCTGCTGATCCTGCTCGCATCGCTGATTTTCGTTGTCGGCGTCTTCCTGGTCAGCCTTCTCGAGACCCACAAAACCGCAGGGGCGGCAGTGAACATCGGGAACCGCATGGCCGAGATCCGGTGTGGCAATTACAAGGCGCGGGTCAAGCTGAGGAGAGGCGATCACCTTGAGGAGCTGGAACGCGCCTTCAACGACATGGCCGAAGCTCTCTGTGATCAGACCTGGGAAGAGATCGCAATTCTGGAGCAACTGGCCGGCTCTCTGGAAGACGCCAGTGGCAAGCCTGTACCGGAAAATGTATCTGAGACGGTTCGGCGGTTGGCGGAAGCGAGGCGGAGGTCGGTAGGCTGACGCCTCAGGCCTTCCGGATCGCCGGATCCTCAACACCGGCGTCGGCGAACCCCCTGGCTCGCAGGATGCACGCATCGCATCGACCGCATGGCCGCCCGTGGTCGTCCGGATCGTAGCAGGAAAGGGTCAGGGCAGGATCCAGTCCGACCTCCATGGCGGCCTGGACGATGCGCCCCTTGCTCCAGCTCATGAGCGGTGCATGGACACGAAACCTCCCCCCTTCAACGCCCGTCCGGGTTGCCAGTCGCGCCAGGTTCTCGAAGGCGGACAGGAACTCGGGCCTGCAGTCCGGATACCCGCTGTAGTCCACTGCGTTCACGCCGATGAACAGGTCCAGTGCGCGGAGAACCTCCGCATACCCCAGCGCCAGCGAGAGCAGCAGCGTATTCCTTGCCGGCACGTAGGTGTCCGGGATGCCCTCTCCTATCTCCACGTCGGTCCGATCCTTGGCTACTGACATCGCCGTATCCGTAAGCGACGATCCGGCGATCCCGCCTGGGTCGATCCTGGCTACGCGGTGAGACGTCGCTCCCAGCGCCGCGGCCACGCGGGCGGCGCAGTCCAGTTCGGCATTGTGCTTCTGCCCGTAGTCCACGGTAAGGGCATGGCACCGGTAACCCTGGCCCAGGGCGAGTCCCAGAGTCGTCGCCGAATCGAGTCCCCCCGATAACAGAACCACGGCCGGGCGGCCGGCCCCTTCACCTTTCACGATCTACACTCCCCTGTCCAGGTGTGGCCACAGAACCTTGTGAAGCTGGATCTGCAGCCGGACGTCCAGGCCGCTTTCGAGAATCCATTCCGCCAGATCTCCAGGACTGCACTGCCCTTCTACCGGGGCCAGAAACACGTTGAACCGCGAGGTCAGCCCCAGCTCCCGGACCCTGTCCGCCGCCCATGAAAAATCGTCATGGTCCCGCACCACCATCTTGACCTGGGAACCGTCGGGCAGCAGGTTCAGGTTGTTCCAGAGGTTCGATTCCGATTCACCGCTTCCGGGGCACTTGATATCGAGGATGATCCCGACTCCCCGGGGAACCGCCGCGATACTCACGCCGCCGCCGGTTTCAATCAGGACCTCACGACCGGATTCAAGCAGGCGCTCCATCAGGAGCACGGACTCGGCCTGCAGCAGCGGCTCGCCGCCGGTGACCTCCACCAGGCTGCATCCATGAGAGTCCACTTCCGCCATAACCTGGCCCACAGTCATCGGCCTGCCTTCGTGGAAGGCGTATTCGGTATCACACCAGCTGCAACGCAGGTTGCAGCCGGTCAATCGCACGAAGGTACAAGGCCGTCCGGTGGCCAGGGCCTCGCCCTGGATGGAGTGGAAGATCTCGTTTATCTGCAGCATCCCGGTATTCTACACATTCCCCAGACACTGACATCGACCGTCACCCGAGGTGCCGTTCCCTGCGAGCCGGAACAGCGCAGCTACGGCATTTTTCCCGATTCAGTCGCCGCAAACGTTGGCAGCATTACAGTTACATAATTGAACCTGACTTCGCTCTCTATAGGTATACCCATTGCATTAGCAGGCATCGTACCTGTATGCGGTTTGAGAGCAGACCAGAGCGAGGGTCCGACTGGTGATTGATTTCGGTTCGGGACAGCTGTTGCCCGGCTACGCGCTGGGAGCGATTCTTTTCCTGCTGGGGCTGCTCCTCGGCAGGGTGGGGATCAAGCGCCTCCGGGCCGAGGTCGTCCGGATGCGGAACGCCGGCGTCGAGGCCGACCTTCTGCGGAAACAACTCACGAAACAGTACGCCGGGATCCAGGCATCCAGCAAGACCCTGTCCGTGTTCGTCGGCAAGCTCACCGAAGGTGTCGACAGGTTGAACCGGGCCAGCCTGGACGAGCGGGATGTGAACCTTATGATCGCCGACCTGGCGCGTGCGGTGTTCGACCCGGATCAGTTCCTGCTCTACCGGACCGGAGTCGATCTGAGGCAGGACCCCCAGACCGACAACAGCGATACCCAGACCCTGACCCTTGTTGAGCACGAAGGCCTGGGCGTTATCCCCCCGGAAGTAGCCTCCATCCCCATGGGCGAAGGCAAGATCGGATGGGTCGCAGCCCACCGCGTGGAGATGACACACAAGGACTGGCTGGATCCGACCAGAACCGAGGGCGTGCGGCCACTCGCGAATCACACCAGTCTCCGCCTGGATCTGATCAGCCCGATCATCCACCATGCCGGCGACAAAACCCGGGCGCTGGGTGTGCTCTGCATCGGACGTCCCAAGGCGGAGCAGGACCGCAACGCCAAGCTGATGCTTCAGACCATCAGCAATCTGGGCTCCATCGCCTACTCCCATGCGGTCAGCCTGAGCGAAATGCAGGCCCGTGCGAATTTCGACGGGCTGACCGGACTCATGATCAAGAGTTACTTCCGCAAGGAGCTGGGGGAACAGATCCTGGAGAAGGAGAACGTTGTCGGCAACCTCGGCATCTTCATCTTCGACATCGATCATTTCAAGAATTACAACGACACACACGGCCACCCCGAAGGGGACAACCTGCTGCGGGAGTTCGCCAAGGTGGTTCGCTCGAATCTCCGCCCGGGGGATCTTGCCTGCCGGTACGGCGGCGAGGAATTCGTCATCGCCATGCCTGGAGCCGACGCAGCAGCCTCTCTCAGAGCAGCGGAACGGATCCGGGCCGCCATAGAAGCCCATCCTTTCCCGCATCAGGAAAGCCAGCCGAGTGGAAGCCTGACCATCAGTGGCGGGGTCTCGGCCTACCCGATGGACGGCAATGACGGCGATGAGCTGATCCGCCATGCTGACGAAGCGCTGTACGAGGCGAAAAGAACCGGCCGCAACAAGGTGAACTGCTACAAGGCGGTGGAAATCGGCGATGCCGCCATGGACCCGGCTGACGATTTCGGACAGCCGTTCACCGAGCATGACCTTGACTCGCTCTGGGGAGGCGACGAGAAGTCATGAGTATCCACTCGTCGCACCGCGCCTTCCCCGATGGTCCGCTTGACGGCCATGCCGACGTCGGTAACGTCGCTCTCGAGTCCCTCAACGATCTTTTCCTGCGGGCTTCCCGCGAACTTCCCCACAAGCAACAGCTCGGCATGCTTTCGGTCAGCGTTTTGCAGAACGAGCTGAACGACAACCCTGAAACCTGGCAGGCCTATGACGGCATCCTCGACGAGATCCGCGGCTTCCTCGCCGACTTCCAGTCCCGCCGGATGAGGACCACGGATCAGTTGTTCTGGCCGAGCATCATCGGCAACGGATTCGTGATCCTGCTGGATGCCCCCCGGACCGGACGGTCGTTGAACGGTATGGATGTTTCCCGGGTCCGCTTCCGGCTGCGAAGGAGCTTGAGGAAACACCTGACGAAAACAATCCCGGCCCGACAGCTGCAATCGTTCGGTATCTACGTTGGCGGTTCATTGATGCGTTACGAACCGGGAATCCCCATCGACCGCATCGTCTACCGCTGCCGGGAAGAGGCGTTCGCCGACGCCCTGAAAGACAAGGACCGGGAAGGGAGGCGCTACTCCAACAACTTGCGCAAGGTCATCGAGGGCGAACAGGTCCAGATGGTCTATCAGCCGGTCCTGGACCTTGTGGACCGCAAGGTCATCGGCATGGAAGCCCTGACCCGTGTCCCCAGGAGCCGGTTTCCCAATCCGGAAGTCCTGTTCAAGATCGCCCACCAGAACAATACGCTATGGACCCTGGAGCGGATCTGCCGCAACAGGGCGCTTGAAGGATTGCCTCGATTGGACGATGGGCAGAAGCTGTTCCTCAACGTGGAACCGGATTCGCTTCACGACCCCCACCTCCTGGAACAGCCGTTCTCCGACCGGTTGATGGAAGCCGGGTTGCGGCCCCAGCAGATCGTTCTCGAGATCACCGAACGGACTGCGATACAGGATTTCACCATTGTCCGCCGCATGATCACCCGGTGCAGACGGCAGGGTTATCGCGTCGCCATGGACGACGTCGGTTCCGGCTATGCCGGACTGCAGGCGATCGCGGAGATATCCCCCGACTACATCAAGATGGACATGAGCCTGGTCCGTGATATCCACCGTCACACCATCAAGCGGGAACTGGTATCCACCATCCGGCGCTTCTCGGATTCCACCGGCATCACGCTGGTGGCCGAAGGGGTGGAGACCCTTGATGAGCTGAAGTCCCTGATGAACACCGGCGTCCGGTGCGCCCAGGGGTTCCTGTTCAGCAAACCTGCAAGGACCCCGGTTGAACCGGACTGGGATTCCATCCCCAAAGCGACCTGAAGGCTCCCAACGTGGAATTGAGATTGCTGATGGTCGCGATCATTGGAACCCCAACACATGATTAATTGCTTGCGTGTTTAGTTAGGGGTTTCAGTAAGCATTGACCAGGTCGTGGTGCTTGTTCCGTCCCACCGCCGGAGTTTCCATCTTCATGGCATACAGCCTGCTGTCCATCGAAGCGAGGCTTTGCTTCCAGGGATACAGTCTTCGGCTGAGTACCTGTTTCCAATTCAGGAAGCAATCGACGAGACCGACATCCATAGCCGGTGTTTTGTTCTGCGGACGCCGCTCCGACTTATCTTTCACGAAGTTGCGCCACGCTATGAAGACGTACAGTCGAAGCATGATTGAATTCACCCGCCGGCCGTGGGCGATGGTTTCCCGCTTGTGGTTGGCCATGCAGTGTCGGATCAGTTTATGGAGCAGGTCCACCGGAAACATCGCCTGGTCCCGCACCTTAGCGTCTGCGCTTTTCGGCTCGTGCTTCAGGCGCCGGGGAGGGTTCGAAAAGATGTCCATCCTGAGTTTGCCCGAATTGATGTGTGATTGTGCTGCAGTGCGATAATCCTGCTTGCCGTCAGTGATCAGGTGGAGTTGCTCACCGTCCGGCACTTTAGGAATCAGCAAGGCCAGGATCCTCTCCACGGATTTTTTGTAGCTTCCGGAGGGTAGCGGCCCTCGACGCTTGACCAGCGATTTGATGCGTTTGGCGCGTCCTGGAGTCATTATGCCGCCCAGCTTGTGTGGCGCCGGGTCCAGCCCGTAGACGAAATGGCTCAATCGTCCGACTGCCGTGCCGATACCTACCTGCATCTCCTGGCAAAACTGGAACGTTTCGAAATGATCTAGAGCCAACGCTTCCCTAACTGCTCGCAGCTGCTCCAGCGAGATAGAATGAAAGAGCAGCGTATGTCGTCCGATCCGGTTGGCCTGGCAGATCACGGTGGTGTGGGAACACCCGAGGGCCCGGGAGATTTGCCGTGCGGCGCCACAGCACACCAGAGCTGCCGCGATCAGGGGAAGCAGCTTCGGTTTCTTCAGATAGTAGGTACAGGAGAATGTTTGCTGGGAAAACCTCTTGCCGCAGGATTTGCACCAATATTTCTGGATAATCCTGCGATCGCACTTCCTGGAATAGGTGCCGTCGCGGACCCATCGGAATTCAAGCCGATCATGGGAAGGACATTCTCGTCGAGGACAGAAAGGTGGTTTAAAACGGTTTCTCGGGATACGCTCAACCGGTGTACGTGGCCAGTCCATGGTCCCGCTCAGAGCGAGAATGGTGCCAACGGCTCATCAGGGAAATACCTTCAGTATCGCAGCAGATTGTCCGGCATTTCAGAGACAACTATCCAGCTTTCCTGCCCCTGTGTCCGCCGGCGGACGGCGCACTGCGCAAGGGCTGAGTGTAAATCGATACGGATCACCAGATGCAACAGGCGATCAGTAATCTCGATTCCACGTTGCGTCTGTCGTGTTACCATCGGGCCATGGACCCGACCTCTTCGAATCCCGGCCCCCGCGGCGATTTCCGCATGACCCTGACCGGAGACGGTCGGCCGGGGCCGATCGAAGAGCGGCTGGGACGCCGCTTGCTGCGGCTGGTGGATCCGGAATCGGAAGAGGGCCTCTGCCTGCTGTCCTCACGCTGCGTCCGGTTTATCGGACCCGGCGGGACCTTGCTCGGGTACGTCCACCCTTCCGAAGCGATCGAATCACTCCGGGAAGCCCTCGAAGAAAAGCTTGAAGAGGCCGAGGGAGGCGGTTCGGAAGATTGCCCTGCATTCCGGGAAGGGCTGGACCGCCTGGAGACCTGGTCCAGGAAGATCGGCCGGGCCTAAACCTCGCCGCCATCCTTCAGGGATTTCTTGATCGCCTCGACGATGAAGTTCTGCATTGACGGCATCTGGCCGCGGACGGCGGCATAAACCAGGCACGGAAGCTTGAGAGAGATCTGAACCCCGTTTTCGTCCAGCGTACTCAGCCACCCTGTGAACTCTTCCCAGGAGGTGAAGGAGCGCGCCTCGATGGCACTGTTGCGATACAGTTCAATGAGTTCGATCTCATCTTTCAGCCGGAACAGAACATCGTCTTCGTGGAAGTCGGAAAAATCGCTGTAGGCGAAGAACTTGACCTCACCGGCGATCTGATCCTTGCCCTTGATGGAAATTTCCGGCGACTTGTTGCACCGCATCATGAGGTAGTCGCCCCGGTTCTTGAAATGGAACGCGATGATCGGGTCGGTTCTGGTATTGTCGTCGGACGGCGTTTTCAGGGCCCGGTAGATCTTTCTAGCAATATCTTCGTTGGTTCTGTACATCCGAAGGTTCTCCATCAACCGGGCGACAGTGCTTCCGGGTGACTGGATAGGTCAACCCGCCACTCAGCATAGTCTATTATTTCAATTTCTATTCACAAATTGTTAATTCTGCACATACTCCGCAGAAAGATAGTTAAAAAATACTAGGTATCCGGGAGAAGGACAAGGCTGGAAAGGGCTAAATTCGGATTTATCCCCGTGTGGCCCGAAGCAGTCGCAGGATACGTCCCGGAGCCTGCGCCGCCTGGAACGGGCGGCGAAAAAGCTCTCTCAGTTTCCGGCTTTCTATCTCTCCGGCACGCACTTTCTGGTAGATCTGCTCTCCCAGGCGGCGGCCCAGATCCCTTGCCAGCCGCCTGGACAGCTCCCGGGACTGCCGCAGCGGCTCCAGGACCTCGTCGGTAGGCTGCAGCCGTTTCCCGCCCTCAAGGCGAACGTGGGCGGCCATCCATTCCCGGCTGGGGGCATCACGGCCGCCGGCCCCCGGTCTGAGAGAACTGCTGGACGGGTCCACCAGCCTGGTTCCCAGATGGGCCAGTGCTTCGTTGTAAGCCGCGCCGTACGCCCGGAACGCCGGATCGGTGCAGACTTCCGGTGGCTGAAACAACCGGCCTGTCAGCGCAGCCCGCAAAAACCGCGCCCCTTCCCCTGCCGCCCTCCCTGGAAAATATCGTTCCAGGAACAAGGTGTTGGAACGATGGTCGTACAGTGCTCCCCGTTCCCGATACAGTCGCACCCCGTCCTCCACATCCTCCGCTGTTCGTCCATGCTCCTTAAGGATCGGAGCCAGAAGATCCCTGGCGTCCGGACCGCTGTAGACTTCGGGGAATGCATCTTCAAGGGTTTCGGCCCACCCGCTGCGGTGCACCAGGCGATGACGTGCTGGACGGATCTCCAGCCAGTCCAGGAGCACCATGATCAGGTGCCGCACCGCCGGTGTCAGGTCCACCTCTTCTTCCTGAGGGGCGTCTTCCCGCCAGCGTTCCAGAACCTGGCGATACGCTTCGTATTTCGCCAACGGTGTCTCATGAAAAACGGCCCAGGTGTCCCTTCCCAGGGACGCAGCTGCCGGCGGCGATTCTTCGCCACCCACAAGGCGCCAGTAGGGTGTATCCGGGTCCTGAAAAATCGTGATCGCCGTTCTTGACGTCCCGGACCGCCGCAGCCGCCGGTTCACGGCTGCAGGGAGGTGGGAGCGAGCCAGGTGAGACTCACCGAACAGGACCAGGATGTCGGCGTGAGGATCGTCGGCCGTCATGGCGGCGATTCGGCGGGCGGCGTGTTCATCCCGGGTTTGCAGACCTTCATAGCCGCCCCGGGGCGAAACATCCAGCGCGAACACCGGAACCTTGAGAGCTCGCGCGCGATCCAGAAGCGCGGCGTACCCCTGCCATGGATAGCCCCACTCTTCCCGGTAGTGGATCCGCCTCAGGAACTGCTCATCATCCAGATGCCCGGCCTGGCGCTGGTTCAGGATGTGTTGCTGGCGTGTGTAGACGAATTCCACTCCCAGCGCGACTCGCCGCGTTCCCTGGGCCATCCGTTCCAGGAGTTCCGCAGCGAACTCCTGGCAGGAACGCAGGGCGTGGAACTCCCCCAGGTAGACGATGCCTGCCTGGCCGGCTTCATGGAAAATCTTCCCCAGCTCAACCGGGGAAGGCTTCGCCGCCAGGTTCCGCTCAAGGGCGTTGAAATATGGATGCTGCAGCCAGCCGTCGCCGCCCAGGATCTCCTGTCTCAGACCTTCGGCAGCTTCCCGGCGGCGCTTGTGGACTGTCCGAGCCGGGTCTTGCTCGTTCCCGGGCACTATTTTCCTGAGCCGCCTGAAGAGTTCCCGTCGTCATCGTTCTTCTGGTCGGTTGGATCATCTTTGACACTGCTGCGGAAATTCTTGATGCCTTCTCCCAGGCCCCGGGCCAGTTCGGGAATCTTGCGTCCTCCGAACAGAAGAAGTATCACCGCGAGGATTACCAGGATCTCCGGCAACCCCAACGGTCCGAGAAAACCGAGAAAGCTCATGACAGTCTCCACCGGCCGTGATCAGGGGGGGCCCTGCCGACCGTCAGCGAATCAGTATCTCACGAACGTTACCAACTCTACGCGTCTGACGCTCGCCGTCAAGGTATTCGAGCAGGGGGATGGCATTCTTGCGGGTCACGCCGGCCAGGCGCTTGAAGGTAGCCACATCGATCGTTTGCGATTCCCGGGCATAATCGATGAGCAGGGCACGAAGTTTCGTCAGCGCCTCGATGTGGAACGGCCGGCCGTCTCCGATCCTCACCAACCGGCCCTGTTCCAGCAGGACCTCCAGTAGCTCCCTGCCGGTCCCACCCCCGACCTCCGACAGCACCGTCTCCTCCCGAGGCGGTTCCAGCCCGCCGGCCTTGAACCGGTCCTCGATCCTGCCGATCCTGGCTTCGTCTTCGGGATCGAGCACAACCTCGTGGGAAGGTATGGCCAGGAGGTCGGCCCGGCTGCGGATAACCTCCCGGGCCTCCAGCATTCCCAGGAAAGCCCTCCAGGCATCCTGAGGCATCTCCCGGCACAGCGCGCTTCGCAACTGCTCCCGGGACAGGCCCTGTTTGAGGGGCGCCTCACCGTGGAACGCCTGGAGCCTGGCGACGATCTCCGTCTCCAGCCCGCCTAGCGCCTCGGCGGTGAACAGGCGGCCTGCAGCCTGGACGAGTCGGCCCTCCTCTTCGAGTGCGGCCAATCTTGATTCGATCTGATCCACGGACAGGCCCAGGTCTCCGGTCAACGAGCCTGCCCTCCCGCCCTTGAGGCCCTGGCGTCCCAGCCTGAGGAGCACCGGATCGTCCATCCCCTCTCCCCGGTCCGAAACGGCTGCGCGCTCCTCACGGGCTTCCCGCCCTCGAGGCGGGTTGTTGTCGGTGATCACGCCACCACCGAGGGTGTCTACCGGCATCGGCCGCCTCAGGATGAAACGGTCCGACGGGATCAGTACCGCAGGCTGGTCCAGCACGATCTCGACTTCCTGCTCCCCGTTCCCCAGATCTTTCAGGAGCCGCACCCTGGCGTCCCGTTCGCTGGTCCCCTGGTGGAACCGGAACATGCCCCCTTTGCGGATCGACGAGGCGGCCGTTTCCACCAGTTCCACACGGGCCCAGACCCGGCTGGTCGTCCTCAACCGGCCGGGTACGGAGAGGGTTGAACCGCGAGGCGCCTGCTCGCAGCGCAGGCCCTGGAGGTTGACGGCGGTTCTGCGGCCGGCCGCCGCTTCACGAACCGCCTGGCCATGCACCTGGATCCCCCGGATCCTCCCCCGGTCTCCTCCCGGGAGAACCTCCACCTCCTGCCCTTCACGGAGGGTGCCGGCCACCAGGGTGCCGGTGACTACCGTACCGAACCCATGCATGGTGAAGGACCGGTCCACCGGCAGCCGGGCGATACCCTCGCCGGGCCGGTAGTCCACCGTCCCGAACAGCGCTGCCAGCGCCTCACGCACCTGATCCATCCCTTCGCCGGACCGGGCCGAGACCGGCACAACCTCACAGCCTTCCAGGAAGCTCCCCTTGAGGAACTCCTGCAGCTCCATTTCCACTACGTCCCGAAGGTCCCGGTCGGCCAGGTCGGTCTTGGTCAGGGCGACAAAACCATGCCGGACCCCCAGGAGGTTGCAGATATGGAGATGCTCCCGGGTCTGGGGCATGACCCCTTCATCGGCGGCCACAACCAGCATGACCGCATCGATCCCGGTAGCGCCGGCGACCATATGCCGCACGAACCTCTCGTGTCCCGGCACGTCAACGATGGAGAGATGGCGGTCACCCTCAAGGTCCAGGTCTGCGAATCCCAATTCGATGGTGATCCCCCGGGCCTGCTCCTCACGGAGCCGGTCCGGATCGATCCCGGTGAGGGCCTTGACCAGAGAGCTCTTGCCGTGATCGATGTGGCCGGCGGTTCCCAGTACCAGGTGGCTCACGCCGGCGACCGATCCTCGCCGCGCAGCCGGCGGCGAACCAGGCTGCGGAATTCCTCCAGATCGAACGGCTTGTGGATAAGCGGCACCCCGGCTTCGCCTGCCGCTTTTTCCGGCTCCCCGCTCACCGTGTCTCCGGTGGTCATGAGAACCCGGCCCTTGAGACCGTCGTATTGCTCATCGATAGCGTCACAGAGGAGTTTCCCGCCCAGCCCCGGCATCTTGTAGTCGGTGACCACAAGGTCGTATCCGCCTTGCGCCAGACAGTCCAGGGCCTCGTTTCCATCGGATGCGACCTGGACCTGGTGTCCCTCGGACATCAGCATCTCTGCCAGCAGTCGCGCCACAGGCTCTTCGTCATCCACGACCAGTATGCTGGATCGGCCGGCAGGCGGCACTTCATCGACCTGCCCGGCCCCCCCGGCATCCTCCTCATCCGACGGCTGCCCCACCGGCAGACGGATGACGAAGCGGGCGCCACCATCGGCGGCGGCTTCGCACTCCACCACACCTCCGTGAGCGGTGATCGCACTGTAGACAAGGGACAGCCCCAGGCCGGTCCCCTCTCCAGGATCCTTGGTTGTGAAGAACGGATCGAAAATCTTGCTCCGGATCGCAGCGGGGATACCCGGCCCGTCATCTTCCACTACCAGGTTCGCCTCACCACCATCGAGAAGGACTGTGCGGATCGACAGTTGGCCCCCCGGCCCTTTCTTCATCGCGTGGTGGGCGTTGGTCACCAGGTTCAACAACGCCTGCTGGATCTGGTGGGCGTCACCATAGAGGTACGGCAGTTCCGGGTCGGTCTCGCTCACAACCTCGACGTTGTCCATCCGGAGCTGATATCGCATCAGGGAGATGACCGACTGCACCAGTTCGTTGAGGGAATAGGGCTTCCGTTCAGGATCACGGCGGCGGGCGAAGGACAGCAGGTTCTGAACGATCTTCTGGCAGCGCCGTGCTTCCTGATCCATGATCTTCAGGCGGTGAGACAGATCGCCGCCTTCTGCGGCGGCAGTCGCCTGCAACAGCTGGGCATATCCGAGTATGGATGCCAGCGGGTTGTTGAGCTCGTGGGCGACACCGGAAATCATCTGGCCGAGGCTGGACATCTTCTCCGCCTGGGAGAGCTGGTCCTGCATCCGGCGACTCTCGGTGAAATCGGTGAACACGAACACCCAGCCTTCGATCCGTCCCCGTTCTCCGCGAACCGCCGATGCGGTCACGTTGAACACCCTCCCGTCAGGCAGGCGTGCTTCGGAGTCGGCAGGCCGTCCCCCGGCCTTGAGGACCTGGTCGGCCATCGCTCCCAGGTCCAGTCCGTCCAGACGCCTGACCGAACGCCCGCCACCGGCAAAACCGAGGCATTCCAGCAGTTCATTGCCGGCCGGGTTGACGCGCACCGGGAGGAATCCGGTATCGGCAAGGATCACCGCCTGGGGCATGCATTCCAGTATGGATCGGAAGCGGCCCTGTTCCGCTTCCTGGACGGTGAGGATCCGGTCCACGTGGGTTGACAGCTGGTTTGCCGCCCCGTACAGCAACCGGAAACGGGCCTCCCCCGGCGGGGATGAATGCACCAGGGTCAGGCAGGCCACCGTCTCCTCACGACGGCGAATCGGCAACATGATCATGTCCTGTTCCCGCACCGAACGCATCGGCCAGTGCTTTTCGTCCCAGGATCCGAGACGATGGATCCCGACGGAGTGGTCGGGAGGCAGGCTCGACTCGATGAAGCTGCAGGACTCGGAGGCGATCTCGCGGAGCACGGTCCGTTCCACCGGGCGGACCTGGTAACAGTCCACCTGGGGGGTGCCGGTATCGAGGCGAACCGTCAGGACCAGTTCGACCTCGAGGCGCTCCTGAAGGGTTTCCGCAGCTATCCGGAACAGGTCGGAAACGGTGTGCGCCTCCGCCGCCTTGCGCCCCAGGTCCTGCAACAGACCGAGTTCACGGGTCCTGGACTCCAGGCGCTGTTCCATCCGGGTCAGTTCGTCCCGGGCGGCCCGCCAGATCTCCAATGCCTCGGCCACCGGATCCGCCGCCGCCGCCATCTGCTGCTCGGCTCCGGCTTCCCCGGCACTATCCAGCATGCGCTGGATCTCGCGGGTCGCACTTTCAACGGAATGAAGGGCCAGAAGCCGGGACCAGTCGGCGGATCCGCCCCCGCCACGTTGTTTCTCAATGTCGCTCAATGCCTACTCCGCAGGTGGAAACCACCCGCTTAGGTAAGCATAAAACTGTACTGGAGTCTACGGCGATCGGCGGTCGTGGCGAGGGCCGATGTAGAGGTCAGGTCGTCGGCAACCGGTCGGTGGCCATGGTATGCACCATGCGGCGCCGGGCGAAGATCTTGCGGAGACGGATCTTGGCCTGGCACTCGATCTGCCGGACCCTTTCCCGGCTGATCCCCATTTTGAGCCCGATTTCCTTCAAGGTCAGAGACTTGCCGGTGTCCAGCCCGAACCGGAAACCGATGACGGTCCGTTCCTGGCCGCTGAGGTGGTCCAGCGCTTCGGTTACGAGAGTCCTCGCCTCCCGCTTGAGAAGATCGTCTTCGGCGCTGGTCTTTTCCTTGTCTTCCAGAAAGTCGGAGAGCGGCGTTTCCCGGTCTTTCCCGACCTTGTCGTCCAGGCTCATTTCACGCATGTTGAACTGCAGGACCTGGTCGACCTTGGCCACGCTTTTGGAGAGCTGCCTGGAGATCTCGTCACGCCGCGGCTTTCTTCCCAGGGAGCGGCGCAGGATCGATTCCGCGTCCCGGATCTCACGGACCTTCTTCAACTGGTAATTCGGAATCCGAACCAGGTTGGAGTGCTCGCTCAGTGCCTTGAGAACCGACTTCCGTATCCACCAGATGGCGTAGGTGATGAACTTCGTTCCCTTGCTCGCGTCGTAGCGGTGAGCCGCCTCGATGAGACCGATGTTGCCCTCGTTGAGGAGGTCTTCAAAAGGCAGGCCGAGGTTGCGGTATTCACTGGCGACCTTGACCACGAAGCTGAGGTTGGATTCGATCAACTCGTCGAGGGATGCCTTGCATCCGTTGCGAACGTTCTCTGCCAGAACCAGTTCCTCTTCCTTGGTCAGAAGGGGGTAGTTCCTGATTTCCGAGAAGTACCGGGAGAGGATGGTCCCACGGTCGTTCTGAGTTGATTCCATCAAGCGTTCCTCTCTGCGGTGAATCAGCCGTACGTTTCAACCGAACTCAGGAAACTAGCCTTGACACCTTATTTGGCCAACCGTACATTCAGCACGTTCAAAATTGTGTACTTCGCAATTTGAACGATCAGATCTGAATCAAAGGAATCAAGCACCCTTGAGAACGACATTATCGCGCTGCAGCATCGGAAACATCAAACCGGATGTGAACCGGATCGATTCCCTTACCAACCTGCAGTTTGATATGACACCGTGCTCATGGGTGTAGGTAGTGTAGGGTTGGGTATGCCAGGTGTCAAGAGTCCATTTCGTAAGAAACACACGCTGTGTAAGGGTTTTCGTGGTATTCTCTTTTAGCAGGGGGACATTCGATGACAGCTCGTCCAACTCGCAGAAGACAAACGATCTTCGTCGGTTCGAAGATCCGTCAGTTGCGTAAAGAGCGCCGACTTACCCAGGCGGCGCTGGCGGAAAAAATCGGCGTTCAGCAATCGGACCTCTGCCGTATGGAAAACGGTGAATACAAGGTCGCGTTGGACACATTGTTCAGGATTCTCGGTGTTTTTGGGATGAAAATCGGAGATTTTTTCCAGGGTACCGATGATGAGGCGACGCCGGTGATGCATATGGATCAGGACCCACAAATCCTGGACATGTTCCAGCAGCTGGACGAGACGTCACGGCAGGAAGTCCTGGAATTCATCCGGTTCAAACTCGCCGCCAAACGCGACATCTCAAACGGATAATCAGGCCGTGGTCATGCACCTCGACGATCCCACCCTACCCCGTTGCGACAACTTCGACCGTTTGTCGTCCAGAGGGAGAGAAGCGACATTGCGCGGAGAGTTCGTCGAGGCGCTGGCGCTTTATACCGAGGCTCGGAAGGTCGCTGCAGACCACGGCGGCAGAGGGCGCGGGATGCTGGATGCGGCCGACCTCAACCTTGCCATGGTGCACCTCCAGATGGGTCACAACAGGCGGGGCGAAGAGGGGCTGCGGGAAATCCTTCTCCGGACCGGAACCCCCCGGGTCGCGTTTTCCGCCGCGTACAACCTGGCGTCAAGCCTCCGCAAGCAGGGTCGCTACGACCGTGCTCTGAGCTATGCCGACAGGGCGCTGGATCACGCCCGGCAGATGGCGGCTCCGGACCTTCTGGGCGCGGGACATTCCCTTTACGGCAATATCCGCCTCAATCAGAACCATCTGGAGCGGGCGCTGGAGGAGTACTCCGCCTCCATGGAATACCGGCTGGCCCAGGAGGGAGACACACGGTACTCCCGGGCGATCCTGCTGGAGAACATCGGCTACTGCCATCTGTTGAAGGAAGACCTGGACACCGGCATCGGCAAGATATCCCAGGCCCTCGACCTGGCCAGGGAAGTCGGCGACCTGCGCTGTATCGCCGAATGCCTCCAGGATCTCTGCTACGGCCACCTGTTGGCCGGCCGCCATGAAGAAGCACTGAGCCCGGGCTGTGAGGCCCTGTCCAAAGCCGGAGAAACCGGCTACAACGACATCGAAGAAAACTGTCACTACCTGTTGGGAGAACTGGGGTCGCGCACCGACAACCTGGAGCGGAGGGATGAACATTTCACCCGGCTCCAGGAGATGCACCCCGAACTCCCCTTCCTGAAGGACTTTCTGTGCGCCGTCGACGTCACAAACTTCATCACGTTGAAACGATGAAGCGCTTTTTCCCGACTTTGCTGGCCGCACTGTTCGCAGTGTTGTCCCTCCAGCATGCAATGGCCGGGGACAGTTCGATGGTGGACGCGGACGGCGTCGTGCACACCGTTGTCAGCGAGTCCTGGACCCAGGGCAACATTTCAGGCGGAACCGTTCTGATCCATGTCACCCAGGCCCCGGACGGATCCGAGTCCAGGGCGTTCGTCCCCGGCACCGACAACTCCACCGTAGAGAAGGATCCGTGCATCGACATAGACCCGGTCAGCAACAGCCCTGTGCTGGTATGGGCCCGGTATACGAACCGTGCGACGGCCCTTTACGTCTCGCGTCATGACAACGGCGAATGGAATGCGCCCCGCCTGATCTGGAGCGACGGCTCCATGAACCTTGAGCCGAATATCGATGTCAGGGTCAACCTGATCCACATCAAATGGAAACAGGAAAGGCAACAGCAGGCACACCTGCGACTGAGCCTGGACAGGGAGACCCTGGACCCTGCCTTCGGGCCTGAGAACCTGCCCCTCGGCATGGCGGGGCTGGTCCCGCCTGGTGCCGATTCCGGCCCGGTCGATTCTCCCGGCCTCGATCTCTCCTTTTTTGCATCGGTGATCCTGCCCCAGATTCCCGACCAGCCCGGGCGGATCATCACCTGGGGCATTCGGGACGAGCCGGTGCCGGTGGTCTATTTCCAGCCGTTCCTGTTGCCTGTCGGCATGCAGAATGTAAGGGAAAGCGAATCCCAGTGGTTGGAGGGCAGGTTCGTGACCTGGTTCACATCCGGACCGGCGTTCTATTACACAACCATGCATGACGGCCGTTGGGATGAACTTCGGGTTATTGACCTGAGCGACGGCCGCACCACGTCCGAAGCGCTCCTGTTGCTTCAGGACCTGATCCGGCGCTGAATCAGCTGCGGCAACCTGTTCAGTTGACCCAGGGATCCTCGTTGTCCGGCGGCATGACCTTGAATTTCCTGCGGTGCAGTTTCCACTTCAGCTCGCGATAGAACTCGCCGACCCGCCAGACCCGTTTCAGGTAGAGGTACCCGACCAGGCCACCTCCCAGATGCGCCATGTGGGACACACCGGTGTTCGGCCCCCCGAGAGCGGACAGGAACGCGATGCCGAACGCGATCCATGCGAAGGTCCTGACCTTCATCGGGAAGAACATCATGAACAGGATGACCCGGTTCGCGAACAACATGCCGTAGGCCAGGATCAATCCGTAGATCGCACCGGAAGCGCCGATGGTGGCCCGGACCGCCGTCACGTCGGAAAGGATGCCGGTCAGTGCGACGATCACCCCTGCGCCGGTGCCGCATATCAGGTAATAGCGCAGGAACGCCCGGGATCCCCATTGCCGCTCCAGCTCACCTCCGAACATGTACAGGAAGAGCATGTTCAGGAGGATGTGGCTCAAGGCTACCGGCGAGTGCAGGAACATGTAGGTGAACGGCTGCCAGACCATGCCCCGGGTGATGACCAGTATCGGCGTCACGCCGAGCCAGGTTTCCAGAAGCCCTGCGCCCCACGATAAGGACGACAGGATGAACTGCACTATCCATATCGCCCCGCAGATGATCATCAGGGTCTTGACCATCGGTGTCAGGGGCGGCACGCCGATCTGCGCCCCTCCTGGACCCTGAAAACGGTTCGGCGGCTGGCGGTAATAACTCATGGTCCTACGATAGATCGGATTGTCGAGAGGGCGCAAGCGGTACACGGCCTACCGCATCAGTTCCGCCGTACCCTCGGTTCGATCGACATAGATCCACAGCGCGGGCAGATCGTCTATCAACCCTTTTTCGTTGCCGAGTTTCCCGCAACACCGGCATGGATCCTTGAACCCCGGCGGCTCGCCGCATCCGATGGTCTCCACCTCGCCGTTGACCCGGAGCTGCAGGTGGTAACCCCACCCGGCGTGTTCGTTTCGGATACGAAACTCCAACCTGTTGTTTCCGCTCTTGAGTTCGGGAGTCAAATCGACCCACACTCCTCCAACGCGGGCATCCCGGATCACGACCTTCTCTTCCAGGAGCACGTCGATGGCATCGGAGGATCTGATATTGCGAAGTTCCACCTTGAGAGGCGGCGCCGGTGCTTCCCCGCCGAACCGGATGGCGGCAACTGCTTCTCTCGCCAGCCGGATGTTGTTCCCGCCGGTTCTTAACACGACCCAGGCGTCGTTCACCGACAACAGTTCGCCCTCGAGTTCGGTGCCGTCCTGTTTCACCACCGTGTCGGCGCCGGCAACGCCGGCGAAACCGAACCACACCAGGGGCAGGATCAGCGCCATAGCCGCCAGAGGAAATCGGTGACCCATGAAAGCACCTCGACGGTCGAAGTTGCCCGTGCTCCGCTAAGAGGACGGTCCAGGGGTTTCCTGGAGATGCTTGACAGTATACGGCGGTTCGCCACCTGCGCCCTTCCGGTTCTGGTGACGGGAGAGACCGGCACGGGAAAGGAAGGCGCCGCCAGGATGCTCCACGATCTGGGACCCCGGCGACACGGCCCCTTTCTGGCGCTGAACTGCGCCGCCCTCCCCGAGACTCTGCTTGAGGCCGAACTTTTCGGCACAGTCCGCGGCGCCTATACAGGGGCGGCGGTGGACCGGCACGGACTTTTTCGCAGTGCCGATGGAGGCACCCTGCTCCTGGACGAGATCGGCGATATGCCGCCGCAGATGCAGGCCAAGCTTCTCCGGGTCTTGCAGGAGGGCACCGTCCGCCCGGTTGGAGGGGACCGGGAGATCGCCGCCGACGTCAGGATCGTGTCCGCTTCCCACCGGGATCTTGCTTTCATGGTCAAGGAAGGCCGGTTCCGGGCCGATCTGTTCCACCGCCTCGCGGTTCTTAGGCTCCGCATCCCTCCTCTCCGAAGGCGGCTGGAAGACATCCCGTGCCTGGTGGACCAGATCGCCCCACGACTGTCAAACGCTACCGGGATCCGGGTTCCCGCACTGCCGCCGGAAACCGTAGCCGCCCTGCTGGCCCACTCATGGCCCGGGAACATCCGGGAACTGGAGACGGTCCTTGCCCGGGCGGCGGTTCGCACAGGTGGCGGTCCGGTGCATCCTGAAGATCTGGAGTTCGACAGCATCAGGATGGAAGGTGGACCTGCCCGGCTTCCCGCCGGCTGGCGCGAGCCCCTCGAAGGATGTCTTATCCGGGAAACGATCCGGGACTGCCGCAACAACCTGACCCTGGCTGCCGCCAGGATCGGATGGACCCGGCAAAAGCTCTACCGCAGGATGTCTCACCTGGAGATCGACCGTGACGATCTCTGATCGTCAACGACTCCGTTCGAGAGCCAGCTCAACCAGGCGGCTCAGAAGATCGGGGTAGGACAGGCCGGCCGCCTCCCAGAGTTTGGAATACATGCTGATCGGCGTGAACCCGGGGATCGTATTGGCCTCGTTGAAATAAACCGCACCGCTTTCCCGCTCCAGCAGGAAATCAATCCGGGCCATGCCGGCCAGGTCCAGGGCGCGGAACGCCTGCAACGCCAGGGCGCGGATTCGCGCCGCCGTCTCATCGGGTATGGCGGCGGGAATATGCAGCACCGCCTTGCCGTCCCTGTACTTGTCGTCGTACGTGTAGAATTCGGCGCCGGGAACGATCTCGCCGGGGATCGCCGCCTCCGGCCGGTCGTTTCCCAGAACCGCACATTCGATTTCCCTGGCGTCCAGAGCCTGTTCCACCACAACCCGGGAGTCGCAGGTCAGGGCGAGTTCCAGCGCAGCAGGAAGATCCGACTGCCCCTCTACCCGGCTGATACCTACCGACGACCCGCCGTTGGCCGGTTTGACGAACATCGGGTACCCGGGTGTAACAGCCAGGTCCCGGGCGAGCCCGCCGCCTGCCTGGCGTATTTCTTCAGCGGTCAGGCATCGCCAGGGAGCCATCGGCAGACCTTCCCGTTCCAGGATTCCCCGGGCCAGACCTTTGTCCATGGCCACCGCCGAACCTGCCACACCGGCTCCGACGTAAGGAATTCCGGCCAGTTCGAGGAAAGCCTGAAGACGGCCATCCTCCCCTCCCCACCCGTGGATCACCGGGAAGGCGACATCCAGGGTGAGCCGGGCCGGCGCCTCTCCGGGAACGGACAGGAACAGGCCGCCACCGGGACGTCCCAGGATCGATCCTGCCGCCGGATCCGGTTCAGGCACCGCGGCTGCATCACCCTCGAGGATGGTCCGTGAGATTTCAGGAGGAAGCCAGCGACCGGACGGTGTGACCGCCAGGGGGACGCACTCGATCCTGGCCGGGTCAAACCCTGCGGCTACTCCCCGGGCGGAGACGACGGACACACGGTGTTCCGCCGAGTTTCCTCCAAACAGCAATCCGGTACGGATTGGGCCGCCCACAGGTCAACCTTTCTCAGCGACTACCAAGATGCCGCTCCACGGCAGCCGCCACTCCCTCGTCAAGGGAAGACGCCCGCAACATCTCGTCGCCTCCGGCCCCCAGAAGGATATGTCCGGGCACGGTCTCAAGCCGGAACCTGGCCTGAAGAGCTCCGCCCCGATCGAACAGAACCTCTCCAGGCGGGAGTTCGTCGTCCAGGAACCTGGCGATCCGGGCCTGATTCTCCCGCTGGTCGATGGCGACCAGAACCAGCCGGTACCCATCCGGTTTCCATCGGGCCTCGAGGTCACGGAGGGCTGCAAACTCGGCTAGGCAGGGTGGGCACCAGGTCGCGAAGAACACCACATGGGTCAACGGTCCATCCACGGCCACGGTCCTGTCCTCGCCTGAGGCCGGATCGACCCCTGCAAGGGGCGCACCGGCCAGGGCCACCGCCGAGACGGCGATCACCGCGATCAGCGGCAACACGATCCTGAAAGGAATCCGGTTCATGCACCGACCTCGCTCAGAGAAACGCCTTGAGGACGAACCAGGCTCCGATGAGAATCATCAGGATCCCGAACCCGTTCTTCACCCAGTTCATCCAGCCCCCGGGTTTGGGGAGTGAACTCAGCGTACCGGAAAAGATCCCCAGGACCAGAAGGAGCATGCTGAGTCCCAGGGCGAATACGAACAGGAGAAAACTGCCCCAGACGACGTTCTGGGTCCGTCCCACCGCCACCAGAAGCGTCCCCAGCACAGGGGCGGAACAAGGGGCGGTGACAAACGCCGCCGCGGCTCCCATGAGAAACGCTCCGACGTAACCACCCTTGCGGGCCCCTTTCGCCTGCACGCCGCCGATAAACGACGGCACCGGGATGATGAACAGGTTCATCATGCTGAGGCCGAACAGTATGATTACCAGGCCGACGCCGCCCATCACCCAGGGGTTCTGGCTCAGCAGGCCGAAGGTCTTGCCCATCAGGGCGGCAACCACACCCAGGGCGGTGTAGACCAGGGCCAACCCGGCTACGTACACCAGGGACATGCTGACCGCTCGCCGTCTGCTCCCGGCGGCAGCCCCGCCGATATAGGTCACGGTCACCGGAATCACCGGATAGACGCACGGCGTCAGGCTGGTCAGCAGGCCGGCTCCGAACACCACCAGCACCGCCAGGACCGATCCTGTGGCCAGGTGGTTTTCCAGGGCCTGGCCCAGGGCGAAATTCCACTCGTTGATCTGCTCCAGGAAGCCTTGCATTTAAAGGACCTTCTGCACCTTGTCCGCCAGCATCCCTTTGGACGCCAGGCCGATGTGCTGATCCTTGACCTGCCCGCCCTTGAAGAGGAAGACGGTGGGAACCGACATGACACCGAATTGCGCCGCGGTCTGGCGCGCCTGGTCCACATCCACCTTGACAACCTTGAGGCGTCCTTCGAACTCACCGGCGATTTCGCGAACGACCGGTTCCAGTTTCTTGCACGGGCCGCACCAGGTCGCCGAGAAATCGACCAGAACCGGAGTGGTGGACTGCAGAACTTCCGCTTCAAAGGTGCTGTCGGTAACTTCAATGACCAGACTCATGGGGGCTCCTCAAGAATGATGGTGGGTCGGCGCCGAGCCGCCCAATCTCAGATTAGCATGAAACGGAGAACCGGGCAGGTGAACGGGATCGCGGCGCTAAAGACGCCCGGACAGTTCTTCTACACCGATGATTTCAAGGGTCCGGATCTCCGGATGGAGGTTGCCGTGGACCGTCACCCGCCGGCCTCGCACATCCAGATCGGACACGAGGTTGCGGTAGCCGGTCTGATGGATGTTGAAGTGCACGTAGTCCCCTTCATCCAGCTTGAGGGCGTTCAGGTGGTCACGGGCCCTGCAGTTGCGTTGCATTTCAAGAGGCAGGCCTGCCTGATCACATTCAAAGTCGACGATGGTGCCGGTGAACACCGCCGGTTCCGGGACGATGTCGCGGTTCATGAGTACCGGTGTGATCAGGGCAGCCAGCAGGAACACGGCGGCCATGGCCGCCACCACCGGGTCTTTCCACCAGGATCTCCGCAGCGGAACCACCTGGCCGCCTGCCGCTTCCGTGTGCACATCAGCGAGGGCACTGCGGATGCGGCTCTCAAGGCCCGCAGGGGCCGGTTCCCGGGGCAGGGCTTCCTTCACCGAGGCCAGCAGCCTGTCCGTAAGTTCCAGAAGGCCGGCGCAGTCCTCGCACAGATTCAGGTGTTCCTGGAGCACAGCCCGATCCCCTTCCGACATTTCGTCGGACTGGAACCGGAACAGCTCCTCCCGGAATACCCGACAGGTAACCGGCTGACTCACTCCCTCATCCATCCTGTCGCTCCTCCACCCCGTCACCATTGGAAACGGAGGGCCGCTTGCGAGTTATTCCCTTCTTTCGCGCATATTCCAACAATGCCGTCTGCAGGTGCTTTCTCCCCCGATGCAACCGGCTCATGACGGTGCCGATGGGGATCGAGAGGGTCTCTGCGATCTCCTTGTAGGCCATGTCTTCCACCAGCGCCAGAAGCACCACGGAGCGGTACTCCTCGGGCAATTCGCCCAGGGCGTCCTGGACCGTCTCGTCCATAACGCCATGGAGAACCCGGTCTTCCGGTGAGAGCTGGGGGTTCCGGGACTGGTGCTCTTCGGTCACCACCCGGTCGTAGATCGCCTCGATCTTGTCGAAATCCACCGCTTCCGGCCTAGCTTTGGCGGCCCGGTAACGGTTAATGAAAGTATTCCGGAGTATCCTGAAAAGCCAGGCCTTGATGTTGGTCCCGGCCTTGTAGGAATCGAAGAAGCGGTACGCACGCAAATACGCTTCCTGTACCAGGTCCTCGGCGTCCTTGCGGTTTCGTGTCAGATTCAGGCCCAGGTTGAAAAGAGCGTCGAGGTGCGGGAGGGCAACCTCTTCGAACTCATCCCTGCGATCATGGGGTGTGGATCCCACGTTTTCCCTCCTCGGCCCTCTCGGTCCGGCTAACCTACACCGGCCGGTGGAGGAAGGCAATCCACCGGCCGGATCGTCGGTGGGGGGAGCAGGTGGTAGCATATCCGGCCATGAAGAAGATCCTTTACGTAGATGCTTTCGCCGGCGCCAGCGGGGACATGATCCTGGGCGCCCTGGTGGACCTGGGCGTTCCCCTCAAGATCATCCGTGATGCGGTGGAAACGCTGCCGGTGGAAGGTTGGCGACTGTCCTCCCGGAGAGTGGACCGCTACGGCATCGCCGCCAGGCTGGTCCGGGTCGGCACAGCGCCGGAAGGGCCGGGCCGGGGCTGGAAGGCGATCTCCAGAATTCTGCGCTCCGGCTCCCTGCCCGGACCTGTCCGGGACAGGGCGCTTCGGATCTTCCGCCGGCTACTGGAAGCCGAGGCCAGGGTCCACGGACGTCCGTTCGAGAAGGTCCACCTCCACGAGGCCGGAGCGGTGGACGCCATCATCGATGTGGTCGGCGCCTGTGCCGCACTGCAACATCTGGCCCCGGACATCATCCTGGTTTCCCCCCTGGTCACCGGCGGCGGCACCGTTCGTTGCCAGCACGGCGAGTACCCGGTTCCGGCCCCTGCCACCGCCTGCCTTCTTGAAGGGGTGCCCGCCACCTCAGGCGGCCTTGAGGGCGAACGGTTGACGCCTACCGGCGCGGCGATCCTGACCACGGTGGCCGATGGCTGGGGACCGATGCCGGCCATGGTGCTCAGAAAATCCGGCTACGGCTCCGGGACCCGGGAGTTCCCCGGCAGACCGAACGTCCTCCGGATGATGCTGGGCGAATCCCGGTCCCCGGAAACCGGTGGCGAGGTGGTGGTGGTGGAATGCGCCATGGACGACGCGGTTCCGCAGGTTATCGCCCATACCGCAGCCCGTCTGCTGGACCAGGGCGCACTGGACGTCTGGACCACGCCGGTCCAGATGAAAAAGGGACGGGCCGGCCTCAAGCTGACCGTCCTGGCCCGGGAAGATCAATTCCACGACCTTGCCGGAATCCTGCTGGAGGAGACCGGTTCCCTGGGCCTGCGCTACCGCAGGGAGAACCGTCTGGAACTCGACAGGAAATCGTCTGCCGTGAAGACGGCCTACGGAACGATACGGATCAAGACAGGGCTGCTGGCCGGCAAACCGGCTCGTAGCTGGCCCGAATACGAAGATTGCGCCGAGGCGGCTCGCAGCCGGAACGTCCCCTTGAGGGAGGTCCAGGATGCGGCCCTTGCGGCATGGCGAAAGAAACAGGAGACCAAACGCCGTGGAAAATGAAAACCCCGAACCGCAACCGGATGGCGCACCGGAAGAAAAGCCCGAACCGAAGAAGGTCGAGAAGCAGCAGATCACCATCGGGAAGTTCATGAACGTCGACCTCCGCGTCGCCGTGATCCTGGTGGCCGAACCGGTGGAAGGAGCGGACAAGCTCTTGCGCCTGGAGGTCGATCTGGGAGAGGACGAGCCGCGACAGATTGTTGCCGGCATCGCCCTGGCCTACACGCCGGAACAGCTGCTGGGACGCCGGATCATCGTGGTTGCCAACCTCAAGCCGATCACGCTCAAGGGCGTTGAGAGCCGGGGCATGTTGCTGGCGGCCGACCTGGACGGAGCTCCTACCCTGGCGACCTTTGAGGGCGACGTGCCGCCGGGAACGCCGGTGCATTGATCAGTCGTCGTCCGCCGGGTGGAGATGACGGATTTCCGATTTGCGGATAAAGCGGCCCGGGCCGCTTTCGCCCTCGACCTTGATCATGTCCCGGTCGAGATAGCGGATCACTCCCTGCACCACCCTGCCGTCCAGGAGCTCCACGACCATCGGCCGCTCTTTCTCCCGCTGCAGGTTGAGGTACTCCATTTCGGCTCCGGTAGCCTCAGGCGGCGGCGTCCGTCTGGCCGGTGGCGGTCCACCCTTACCTTTCCGCCTTCTTCCGCCGGGGGAGGTCATCCTGCCACCTGCAACGCCGTGGCCGCTGCGGTGAGGACCACGTCCTCGACGGAACAACCTCGGGAAAGGTCGTTGGCCGGACGGCAGAGGCCACCAAGAATCGGCCCTACCACCTTGGCGCCGGCCAGGCGCTGCACCAGCTTGTAGCCGATATTTCCGGAGTTCAGGTCGGGGAACACCAGGACATTGGCACGGCCCGCTACCGGGCTGTCCGGCGCCTTGGAGCGGCCGATCTCCGGGAGGATTGCGGCATCCAGTTGCAGCTCACCGTCGAAGGGGAAATCAGGCTGCATCGCTTCCAGCGCATTGCGGGCAGCCTGGACCTTCTGAACCATCGGATGGTCCGCGCTTCCTGCCGTGGAGAACGACAGCAGGGCGACCCTCGGCTCCCGCCCCGTGAGATTGCGGTAACCCATGGCGGTGCGCATGGCGATATCCGCCAGTTCTTCCGGGCCGGGGTCGGGTACCAGGGCGCAATCGGCGAAGGCGAGAATCGATTCCTTCGAGGGCAGCGGCTCGCGGAGGGCCATGAGGAAGAACGAGGAGACCAGTTTGGCGCCGGATGCAGGCCGGATCACACGGAGCGCCGCCCTCAGCGTCTCGCCGGTGGTATGGGCCGCCCCGGCCAGGGAGCCGTCGGCGTCTCCCGCCTTGACCATGGCGGCTGCAAAGTAGAGCGGTTGACCGAGGAGTTTCCTCAGCCCCTCACGATCCACGCCCTTCTTCGCAAAGCGCTCCTCCAGCAGGTCGAGATACCGGGTCATGCGTTCCGTCTCATCTGCAGGGTCCACATGGCGCAGACCGTCCAGGTCGACGTCCAGTCGGGACGCGGCTGCCCGCAGGGCGTCGCCGGGGCCGACCAGGATCGGGTTCACGATCCCTTCGGACTGCAAGCGCCGGGCAGCCGGGAGGATACGGTGGTCATCAACCTCGGGGAAGACCAGGGTCCTCTTCACCTGCTTTGCATTGTCGACAATGGCCTGAAAAGGGTTCATGGTTCCATGCTAGCAGAACGGCCCAGTCGCTTAAACGCTTCGGGAACGATCAGCACCAGGGGAACGCCGTATTCAAGGATGCGGACCGGCCAGATCACGTCCCCTCCTGCCCCCCAGTAGGACAGGGAGATCATTCCTCCCAGGAGAATCCAGCCTGGAGAGCAGCAGGCTGCAGCAAAGGGCAGAACCCAGAGAAGGTACCAGGGGTGGACCGTGGGAAGGAGCAGAGTCAGACCACCCAGAACCCACATCGCCTCGGACACCGGGTCCAGCCTGGCGCGGAACGCCAGCCACAGGATCCACATCCCCGCCAGGAGCAGGACCGCCACCTTGGCCAGTTCCCGGGGCCAGATCCAGCGGTAGAGTCGTTCAACCCCCAGGCTGTCCACAAGCGGCTTCAGCCGGTTGCCGGTGTCCAGCGCTTCCCCGCACAGGCGGATTGCAGGGTAGATCAACCCGTTCCGTTCCCACTGTTCGGCGTAACGGTAAAGCCCCTCCCCTGTCACCGGGCCACTGATGGCGAACGGCAACGCCAGGGCGAGCAGCACGGCCGCCAGTACCAGCACAGCCGGAAGGTTCATCCGCCGCAGGTGCCCCGGCAGCAGGGCGGCGGAGAACAGCTTGGCGTGTATGCTCCCGGCCAACGCCGCTGCGGATCTCATGGGAGCCTGGCGGTCTGAAGCAAGCCAGGCCACCGACAGAACCAGCAGGACGATCCCCAGCGGCTCCACGTGACCGCTACCGGACGACTCCATGACAGCCAGCGGATTCCAGGCGTACAACAGCACACGGTCCGGTGGCCTGCCGGTGCGTTTCAGCAGGAACAGCAGGGCCAGTACGACCCCGAAATCCAGAAGACCCAGGGCGATCCGGAAGCCCCGGACTCCGGCTCCGGCGGTGGCCAGTGCGCGGAACAGCATTTGGGACA
The DNA here is from genome assembly GCA_014764515.1 of Candidatus Polarisedimenticola svalbardensis. Lineage (GTDB taxonomy): Bacteria > Acidobacteriota > Polarisedimenticolia > Polarisedimenticolales > Polarisedimenticolaceae > Polarisedimenticola > Polarisedimenticola svalbardensis. The sequence continues at coordinate 16,762 of JACXWD010000003.1, read as the reverse complement.
GAGGCGGATAGATGGTTCCGATGGTCGGATGGTTGATCCTGCCCCAATCTTCATCCCGCAACGACTCCAGTTCTTCCCCGTCCGGAGGGTAACTGTACGGGTGGTGCCCTGCCGCCTGAACACGGCCGTCCCAGACATAACGATAAATATCGTCGGACATGGCCGGCCCGCCTGCCGCCGCCACGATCCGGAACAGCAGGGCCGCGGCCAGGACGACCCATGTCCACTTCCTGGAGCTGCGGGACAGCAGGCGGTACCCGGCCAGCATGCAGACCGAAAGGGCGGCGAAAACGGCCAGGTAAAACAGCTGGCGGTTTCGCAGGTCTCCCGCCGTTGCGACCAAGAGATACAGGCCGGTGGAGATCCCGGCTAGAATAATCAGGCTTTTGGAGTTGTTACGATCGCTCATGCTATCTTCAGCCGTCCCGGGCGTTTTCCCCGCGGGAGCGTAACACAGGAAGTTTCGATGCAACTGGATACATGGCTGCGATGGCCGGTGCTGGCACTTTATTTTTCGGCCCTGGCCTGCCTGGCCGGGTACGGGATGCACCGCTGGTACCTGCTGTGGCTCTATGCACGGCTGAAGAAGAAACGGGGGGAGCCGGGACCGCTGCCCGACGATCCCCCGCGGTTGACGATTCAGCTGCCGATATTCAACGAAATGTACGTTGTGGAGCGGCTGGTGGAGGCGGTCACCGCCATCGAATATCCACCGGACCGTCTCGAGATTCAGGTCCTGGACGACTCCACCGACGAGACTGTGGAGATCGCCGCGAAAGCGGTGCAGAAGGCCCGGGCTTCCGGCTTCCGGATCGTCCACCTCCATCGCACCGACCGTTCCGGCTACAAGGCCGGAGCCCTGGAAGCCGGCCTCAAGGTCTCCCGGGGAGAACTGGTGGCTGTGTTCGACGCCGATTTTCTCCCGGAGCCGGATTTCGCGCAGCGACTGGTACCGTACTTCAACGACCCTGCCGTCGGTATGGTGCAGGCCCGCTGGGGGCACCTGAACCGGATGTTCTCGGCATTGACCCAGGTACAGGCGATGTTCCTGGACGGCCATTTCGTCATCGAGCACACTGCCAGAAACCGCTCCGGCCGGTTCTTCAATTTCAACGGCACCGCAGGTATCTGGCGACGGCAATGCATCGCCGACGCCGGCGGCTGGCAGCACGACACCCTCACCGAGGACCTGGACCTGTCGTACCGGGCACAGATGAAGGGCTGGCAATTCATCTACGACCCCGAGTACGCCGTCCCCGCCGAGCTCCCGGTGGAGATGACCGCCTTCAAGTCCCAGCAGCACCGCTGGGCCAAGGGCTCGATCCAGACCGCCCGCAAACTGCTGCCGTCGATCCTGAGGAGCGACCTGCCGTTCCGGGTCAAACTGGAGGCGACCTTCCATCTCACCGCCAACGTGGGATACCTGCTGGTCCTGGTGCTGGCTGCCCTGGTCGTACCCTCGATCTGGCTACGCAGCGAGATCTCGCCATGGCTCCTGATCCTCATAGATCTCCCGTTGTTCTTCCTGTCCACCGTTTCCATCGGCATGTTCTATGTCCAGGCCTACCGGGAAGCTCTAGGCTCCTGCAAGGGGGTCTTCCGCTGGATACCGTTCCTGATGGCAGTCGGTATCGGCCTGTCCATCAACAACGCCCGGGCGGTGCTGGAAGCGCTGCGAGGCCAGGTTTCCGGATTCCGACGAACGCCCAAATACAACCTGGCCGGCGGCGAATCGATAGCCAGCCGGCGCTACCGCATCCGGATCAACCGGGACACCTGGATCGAGCTCGGTCTGGCCGGATATTTCACGGCGGCGATCGGCGCAGCGTTGACGGCAAGCCTGTGGGCGGCGGTGCCGTTCCTGCTGTTGTTCGGAACCGGATACGCCTATACCGCCGGTTCCACACTGGTCCAGAGCTGGCGGTCGCGGCAAAGCGCCTGATCCAGGTTGTGCTCAGAGCGGGTCGTTCCAGAACAGCACCGGCACCATCGCCCCTTCCGGCGATCCCCCCGGCTCACCCGCCGTGATGGCGAATGCGTTGGCCCGCACCATGGAGGTGACGTCCCCCGAACCGCGGGACCGGGTCGGACGGACGGTGCAGAGACCGTCGGAGAATCCGGCCTCCACCAAGTGGTAGGTGGTGCGGCCGGGCCGGGCAGGGAGCGGCTCCAGAACCCGACCTGCCGTTTCCCGGTTCCGCCAGCAGGCCAGGCCGCCGATACGCCGCAGCAGCGGAGCTGCAAAGATGGCGAATCCGGTGAACGCGGAGACTGGATTCCCGGGAAGACCGAGCACGGTACAGCCACCGGACCGGCCGGCCAGGATCGGCTTCCCCGGCTTGACCCGAACCTTGTGGAACAGCAGCTCCATGCCGACATCCCGAAGCGCTTCCGCCACCAGGTCGTACTCTCCCATGGACACCCCTCCGGTGAGAAGAAGCAGGTCGTCCCCCAGACCGTCCCGGAGCAGGTCCCGCAGTCTGTCCGGCCGGTCCGGTGCGATCCCCAGGTACCGCCCTTCAATCCCCATATCCCGGAGTTGGGTCAGGAGGGTGAGGGCGTTGCTGTTCCGGATCTGGTGTGCCTCCGGGGCCGTATCCGGTTCCACCACCTCATCCCCGGTGGTCAACACCGCAACGGTCGGGCGCCGGTACACCGGCACCTGGGACATCCCGACGGTCGCCAGTGTCGCCATCTCCGCAGCACGGATCCTGCAGCCGGGAGACAACAGCAGGCCGCCTGCCGGGACTTCCTCCCCCCGGACCCGGATATGCTGCCCTGCCGTCGGCCTTTCCAGGATCCGGACCGTGCCCTGTTCCCGGTCTTCTTCGGTCCGTTCCACCATGATCACCGCATCGGCGCCGTGAGGAACGATGGCACCGGTCATGATCCGAATCGCCTGGTCCGGACCGACGACCTGGCCGGCGGCAGACGATCCTGCCCTGATCTCGCCGATCATCTTCAATGTTCGACCCGGTTCAGGCAGGTCACCCGCCCGGACCGCAAAACCGTCCATGGCCGACCGGTCGGTGGGTGGCTGGTCCCGGTCGGCGGACACTTCCGAACCGAGGACCCGGCCGGCCGCCTGGTGCAGCTCGACCTGCTCCAGGCCGAGCGGTTCCCCGACGCCTTCCAGAAGCTCCAACGCCTGTTCCGCGGTGATCATGTCCGCTTCCCCTTCCCTGCCACCAGCATACGCTGGATGCCCTGAAAATCAGGATGAACCTCCGTATACCCGAACCCTGCCGAAACCGCCCCCTGCACTGCCGCCCCGGCGCTGTCGTGGCCAAGTTCCAGAACCATGACGCCCTGCTCCTTCAGAACCCGGGATGCAGAGACCGCCAGGGAGGCGTACATCCGGTCGGCTTCACCGTCAGGCACCAGGGCCTGCCGCGGTTCATGATCCCGGACCTCAGGCGCCAGCCCGGCCCACTCGGCCTCGGAAACATAAGGAGGGTTGGAGACGACCAGATCGAAGCGCTGGTCCCATGATGCCGGAAGATCGGCCAGGTCGAGGTGGTGGAACCGGATGCGATCTTCCACATGACACCGCTCCGCGTTGCCGGCCGCCGCTTCCAGGGCATCCCGGGAACGATCCACCGCATCGAAATGCAGGTCCGGCCGTTCCGCAGCCAGGGTGACGGCGATACAGCCGCTCCCGGTTCCCAGGTCTGCAACCTGGGCTGCACCGGGGGGGAGAAGGCCGAGGCTCAGGTCGATCAGCTGTTCCGTCTCCGGCCTGGGAATCAGGACCCGGGGATCGACATGGAACTCCCGGCCGTAGAACTCCTGCCGCCCGGTGATGTACTGGAACGGCTCCCGGCCGGCCCGGCGCCGGATGCCGTCTTCGATCAACGGTAACAGGGGGCCGTCAACCGGTTCCCGTTTCCGGACCAGGATGCCTCCCCGGTCGGTACGGAGGAAATGGGCCAGCAGGAACTCGGCCTCCAGGGCGGCATCCGGAATCGCCGCGGCCGCAAGGCAGGCCTCAGCCCTCCACAGCAGATCGCCTACAGTCTCCCGGGCCATCGGGGGTCAGCCTCTCACCTGCCGGAGCTGCTCGGCCTGATCGTGAGCGACCAGGGCATCGATCAGCTCACCGATCCCCCCCTTCATGATGGAGGGCAGGTTGTGCATGGTCACGCCGATGCGATGGTCGGTCACACGGGACTGGGGGAAGTTGTATGTCCGGATCTTTTCCGAACGGTCACCACTACCGATCAGCCCCCGCCGCTCGGCGGCGATGGACTCGTGCTGCTCCCGCATCATCTTGTCGTAGACCCGGGAACGCAGGACCTGCATCGCACTGGCCTTGTTCTTGTGCCACGACTTCTCGTTCTGGCACTGCACCACGATATTGGTCGGCAGGTGGACGATGCGGACCGCGGACTGGGTGGTGTTGACGCTCTGGCCGCCCGGCCCTGAGGAACAGAACGTATCCACTCTCAGGTCCTTTTCGGCGATATCCACCGTGACTTCGTCCGCCTCCGGAAGGATCGCCACGGTGATGGCGGAGGTATGGATCCTGCCCTGGGTTTCGGTGGCCGGGACCCGCTGCACCCGATGCACGCCGCTCTCGAACTTCAACCGGCTATAGACACGGTCGCCTTCGATCACCGCAACCACTTCCTTGATCCCTCCGACCTCGCTCTTGGAGAGATCGGTGGTTTCCACCTTCCATTTCATCGTCTCGGCGAACCGGCAGTACACCCGGAAGATCTCTTCGGCGAACAGGGTCGCTTCGTCGCCACCGGTTCCGGCCCGGATTTCCAGCACGACGTTTTTATCGTCCAGGGGGTCCTTGGGGAGGAGCAGGATCTTGAGGGCATGGTTCAGCTCATCCAGCCGGCCGCCCAGGGCACGGCACTCCTCCGACGCCATCTCCTTCATGTCCGGGTCGTCGGAGCTGCGCAGCATCTCCTCGGCCTCATCCAGCTCCTTGAGGACCACGGTGTATTCCTGGTACTTCACCACCACCGGGTCCAGCTCGGAGTACGACCTCGCGATCGGCGTATACTTCGCCCGGTCGCCGACCACGTCCGGATCGGACATCTGCCGAGCCAGTTCATGGAAGCGGCCTTCCAGATCCTTGAGCTTGGCCTCCAGTTTCGAATCGAGTCTGTCACTCATGGGCACACCTTACCCCGGACGTAACCGCGGCGTCACGCGGCTGTAGCGGAGTGGTCTGTAAAGATGATCGGGTGTTGCGGCGGCGGCCGCTAAGCTTCCTTCACGGCGCTCTTCTTGCCGTAACGCTTCTGGAACCGTTCGACGCGGCCTGCGGAGTCCACCAGCTTCTGCTTGCCGGTGAAAAACGGATGGCAGCTCGAGCAGATCTCGACCCGGTACGCTTCCTGTGTGGAGCAAGTCTTCACCACCGCGCCGCAGGCGCAGTTGATTTCGACTTCCTTGTACTCCGGATGGATCCCTTGCCTCATCGTCGTAGCCCTCTAACTGTCACAAAGAAGCCGGAATTATAGGGAAAGAGGCCCGAATGCGCAATATCAGCCCGCCATGCTCTCGAGGAAAGCGGCATTGGTGGGGGTTTTAAGCATTTTTTCCCGGAGGAGCTCCATCGCCTCCACCGGCGGCATCTGGTGCAGCACCCGCCTTAAAATCCAGGCTCTTTCCAGCTCCCGGGGCGGTAGGAGCAGGTCTTCCTTCCGGGTTCCGGAGCGGCTCAGGTCCACTGCAGGGAACACCCGGCGGTCTGCCAGCTGCCGGTCCAGGTTGATCTCCATGTTGCCGGTGCCCTTGAACTCCTCGAAGATGACGTCGTCCATACGGGAGCCGGTATCCACCAGCGCGGTGGCGATGATGGTCAGGGAACCGCCCTCTTCCACGTTCCGGGCCGAACCGAAATAACGCTTCGGCCGCTGCAGCGCCCCGGAATCGAGGCCGCCGGACAGCACCCGCCCCGACGACGGCATGGATGTGTTGTAGGCCCGGGCCAGCCGGGTCACCGAGTCCAGCAGGAGCACCACGTCCTGACCACCGGAAACCAGGCGCTTCGCCTTGGCCATGACCATTTCCGCCACCTGGACGTGACGGGCCGCCGGCTCGTCGAAGGTGGAGGCGATGACCTCACCCTTGATGGAGCGGCGCATGTCGGTGACCTCTTCCGGCCGCTCGTCGATGAGCAACACCAGGAGATGGACCTCGGGATGATTCACGGCCATCGCCTCGGCGATGGACTGGAGCAGCATGGTCTTCCCTGCCCGTGGAGGCGAGACGATCAAGCCGCGCTGGCCCTTCCCCAGCGGCGTCATCAGGTCCAGGACCCGGCCGGAGATATCCTCACCGGGCAGTTCCATCCGCAGCCGCTCCTGGGGGTACAGCGGGGTCAGTTTCTCGAACGGCTTGCGCAGCTTGAGCTGCTCCAGGCCGCCGCCGTTGACCTCCGACACCTTGGCCAGGGCCAGGTATTTTTCCTTGGAACGAGGCATGCGAACCTTGCCGCGAACCGTATCGCCGGTCAGCAATCCGAACCGCCGGACCTGGGATGGGGAGACGTAAATGTCGTCCGGCCCCGGCAGGTAACTGGACTCCTTGGCTCTCAGGAACCCGTAGCCGTCGGGAAGTTTTTCAAGGACGCCTTCGCACTGGATCGAGCCGTCCTGGCCGGAGTGGGCTTTCAGGATGCGGTACACCAGCTCCCGTCGCGGCAGGGTGCCGTGTTCGTGCAGGTCCAGTCCTGCGGCGATCTTGAGGAGATCGGCAACGTCCATCACCTTGAGCCGGTTGATGTCGAGCTCGCCCCGGGGCTGTTTTTTCATGTGCTTGTCCTGATCCATCTCGTCCTCAGGCCGCTTCCACGGCCTGGTCCAGGTATTTCCATAACTCCCGGAGCCCCAGACCGTTCTTGGAGGACGCCAGCACCGTGCCGATGGCCATGGCCCCCTCTCCGAATACATTGCGGATCATTTTCAGCGACTGGCTGCGCCCATTCCCCGAAAGCTTGTCCGCCTTGGTGCCAACGACCAGGTAAGGGATCCCGGCGGTTTCCAGCCACTCCCCCATGGTGCGGTCCTTGGCGGTCGGGTCGTGTCGGGCGTCCACCAGGAGTACGGCCAGGCCTATTTCGTCCCGCCGCCGTCCCAGAAACCCTTCCACCATCGGTCCCCACGCTTCCCGGACCTGTTTGGGCACCTTGGCGAATCCGTAACCCGGCAGATCGACGAACCAGAAGGTGTCGTTGATGCGGTAGAAATTCACACTCTGGGTCCTTCCGGGAGTGGACGATGTCCGGGCCAGCTTCTTCGCCCCGAGCAGGATGTTGATCAGCGACGACTTGCCGACGTTGGAGCGTCCCAGAAACACGACCTGCCGCCCGGGCCGGGACGGCTCGTCCGACGGCTTGTAGGCCGAGGCGACAAATATGCTGGATTCGATCTTCACGTCAATGGGTGACCGGACGCCTCTCGGAGTCATCATCGAGGCCGGAACCGGACTTGTCCTTGGACAGTTTCACGTTCGGCACCGGCCGTACCAGTGCAATCTCGAGAACCTGGTCCATGTGGTCCACCAGGTGGAATTCAAGCTTCGATGCGATCTCATCGGGGATCTCCGACAAGTCCTTTTCGTTTTCTTTCGGTAGCAGGATCTCCTTGCTGCCGTAGCGATACGCGGCCAGCACCTTCTCCTTGACCCCTCCCACCGGAAGAACCCGGCCTCGCAACGTAACCTCACCGGTCATCGCCACATCGTGGCGGACCTTGATGTTGCACAGGAGAGAGGTCAGAGCGGTGGCCAGGGCGATACCTGCCGAAGGGCCGTCCTTGGGGATCGCTCCTTCAGGCAGGTGCACGTGCAGATCGTACTTGCGATGGAAGCGCGGGTCGATACCGAGCCGGCCTACACGGCTGCGGATAAAGGAGAGAGCCGCCTTGGCCGATTCCTGCATGACGTCGCCCAACTGCCCGGTGAGGGTCAGCTGCCCCCGGCCGACCATCAGCGTCGCCTCGATGTCCAGCATTTCACCGCCGGCTTCGGTCCAGGCCAGGCCGTTGACCACCCCGACCTCCGGCTCCCGGGTCTGGGTGTTCGGTGCGTGGTACCGGGGCACCCCCAGCAGCTCCACCACCCGGGCAGAAGTGACCTCCTCGGAATCCACCACCTCGCCGGCCACCACCTTGCGGGCCAGCTTGCGGCAGATCGAAGCGATCTCCCGCTCCAGGTTCCGAACCCCGGCCTCCCGGGTGTACCGTTCGATAATCTCCACCAGGGCGTCTTCGTGGAACGTGATCCCCTTCTTCTCAAGGCCATGGCCTTCAATCTGCTTCCGGACCAGGTGGCGCTGGGCGATGGCGATCTTCTCCACCTGCGTGTACCCGGCTATCCGGAGGACTTCCAGCCGGTCCTTGAGTGCCGGCGGGATGGTGTGCAGCACGTTGGCGGTGGCGATGAACATGACGTCGCTGAGGTCGTATTCCGTGTCCAGGTAATGGTCCACGAAGGTGTGGTTCTGCTCGGGATCCAGAACCTCCAGGAGGGCCGACGAGGGGTCGCCCCTGAAGTCGGCGGCCATCTTGTCCACCTCGTCCAGCAGGAAAACCGGGTTGCGGGCCCCGGCCTTGCGCATCTGCTGGATGATCTGGCCCGGGAAGGCGCCGATATAGGTCCGGCGATGGCCCCGAATCTCGGCCTCGTCCCGGACACCGCCCAGGGAGAGCCGGACGTACTTCCGTCCGGTGGCCCGGGCCACAGACTTGGCCAGGGAGGTCTTGCCGACCCCCGGAGGGCCTGCCAGGCAGAGGATCGACCCCTTCGGTTTCTTGACCAGCTGTCGCACCGCCAGGAACTCCAGGATCCTGCTCTTGACCTTGTCGAGACCGTAATGGTCCTCGTCCAGGATCGTCTGGGCCTTGTTGATGTCTTTCAATTCGCGGGATTTCTTGGACCACGGTACGGCCAGCAACCACTCAAGATAGTTGCGGGAGACCGTTGCCTCGGCGGATACCGGCGGCATGACCTCCAGCCGCTTGAGCTCCACCATCGCCTTTTCCTTGGCGTCCGGCGGCATCTTGGCCTCGCCGATCTTGCGGCGGAACTCTTCCAGTTCGCTGCCCTTGTCGTCCTGGCGGCCCAGTTCCTGCTGAATCGCCTTGATCTTCTCGTTGAGGTAGTACTCCTTCTGGGCCTTCTCCATCTGCTTTTTGACCCGGCCGTGGATCCGCTTGTCCACACGGAGCTTCTCGATTTCAAGGTCCAGGATGCGAGCCGCTTCGTCCAGGCGGTCCGAAGGGTCCACCATTTCCAGGAGGGCCTGTTTCTCGTCCACCGAGGCGGGGAGGTGGGCGGCAATGGTGTCCACCAGTCGTCCCGGCTCCGGGATTTTCACCGTGTTGAGCATGGTTTCGTACGGTATTCCCGGGGACTGCTTGACGAAACGCTCGAACAGGCCGCCCAGCCGTTTCATCTTGCTGCCGACCTGGTCATCCACCTCCGCCGGGTGGTCCAGTTTCTCCACAGCCACCATGAAAAACGGCTCGGGGCCACCCTCCACGGTCTGAATCCGGGCGCGATGCACCCCTTCCACCAGCAGCTTGACGTTCCCGTTGGGCAACTTCAAATGCTGCACGATGGTGGCTACGGTGCCGACCTCGTTGATCTCATCGGCGGTGGGCTCGTCCTGCCGCGCCGACTTCTGGGTCGAGAGGAACAGCCGCTTCTTGTCGGTAAGGGCATGCTCCACCGCCAGCAGCGAGGATCGCCTGCCGACCACGAACGGCACCATGGTGTGAGGAAACACCACGATGTCTCGCAATGGGACCAGAGGCAGAGTGAGCACAGCTTCGTCCGGATTTCCGGAACGATCTTCCATTCTTGACTCCCGAGACGTCCCCCCGGACGCGATCAGGACGGCGGGGCCGCCCTGGATCAGCCGGCTTTTTCGATCAGCCGTAGAGGGTTGGTCTTGTTGATGACGACGTCTTTGGTAACGACGACTTCCTTGATCTCATCCTGCGACGGCAGCATGAACATCATTTCCAGCATCAGTTCTTCAAGGATCATCCGGAGCCCACGGGCTCCGATTTTCCGTTCGATCGCCAGTTCGGCGACCGCTTCCAGCGCATCGTCTGTGAATCGCAGCGTTACATCTTCAAATTCGAAGATCTTCTGGTACTGCTTGACCAGGGCGTTCCGGGGACGGGTCAGGATCTCCACCAGCGCTCCCGCGTCCAGCTCCATGAGGGAAGCCTGCACCGCGAGACGGCCGACGAACTCCGGAATCATGCCGTATTTGACCAGATCGATCGGCTGGGTCTGGGTCAGCAGTTCGTCCCGGCGCCGGTCTCCCTTGCCCCGGATCTCGGCCTGGAACCCCATGGTCTTGCGGCCGATCCGTTTCTCGATAATGTCTTCCAGTCCGACGAAGGCTCCGCCTACGATGAACAGGATGTTGGTGGTGTCCACCGGAACGAATTCCTGGTGGGGATGCTTGCGGCCGCCCTGGGGCGGAACGTTGGCCACGGTCCCCTCGAGGATCTTGAGCAGAGCTTGCTGTACGCCTTCACCGGAGACGTCCCGGGTGATGGACGGGTTCTCACCCTTGCGGGCAATTTTGTCCACCTCGTCAATGTAGATGATCCCGCGCTGGCACTTCTCCACATCGTTGCCGGCAGCCTGCAGGAGCTTGAGGATGATGTTCTCCACATCCTCACCGACATACCCGGCCTCGGTCAGGGTGGTGGCGTCCACGATGGCGAACGGGACCGACAGCAGACGGGCCAGGGTCTGGGCCAGCAGGGTCTTTCCGGAACCGGTAGGACCGACCAGCAGGATGTTCGATTTCTGGATTTCCACTTCGGTGCGGCGCTTGGACATCTCGTTGCGCTTGTAATGGTTGTACACGGCGACGGCGAGACGTTTCTTCGCTTCGTCCTGGCCGATGACGTATTCGTCGAGGAAGGTCTTGATCTCCACCGGTTTGGGGAGACTCATGCCCTCGTCCTGGTCCTCGCTCTCACGCTCCTCGGCAATGATATCCAGGCAGATATCGACACATTCGTCGCAGATGTAGACGGTGGGTCCGGCGATCAGTTTACGCACGTCCCTCTGGCTCTTGTTGCAGAAAGAGCATTTCAGCCCGTCGGTATCGCTCTTCTTACGAGACATGCACAATCTCCCGTGCCCGCAAATTTTCCATCCGTCATTTGTACGCCTCTATTATAGCGTCCGCAATCAACGAAATTGTAAGAATCAGCGTTCTGTGATGATCTTGTCGATCAATCCGTACTTAATCGCCTGTTTCGAATCCAGGATGTAATCCCGGTCCGTGTCCTTTTCTATCTTTTCCAGTTTCTGGCCCGTGCAATCCACCAGGATCCCGTTGAGGGTGTCCCGGAGGCGCAGGATCTCCTTGGCATGGATCTCGATGTCCGTGGCCTGGCCCTGGGCGCCGCCAAGGGGCTGGTGGATCAGGATCCGGGCGTTGGGGAGGGCGAACCGTTTCCCTTTGGCGCCGGCGGACAGCAGGAGGGCCGCCATGCTGGCGGCCTGCCCTACGCAAAACGTATTGATGTCCGGCTTGACCAGCTGCATGGTGTCGTGGATAGCCAGGCCGGCGGTTACCGAACCGCCAGGCGAGTTGATGTAGATGGAGACGTCCCGATCCGGGTCTTCCGCTTCCAGGAACAGCAACTGGGCGATCACCAGGTTCGCCAGGTGATCGTCGATCGGCTCGCCGACAAAGATAATGTTGTCCTTGAGCAGCCTGGAGTAGATATCGTAGGCGCGTTCGCCCCGGCTGGTCTGCTCCACAACCATCGGAATCAGCGGCATCGTTTACTCCTCTTCCTGGATATTGGCGGCGGCTACGACCCACTCCAGAGCCTTCTCACGCAACAACTGTACCTTGATGGCGCCCGTCCCGCCGGAATCGACCAGTCGCTTCCGGACTTCGGTAGCCGGTTCTCCGATCCGGGCCGCCTCGACCTGGATCTTCTCGTCCACTTCCTTATCTTCCACCGCCAGACCTTTCTCGTCTGCGATGGCATCCAGCACCAGCCTGGCATGAACCGCCTTGCGAGCAGGTTCGTCCTGGCGCTCCCGAATCTCTTTCCAGTCCACGTCGATCTTCTGAGGGTCGACGCCCTGCATCATCATGGTACGGACCATGTCCTCCATGCGGTGCCGGATCTCTTCCTCAACTAAAACATCGGGCAATTCGGCCGGATTTTCCACCACGATCTTGTCCATGAGAATTTTGCGCATTTCGTTGTCCGTTTCGGCCTTTTTTCGGGCTGTGAGGTCAGTGCGCACCCTCTCCTTCAGGGCATCCAGGGAATCAAATTCTCCCAGATCCTTGGCAAATTCATCATCCAGCTCCGGCAACTCCCTGGTTTTCACCTCGTGAACCGTCAATTGATACGCCACATCCTTGCCGGCCAGCTGCTCCGCCGGGTGTTCCTGCGGATAATTCACAGAAAACTCCAGGCTGTCCCCTTTGCCCGCCCCCTCGATCCGGTCGTTGAACTCGGGCAGGTTCTGGGTGGAACCGATCTCCACCAGGGCGTTCTCCTGCTGGAACGGCTCGCCACCCTCCGGCGTCCCTGCAACGTCGGCCATGAGGAAATCCCCGGTTTCGGCTTTCCCTTCCTTTACAACCAGCTGGGCCCGGCTGTCCCGGATCTCGCCCAGGGCGGTTTCCACATCCTCGTCACTGACCGCCGCCGCTTTTTTCGGCACCTCAACACCCTCGTATCCCTGGGGGTTGATCTCGGGCCGGATCTCGAAAGAGGTCTTGAAGCTGAACGGCTTGCCCTCCTCGAACACGACCTCGTCCAGAGCCGGATCGCCGATGGGGGTGATCCCCTTCTCCTTGGCCGCCTCGCCGTACAGGCGGTGCAGCAGGCTCTCACGGACCTCCTCCTCCACCTCTTTCTTGAAGCGGGACCGGACGACCGAGAGGGGCGCCTTGCCGGGACGGAAGCCGGGGATCCGGGCTTTCACGGCGTAGCGACGGACCACTTCGTCGGTTTCGGCGGCGACTACGCCGGCCTCAACTTCCACGGTCATGGTTCGTTTGACGGGGCTCAGTTCGTTGAGTTCGATTTTCATGTGAGTTTCCTAAGATCGAGAATCAGCCTGGGCAAGCTGTCTGCACGTTTTCCGGCTGGTGCGAAAGGGGGGACTCGAACCCCCACGGGTTACCCCACCGGCTCCTAAGGCCGGCGCGTCTACCAATTCCGCCACTTTCGCGCCGCGGATGCTATCCGAAGGGTACACCCAATGAGAAAGTGGTGAGCCGCCGGGGACTCGAACCCCAAACCTACAGATTAAGAGTCTGTTGCTCTGCCAGTTGAGCTAGCGGCCCACATGCCATTCAGTCAAGGAACGGCCGTATCCTAGCATAAATTCCGTTATCTGGCGGTGCGACGGGACCTGTCCGGGGTGTACGGACAGGCCCCGCCGGATTGACGCTACTCTGCCGGTGTGTAGGACAGGTCGGGACGGTGCATGGCGGCGTAGTTCTCCTGCCACTTGATGGCGGAGGTGATCTCTTCCATGAGCAGGTCGGTCTCGATCCGACCCTTGGCCTCCTCCAGCATTTTCCACATGTTGATGTCGTCGTCCTTGAACGAGGCCCAGTTCTCGTGGGGGATCGCCAGCACGGCGGTACCGCCGCTATGGCCCGACACACCGTGGCCCCAGGCCCACTGCCAGTCGGTCACGTTTTCCTTCAGGAACTCGCTGACCGCGCCGAGGGCATGGTAGAACCCCTTCTCGGTCCCCGGCTTGAGATGGAATACAGTCAGCTCCACCATGTTCGGGGTGCCGATGGAATCGGGCCAATTGGACATTTCCAGGTCCCACTGGGTGATCTTGGTGCCGGACCAGGAAATGTGGGGCATCATGTTCCCCAGAACGTCTTCCATGTCCCCTTCCACTCCGTTTTCCTTGTCCAGGTCGGCCCAGGTCAGGCCGGCGGAGCGGATCATGTACATGCCGGTGTTCTTGCCGGTGAGTTGAACCCAGGTCGTCCAGCCCTGGGGATCGCCGGCCTTGTTGTGCATCGCCCAGTGGTTCTTCAGGGCGGCCTCAAACTCCAGTTCGTGGCCGGGCTGGACCTTGACGTTGTGGGCCATGGCCAGGAACTCTGCCGGAGCATCATCCTGAGCCGGTATCGGAGTGAGCGCCACGAAGGCGCAAACCAACAGAATCAAAAGCGTTTTCCTCTGCATTGCTTCTCCCCTCTCCCGGCAGGACCACCGGGATCGAATGGGCGTTGTTCGCCCTCTAATTACAGCGTCCGCCGACAGCAGGACAAGTGCCGTGCTATCAACGGCCGTAAGACTCTCCCGTCAAAGAGATTGAATGGGTATTACCTATCACGCTGCCGGAAGCAGGGTCAAGCTACTGCATCGATTGCAGCCGTTCTGCGGCCTCCCTGGCACGACGGTCCATCTCTACCGCGCCGGTTCGGTTGCCGGTGACCGCGTACGCCTCGGCCAGTGAGCTCAACGCCCGGGGATACTCGGGCCAGATCGAAACCACTCGCTCAAGAATCGGTATGGCAAGGTCCGGCCGCCTCTCCTGGCGCAGGCGGATGTTCCCAAGGGTGGTCAGACTCTTGACCGCTCGAGGTGCGGCCCGGGCGGTCGCTTCATAGACCGCAGTCGAACTCCTGAAATCGGTGACCCGGACCCCTGTGCGGAACCCTGCCAGCAGTACCACGATGACCACAGCCGCAACCTTGGCGCTGGTGTTCCAGCTCAGCCGGGACAGGCCGAACCCGGCCAGGCCGCACGCCCCGGCCAGGGGCAGGTACGCCAGGCGCTCGGCGAAGTTGGTGCCGATGGGGATCAGCACGTTGGCGGTGACGGCGAATCCGGCGGCGATGAATACCCACAGGAACAGAGCCGGCACGGAACGTTTCCTCAACAGCAACGCCACTCCGATCCAGCCGGCGACGAGAAGCAGAGCCAGGGGAACCGCCCACATCAGACCGACAACCGGCAACTGGTCGTACGCCCAGTCGATGCTCAGGGTCCGCGGCCAGATCATCTTGTATCCGTAGAAACCGAGCAGAACGAAGGCGTTGGCGATCCGCTGTGGCGCATCCAGGGTGACCAGCGGGTTGTCCACGAAGAACGGCGCCTTGGTTGCCCACCCCACGGCGCTTCCGCGGAACCCAAGGAACAGGCCCAAAACTCCCAGGTAGAGCGTACCGTGCACCACCCGGACCATTGCCGACGTATCCAGCTCTTTGCGATACAGGAATACCCAGACCGCTGCGATACCGATCCAGACCGCCGTGCTCTCCTTGGAAAAGAGGGCCAGGAGAAACAGGACCACAGAGAGCGCCAGCCGCCATCCACCGAACCCGGCCCGCCTGGACAGCTGCACGTAAAGTATGAACGCCGCCATCCCGAACAGGGCGGCCAGCATCTCCGCCCGGCCGACGATCCAGAGCACCGCCTCACTCCCCAGCGGGTGCACGGCGAACAGCGCCGCCCCGAACCAGGCCCCCTGCCTGCACCCTGCCGGCAGCACCACCCGGAGCATCCACGCCAGCATGAGCACCACGCCGGCATGAAGAAGCAGGTTCACCACCCGGAACGAAACCGACCCGCCGCCGTACCGCAGGTTCCACATCAGGGAGAGCACGGTTACCGGCCGGTACAGGTCCCCCCCTTCCATGCGGGTGCCGGCCCAGTAGTCGGCCTGGAACAAGCCAACGGCCGTCGCTTCATCCGCCAGCCAGGAGTTCCCGATGAGCAGCGCACGATCGTCATGGATGACCGGATTACTCAGGGAAGAGAGGTACGGAAGCAGCGCCAGAACCGCCAGCAACAACCAGGGCAGGAAACGGCGCAGGCGATTGTTGGAGCTGTCACTCATAGGCCCGGAAGCTTACGCCGAGGAGTCACTCAAGACAAGAACCGAAGATGCTTTACCTTGAGGTCGGTCAACAGATTCCAGTGAGCAGCGGATTCCGAGCGATGGTCGCAAAGCCACCTGCGCATGGCTTCACTCTTCGGCCTTCTGCCAAAACAGTCCTCGCGGGCCAGTCGACTTGGTTCCAGAGCAGCTTCGATTTTTCGCAGATCCTTCAAGCGGCGTGTGTACCCGGGGCTTACCTCCGCAGCCTGCGCAGCCAGTGAAACAGTGAATCCAAGCCGATTTTGCAAACCTCGCTCCTTCGCGAAGGCCACCGTCTCCTCTATATCCAGGCCCTCATGCTCCAGGAGCAGCCACGGAAGCGCCTCCGCCAGTCGCGGCTCCAGTTCCTCGACACACAGCGCCCTGAGAAGAACCTCCACCGGGTTTTTGATCGAACCACTCTTCTTGAGATAGGCAAATCCCGGGTAGCCCAGTTTTCCTAGACACGATGCGACCCAGAGGCCAGAGACAGGCCTCTTCATGACATGTTCGGCCGGCAGAGGCAGCACGCTTGCGGGAAGACCGAGCGCAGCCACCAATTTTTTCACTGCGTTAGCCGAAACTGCCCGCTGGCCTGTTTCCATGAGCGACAGATACGCCTGGGTGACCCCGAGTTTCCTGGCGAGTTGTTTCTGAGTCAAGCCGGCAGCCCGCCTGTGGTTCTTTAAATCGTTTCCTCTCACGTTGGAACATAATATAACATATTCTGTTATATTATAAATTTCGCTTCGAGTGTAAATACAGCTATTTGCTGGAGTGCCTAGGATGCAATCCCAGCTAATGGTTTGGTACGCCCGGAGAGATTTGAACTCCCGACCCTCTGGTTCGAAGCCAGATACTCGCTGTTTCCGGGTGTCGCAGTCTTTTGCATTAT